>CAZEDT010000029.1:0-46519 GCA_964510795.1 uncultured Syntrophomonas sp.
TCAACCCGCACTAGGGACTTTCACCCTTTAGACTGCGCCCATGCCGGGCGCACCGTCAAAAATCCACTCTACAAAATTGTACAGTGGATTGTTTTGGTTTTATATCACCCACCGGGTGATTTTTATCCTTCAACAAAAGATTTTTTTAACAGTCTTTTTTCATCCTCTGCCCTGGAGTATCCCCTGGAAGTTACGTTAAATCGGGTTCAACTTTGTCCGCCGCAATCCCGGAATACTAGTTACGAACGCTCGCCTCTGCGGATTTTATGGATCTGACCAGGAATGCACCTGCACCCCGCCCCAAATTCAAAAATACCTGGGACGGATCAGCGTACCTCTCTTGGATAGGATGGATTTACATGTCGAGGTAAGTCGAGTCAATTATGAAGCAATTACGGGATCGCGGCAATGGTGAGAGTTCAATTGCCATGTGTAAAAAGGATGGTGGCTAGGGAGATACAGAGAAAGCGCTTTGCCCGCTATAAGATTAGCCTGAATTCACAGATGCGTCCGGCTGATGTAAAGAAATACTGTCGTTTGGATGAGGAATCAAAAACGCTTTTAAAGAACGCTTTCGATAAGCTGAAAATGAGCGCCCGCGCCTATGACCGCATCATCAAGGTTGCCCGGACAATTGCGGACATGGAAGCCTCGGAAAATATTAAGTTGCAGCACTTGGGGGAGGCCCTACAGTACAGAAGTTTGGATCGAAAGTACTGGAGAAGCTAGGTAAAAACAATAGCACTGTCTGCAGACTAATGACAGAGAGGACGTGGTTGTTTCATACGATCCTGATATTTAGGACAAGCAGGGATGGTTCTGACTTGCTTAATCGCGCATAATCCTACCTGATTCGTGTTTTCCTAAGCCCGACAAAAAGTTCCCCTAGTTCTTTCAAACTAAAGAGAAAAATTATTGCTGATAGCTTTTATCAGCTCCTTGCGAAGCACCTGTGTCCCCAACTAGTGGTTACTTTATTAGCCATCATAGGGTTTCTTTAATGGACCAACGCTCCAGATAAGCCAACCATTTTTGCTAAGATGTGAACGGACAACATATATTTTTTGTGTTGCTACTATTTCACTATTATCAGGCTGAGAACTAAAAAAATTGACGCTAGTTGCAAAAACATCCTGTTCGCTATCGAATTCGTTAAGATAAGTGATACTTGTTATCGCCCATTTATTTGTCATCCATAAGCTATGTTGGAGATTTTGAAAGGAGCTGACGTCAGTGATTTTTGGTTCAATGGGTGAATTTGCGTTTTTATGTTTTATTGCGCTTATAGAATTTAGATAATTATTAATAAATTCTTGCGGTTGTTCTATGTTCAAACTCGGTTTTTGCTCAAAAAAAGTAAAGCTTTTTGTTGACCAATCATGATCGAAATAGGTTTTTATTCGTTTCCCTGATTCAGATTCTCTAATATCTACACCAAAAGGTGCTTTATTTTCCTCTTCAACCCTGCCTTTCAAAGAATAATTAACGATATTAGATCCTTTCTTAATAAAAATTTGTTTTTCAATCAACAAATTATTACCATATCGATCAATTAGATAAAAGGTAATGTTTTTAGTATTAACCGGGGTATTAGCATTGTCAACAACAATAATTCCATTTAATGTAATAATTCCGCCTACTTTATATTTTTTGTAAGGAAGGCTATAAAAGGAAAGAAGCTGACACATAGGGTCTGAAATGATTTTTGGTATCCCAAAAGGTACTAGCTCTAACCATTTGGTCTTATATTTTAGTTCATAGTTTTGTAAATATACATCAGTGAAAAAATACTTTTGTTTGCCTAATAAGATAGGCATATAGAAGTAGTGAGCTTCTTTAATTATTACTGAATGATGTAGCCAGAATAACAGTGAAATCGTCAAAATTATTAATAACGATAAACATATTTTGTATATTTTTGAACATGCTTTCATTTATTCCTCCAGTATTTTTATAAAAGCCTAAACCCAAAATCATTGGGCTTAGGCTTTTGCCTTTAGGGCTCAGAATGAGTATCATCAAATGTAGCATAGGCAGCTAGATCCCAAGATGTTCCTCCCCGGTGCATTGTGGATTTAGTTGCTCCTTCTAAGGTATCTGAAAAAGCGCCGGGATAAATAGGCCACCAATAATGAGTTTTGCTTGCAGTTTTAGTGTAGTAACTCCCAACATCTGGCATTGAGTCATAAACTGAGTCAACTTTACTATCAAAGCCCACATAATTTTGACCTTGACTGTCCGAATAATAGTCACCAACTCCTTGGATTTGGACTCGAATGTCGTCAAAAACAATCTGTGAGTCAGCTCTGTTAATTATTCCACTCACAGACGTTGGTCTAAACATATTTACCGAATATCCGTCTACATCTACATCCGGCTCCATTTGATAATACAGCGTCACATGGGCCGTACCTAAAGTATAATGTGAATAATCATCTCCATCATAAGAATCACTTATTGACCTTAAGTTTCCATTCGCCTTGATAGGTTCGAGCCTTGCTTCTACTAAAGCATTTGCTACATAACTATTTTCGGTCTTTCCTTCTTTTGTTTTTACGGCCATTATTTTTTGTGAGGTTATTTTCTTGTTGCAAATTATTGCCTTAAATTGACGCCCCTTTTCATCAGTATAAATTTCTTCTGAAATAGTCCCTCTAACTTGGACAGCCGAATCGTCTGTAATTCCTTTATCCATACGCTCTTCAAGGTCTTTCCAATTCTTAATTTCTTGGGCTTTGAAAACTACTTCTTCATTAGTTGAGGTCGATGCCAAAACTGGTACACAACTAATTGCCATGATGAACATCATTAAGAGAATAATAAGATGCTTTTTCTTCACATTTTTCGCCTCCATTTTTTGATTTGGCTGTTAGCCTGTCAGAGGGTTAATAGGTAAAACAATTCTAAAAATATCCCCCAAAAGGGTTCTGGATTCCTTCGTTTGGTTTACAGTTGGCTTCTCCCAAATCACTCCATTCAAATTATGTCTTTCGCGCGATGAGTTATAAATTACACATTTCCATCTCATCTCCTGTATACATTCCTCGAAATCCCGCTTTCATGGTATGAAATCCCGCTTTCATGGTCTGAGTATCCGAAAAGCAGCAGGAAATTATTCCTTTTTGTTGAATTATGAATGTTATATAGTATTTGAGGATATTTATAGGAGAATGTATGTTTGGATTACCTTGGTACAGTATTATTTTGATTTCCATACCTCAAACCACTTTAATCATTGAATTAGGGTTTAATTTATTTAACCTGCAAATGGATTTTAAGAGATGCCTGATAATTGCTTTGCTGGTAGGTGTCATTACCTATTTCCTGAGAAGAAGTCCAATAGCCGCGGGAATACATACATTATTACTTATTATAATTATTACTGCTTTTGTTACCTTGATTAATAATGGCAAGGTTATGCATAACCTTGCTTCCATCATGCTGGGGTCAATGATAATGGGGGGATTCGAAGGGGTATGGTGTCCACTGTTTTTAAGTCTGACATCCCATTCAGCTCAAGATCTTTCCCTTAATCCCTGGCTTAATATAGCTGGCTTTATGCCTATATTACTGATTACTTTCATAATCTATATCCTTATACGAAAACATAGCCTTATTCTTTATGACTTGGGCCAAAAAGGTATATAAGAATGAAAAATAACCAGGGCTTAATAGTATTGCTTACTTTACTTATTCAAAGCCTAATTATTGTTACGATTAACCACTGTATTCTTTCCGCACAGGAGTTAGCTTACCTAAAAACGTTGTTACCCTGGGTTAACTTAATAGTTGTGATTATTTTTGTGTTAACTATGCTTTCCATAAAACAACTTGAAGAAGATGTTGAAAACCGTACTAAAATAAAACTATTGCGAAAACATGTACTGGAAATTGAATCACTAAACATGCTTTTACGTTCTCAAAAGCATGAATATGCCAAGCATTTTCAATACCTGCAATCCCTGGCTTATCTGCGAAGATATGATGAGTTAATGGAATATATTAATGCTTTGGCCAAGGATTACAGACATACAGAAATATTGATAAACACTGGGCACCCCTCCATTACTACACTTATTAACACCAAGCGGAACACGGCTGAGGCACAGGGTATAGAGTTTGCAGTAGCAGTTAAAAGTGACCTCTCGAAATTAACTGTGCCTCCCTGGGATTTGAATAGTATACTGGGTAACTTGATTGAAAATGCCATGGAAGCAGCTATGGAAGACAAACATCCGCAGGTTGCCATTGAGTTTAGCCGCCAAAAAGGTCAGTATGTTTTTTATATTGCCAACAACGGAACGACCATACTTGATAAGAACAGGATTTATGAACCCGGTTACACTACTAAGGATTCTTCGTCTAGAGGATATGGACTATTCCTGGTTAAGCAAGTGGTAGACCAATACGGTGGAGATATAGAGATAAGCTGCGGCAAGAAAACACATTTCACTGTTAGATTACCAGATGGAGGCTCAGGGGATGATAAGTTCTATTTGCCTGACGATAGCAGAAGCTTTGGGCAGAAGGTTGGAAGCCGATAATGACCAAATTTCAATATATGCCTATGCCCTGGAAATAGTGTTGGGAACCATTATTAAACTTGCCTTGATTACTCTCCTGGCTACTCTATTCGGCATTCTAAACACAGCCTTAATTTTCTTATTTACTTTTGCTCTATTCCGATGGCTGGGTGGAGGAGTGCATTTAAGTACTTATTTAAGGTGCCTGATAGTAGGTCTAATGCTGATTCTGAGCATGGGATATGTGGCTACTTTCGATATAGATAAGATTTATGTTATTGGTCTTTATATATTATCGATATTAATAGCAGTCTATGTGATTATTCAATTTGTACCAGCCGGTACCGATAAAAAACAGGTCACCGAGATTAAAAAACGTGTAAAGCAGAAAAAAGAAACCCTCAGCACTTTAATAATTTGGTGTATATTGGTGCTCACCTGTATATGTAACAATCTGTATTCCTATGCATTGGCAGGCATACTGGGTTCCTTATTCAGTTCATTTTTTATGATGCCTTTAGGTTATCACTTTATTGGTGCCCTGGATGACTTATTGGAAATACCTGAGAAAGGAGGTGGAGAAGTTGTTTAAAAGATTACAGAATCTTGTATTGGCTAATTTAGGAGTGATGCTATTCTTAATTGCTGGTCTAGGAATTGATTCGAGAAGTATGTTTACAATGTATGAACCCGATATCCCAGATTGTTTGAAAAGGTAGGGAATAAAGAGACCTATGGATGTTTTACTTCTTGAGGATGAGGTCAGTACACGCGATTTTTTCACTATGTTATTGCATGATATTCCTGGAGTAACCAAGGTTATGAGTACCTCCAACGGTAAGGAAGCTATTAATCTGGCCAGATATCACCACCCAGATTTGATTCTATTGGATATTGAACTGGTCAATGATGACTTAAATGGCCTGGAGGTAGCAAAACAGATTTATAGCTTTAACCAAGATGCATGTTTGGTTTTTCTAACCGCACATTCCCAATACGCAATAAGCTCCTTTGCAGTTCATCCTTACAGTTATATTCTAAAACCCATCGTTATAGATGAATTTAAAGCGGTAATTAAGGAAATTGCAGATATGGTAAATGCAGCAGGTATACGTACTGATCATGCACTGGTAGTTCCGTTTGGACATAAGAAAGACTTTATCCTCAAAGAGGATATCAGATTTATTGAGGTACATGGCAAGCAATCAATCATCAATACTAAATTTGGCCAGTGGACAACCTATAAACCTCTGGAAGAACTGGAAAAACAATTAAATGAAGATTTCATCAGGGTTCACAGGTCATTCATAGTCAATATAAAGCAGATAAAAAGCATAAAAGAAGTTTATGATAGAACCTACGAAATTGAGATAAGAGACTATTCGCACAAGATTCCTATGAGCAGAAACGCTTATAGTAAATACAAGCAGCGTTTAAACTAGATTTAATATAAGGCTTTACACATTTTTAATGCATGGTGGTTTGTTTTTTTATTCGGTAGTCCAGAGCTTTCATCATATGTCGTTCACCTCGCTATTTTTTTGAACCATTTTTTGCTTTGGCCTTTGGCTGTTTTGCTTTTAACACACTTTTTCTTCTCGGAGCTGCAAGGGCTACATTTTCCATTGCTTTTATTTCAGCTTCTTCCGCCTTTCGATGTTGCTCTTCGATTTGTTTTATTTTAGCTGTTAATTCCGCCAGCACCTTTTGAGCAATTGCGGGATCACACATGTTTAAACAGTTCTTAAATGCGTCCGGGTAAATGAAGCGCTTTTCCTCAACTTTCTCGCAAAACTGAATGGTTATCCTATTGTTGTTTTGGCTGATGACTGTTCCTGTTCCAAACACAGGATGCTCGACCAGTTCATTTATTAAATCCATGATCATTCACTCTCCCGACTTATTTATGCTTGCTTGGATGGCTGAGTGCTTTCAAGCTTTCTAACAGTTTCCTTAATGTAGCTTTTGACGTCTTCCTTCGGCATGCCCAATGCAACGGCAAACTCCTTATAAAGCATTTCCTCCGCCATTTTCAAATAACGCTCATCTGTCTTACCAAGTTTTTTTCCATTTTCCGTAACGACCTGCCGTTTTGCATATACAGACTTGATCAATTGAAGCAAATCTGCGCAGTCATGAGTTTGCAGCGAAGCAGCATAATGATCAGACATCATTTTCAAGTTACGGTTTTCATATAACTCGTCCGTTTTCATTTCGGGGATCTGTTCTATTAAATGCAGCACTTCCCCATAAGTAATGACTGGACGCATAAATACAGTAGTATCAACCGGTGTAAATATTTTGCCGTCACGGTAGAACGGAGAAAGGGTATAGTAAAGTCGATCCTTGTTAATAGACGGAATATCCAAAAAGCCAATCGTATCAACACGGCAAACGCCTTCGCTTCCGTATACAATCACATCACCAATTTGATACATAGTGCTTCACATTCTCCTTTCTGGTACTTTCAGAAAGTACAACTTTTTAGGTGGCACCCTACGAGTACACCAGATGTGAACTTCGCTCACTATTAAGGGTTATAGTATAAGTGTACCACGACCAACCAAAGTCCAAGGATGGACTTAGTTGCGTGATGCTATGATGGCAAGGATCGACCGCTGTCGCCGAGGCCCACCTTTCGGTTACCACCGGTGTTTGCTTTGCTGACTATTAAGGTTGCGGCGCAAACCGAGTTTCCTTTATTTTACAAACATCTCTCCTTGCTGCAAAATTTCAAACAGCATCTTCAGATATAATTTTGAGTAATAAAAAAGTAGTTTCGACAACTGGATTTACGTCATCGAGACTACACGCTGCAATTAAATTATATCAAGAAAAATATTTTTGGTGTAATAGCCAAATTTGAAAATCAAGATACAGCAGAACAATCTAACGATAAATGAGCACTCAATAGATGCGAGCTCATTCTATGATTGTGTAAGGTTAAATTCGGTAATCATTCCCAGCAATACCTCAATTCGCGATAAAAATTTTGGAGGAACAGACAAAACACTTTTCTATCAGCTTACAAGCTATACGAGTCATGTCACCGCAAATACTGTAAAACTCTTTGATTGTTTAAAATAGTATTACGAAAAACAAAAAATTGTGATATAACGTATTAACTATCTGCTGAAATATTAAGCAGAATTGATCTTCATCAGCGCATAACAATTTGATAATTTGATAAGAACGTATAATTCGGTCGCAGTCTCTGTACGAAAAACAGGAGGATATAATGGAAGATTTATCACGAATGACGAAGGCCCAATTGGTAGATACGATTGAGGAAGCAAAAAAAATTCTGCTCAGTATAGAAGCCGAAGAAAAAGGGGTTCATACTTTCTCATTCGAAGCGACGAGCGATTTGAGAAAAGGTTCTCCGTATATTGCCTTATTAGGCTTTGATGGAAGTGCTGTTACACGAGAATTCATTGATTTATCAAGGTCTCGCAGCGGTAATAATGTTACAGTCTGTGGTGATTATGAAGCTTCTACAGGTGATCTTCTTGAAATTTGTCCTGGGGGACAAAAGAAGAAAAAAAGCCAGACATGGGTTGTTATAACACACACCGGGGATCAGTTTCAGGTTGCTGGTGCTAATGATAGTGCCGGCAAAATGAAAGCTGTGGCTTATCTCAAAGAAGAGACCAGTTTAACTGAGCTTCTTGCCCAGTGCAGGTAGTAAACAAGCCTGTCCCCTGGCCATTCCTAGGCGATCAGAAAACGAGCTAGCTCCACCAAGAGGCCCTCCTGATTGATGAGTACATCATAGGCTCCGCTCTGTACACATCTAGAAGGACTTAACAGCTTCCTCCTGCGTAGCAAAAATGCTGAAAATACTGGTAAAACCTGCAATATCAAATACTTCCCTTACATTATCAGTTAGTGCTGACAGCACCACTTTGCCCCCAGCCGGTTTGGTCTTCTTGGCTGCCATCAGTAAAACCCTCAAACCAGCGCTGCTGATATAGTCCATCCCAGAAAAATCAACCAGAAAATTTTTTTCCCCGGTTTCCATTAAAGATAATATTTTTTTCTCAAGCATCCCGGAGCTGCTGGAATCCAATCTTCCTTCAATCATTATTACTGTGGCCAGATCCTTCTTAATCTCTTTAATATTCACGAAAAATCCTCCTTCATTTATGAAAATTTATATAAATTTCCTCATTAAAAGAATATTCTGTTCGTCTTCTCTTCTATAGTCAATCTCATCTATCATCTGGCGGACCAGATGAATCCCTAGACCACCAATAGGACGGTCTTCAATCTTCAGGCTAAGATCTGGCGGTGCACTCTCCAGCGGGTTGAAAGCCAAACCATCATCGCGAATTTCTATAAGCAGCTGGCTTTCCCCCTCCAGCATAATGCTAATTAGGATCTCATGTTCACCGCCTTCAGGATAACCATAACTGATGGTGTTGGTCAGTAATTCATCGAGTGCAAGATTAACCTTAAAGAGCGCCTTTACCGAAATTCCGTTATCCTCGCCGAAAACTTCTATCGCCTCAGCCAGTAATTGAATCTCTCCCAGGTTATTTTTTAAACGAAATTCCATTTGATTTCCCCCTATAAACTGCAGCACAACAATGGTTATATCGTCAGACTGCGTTGCTCCGTTCACAAAAGAGGTCTATGATTTCACATATCCAGATCACCTTTCAACTAAGCTCATGACTCTATTTCGTATTTAGCGAAATATAAAAAAAATATTTCTATAATTAATTCGACGAATCCTTCTACTAAAATCAAGTTTTAATAACAAACCTCACAATAACCCAACCAGCTACTCCCTCGATCTCCATTGGCTGTTATGTCTTCCTTATTTCGTATCCGTCTGTCTAAATCCTTCACGCTTGAGCAAAGCATCTATTGCAAAAAACTTGAAGATTTCCAACGGATGAACGCTTGATTCGATATAAAATATCATGAATACGCTCATATGCGTCTTGCCCCGTAACGGTTGAACGATATTGCCGCTGTCTGGCGACGTTTATTTATGACCAATTCAATTTCCGATTCTCCGGTAAGACTATCGGTTGAAATCTGGTTGCCAAGCTGGAACGGGTTCAGGTGGTAGAAGCTTTTCTAAACCTTAATGATCCTTAGACTCAGAACCTGGCTGTCGGATAGAATGGAACCAAGATGGCTGGCATCTTCAGGCATGGCGGTAACTGCGTTATGTTTGCTCGCGCTCGGTTTTATCAACCCTCATACCAATATTATTACCCTGGTGGCCATCCTTCTGATAATTGGAACAGGCTTTTCTTTCTTTGTTGCACCGAATAAGAATGCCATAATGAGCTCTATTCCAGCCGGTCAATACGGCTTGGCTTCCGGCGTTATGGCTACCGGAAGGATTCTAGGCATATCTTTGAGCCTGGCAACCACTACCATGTTACTAAACAGATCTGGCACGGGAGTAGCGTCTACCCTGCAATTCATGTACGGGTTTCAGCAGTGCTTTGTCACCTTTGCACTCCTAGCTGCCATCGGCATAGCATGCTCACTGGCACGTGGTTCGCGGAAAATATTAAACTAATGGAAGGATCATATCAATACACCTTTATGTTTAGAACATATGTTTGTGCGGAGAGCTTTTTTATAGTATACTGACATCACTGTAAAAAGTATTTTAAATACTCTTTTGAGGTGATCTGCATGGATACCATGACCAAGCTGGATATTTTAGCTAGTGCTGCTAAATATGATGTTTCCTGTTCTTCAAGCGGAGTTTCCCGGAAGAATCAAGGAGGAATCGGCAATTCCAAATCTTACGGCATCTGCCACGCCTGGTCGTCTGATGGTCGCTGTATCTCTTTATTAAAAATCCTGTTAAGCAATGATTGCATTTACGATTGCAGCTATTGTGCCAATAGACGCTCCAATGATATTCCTCGGGCTAGTTTCCTGCCCCGCGAATTAGCTGACTTGACCATCCAGTTTTACCGCCGTAATTATATAGAGGGCTTGTTTTTAAGTGCCGCAGTGGAAAAATCACCGGACCATACTATGGAGAAAATTATTCAGGTACTGACTATTCTCCGCAACGAGTATGGTTTTAATGGCTACATCCATGTAAAAGTTATTCCCGGTGCTGAACCAGCCTTAATCCATCAAGCCGGACTGCTTACCGACCGGATGAGTGTCAACATTGAGCAGCCCACTGAGCAGAGCTTACGCCTCCTGGCACCGCAAAAATCCCTGCCTGTGTTGTACTCTTCCATGCAACAGGTCAAGGATCAGATTCAAATCCATAAAGAAGACCGCAGACGGCTGCACCATACCCCCCGTTTTGCTCCCGGCGGTCAATCAACCCAGATGATTATCGGAGCCACCCCGGATAGCGACCTGACTATTCTGCATGCTACTCAGGCACTATATGAAACCTATGGTCTGAAACGCGTTTATTACTCTGCTTATGTACCGGTCAACCAGGATTCCAACCTGCCCGCCCTGGCAACTGCACCGCCTTTGCTGCGGGAACACCGTCTTTATCAGTCCGATTGGTTACTGCGTTTCTATCATTTTAGAGCCGAAGAAATCGTTGATCCGGCCCATGCCAATCTGGATACCGAAGTAGATCCCAAAATGTCCTGGGCACTGCGCCACCCGGATTTTTTTCCTCTGGAAATTAACCGGGCTTCCCATGAAGAACTCCTGCGGGTTCCGGGAATCGGCCCCAAATCGGCCTGGCGTATCATTAGTCAACGGCGAGTGGCGGCTGTCTCTGTTGACCAGGTTAAAAAACTGGGCGTTGTTTTTAAACGAGCCCAATATTTCATCACCTGCAAAGGGGTTTATCCGGGTGATCACCCCTTTGACCCAGCAGCTATTCGGCGCACACTGGTACCAGAACCTCAGGCAGTGCAGCAACTAACTTTATTCTAGGAGAGAAACTAATGGATTACTTATATGATGGAAGCTTTGATGGTCTTTTGACCTGCGTATATCATAATTATTATCAGGAAACGGCCAGCGGCATCTTCCCAGAAGAATATTACCAGCCTGCCCTGATGACTGATAGTACAGCTGTAGTTACCGATCCTGAACTGTCCAATCGGGTATACAAGGCCATTGAAAAAAAGATATCCGTGGATTCCCTGGCTCGTGTTTATCATGCTTATCTTTCGTCAGCTGTGAATAAAGAAAACCTTATTCTAAACTATATCCGGCTAGGCTTTCGCATGGGATCGAAAGTGGATCTTTATCACTCTCATCCCGATGTCCATCCCCTCCATAAAGTCGCTCGCCAGGTTACTTTTGAAGTCCATCGTTTATACGGATTGCTGCGTTTCGCTGACACCGGCAGGTTCCTGTACGCCGGCCTGTCTCCTGACCATAATATACTCCCTCTAATTGCCGATCATTTTGCTGACCGTCTGGCCAGTGAACGCTGGATCATTCACGATCAAAAAAGAAAACTGGCAGTTATTTACGATGGAACCAACCTGAATAAAAACGACTTACTCCCCCAGCGTCGGTGGTATTTAACCGATTTTCCTCACCATTGGGAGGCCTCCCTGCCCAAAGAAGAACAATACTTTCAGGAACTATGGCAACTCTACTTTAAGCAGATCAGTATCGAGTCCCGGTGTAATCCCCGCCTGCAATCCCATTTCGTCCCCCACCGCTACCGCCACCATCTGGTGGAATTTGCGGATCTTTCCCCTAAAGAATGAGATAAGTAACAGAGTTTATGAACTGCAAGCCGGTTTTTCCTAAACTAAAATTAAAAATGTTAAATTATGTTATGTGTAATATAATGTAGGCAGTGGAAGAAAGTTCGTATTTATATCGTTAATTATATACACATAAGCTATTGCTATATCAGGAGGTTAAATCTCTTGGAGTCTTACATTTTATCAATCGACCAAGGTACCACCGGAACAACTGTCCTAATCATAGGTCCTCAAGGGCAAATTGTATCTCGGGGATATCGAGAGTTTACCCAGTATTATCCTCAACCTGGGTGGGTGGAGCATGATCCCCAGGAAATCTGGGCTGTAACGCTCGGAGTTGCCAAGCAAGCCATGTTGCAGGCCAATATCGGACCTAAGCAGATTAAAGCCATCGGCATAACCAACCAGCGGGAAACCACCGTTGTCTGGGATAAATATACCGGCCTGCCGGTTAGCAATGCCATCGTCTGGCAGTGTCGACGGACTGCTCCCCTGTGTGAAGAGATGAAACAGTCGGCTATTAAATCAACCATAGAAGAGCGAACCGGGTTGGTGATCGATGCCTACTTTTCAGTCAGTAAATTGGCCTGGATATTAGAAAATATTCCTGATGCCCGGAAAAAAGCTCAAGACGGACAATTGCTCTTTGGAACTATTGATAGCTGGTTGCTGTGGAAATTAAGCGGTGGTCGGATTCATATAACTGATTATTCCAATGCTTCCCGTACCATGCTTTTTGACATCCATAAACTGAGTTGGGATAATGACATTCTTCAGTACCTTGATATTCCTGCTTGCCTTTTGCCCCAGGTGCATGGGTCAAGTGAAGTCTACGGGCTTACACTGGCTGAAATACTGGGTGCAGAAATCCCCATTGCTGGTTTGGCTGGTGACCAACAAGCCGCCCTCTTTGGTCAAAACTGTTTTACACCCGGTTCAGCCAAAAACACGTATGGAACCGGCTGCTTTCTGCTGATGAATACTGGCCGGCAGGCCGTAAAATCTTCGCATGGTCTCCTGAGTACCATCGCCTGGGGAATCAACCATGAAATAACCTACGCCCTGGAAGGCAGCGTTTTTATGGCCGGAGCCAGCATACAGTGGCTTCGTGATGAATTAAAATTCATTGATAATGCAGCTGATTCGGAGGAATTAGCCAGATCTGTAGCCGACAATGCAGGAGTCTATATGGTTCCGGCCTTTGTGGGCCTGGGCGCACCTTACTGGGATATGTATGCTCGAGGTACCTTGGTTGGCTTGAGTCGGGGAACCGGGCGCAATCATGTAGTCAGGGCAGTGCTCGAATCCATAGCCTATCAAACCTTTGATGTTCTGGATGCTATGATGATAGATGCGGGAATAAAGATGGACTCATTAAAAGTAGACGGAGGAGCCTCCAATAATAATTTCCTTATGCAGTTTCAGGCTGATGTTCTGGGGGTAAGGGTAGAAAGACCCCGACAAACAGAATCAACTGCGTTGGGAGCAGCATTTTTAGCTGGTCTGGGGGTTGGCTACTGGCAGGATCAGAATGAACTTCAGAGTATTAGACAAATTGAATGCAACTTTGTCCCGCAAATGGACACAAACCAACGAGAACAGCTGCTGAATGGCTGGAAGCAGGCCATATCCTGCGCCCTTCACTATAGTGCCTTAAATAAATAATCTCTAGAGGATCTGTTGAAAATTGCCGGGGAAAGTTCATAGCTGTGTAGAGTTTACCAAAAGCATCTTAAACCATTAATATTGGACAAAATTATATTACTTATTAGTGGCAGGAGTGTCACACGTATAAATAATAATAAGGAGCAGTTAAAATGTACGATAACTGTGTATGGATGGATTTTGATTATCTTGAACAATTTATGAGTGCAGTATTCCGTGGACTGGGGGTACCGGACGAAGATGCTGACATATGTGCAGACGTACTAATTACGTCTGATAAACGCGGTATTGATTCACATGGTATAGGTCGTTTAAAGCCTATTTATTACGATCGAATTAAAGCTGGTATTCAGGAAGCAGTTACCCGTAGGGAAATTATTCGCGAGGGACCTACTACTGCAGTAATAGATGGTCATAATGGGATGGGTCATGTAATCGGCAAGCATGCCATGCATATGGCTATTGATAAAGCTAAAACTTATGGGCTGGGAATGGTAGCTGTAAGGAACTCCACCCATTATGGAATCGCCGGCTATTATTCACTAATGGCTATCGAACAAGGCATGATTGGCATTACCGGCACCAATGCCCGCCCCTCTATTGCCCCCACTTTTGGGGTGGAAAACATGCTGGGAACTAATCCCTTAACCTTTGGTATACCAACCGATGAGGAATTTCCTTTTGTGCTGGATTGTGCCACTTCAGTTTCCCAGCGGGGTAAAATTGAGGTTTATGCACGTGAGAACAAAGCGATACCTGAAGGATGGGTAATTGATAGATCAGGGCAGACCCGGACTGATACCCAGCAAATACTTGAAGATTTAGTAACCGGCAAGGCCGCCCTTACTCCCCTGGGTGGTATTGGCGAAGACAATGCCGGTTTTAAAGGTTACGGTTATGCTGCCGTAGTAGAAATACTATCAGCAGCCCTGCAAGGAGGAGCCTTTCTTAAAGCTCTCTCCGGATTGGATAAGGATGGCAAGCGCGGCCCATACCAACTGGGGCACTTCTTTATGGCCATAAATGTAGAGGCTTTCACTGAGCTTTCCGCCTTTAAGCAAAGCAGCGGAGATATCCTGCGTTCTCTGCGTGCGTCAGAAAAAGCCCCTGGTGAAGAACGGATCTACACCGCCGGGGAAAAAGAATACCTGGCCTGGTTGGACAGAAAGGATCGGGGGGTACCGCTTAATCAGGTCTTACAAGCAGAAATGCTGCAGATGCGGGATGAACTGGGACTTAATAACTTCCGTTTTCCGTTTGAATAAGTCTGTTGGTAACAGTGTATAACCACCAAAAGATTACTGTGCTCCGGGGTGGAATTTTTCCTCCCGGAGTTTTTATGTCCCCCAATTTTTGAAGGTATTAAAACATTCCCCTTTATTAGTCACCCCTGTCTGCCTGCCTTAGATAACTGATAGGTTGAAAACTATCCTTTTCCCGCTGTAATCCCCACATTCATTTTACCCCGTATAATTTTTAATCTAAATTATACGTAATTAAGTTTTTACGCCAAGCAAGAACTGTCCCTCCGCTTGCTTCAAAATCACCCGTATGGGTGAAGAGTATGTATGTACCAAATGATAAAGTTAAAACCATGATAAGAGAGGAGGTACTATAATGGCTGAAAAGTACGATGTTGTTATTGTTGGTGGGGGACATAATGGTCTTACCGCTGGTTGTTATTTACAGAAATCAGGATTTAGTGTCCTGGTGCTGGAGCGTTTAGGCAAACCAGGCGGAGGTGCCTGGACCGAGGAAGCTACACTGCCCGGTTTCAAGCACAATCTGGCCTCGCTATTCCATGGTATTTTGCATATGGGCCCAGTTTACAAGGATCTCGAATTGGGTAAATACGGGGCCGAATACTTGTGGCCCGATGCCCAGATTGCAGCTGCTTTTAAAGATGGCCGCTGCCTGGTTTTTTACCGTGACCTGGATAAGACTTGTCGAGAAATTGCACGTTTTTCGGAAAAAGACGCTAAGACCTATCGAGAATTGGCAGAATATTACCGGGTTGTACTGGATAACATGATTGGTCCCTGGTTCTTTAATCCTCCGGTGGCTCCTTCTATTAGTGCAATGGCCATGGAGTCTACTGTGGAAGGCCTGAACATGATGCGCATGCAAATGTCCAATCCCAAGAACCTTGTCAACGAGTTATTTGAATCCAATGAAGTAAAATCTTTGCTGTTATCCTTCATTAAAGAGTTCGGTGGTGCGCCGGATACGTATGGATTTGGCATCTTTGTTCCAATGATGCTGGGCGAGACTCATTTTCCACACGGCTGGGCGATCTGCAAGGGAGGTTCCGGTAACCTCGGGACAGCTATGGCCAATTGTCTGGAAGCCCACGGCGGAAAAGTCAGAACGAATGCCCATGTCAGCAAAATAATCGTTAATGGAAAGCGAGCCACAGGCGTCCAGCTTGCTGACGGCACCATTATTGAAGCCAATAAAATGGTTTTAACCAACCTTGAGCCCCATGCAACCTTTCTGGATTTAATAGGTGAGGAACACCTTGAACCATCCTTTATCAACTCAGTTAAACGCTTCCGGCACGAAGATACCATCCTGTTCACAATGCATATGGCACTTGATGAGCCGCTCAAATGGAAATGTGCCGATTTCAACCCAGATATAAACAGCTGCATGGGTGTTCTGCTTATTGATGACCCCCAGGAACTCTATGATGATTTTGCTGAAATTGATCGCAAGGAACTCCCCAAGTATCCACGCATGTTTACAGCCTACCCCTCAGCTATTGACCCCACTCAGGCTCCTCCCGGGAAAGGCACGGCTATTGGCTGGCAGTATGTTCCCTATTACCTTCGTGATGACCCAAGTCCGGATGCATGGGACAAAGTCAAAGAAGAGTTTGCTGACCGCTGTCTGGAAGTTTGGTCCTCCTATGTTACCAACATGGACAAGGCTTTACTGAAACGTCACATTATGTCCCCGCGTGACACCGAACGGATGTGGACCTCAATGGTTCATGGCGGATTTAACCACGGCGAAATGAGCCAGGATCAATTAAACGGATTCCGCCCCTTTGTTGAGTACAAGCCGTACCGGACTCCTTACGAGAATCTGTATATGTGTGGCGCAAGCACACACCCCAGCGGTAGTATTGGTGGAGCCTGCGGTTATAATGCAGTACAGGTTATTGCTGAAGATCTTAAGCTAAAAAAGAAGTGGTGGGATAAGTAATTATAAACCGATTTACAAGGAGTGCATATGAAGCTTACAATTATATCAGATAAAGGCAGTCCAATGATGGTAGTTACCAGAATTGCCCGTAAGGGTAATATGCTTGAAATTACAGGACAGCTTATGGGAGCCTGGAATTCTAAAATGTATGTAACGACAGAGCAATTTGGAGGATTCTTACGCGCCACATTTAGTCCTGCGGTATTATCTTTTGTCTTGCTTTATCCGTTCTTCTATATGACAAGCAAGTTTAGGCGAAAAGAAAAGTCTATGGATTAGTCATGAACGATATTTCTACTCGGGGCCATGTTTAACATGGCTCCGATATTTCTACTGTATAAACAATTAGGAATTATGTAGAAAAGAGGCATGGATTAAATGGTCTCTAAGCGCCACAATGATGAAACCTCTGAAGTCATGAATTCTCTGCATGACATGATTTCCTCAATATCCTGCCACAACGATTTGGAGGAGATCGAGGAGGATTATCTTCGTTATATTACCCCGATAATCCATTCTCATGCAGCCGCCCTATATTATTTTAAACCCAACCAAACTCAGCCAACTCGCATTGCTGCCAACGGTGTGGATGAGGATTTTTTGTCCTATTATGAAATAAAAGGACGTAATCTCGATCCCCTCCGCGGATGGATAACCACCAAACGTACTCCCTACCTATCCCAGCTTCTATTAGGGCTTAAAGGATGGCGAGATCATCCGGTATACAGTGTGGTCGGTACAGTTAGGATCGATTATGCAATGCAAGCACCTATTATTTGCGGAGATGAGATAATTGGAACGCTAAATTTTGGCCGGGAAGTAGCGGAAGGAAAATATACGCAACTCGACCTGCAGGCGATTTCGATACTGAGCCAATTTCTCAGCCTGGCGATCCCCAATTCTTTGGTTGGTGGAAATATATCCAACCGCCAGGACAAATTCTGTCAAGCCATGGAACATGTGCAACAGGGAATTGTTATTGCGGATTCTGATCATCAGGTGCAATATGCGAATAGAGAGGCCCAAAAAATAATCACTCGTACGCTCGGTCCCCACCAACCAACCCGGTTGCTTTCCGAGATTATTCATGATGCTTTCATCAATAACGGTGAGTCAGGAACTGTGGAAAACGATAAACTGTTGACCCGCTTTTGTCCTGTCCCCGGCTCAACCGATAGACAGACCGTAGCCCTTTTGGATGAAATTTCACCGCCCTCAGATTTTGCCATATTCCAACAGTTTTTAACCAATCGGGAAATTGATGTGCTCAGGTTGGTTGAGCAAGGCAGGCAGAACCGTGAAATTGCAGCTGCATTATGTGTTTCGGTAAATACAGTCAAGCGCCACCTTGACAACATTTACTGTAAGCTCGAAGTAAACTCCCGTACTGAATTAATTTCTAAGGTATATCGGTTTATTAATTGTATCGGACAGCTTTAAATCTGCAATGTTGACCTTGCAGTAATGTGTCCTGCTCTATTTCACAATTCTGGTATAATTCATCTGCGTAGGTCCGTTGAAAGCTGGCATTATAATGTGATCAACCTTTTCTAAATTGATTTGCCTTTGAATCTGCAGGTCATATAGATATCCACCTTTTAACAACATCCCGGCTTCCAGATTTTCAGGTTCTCCAATAGCCTGGATGTGATAGGGTGCTCTTATCTGGTTCCCATTAACCACAATCATCGTCCCCGTCCAAAATACTTCGGTCATGGCTGTAATGCGCTGATCATTAATTGCAATTGCTTCCGCCCCTGAATCTTTCAATTCATTCATTAAAAGCAAAAGATCTGTAGCTTCTGTAAATGATCCAGTGTTGCTATCGTTCTTGTGAAAACTACTGGATATATTATTCATGGTGATGCTGATTCCAGGACCCTGACAAGGATATAAACCACCTGACATATTAACCAGCTGTAAATCTTTTTGCATATTGGACATAAACTTATTACTATTGCGTTTGTTTTCCAATCTCTGATTTAAGGCAGCTACCCTTTTCCCGGCAGCATCCCTTGCTTTAGTAAGGCTCGTTAATTGTACATTCAATTCCTCAATACTAGGTGGAACCAGGCTGGCATCATAGTAATTGCTTGCCTTGTACTGGACTGCAAACATGATCCCCAACAGTAAACAAACCAGGGCTATATACACCTGACTCCCTTTAATACGCACTACTATCACCTTTCATACCAGCTAGGGTGGGGAACATAATCCCATCCTCAATCTATCCTGTCAACATCATTACACCAGCTTCTATCAGATAGGCTCTTTCCTAAATTGACCTTAATAATGTTTTTGGTTTTTTTAAAGCCGAAATGCTTACTTTTTCAGATTTTTCAATGCTGCTCTTAAGTCCATACATATTCAAATATTGCATATATCCGTTTTTGGACATCATGACACCGTAAAGCACATCGGGATTACCAATGGCTTTCACCGTAAATGGAGGTCCGTTCTTAACCCCATTTATATTAATTAAGGTACCGGCACATCTAATCTCGGACATAGCGGTAATACGTTGATTGTTAACGGAAATGGCCTCAGCTCCAGCTGCTTTTAGTTCATTAATCAGCGATAGCAATAGTTTATCATGAACTAAATAGCTATTAGGATCATCCCCAGGTGCAGGATCATTAGGATTGTCACTTACCGTAATGATTATTCCTGGCCCCTCAATAGAGACAAATCCGGCTAAGAGATTAGCAGTTTCTAACTCTTTCTGTAGGTCTGCCAGGGCTTTATCATAATCCTTGCTGTTATTCAGCTGAACGATTAGTGAATCAGCCTTTTGATCTAAAGCTTCTTTTTCCTTGGCAACTATTTTGATTTGACTGCTCAAATCCTCAACTCTTTCAGGCACCGATGTAACATTATAGTATTGGGTAGTCTGGAATTGAATTGACAACATAATACCCAGCACCAAACATACAATAGCAATAGCACTTTGAGCACTTATAATACGCACCATGACCACCTTTTCTCACTTAAAATTGCAGCTCCCTGAAGGACTTGCCATCTCGTTAGCAGACCTACCTGCTCTCCAACTGCCCCAGTATCCAATCACGAACAGTACTTAGGACCTTTTCCTTTTCAGGTGAAGCTTCGTTCATGGTTTCGTGGAATAGTCCATCAAAAAGGTAAAGCTGTTTTTGCTCGGAAGAGGCTTTGAGCATTACTTCCTTACTACCACGAGAATCTACGATATTATCATTGGCCCCGTGGATGATGAGCAGGGGCATGGTCAGCTCAGAGGCTCTACTCAAACAATTTATCCCGGCCTGAGTAAACTCTACAAACCAGCGTGAAGAAACCCGATCATGCACCAGTGGATCATCGATATAGGCCTCTACCACCAACTGATCATGAGACAGATCATTACTGTTTAAGCCATTGGACATCGCTAATGCTGGAGTAAGCTTGGATAATGCCGTGGCCAGCCATTGTTTCCACCCCGGGACCTCCGCAGCCGGAATCAACCCTGCCGAGGAAAGAATCAACCCGCTTATATCCTGAGGGTAGCTCAGGGCATATTGATAGGCGATGACCCCGCCCATGCTATGGCCCAGAAGAATTATCGGTACTGTCTGGTTTTCCTTATGTACCAGCTTGAAAAGGCTTTTAAGATCCTCTATGTATTCAGTAAATGAGCTAATATGACCCCTTTTCCCTTCCGAACGACCATGACCTCGATGATCAAGAGCATAAAATGATACTTCGTCTTCCTGCATAATCTGAATAAGGTTTTTATAGCGGCCACTGTGCTCACCCAATCCGTGAGCGATTAAGATCACACCACGAGGATTGTCAACCCGCCAGCTATGATAATATATCTGGGCATTATTAACCCCGGCAAAAATCCCCATAGTCTCCTTAAAAGCAGACATCGCTTTCACTCCTTTGCCTAATCCGACCTTAATTATAGCGCCAACTTCTGCCGCTGGCAGATGAATAAATGCTTAAAGATCTCACTTTAAGGCAGAAGTAAATATAGCTTTACTGAATCATTCCGTTTTCGACCCTTCCTCTTTTTTCTCTACATTATTCCCATGCATTAATAGCCTTTTTCGTTCATTATAAGCTTCCAGATGGAAGGGTAAAACTGATACCACCACATTGTGTTTGCTCAACATGGCATTAGCAATAAATAGGCTGGTATTATTGTGTAAAACAGCTTGATACCATTTATAAACAAAAAACTGAGGCAGCAGCAACGTAATCATATCACCGGGACGGGAAGCATGTTCTTCTGAATCTATATACTCTATAAGTGGGCCTACCACATCCCGGTAAGGGGATTCTTTAATAATTAAAGGAATCTTGGTATTAAGCATGTCCCATTTCCTTCTTAGCTTATCAGCCTCCCCAGCGTATGTCTCCACGTGAAAAGCTTCTACATCAGATGACATAGTCCGGGCATAACGCAAAGCCTTAACCACCATACCATTTAGGCTGTCAATGGGAACAATGACATGATGCTCGCCAGGATTGTCAAGTTCCAGCATACCCAACATATCATTGGGAATATCCAATTGTTGCGCTACCGATTTGTAGTGATACTTAATTTGGTACATCAACATAACGATTAAGGGGACCACCACAATAACGATCCAGGCCCCACTGGTAAATTTGGTTACACCAACAATAATTACGGCACCCAGAGTAGTCAGAGCTCCCAGCCCATTTACCAGGGCTTTATATTGCCAGCCCTCGGATTTTAAACGGAACCAATGTCCCAGCATGCCGGCTTGAGAAAGGGTAAAAGCGGCAAAAACGCCCACCGCATAGAGCGCAATCAGCAGATGTGTGTCAGCTTGAAATATGATAATCAACAGGATAGCTAAAAGAGCCAGAAAACCAATTCCGTTGGTATAATTAAGCCGGTGCCCACGCAGTGCCATTTGCCGGGGCGCGTAGCCATCCTGAGCTATAATCGATAGCAGGGTTGGAAAACCGGCAAAAGCGGTATTAGCCGCCATGGCCAAAATGATGGTGGTAGTAGCCTGAATAATATAGAACATAACCCCTTTGCCAAAAACAGCCAGGGATATCTGAGCCATAACTGTCAGTTCCGGATTGGGCACCGCGTGATATATCTTGGCCAGATAGGCAACGCCGCCAAAACAAACCACAATAGCTGCTGCCAGTATGAGATAAGTTAACTTGGCGTTACGAGGTGCCGGGTCCTTGAAGTTCGGTACTGCATTGCTAACTGCCTCAACTCCAGTCAGGGCACTACAGCCAGAGGAAAATGCGGTAAGCAAAATAAATAAAGTGACCGCCTGGCTTCCAAAAGAGATCTGGGTCGTGGCCGGACCAGTTGGTACCGCCAGGCTAGTTCCGGTGGCATGTTTAATTATCCCGACAATTACGAGGGCAATAACCGCCAATATAAATGCATAGGTAGGCAGGCTAAAAATATGCGAAGATTCTCTGACGCCACGCACATTACCAATAACCAGCAGAATCACAAAGATGACAGCAATGGCTACCCGGTAGGGGAAAAGGGCGGGAACGGCTGAAGTAAGGGCGGTTGTACCAGCACAGATACTAACCGCTACGGTCAGAACATAACCAACCGATAAGGAAGCTCCGGCAATTAAGCTATACAGAGGCCCCAGGTTTTCTTTAGCAACTATATAGGCTCCTCCTCCATTAGGATAGGCCTCGACAACGTGACGATAGGAAAAGGTTAAGATTAATAACAGAGCTATAATGCCAATCGCAATCCGCGGCATCCAGATAAACGAGGCCATACCGACTACAGGTATCAGCACCCAGAGCATTTCCTCTACTGCATAGGCAACCGAGGATATGGCATCACTAGCTAAAATTGGCATTCCCCAAAAAACATTAAATTTTTCGTCATTAAGGCGATCATTCTCCAAAGACTTACCAAATATCCAGCGAACAAATTGTTTAAACAATTTTCTTCTATCCTTCCCAATAAATTCATTGCTTAGTAAATAATTTTTTTGATGACCTGATTTCAAACGACTTTATAGCATATTCAAACCTTGAAATCAGCAAGATTTGACTAATATTTACCAGGATAATTATAATACTCTGTATAGAAAAGTAAAGCGAATTAAAATGTACTTGTAAACTCGACTAAAACCAGTAATTTAAATCCCTAATAAAGTTAACTTTTTCCGTAAAACTGACTAAGCATTTTCACCTTACAAAATCTAAGTCCTATTATCTATATTGTTATATATTGTCTTCATTATAAGCTATCTGATACAATCCTTTTGTTACCTTACAATCAAGCTTGGCCGGCTTCTCAAATTCTATTTCCATATTATTGCAGTAATCCACTATATGGAGTAAAATTAGGCTCAATTAGGAGGTGTTTTCTTGTGGAAATGGAAACTAAGACTATTCAAGAATCAGCCACCACATTAAGTCAAATCATTCTGCCCTCTCAGACTAATCCTGCGGGGACAGCTCATGGGGGAGAATTACTGAAAATGATGGATAACTGCGCTGGAGCCTGTGCTACCAAACACTCACGCTCTATAGTAGTTACAGCTGGCATCGATAACATTACCTTTCATTCCCCGGTTTTTATGGGTAACCTAGCTATTTGTCATGCTTATATAACTTACGTATCCAACCGTACCATGGAAATTGCGGTTAATATTGAAGCAGAAGATTTATTGCAGGGAACAAAACAATGCTGTATGACTGCTTATTTTATCTTTGTAGCCCTGGACCAAGCTACTATGACTCCCAAAACAATTCCACAGCTTGACCTGGTAAATGAGATTGAAAGACAGGAATTCGAGGCTGGCAAAGCCCGAATGCAGGAAAGGAAAGAAAGTCCGCGGGTATGCTGGCTTCCTCTGTATTAGGGTGTTCCTTTCTGCTTGCCGGGACAGCAGTTTAGGCTTGTGTAAATTTCTGCCCTGAAAAAAGATTTTTCATCCATCAGTAGCGCTGCGCGCCATGGGGGTCTGATACGGCAAGACGCTCCAGGAACAATTCTGGTCCAGTCTATACAATTTAGGACGGCCCTGGTCTTTTACTGAGCTAAACTCAGGTGCAAAGCCAGAACCGTCCTCATTAACAGGCTGGTTTTATATTAATTCGAATTACAAAATCCGTTGTTATTCACCCAGCAGAGTTAAATTATCAAAGAGTTCGGCTACTGTAATAACCCCCACACCTCCAGGCACAGCACTCGCCATACTGACTTTGGCCTTGGCATTCTCATGTACATCCCCGAACATTATGCCATTAACATCAAAATTAATGCCGGCATCTATTATTACCGCCTCTTCCTTAACCATATCTTCGGTTATAAAGTTTAATTTTCCCATGGCTGCCACCACTATATCAGCTTGCTTTATTTCCTCTATCAAGTTGCGGGTACGGGTATGACATACGGTTACCGTAGCGTTTTCCGCAGTCATCATCAAAGCCAGGGGAGTTCCCAGGATGCTGCTGCGACCGACAATTGTGGCCTTGGCTCCTTCGATTTTCACCCCATTGGCTTTTAGCATGCTGATTACTGCTTTTGGGGTAGCTGGTCTAACTCCAGCATCGCGATTAATGATCTTACCCAGATTGTAATTATGAATTCCCTCTACATCCTTGCGATAATCCATACTGTTTACCACTACATCATCCCGCATATGGGCTGGTAATGGTTTTTGAATCATAATTCCCGTGTACTGAGGATCATTATTCAATTTTTCTATTTCCTCGATCAGCTGACTTTCAGAAATGGTGGTCGGAAAATTAACAACGGTGACTGGAACTCCAATATCTTTGCCAAAGTTTCTGATTCCATTAATATAGCTTGCTGAAGCCGCTTCTTCTCCTACCTGCACAACCACCATGCTAAGCGTTTTGGTTTGAGCAATTTGCCTTAATTTCCCCTTAATCTCTTCTCTTATTTGCTTGCCGTAAATTAACATTCTTTTCCTCCCAGCTGAATTAATAATATTATTGACTATAGTGATCTCATTTATTTGCATTTCTGCTATTTCTAGCTAATCTGAACTCTGTTCAGCCCCGATAGTTACGCATATCCCTAAAATTGGAACTTTCTATATATTATCAGATAATATCACACTGGGAATAGAATGTGGCCCAATATTTTTAAAAGGCGGCTTGGATATGATTCAGACGGGGCTGTCCATCTACCATATGCACAGCAATAACATCAAAGCGAATCTCTTGGTGCTTGACTTGCGCAGCAGATATATAATGCAAAGCAACTTTTCTAATATGTTCGATTTTTTTAGGAGTAATGGCTTCTTCAGCTGTGCCAAAGGTAACAGTGCGGCGGGTTTTTACCTCCACAAAGACTAATACTGCATTTTTAATGCAAATTAGATCCAGTTCCCCGTACCGATTGCGATAATTACGGGCTAAAATCTTATAACCCTGTTGCTGCAAATATTGCGCAGCTATATCCTCCCCCTGCTGGCCCAGTTGTCGTTTCATGGCAGCCACTCCTAACGGTACTTTTTATCCATACTGTATATGTAAGCTAGCACCTCTGCGACTACCGCATATAACTGAGGCGGAATCTCTTCGTAAAGATCCAGAGCCATAAGGTAATCAGCCAGCTGTTGATCTTCTTTTATTGGTACTCCGCTCTCCCTGGCCAGGTCCTTGATCCTCTCAGCTATTAAGCCTCGTCCTTTAGCAACCACTATCGGTACATTATCCTGTTCTTCACTATAACGCAAAGCCACGGCTTGATTTACGGTATCCCTTTTTTCCATACTGAACCCCCTTACACCCTTACATCAATCCCCAGCGGTCGCAGGCGATCAGGCACCTCCTGCAGGGCAGGTTTTAGACCACGAATTTCCTCGGCTGAGCTGATCAATCGCACACCCTTATGGTTTACCCGGTATCCCAGAGCTTCCAGGCTTTGTACCAGATTATCAGTATTTTTATTCAGGTAATTACAACTAGCTTGATTTTCCACAACACCCTGCAGCTCCAGCAACCCCGCTTTTTGCCAGTTTATATGGAAAAGCACCGCACCTAATTTGGATGTATTAAGTGAAACTACAAAACTTAATTGATCAACATCTCTTAGGCTTTTACGGCCGTCCTTATTAATTTTGAGCTGACAAAGACTGTAGCCTTGATCGATTGGCAGCGGGAAAGAAAAATAGTAGCTAGCCATATTGTCGATCGAGTTTTTGGAAGTAATATTAAATAGCTGTTGCCCGGCTAGCTCCTTCTCCAAACTATTTAATCGTTGTGAAAACTCCTTTAACTGGGGCAGTTTTTCAACAATATCCTTGCTGTCAGCCAAATCTTTCAACAAAGTGAGCGCTTTGATTATTTCCTTCTCCACAGAAATATGCTCCTGCAGTTTTACCGCTATTTTGTCTGGTGGAGCTTCGGGATCAATTTCTATCAAATCGCGAAGGGTATCTAACAAATTGGTAAGATTCCGGTTCAATGGATCTCTAGCAATTTCCGGATCGCTATCCACTGCTGCTGGAATCGCGGCGGCTTCACTTCCCATCAAACGGCCCAGGCTCTCATCATTGGCTGGAACTATAGCTGCCGAAGGGCTATTCTGGTCGCGATTAATGGTTATAGCCTTATCGGCCTGGGTTCCTGGCATTTGCTCCGCCAATTTGCTCTCCAAGATTGGAGCAGGATTTTTAGCTGTGGAATCATTTTTTACTCCGCTACTACCAGACTTGGCGCTTTTGTCTTCCGCAGCTGAGGCTTCATCCTGGATAGGGACATCTAAGGAACTGCCCTCTGACTTGATCTGTAGAGACGGGTTGGTATTCCCCGCTCCCGCTGATTTTTCAGTCATTATCTTTTCGCTGCCCAAATTGGTCTTGCTGGTATAGGCCTCGGCTTCTTCTATATTATCTGCAGCTCCGGTTGGAGTTGCAGTCTGGTTAGTCTGGGACTGTTCGGGTAAAACTGCTCGGCTGGCAGGGTAATTAGACTTGGGAATACTGTTTAGCCCTTCGCCATCTGATTGGTTAACAGGCGCATACTGCTGGGCTGCTTTCCCACTCACTTTTTCTCTGCTCTGGCTAGCATCATTTTCGAGCATGCTAGGATCAGCTGTATTCGTCAGAGAACTTGTTTTACTTCCCAAATCAAATCCCTTACCAGCATTTATCAGCTCAGTTGAATTTCTGACGTTGTTTGTTCCGCTTTTAGCTTCGCTTTTGACTGCCTGCATAGAATTCTGGTCAACTAACCTAGTTTTGTTACCCTCTGGTTCTCCCTCTGACGGGCTCACGAATGTAGTGGTTTCTCCCTGTATTTTGACCCCAGATAATGGTCGGTTTTCGGAAACCAGCTTATCCTCCGGCAGCTGAGCGAAGACCTCCAGAATACTCCCCAAAACCGGTATTAATTTGGCCGTATTGGCTTGCGGGGCTAGAAACTGAGTAAGAGATTCCAGGGCTGCTTTTCCACCTATACCACGGCTCAAGGCAAAGGCTGCTATTTCCAGATTGCGAGCATTCATGCCTCCCAGCAGCTTAACATTTTTATTAAGCTCGTTAAGGTTATTTTGATTTACTGGCAGATTATATTGCAGTAGCTTGCGAGACAAAAGGATGGTATCTTCTTTGGCGGTAATCCCCATATCTAATAGATTAGCTGATATATTAGCATTCTCTATTTTACCCATCAATTCTGGAGTTACCACCTTGAGATAGGTCTTGCCATTCCTGACGTCATCTACCATAAGCAAGAGCTGTTGGCCTGGTTTAACTGGTACTTCGGTAGCCGCCTCAACGGACTTGCCCTTTACCATTATCGTCACCAGGCCGTCTTCGCCGACGTCTTGAACCTGCGCCTGCAGGACCTCCCCCTTATTAAGAGGCACCTCCCCACCTTGAGGAGTACGAATATTTAGCACTACTTTATTCGAAGAGACGGAGTTGATGTCCATACTTACCTCCCAGGATGGATTTAATTGGTTCAAAACTCCCTCGGTGAATGGGACAGGGCCCGTATTCCTCTACCGCCGCCAGGTGTTGCCGGGTGCCATAGCCTTTATGTCGAGCAAAACCATACTCTGGATAAGCTGAATCAAAAGCCGTCATGATTTCATCCCGTTCTACCTTGGCTATTATGGATGCACAGGCGATAGAAATACTTAGTGCATCCCCTTTTATAATCGGAAGCTGATTAATTTCTATATCGGGAATTTTAATAGCATCAATAAGTAGAAAATCTGGTTTTAGATGAAGATCTTTTATCGCCAGTCGCATCGCTTCACGAGTAGCATTGAGAATATTTTCCTGGTCAATATAGGCAGGGGGTACTGATCCAATGGCCCAGCTTACTGCTGCTTGTTTTATTTGACCGGCCAGGCTTTGTCTTCTTTTTTCACTCAAGACTTTGGAATCATTAACTCCTGGCAGGCAGAAATTTCGGGGTAAAACTACAGCTGCTGCCACTACCGGGCCTGCCAATGGCCCTCTTCCTACCTCATCTATTCCCGCAACGCATTTATAGCCTTCTTCATAGGCCAGGTATTCAAATTTCTTAAGTTCTTCTATCCTTATTAACTCTTCATCCATTGTTGGCTTGGCTTTGCCCAACTTACTCCCCACCTTAAAACCTATTAACCTCCCGTACCCGCAGGGGAATCTTTTCTTCACCGTGGGAGAGGTTCTTCACTTCGTCCAGAATTACATAAATCTATTTTTCTAATATCTTTAACCTTAATCAATTTAACTTAAAATTAGGCTGGCTATTGTCTCCCCTTCCAGGACTGCCTCGCGGAAGCTCCGTATTTCTCGTGCATCACCGACCAGAAAAACCCATGAAAACTTGCTCAGAGCCTCATAATAAAGAGTATTGGCCGATTGGAAACCACTGGCCCATACCAGCTGGTTATAAATCAAGTGTTCTTCCACACCGTCAGAATCCTCTACAATTATCTTATCTTGGCTTATGCCTTTAACTTCCCGGGAACATATTCTCTTCACCCCGGCTGCTTCGAGTCTATTTAGCAGGTCACGTCGATTCTTTTTTTCCATTCCTCGAGCCAGCTGACTATTCTTTTCGATTATCATAACCTGGTTATTTTTCAAGGCCAGACTCTCAGCCAGCTCACAACCGGTGCTTCCTCCGCCGATAATTACTATTTGCAGTCCAGACCATTCCACACCTTGTCTCAAGACTTCTGTTGCCTCATGAGATGTATCATTTTGGTCCGCGTTTAGCTCAGCTTTAAAGGGGATTGAACCAGTGGCTACTACCAGTATATCTGGGGATACAGCCTCCAGATCCTGTAAATTACAGGATCTGTTTAATACTATATCAATACCTGCCATTTCAATTTTTCTGACCATATAATCACGCCAGGCCAGAATCCGTTCTCTATGGAGAAGTAAGCCCGCCAGGTTCATAAGACCACCCAGTTGATCTTCCCGCTCATAAAGACGCACCTTAATACCTCTCTGGCGCATAGACAGGGCCGCTTGCATTCCTGCAGGTCCCCCCCCCACTACAACTGCTTCTAAATCCTGCTGAACAGGTATATAGGCACGATCATACTTTTCCCTGCCCACATAGGGGTTTACTGTGCAGCGAACTGCCAACCCTTTAAAATTATTGCTAATACAGTTATTGCAAGCAATGCATGGTCTGATATCCTCTATCCAACCTTGAGAGGCTTTACGGGGCCAATAGGGATCAGCCAGCAGTGACCGGCCCAGGAAAACAAAATCTGCCTCGCCATCAGTTACAATTTGATTTGCCATTTCCGGGCTTCGAACCATACCTCCACCCATAACAGGAATGTTGACTACACCTTTTACAGCACGAGCGAGATATATCCGCCAGCCTTCAGGGTAGGAAGATGGTTCTATACTTGTTAAGCCTGATTCATAGGTACCGCAAGAACAATGAATCACATCAGCACCAGCCAATTCAAGCTCCTGGCATACCAGCAAGCTCTCCTCCTGGGTCAACCCTCCAGGGATAAAATCATCAATATTCAGGCGAACCGATACCGGAAATGCAGGCAAGGCTGCTTTAATACCAGTGAGTATTTCCAGTAGAAACTTCATCCGCAGGCCAATACTTCCGCCATATTCATCCGATCGCTGATTACTATGCGGGGAAAGGAATTGGTTGATTAGATAGCCGTGAGCAGCATGTAATTCTACGCCATCGAATCCGGCCTGATGAGCATACAGAGCAGCATTTATGAATTTATCTTTCAGGGTAATGATTTCCTCAACGTTAATTGCCCGTGGCATTTCTTTTATCATGGGGCAGGGTATGGCCGAAGGCGCAATTACTTGTTGCCCCCCATTTAGGTAAGAAAATGTCTGCCGGCCGGCATGAAAAAGTTGCAGGAAAGCCCGACTGCCACAAGCTTTAATTTCTGCGGTCAGACGCTGCAAACCTGTAATACAAACAGGGTGGGCAGCACTTAACTGCTTGAAGCCTTCTCGCCCTACCGAAGGATCTACGCAAGCTGCTTCCACAATGATTAAGCCTGCGCCACCCCGGGCACGTTCCCGATAATAATCTATCATAACATCAGTAACTTCGCCATTTGTATCAGCAAAATTGGTTGCCATGGGTGCCATTACGACTCGATTTTTTAACTGTAGTGCTCCGATTTTTCCCGGCCTAAAAAGCGCAGAATAAGATTGCATGGGTAAAATCTCCTTTTAGCAATTAATCAGATTTATTATATCATAAGAATTATCAAGTAATTTTTATTGATCCCACTGTCTTGTACTAGACCTAACGATATCCCTTTTTCATGTTAGAATATTCTCTATATTCCATTATAATAACTTTTACGACTCAATTCATTATCTCAAGCAATGGCAGCCTTTTATTTTCTTTTTACCTATTAATAATCATTAATACATTATGTACCAGTTACTATATGCTTACTGTGCTTGTCTTAATTGAGCTATATTGTATACTATATAAGATGCCCCGGTTAAAATAGCCGGGATAGGTATTGGCACCAGCTACATTTTTTAAAGGATAAAGGAAAAAAAAGCAATGGAATTGGCAATGAGTTTTAATTTAATAGACATTATAGTCCACCTGGATACCTACCTTACTTATTTAATAAACAATTATGGTTTAGAGGCCTACTTAATCATATTTCTAATAGTCTTTTGCGAGACAGGTCTGGTCGTGGCTCCATTTTTGCCTGGTGATTCGATGATTTTCGTGCTGGGAGCACTGGGAGCAAGCGGCGAAATAAATCTAATGGTCATAGGCAGTGTTATTATGTTGGCGGCTATTACAGGAAATATGCTCAACTATCAAATTGGCCGCATGGTTGGCCCCAAGGTTTTTGAAAAGGAAAATGGGTATTTTTTTAAGAAGGAATATCTATTGCGCACCCATGCTTTTTTCGAAAAACACGGCGGCAAAACCATTGTTATTGCCCGGTTTATGCCCATTATCCGAACTTTTGCACCTTTTGTAGCTGGTATCGGCGAGATGGAATACCGTCGTTTTACGATCTATAATATAATTGGCAGCATTGCCTGGGTACTGGTCTGCTTGGCTGCCGGTTATACTTTTGGAAATATCCCGATTGTTGAAAATAATTTCACCCTGATCATAGTGGGCATAATTCTTTTTTCCCTTGTGCCAGCGGCATTTATCGCCTGGAAGCAAAAAAAGAATAATAACAGCAATCAATTATCGGAATAATTGCCAGCCAATTGGTGCGATAATACCAGTCTATGCTTTCCTCCATTCAGCCTACGAGGTTGTTTTCTATCTCATATACTAATACCTGGACATGCACATAGTATTGCCTTCAAGCACTAAAATAAGGCTGATGGCAAGCTATGCCTATCTACTTCTGACATCTATCACAGCTTTAGCCCATATCCAAAATCTCTTTAGATTAAGGGGAAATGATATAACGGGTCATTATTTTTTGCGCTGTTTTTATCGAAAATTGGTGATAGCCGCCAGCTATTAAACTTGTGTAGTTTTTGCTACAGTAGAACCATATAATATATTGCCTGTGACTCAATTACTCATTTGGGGAGGATGCACGATGAGCAATTACTGGCAAGAATATCAAAGCAAACTGGTCTCTGCTGACGAAGCGGTAAAAATGGTCAAATCCGGAGATTGGATTAATTACGGTTTGCTTAGTGCTCAGGTTAAAAATCTGGATGAAGCTCTGGCTAGACGGAAAGATGAACTGAGTGATGTTAAAATCTGGACGATGCTGTCATTACGTATACCCAAAGTAGTTGAAGTTGATCCAGAGGGACAATCATTTACATGTAATTCCTGGCATTTTTCTGGACTGGACCGTAGAATCGCCCAGCAGGGAACACCGATTTACTACTCGCCAATGCGTTATGCTGAGCTGCCACGATATATGCTTGAACATGTTGAACCTATTGATGTAGCCATGCTGCAGGTAGCCGCCATGGATAGGCATGGTTACTTTAATTTTGGTCCCCAGAATTCTCACTGCAAGGCAGTATGCGATCGGGCCGCCCTGGTTATTGTGGAAACCAATAAGAATCAACCCCGTTGCCTAGGTGGTTATAACGAGGCTATTCATATTTCGCAAGTTGATTTTATTGTGGAAAGTGATAATCCTCCCCTCATTCAATTAGTATCACCTGCACCCACGGATATAGATCGGATGGTAGCACAACATATTGTTGAGGAACTTGAGGATGCTTGCTGTATTCAACTGGGTATAGGAGCAATGGTAAATGCAGTAGGCCAGATGATTGCTGCTTCTGATTTGAATAATCTGGGTTGTCATACCGAAATGTTAGGCGATGCATATGTTGATTTGTATGAATCAGGTAAACTCAATGGCAGTAAAAAAAATATAGATCCAGGGAAAATGGTCTATTGTTTTGCTCTGGGAACCCAAAAGCTTTATGATTTCATCAATGATAACCCCCTCTGCTCCATTTATCCTGTCGATTATACCAATCGTATCTCAATTGCATCTGCCAATGACCGTTTAGTTACCATCAACAATGCTGTAGAAGTCGATCTGTATGGTCAAGTATGTTCTGAATCCTCCGGCACCAAGCATATCAGTGGTACCGGCGGGCAACTTGACTTTGTTCTGGCTGCATATGAATCACGGGGAGGAAAATCCTTCATCTGTTTACCATCCAGCTATAAAGGAAAAGATGGAACAATTCGCTCGCGAATTGTTCCAACTCTGGCACCCGGGGCTATTGTTACTGATCCTCGCACGGTAGCTCATTATATAGCCACTGAGTACGGCATTTTCCAACTTAAAGGCAAAACCACCTGGCAAAGAGCAGAAGGACTAATCCAGCTCGCTCACCCAATGTTCCGAGATGATCTGATAATTGCTGCCCAAAAACAAAACATATGGCGCAGATCCAATCAAATTAACTAATATCAATGATTGTCAATGGTGTCAATGGGGAGGTGTCAATGGGGACGGTCCTTTTTGGTGTCAATGGGGACGGTCCTTTTTGACACCCAGTGACACCTTGAAGTATGGGCATAACGAAGCAAGGAGTGTGACAGGACAGGCTCTGTCACACTCCTCTTTAGTAAAGGATTATACTTTATTTACTTAACTCTAATTCCCACGCATCCTTCTTATCGTTTTTAAGATTAATACTGTAAGCTGCTGACCTGGCTAGTTTAGTGACATTCTCGAGTGCTACTTGGCTTGAGCCTACCACCAGTATTTCATTAACTCCTTGATCCATAAGCTTTTTCGTTTTCATAACCGGCAATGGGCAACTCAGACCACGCACATCAACTTTTTCCATCTGATATCCCCCTATTCTTCACGGAAAGACCAACCAATAATGGCCATTACAATTATACCTACCACACAGGCAATTTGACCATAGATTCCCGGACCTCCTGCAACCGCAGGCAGACCAGCTGCTGCAGCTTTGGCAGGTGCAGCGGCTAACATAAAGTTGTGGCAGAAGCCAGCTCCTATGATCATCCCGACGACAACAGCTGCCGCATCTGTATCCCCCTCACCGGACAATACCAATTGTCTTAATGGACATCCACCCAGCAAGGTAGCAGTTAACCCTACCAGGAATAAACCCAGGAAGTTCCATATATGCATACTATGGGCAATCGGTTGTCCGGTAAAACCGGTCTTAAAAAATCCAAAACTGATATTCAGTATAAGCGCACCCAAGAAAATTCCAACAAAACCAATTAACAAATAATTCTCTCTAATCAGAATAAAATCTCTAATTCCTCCGCTAAGGCAAAGCCGGGTACGCTGAGACAGGAAACCGACCAGTAATCCAGCGGCCAGACTTATCAAAACTGGTGCTACCATGGATCCTGGTCCTTCTTTGCTAAAGAAGATTGGACCACCAACTTCAGGATTGAAGACGGTTGCTTTAATCAATAGATAAAGAAGGAAAACGAAAATAACCGGTAATATAATACCACCAGCTTGGCTGTGGCTTTCTTCAGCACGTCCCAGATTAAATCCTTGACGTAAAAACCAGACCCCGGCTCCAACGCCACAGATAAATCCCACCAAACCAACCACGGCATTGTAATCTCCTCCGGCCATGCGCAGAATGTCTCGTAAGGGACAACCCAAAAATACCAAAGCGCCGATCATCATAAACATACCCATAATAAAACGTACAAAGGTGGCTGATCCACCCCGAGATTTGAATTCCCCAGCAAAAAAAGATGTCAACATGGCTCCCAGGATAATTCCGATAAGTTCCGGCCGTATGTACTGTACCACTCCAGCCCGATGCAAACCGAGCGCACCAGCGATATCCCTTTCGAAACAAGCAATACAGAATCCCATGTTAGGCGGGTTACCCAGTTTTACCAGCACCACTGCAATAGCCCCGATAATTAACCCGGTCAAAAGAATAAACCATTTACTCCTGTCCAATACAAATACCTCCATTCCATAACTTTTTGTTATAGTTATAATTTGCATATTTTATATGTATTCTACTTGCTTGCTGAATATCCTTTTTAGGTTATGATTTTTTTTGACAAAAAAATACCCGCTCAGACATAAGCGGGCATTTTTATTGAAGTGTTAATTTTCACTATCCATCCTGGTTAGCGTGTCTATAACCAGACTAATGTAATCCTGAAACCTTTTTGTATGGCTTATTACCTATCATCAGCTGGAATTCATAGCCGTCATTCATTAATCCAGGCTTATTCTGCCCAGGTTGCCACGCCGGTAATCTTGCAGGAGCAAGTGACAGGTTTTATCTAAATCGGGAATTCCACCTTTATTAAGATAGCCTCTTTTTCGTGCTATGGCCTCAAATATTTCTCTTTCATCCATATTGCTGGCCTCAACCTTATACTTGGTGAAAATAACCTGCGGGGCTTTGGTCTGCAGGGCTTTTATCAAGTATAAAGCAACATCCGCTTCGCTATAAGCGTTTTCTCCGACTATATTTAAAAGGGCCAGCTTCAAGCCCTGCTCCTCAATTTCAACCTTGGGCCACATTAGTCCGGGGGTATCCATAAATTCAATATCTTCCCGAATTCTTACCCACTGCTTACCTCTGGTTATTCCTGGCTTGGCACCAGTACGCGCTACCTTCTGACCTACCAGACAGTTTAAAAAGGTTGATTTGCCGATATTAGGCACCCCTACTACCATTACCCGGGCACTTCGTACCCGGCGTCCTTTGGCCAGCATTTGATCAGCCTGTTCCTGATACACATTTTTAATAGTCTGTATTACTTCCTTGGCACCCTTACCAGTGCTTGAGTCAATTACCGCTACCGGATAGCCGGCTTCCTGAAGAGTCTTCTGATATTGCTGGGTGGAGGCCGGGGAAGCCAGGTCCATCTTGTTTAGGATGAAAACCAATTTCTTGTGGCTAACTATTTTTTCCAAATCACGGTTACGACAGGAAAAAGGAGCCCGAGCATCTAAGAGCATCAGTACTATATCTACCAGTTTGACATTTTCCTCTATTTCCCTTTTAGCCTTGACCATATGACCAGGATACCAATTGATCGCCATATTTACCCACCTCCTGTTTAAGAAAACTCGGCTTACGCCGAGCCTTTAGGCGACTGCGGATGCCTGAGTTTTCTTACCTATTTTCCTTAATTGAGACCACAGGGAGCATATGTAATACCCGAAGGGTGCAACATAACTAGTTGTCCATTCTGATATGGGAAAAAAGGAGAATACCGCTGGTATTCTCCTTCGTTACGCTGTGTTAAGATCTAATTAGAATCTGCTCTTTTCCTTGACTCTGGCTTTCTTACCAGTTAAGCCACGTAGATAGAACAATCTAGCTCTACGAACCTTACCTCTTCTGGTAACTTCGATCTTGGCTATCTTGGGTGAATGCATGGGGAAAGTTCTTTCCACCGCTACATTGTAAGAAATCCTGCGGACAGTAAAGGTCTGAGAAAGACCGGAACCCCTGATCTTCATGACCGTACCTTCGAACAGCTGAATTCTTTCTCTGGTACCCTCTACAACCTTAACATGTACTTTCACAGTATCCCCAGGGCCAAAACGTGGCAGATCCTGTTTATACTGTTCTTCTTCAATTGATCTAATTATGTCTTGCACTATTCCAACCTCCTTCCACCAGGCGTTCATACATCTATATGTAATGTAGCGGACCACCTTTAATACAGAACAAGCCTATTTTACCACAGAGAATAATCAATCTCAAGTAATAACTACTGCTTAAACCAAAATTCTCCCAGCAGGCGGTCAATAATTATCGACACAGCACTGCGCACCGAGAGATGATTATAATCGCTATCTACGGCTATTGGTTCAAGAATGTGATCACATTGATTCATCAAGCCTTGCTCCATGCCCCAGCCAGTACCGAAGAGCAATAAATATACTTTGTCCTCATTAAATATTTTATCCTTTAGGTGCAGATAACTGATCGTATTTGGGTAGATACGGGCATCTGTAGCCACAGTTATTACCTTCTGTCCGCAAGTCTGTTCAATCTGTTCCAGTACCTGTTGCAGGTTCTCGGCCAGGTGCAGATTGGTAAAAGCTTCCTTGCGATCAGCATTGTAGTTCCCCCCGTAGCCTTCCTGCCAGTAGGAGAGTATCTCCTTGATTAAATGTTGTTGGTTGGGGGAAGGATGCACTACATAGAATCCATCCACATTGTAAGTTCGCGCCGCCCGGGCAATGTCATGTAAATCTAGATTAGTAACTGACGTTGTGACCACATCCATGCGCTTGTTATACATGGGGTGATGTAGAAGGGCAATGTAAACTTTACTCTTTCTCACGTTTCTTCTCCCTGTCTTGAAAAGTTGTATCCAAATTATATTTCAACTATTGCTATTGGTACGAATTAATAAGTTATAGCTCCTGTTTCTTTCTGGTTTTTCTATTCTTCGATGGAGATGAAGCATCGCCAAAAAGCAAGGCTTCTAACAGCAAGCGTTCTTCATTATCATAATCCCGGTTTAGAAGTAAATCGGGCCTTTTTAATAAGGTTCTTAATAAACTCAATTTCCTTCTCCAGCGGCGAATTTCTTCATGATGCCCGGAAAGAAGCACCTCTGGCACTTCCATGTCCTCAAAAAACCTGGGACGGGTATAATGAGGATATTCCAGCAGGCCGACCGAAAAAGACTCTTCCTGAGAAGAACTATCATCCCCTAAGACACCGGGGATCAAACGCGCAACAGCATCAACCAGCACCATTGCTCCCAGCTCTCCTCCAGTCAATATGTAATCACCAATCGATATTTCCTCGTCTATCAAAGGCATCACCCGTTCGTCGATACCTTCATAATGTCCACATACCAGAACCAGTTTCTCTTCCCTGGCCAGGCGCACCACTGTTTCCTGACACAAGCGCTTCCCCTGGGGAGACATATAAATAACCCGTGCTCTATCCGATTTCACACTCCGTATGGCCTGGGACAGCACATCCACCTTCATGACCATGCCCGCCCCCCCGCCATAGGGATAATCGTCCACTTGCTGGTGTTTGTCCGCTGCAAAGTCTCGAATGTTTTTAGTATTAATGTCCAGCAAGCCATTTTTCCTGGCCCTATCAATGATGCTCTCACTAAAAGGTGATGAAAACATCTCCGGGAATAGGGTTAGAATATCTATACGCATAACAGCTCTCTCTTTATCTATTTATGAATTACCTATTAGGTATTTCTTATACCAATACTCTCATTGGGGCTGTACTTAATCCATCAAGCCTTCCAGGAGTTTAACCTGCATCGTCTTGGCAGTTAAATCAATTCCCATAACAACCTGCTTTATAGCCGGAATTAGAATTTCCCCATATGATTCAGATTTTACTACATAAACATCATTGGCTCCTGTTTCCAGCACTTCTTTCAATACTCCCAGGTATCCCTTTTCCATATCATAAACCGCTAATCCCACTAACTGAAAATGATAGTAGTAGCCCTCGGGCAGCGGATATATTTCCTCTTCATTTATGCAAATTAACGCATTTCGATACAGCTGTGCTTCTTCCTTGCTTTCGATTCCCTGAAGTTTCATCAAAATCAAGCCTTTGTATTGACCGCAGGATTCTACGGTCAGTTCTTCGTTTTTTTTGCCATGACTTAGTTTAATCTTTGTTAAATCATTAAATCTCTGTGGGAAGTCAGTTAAGGATTCCACCTTAATGGTACCTTTATAGCCATGGGTCCCCACAATTCTGCCGATACTAATAAGTTCCTTAGTATCCATACCATCTACCTCCAGGTCTACGGTGTTCAAGTGTCTCAGGGGAAATTTGTTTTAATCTGTTTAAGTTTACATTGAGGTATCAAGCAGCTCCCTCTTGACGCACTTAAAAAATGGAAAGGGCTAATTGCTTAGCCCTACCTCATTATTTCTACTCCTACCCTTTTGCCTTCTTTGGCAGCGGTGGCTTTGGTAATGGTCCTTATCGACTGGGCTATCTTGCCCTGCTTGCCGATAACCTTACCCATATCGTCAGGATCTACCCTGAGTTCCAGAATGGTGGACCTTTCGGTTTCCACTTCTTTTACCTGGACTGCCTCCGGCTTATCCACCAATGACTTAGCAATAAACTCCACCAGCTCTTTCACTATGTCTCACCCCCATGGCCTCATCGACACTATTTACGGCTTTCCGCAAACTTACTGATAATTCCTTGCTTCTGCAAAAGTGATTTGGCTGTATCGGAAGGTTTTGCGCCAGTAGCCAACCATTTTAATGCTTTTTCTTCATCAATCTTCACGGTAGCAGGATTTGTGGAAGGGTCATAATAACCAATTTCCTCGATAAAACGGCCATCTCTAGGCGATCTTGCGTCCGCTACCACTACTCTATAAAAAGGATTTTTCTTAGCTCCCATCCTTTTCAATCTGATTTTTGTTGCCATATTGTCACCTCCTTAAATTGTCTCTACTTTATCTATACTGAGCTGGCTAATGTATCCACCCAGCTAAAGTAAGCTTATTATATGGGGACCTTGCCGGAACGAGTGTCCCCTTTCCTTAGAACGGGAATTTCATGCCAGGGATACCGCCCCGTTTGCCCTTCTTGCCACCCATATCAGCGAACTGCTTCATTAGTTTTCGAGATTCCTCAAACTGTTTTACCAGACGATTAACTTCCTGTACTTTAGCGCCGCTGCCGCTGGCAATCCTCTTCTTGCGACTGCCGTTAAGGATGGTCGGGTTACGTCTTTCCTCAAGAGTCATAGACTTAATGATGGCTTCTATATGCAGAAGTTCCTTCTCATCTATTTGCGATTCCATACCCTTCAGTTGCTTACCCATTCCGGGTATCATACCTAATATATCTTGGAGGGGCCCCATGGATTTCATCTGTTGCATCTGCTCCAGGAAATCCTCCAGGGTAAATTCCTGCTTGCGGATTTTTTGTTCAATTTCCCGGGCCTTTTTCTCGTCAAAACTTTCCTGGGCTTTTTCAACAAGGCTGAGGATATCGCCCATTCCTAAAATCCGGGAGGCCATACGTTCCGGGTAAAAAGTCTCTAAGGCATCCAATTTTTCACCCATACCCACTAATTTTATCGGACGACCAGTCACCGCTTTGACTGAAAGGGCGGCTCCACCGCGCGTATCTCCATCTAGTTTGGTCAAAATAACCCCGGTAATACTTAACTGCTCATTAAATGCTTCCGCTACGTTTACTGCATCCTGTCCGGTCATGGAATCCACTACCAGCAATGTTTCATGCGGTTGAACAGCTTTTTGTATCTGAATCAGCTCATCCATTAATTCTTCATTGATGTGCAATCGCCCGGCGGTATCTATAATAACTATATCCCGGTTATTACTGCGTGAATATTCTAGCGCGGCCTTGGCAATGTCCACTGGATTGCCCTGTCCCATTGAAAATACGGGCACCCCTACCTGTTCCCCCAGCACCTGCAGTTGTTTGATGGCGGCTGGACGATAAACATCAGCTGCCACTAATAATGGTCTACGGCCCTGTTTGAGCAGAGTTTTGGCCAGCTTGGCTACCGTAGTGGTTTTTCCAGCTCCCTGCAAACCAACGGCCATATAAACTGTCGGCGGCTTGGAAGACATCGTTAGCTTGGTTTCACTGCCTCCCATTAACTTGGTCATCTCATCGTGAACTATTTTTACGACCTGCTGGCCGGGAGTAACACTATGTAATACTTCTTGTCCCACCGCCCGTTCGCTAACTGTAGCCACGAAACTTTTAACCACTTTATAATTAACATCGGCTTCTAAAAGAGCCAGGCGGACCTCCCGCATGGCCATTTTAACATCTTCTTCGCCGATTTTACCTTTACCACGGAGCTTTTTGAAGACTTCCTGCAGGCGATCTGATAATCCTTCAAACGCCACAATACCTCTCCTTTGCTTATAACAAATCGGTTATTTCTCTTAAAATTCCAACAGCCTTGTGTACCTCAGCTGAATCTATCCCATCACCATCCAGCAAACGGCAAGCCTCTTCCAACTGCTGACGTGTATACTGAAATTTTTCTACCAGGCCTAGTTTTTCTTCATACTGCATTAGTTGATGCTCGGACCTTTTTACCAGGTCATGAACTGCCTGACGACTAATATTCATATCATCGGCTATTTCCGATAAAGAAAAATCATTTTCATAATAAAGACTTAATATGCCCCGTTGTTTCTCCGTTAACAAAGGCCCATAGAAATCCTTTAACCAAACCATCTGGCTAAGCTTTTCCAGCATATTGCCCTCTCCTCGTGTAAAGTAGAAATGCTTTACACAGCTATTCTACTGGTCTAATTTATCGCTGTCAAGTTCTTGTTGATAAACTTCTTTAAATAAATATTAAATTTTGCCAATTGCTTATAGATACTTTAAAATAGTGGTATAAATATTATAAAGACAATTTTTGCTATAGGGAGGCAATAATTTGAAAGAAAAGATAGCATTACTGGCAGATAGCGCCTGCGATTTACCTCGCGACTTAGTAGAAAAGCTGGCTATTAACATTCTACCCTTAAAAATTATCTATCCGGATAGAGAATTTTCTGATCGGGTAGACATAGAACCGGATGATGTCTATAATCGCATGCCTGGCGAGATTCCCACTACCTCTATGCCCTGCCTGGATGAAATTAAAACTCTTATCGAAGATATAAAAAAGCAGGGTTTTACTCATGTGCTAGCCGTAGCTTTATCCAGCGGTCTTTCTGGAACGTACGGCGCTATGAAATTGGTAGCTCAGGATATCAATGATATGGTTGTTAAAACCTTCGATTCTCGTACTCTTTCAATGGGAACTGGTTGGATGGTACTAGATGCAGCCCGCAATATTGCCAGCGGCTTAAGTTTTGATAAGGTCATCGAGAATATTAGCAGTCTGCAGCCGAAGGTAAAAGTCTATTATGTAGTGGAAACTTTGGAATACCTCCGCAAGGGTGGGCGTATTGGTCAAGTATCCGCTATGCTAGGTGAGTTCTTACATTTCAAACCTATTATCTCGGTTAATCCGGAAGGTAAGTATTTTACCTTCTGCAAAGTACGTGGCCGTCGCAAATCAATTGATCGTTTGATGGAAATAGTTGAAAATATACCTTCAGAAAAAACAATTAATCTGGCAGTACTGCATGGTGGTGCCAAGAAGGAAGCCGAACACATGATGGAGCGCTTGAGCAAGTTACCCAATATCAAAGAAATAGTCTTTTCTGATATCAGCCCAGCTCTCGGTGTTCACACCGGCCCCGGATTACTGGGAGTAAGTTTTTACGAGGTATAAGGAAACAATACTGTTAAATAGAAAAACCCAGGGTTCAGTTCAAAGAAACCCTGGGTTTTTTACTTACCAAAATGGTTTAGGCAAGTAACTAGGCATACATACTTTCAATTTCATCATGGAAGTGCTTGAAAATCATCCGATTTTTGATTTTCATGGTGGGAGTCATTTCTCCTGCTTCCTCAGTAAACTTGCGGGGGAGAATGGCATACTTTTTGATAGTTTCATATTCTTCCAGGTATTCATTGATGCGTCTAACTTCGGACTCAATCAATTCCTTAACCATTGGATTATTAATCACGTCTTGACCAACTTCAATACAGCTGTTCACACCATTTATCTCGGCATAGATAAGCTGGCTTGTATCAAAATGGTAGCCTTTTTCCTTCATCATATACAGAATCAAATCAAAAACCGGTACAATTAACGCCGCAATGTATTTGCGGTCATTACCAACTACTACTACTTGATCAACAAAGGGACTATTCACAAATTTTGATTCAATTTTGGCCGGTGCAACGTTTTTGCCAGTATCTAAAACTATAATAGATTTTTTACGATCAATAATGCGCAAAAAACCTTCCTCATCAAATTCTCCTATATCCCCGGTTTTAAACCACCCGTCTTCGGTAAAAGCATCGGCTGTCTCGATATCGTTTTTATAATACTCGCGAATTATCCCTATTCCTCTAACCAGGATTTCACCGTCCACATCCAACTTGGCTTCAACCCCCGGCACCATTCTGGCCAGCCATCCTATTTTAGTAGCATTAGGAGACCCATGGCTAATACCGGCAGCCGTTTCTGTAAGACCCCAACCATTCAGCAGGGGAAAGTTCAGTAACAGGTAATTGCGGTGCAGATCAGGAGGCAAATGCCCCCCGCCTGAATAAGGTATTTTTAGGCGTCCACCCAAAAACTGACGCAGTTGATTATAGACCATCTTGTCTGCCCTTAAGAAATCAGCTTTAAGTTTTTCGTCCATACCAATAGTTGGGTCAGCAGTCAAATCTATGGCCCCCGTAGGGCCGGTACGATGTTCAATCGCCCTTTCTCCCACTTTGACCGCCCAATCAAATAATTGCTTACCTTCCGGACTACTGGTAAAGGCTGCTTTGAACCCTGAATAAATCCTATCCCAGACCCGAGGCACTAACAGTACCCAGGTAGGTTTGATTGCCTGTATATCCTGGAGCAGGGTAGTTGGCTTCTCTGCATACCCAATGCATGCACCTACGCTGATCATAGCCAGGTAGGAATTGTTACGTTCCCATATATGGGCCAGAGGCAGTAAAGAAAAGGCTACGTCATTATAACTGGCACTATAGCCACTCATAGCCATATGCTTGAGACTGCGTCCCAGGGCCCCGATCATATTTCCCTGGCTTAAAAGGCTGCCCTTTAAGTTCCCAGTAGTTCCCGATGTATAAATAATACTAGAAGGATCATCAGCAGTTATAGTTTCCCACTGGCGGCGATGCCTGCTGGGATCAGCAGCTAAGAGTGCCCGCCCCATTTCTTTGAACTTATCCATATTGGTTACTCTATCGTCATCGCAGGAATAGCCTCCCTGCATAACTATTATTTTTTCTAATCCCGGCATTTCCCCCCAGGCACTAACCAGTTTGGTTGCAATATGTCCATTACCAGCAATGAGGAATTTTGCTTCCGAATGATTTACAATGAAAACAGTCTCCTCAACTGAAAGAGTAGGATAGACGGTTACAGTTATACCTCCGGAAGTCTGTATGGCAAAATCAGCCCAGGCCCACTGAGGACTGGTATGAGCCATCAAGCAAACCCGATCACCTTTAGTAAGGCCCAGACTCAATAAACCGGCACCCAACTTTTCGACGATATCAGCAAAGCCATTATAGTCAAGGGTTACATAATTATCATCTACTTTATATTTTAAGGCGGGTCGTTCCCCGAAGTTCTCAACCGTATTGTAAAACATCCTGGGTATAGTTTTTACTTCCTCCAGGAATTTATTTAACATCATCAGTTCCATCCAGATTCCCCCCTTTTGTAATTACTGCAGTTTTTATTCCCTCCAACCAACTGATAGTCGTCCCCCCTCTCTGCACCATAAAGAATAGATGACCATAGAAATATTTTTATATTTTTTACTATTTTACCATTTGTTATCATTTTTAACTTGTCATTAATGGGTTTATCAAATTTATTATTTTATATTAATTTGCCGGCTGAATTGCCTTTTTGTTGATTTACCTCCTCACCCCACGGCAAATCCAGATTATTTGTCTGAAATTTTCAATAATAATGGGATTAGCAAAGAATATGTTAATTGTAAATATTTTACAATTTGTTATAATTCAGCTGTAGTAGGTAGGGAGGAGGGGAAGTATGCGCACAGTTGTGAGATCGCTATATCTGACTATAGCAATTTTAGGCTTAATAATATTCGCTTTCCCGCATCCGTTATTTCTTGAGCAGCAATCAGCACAAGGCAGTGAAACCCATGAGGAAGAAAGCCAACAGGTTTTTGCCGCGGCAATGAATAGTTTTGAACTGGTCTCATCACTATTTAATGATGTTAATTACGTTAAAAATTCGATATATCCAGTAGCAGTTAAGGTTGATAGTTACCAGAATGCAGTAAACTATCTATGTCAGGGATTTCAGCCTGATTTGGCCGAGAATATTGCCCATTATTATTTGGCCTGGGATGAAGATCTACAGAAGATGGTGGTCATACCCACAGATTCTATACCGCTTATTACCGAAGCGGATCGAAAGGACAGCACTATTGTGTTAATAAATGACCATCATGCCGTTGTGCAACGCATTTATAATAAATGCTATGCTGAGAATGATAGCTATACATACATCATACACCTGCAAAAAGAGGATTCAGTATGGAAGATAAGTGAATTGTCTCTGGAGGAAACTAAGCGCGAGGGAGGAAACTAAGACATTTTCGCCTAGCGGCATGGGCAGAACCCTATTTAAACAGGTCCCTTATGATCTGAAATATAATAAATATAAAACCCAAGATACTAGGAACTATAAATAATATAATCATTAGCATTTTGAATAAATGACGATAACGAATTATATACCCACTCTGATAATCTTCTGGTTGGATTGCATCTTCGACAGATATACCTGATTCTACCGGTTCACTAATCTCAATTATTTCCTGAGCTTCCTTTAATCTTGAGGCAGGTACGTAGATATTATAGCCTGTAATTGATGCACCCATATAAATATCAGTATAATCACCTGATCCGGAACTCTTTTTCAAAACGGGTATATTAAGTTGATCCATCATAGAACTAATCAAATCAACCTCATATCTAATCCCAACATTCTTAAGCAGTACCCATTGATCTTTAGTATTACTTGCATTTTTCAACATATAGTTGCCCCACTTTCCTTCAGTCGTTATCCCGCTCATCAGAACAATAGCTGTCAAAACAAAACATGGAACAAATGGTAATTATAATTAAACCATATAATATTCTTTTTTTAATACTAGCTATTAATACTAATTGTTTCCACAATTACCTTGCAAAATAGGCAAAAATATTTTGTTTAATAAATAATAAAGCCAGCATCAATTCTATATGCTGGCTCTATTAAGTTGTTCGCTTATTGAGCTATTATATTTCTAGCCCTTTTGATAGCTAAAGCACAGGCTTTCATGGCCTTTATTATTCTGGTCATCACAGGGCAACACCTGGATTGCATTTAAGCTGCACATATCGCCCCTTTTATAATGCATACACCCCTGTACCGAACAACCTATTTTCTGTTCAACTTGCATCCTTATTCCTCCTTCAAATTAGCGTTCAAAATTAGAACACAGGGTTTCATGATCAACCCGGCCGCGGTCATTAATATCCGCAATTTTAATAGCTTTAAGTTCACAAGAATTTTCATGTCCGTTGTGTTTGCATTTGGTTACCATGCAATTAATTTTCTGGCTGGTCAAAACTATTCCTCCATTCACTTATTTAGTATTTTGGATAGGTTTAGTTTGTTCCCTTAACAATCAAATTATGTTTCCAAGCTTAATTGGCTATTTTTGATTATTTCAAAATAAGTCTTAATATAATTATGTTAGCGCACAAAAAAAGGATTCCTATAATCAGGAATCCTTAATTCACTTATGGTGGGCGATGACGGGCTCGAACCGCCGACATCCTGCTTGTAAGGCAGGCGCTCTCCCAGCTGAGCTAATCGCCCGTAATGGTGACCCCTAGGGGACTCGAACCCCTGTTACCGCCGTGAAAGGGCGGTGTCT
>CAZEDT010000030.1:0-46159 GCA_964510795.1 uncultured Syntrophomonas sp.
ACACAGAAGGATGGTATGACAGTATGTGGGTTAGAGGAATTAGAGGTGCTACGACTATTACGGAAGATAATCCTGGAGAGATTCTGGCGGCAACACGTGAGCTTCTGGAAAGCCTGTGCCGGGAAAATGAATTTGCGCACGAGGATATAGCCAGTATACTATTTACCGTTACTGGAGATATCCGTTCTGCCTTTCCAGCAGAAGCAGCTCGTTTAATGGGCTGGGAACTGGTTCCGCTCTTATGTTTTCAGGAAATAGAAGTAGCTGGCTCCATTCCACTATGTATCCGGGTTTTGATCACCATTAATACCGATAAGAGACAAGATCAAATCCACCATGTTTATTTGAGGGAAGCTATGAAATTAAGAACCGATTTGATAAAACGCGGCCACAATTAAGTGACTACTGGCCCATTACTTTTATAATTACGCGCTTACGTCTTTTTCCGTCGAATTCGGCGTAGTAGATTTCCTGCCAGGGTCCTAGATCCAGTTCTCCGTTGGTGACTGGGACTATGACCTGATGATGAACCAGAATGCTTTTTAAATGTGCGTCACCATTGTCCTCTCCAGTTCGATGGTGACCATAGTTTTTACCGAGAGGCGCAATCCCCTCCAACATTTCATCAATGTCTTCAATAATGCCGTTTTCGTTATCATTTACATAAACCCCGGCACTAATATGCATAGCACTAACCAGGATCATACCTTCCTGTATAGCGCTTTTGCTACAAGCCTCTCGAACGCGGTCAGTAATACATATGTACTGGCGACGTTTTTCGGTATTAAACCACAGGTATTCGGTGTGAAATTTCATAAATGATACTCCCTTCTATCAACTACTTATATATTTCCGGTCTTCTGTGCTGCAGTACCGGAAGTTCTCGCCGTACTTTCTCTACTAAGGAGAGATCGATATCCGCGTACAAAATTTCTTCTTCGGCAAGAGCCATAGTAATAATATTACCCCAGGGATCTACTGCCATGGAATGTCCCCAGGCCTGATAGCTGGCCTCCGGATTGCGGGCTGGGGAAGCCGCAATTACAAATACCTGATTATCAACAGCCCGGCTGCGCATCAACAATTCCCAATGCGCCGGTCCAGTAGTCAGGTTAAAGGCAGCTGGCACCACCAGAATCTGTGCCCCAGCTAAAGTTGCACTGCGAGCCAGTTCAGGAAACCTGATATCATAGCATATAAGAACCGAGAAACATAAATTATTATGCTGGATCATGGTAACTCTGTCACCAGCACTAAAAACATCAGATTCCTTAAAAACAATTTGACCGGGGATATCAATATCGAAAAGATGTGCTTTGCGATGTTGGGCGATAATTCTGCCTGCCTCGTCGAAAATACAACTGGTGTTATAAATTTTCCCGGCTGCATCGATTTCTGCTATAGAACCTCCTGCCAACAGTACCTTATTTTCGCGTGCTTGTGAGGAAAGGAATTCAGTGGTAGGTCCAGGTATTACTTCAGCATATTGAGCCAGAAGATCAGTCTGATAGGGAGCATTGAAGATCTCCGGCAGAACGATCAACTCAGCATGTTGGGAGGCATCTTTAATCATTCGGCCTGCCTTATACAGATTTGCCGCTTTATCAGCCCCTACCTGCATCTGACAGATGGCAGTTTTTAAAACCTTGCTCATTTCTTCTCACCTTTCTAAAAGTGAACAGGGGGACGGTTCCCTTGTTCATCCCCTAACACTTTAAATGGATGAACAAGGGAACCGTCCCCCTGTTCACTTTTACTGCTCATAATTGGTTTACTGTAAAAAGTTTAATTTAAATCTATATCAATTTCCAGTTTAGCTCATGATATACTTAATGGAAATATAATATAAAGCTTTTTTACAATGCTGGAGGATTTTTAATGAAAGCTTATAAGCTAGCTTCTCGGGATTACTGTCCTCGGGACACCATAATAGAAATACCAACTCCTGGGGAGCCGCTCTTTATCGGGGAAGGGTATTGCACCATAATTGCTGGACCCTGTGCGGTGGAGAGTTGGGACAGCTATTTGGAGATGGCAGAAATACTAAAGTCTATGGGCGTAAATATATTGCGCGGGGGCCTGTTTAAGCCCCGTACCTCCCCCTATTCATTTAAAGGCCTGGGGAGTGAGGGGGTAAAAATAATGATCGAGGCGCGTGAATTAACTGGCTTACCGGTGATAACTGAAATTATGGATGTTCGTGATCTCGAATATCTGTATGAATCGGTGGATATTTTACAGGTGGGTAGTCGTAATATGCAGAACTTCACTCTTCTGGAAGAGCTGGGGAGATTGAACAAACCGGTGATGCTTAAGAGAGGCTTATCAGCGACCATTGAAGAATGGCTTCTGGCCGCAGAGTATATCCTGGATGGCGGCAACAGCAAAGTTATTCTGTGTGAACGGGGAATCAGAACCTTTGAGCCCTCTACCCGCAACACTGTGGATATAGGAGCTGTACCAGTAATCAAACATCTTTCTCACCTTCCTATCCTGGTGGATCCCAGCCATGCTACAGGCAGGTGGGATATGGTTACCCCAGTTGCTAAAGCAGCGGTAGCAGCAGGTGCTGATGGAATAATGGTAGAGGTTCATCAGGAACCGGAACGGGCCCTGTCTGATGGAACCCAATCCCTGACCCCAGCCAATTTCTATAAATTGTTTCAGCAAATCGTTAGGCTGGCTGAACTGGAGGATAAGCAAATCTTATAATTTGAATAACGGATAGAATAATATATTGATATTAATTAAAGTTTTAATACTGGGGGCGGGTTATTAACCCGCCCCCAGAGCGTCAAAAAAGGCGAAGAGCTGGGTTATGCAAAAATACCATGCAATAAGCGTATGTACGCCTCAGTCATGGTATTTTTTACAAGCCTTGCTCTTCGCCTTTTTGCTCGCTATGTTTGGTTTTAGATTTTTTCAACATAATGAGGGCGGGTTAACCGCTGCTACAATCCCGGAACCAAGATTAATCAAACTACATAGACTATTTGGGCAGCTTGAAACCAAAGTAGTTGATACCCATAGCTTCCCTTACTTCTAACATGGTATCCCTGGCAACTGCCTGGGCCTTCCTGCTTCCTTCCAGCAATATTTCTTTGACGAGCTCAGGTTGCTGAGAGTATTTTGCGCGTCGTTCTCTCATGGGTTCCAAGATGGTATTGAGACGCGCTGAGAGTTTCTTCTTGCATTGTACGCAACCTATTTCACCCTGGCGGCAGGCAGATTCTATCTCGCTTACTTCGTCCTGGTTAAATACCTGGTGATAGCCATAAACTGTACAAACTTCTGGATGGCCTAGATCTGTTTTGCGGATGCGAGCCGGATCTGTAACGGCTTCCTTTACTTTACTATCTATTTCCTCAGGGGTATCACTTAAATAGATGCAATTATTCAGACTTTTACTCATCTTAGCTTTACCGTCCAGACCTACCAACCTGGGTACTTCCCCAATAAGGGCCTCAGGTTCTATCAGTACTGGTTTATACAAATCATTAAAACGACGTACTATTTTGCGAGTTAACTCAATATGCGGAATCTGGTCATCACCGACCGGCACCAGATGCGCTTTAAATATACTGATATCAGCTGCCTGACTGACCGGATAGCCCAGGAACCCATAAGGCATATCGCTAAACCCATGTTGTTGGGCTTCGCTTTTTACGGTCGGGTTATGACGCAATACATTTACCGAAGTGAACATCGAATAATACATAGTCAATTCATGAATTTCAGGGAGCATGCTCTGAATAAAAATGGTTGATATTTCTGGATCTAGTCCAGCAGCTAGGTAATCTTCTGCAATTTGAAAGGTATCCCGGCTGAGATTTTCAGGGTTTTCAAAATTAGTGGTTAATGCCTGTACATCAGCAATGATTATATAGCTTTCATACTCATGCTGGAGCTTGACCCGATTAGCCAGGCTTCCAACATAATGTCCTAAATGTAGTTTGCCGGTAGGCCGATCTCCAGTTAAAATTCTTTTTTTCCCATTTGCCATATCTATAAACCTCCTTAAATAAAACAAAAAACCTCACATCCACAAGGGACGGAGGTTAATCCGCGGTACCACCCTAATTGACAATAAGGTCCACTTTAACAGGGCAACTATTATTTGCCCTTTTCTTTTAACGGAGAAGGCCGCCATTTGGAAGTTCAAAACTTCACTATGGAACTCCGGAGCCCATTTCAACAGTTCGGAAGGTACCGGTTTCCACCCTCTCCGGCTCTCTGTAACTCGTCAGCTGTTTACTCTTCTCCATCATCATCTTGAATATTTATTTAATCGTCAAATATAAAATATCATCTATAGAACGAAAATTCAAGAGGAACCAAATGGAATAAATTTACAATAAAAATAATTTTTAGATAATTATGGTTTACAAACCAAATTATTCTGTAATAATATTAGAGTATGTATTATATACGGAGTAATAATACCGGGTTCAAATTTTAACTTTATTAAATTGTATCTGCTCTATCTGTGAGAGTTTATCATTGTAATGTTTCCACGGTATTTATGAACAAATGCTTTATCAGAATTACTAACTAGATAAAAGGGGGTAATGAAAATGGTGGATTTATCTAATTATTTAGGTTTTAGTTTAAGGGTAGCAATGAAAAAAATAGATAAGAACCTCGGTCAGCAATTAGAAAATTACGGAGTCAGTATTCCTCAATCGTTTATCCTTTTTAGTTTGTTAGAACAGGATGGGGCCACCTTAAAAGAGATTGGTAATAAAACCTTAATCGACAGTTCCTCGATGACTGTCCTGGTAGATAAGTTAGAAAAGGATGAATTAGTGGAAAGAAAACTTGATTCTCAGGATCGTCGGGCTATAAGGGTGTTTATCACGGAAAAGGGTCATGATATTGCTGAAAAGGTAAGTAAAATAGGGGTCAAATTTAATTCTCAGCTATACGATCTTTTAGGTGAAGGTAATCAAAAGGAATTTATTCACGGTATTAATAATATCGTCAATGGTTTGGACTAGATTCTAAATCATGGCCATTTATGAATTAGCCACTTTATAAGCTGGGACTTAATGGTTTGAATCAATATGCTAAAAGGACAGTAGTTGCCTTTTGGGGGTTATAGCTCCAAAGGTGCGATTACTGTTCTGTCGTTTTTAGCTGGTCAAAACTTATAAATAAGCACATCTCGAGGATACTGTAAATATGATATCAATAAAACATTTATGGGGTGTAAACATACAAGTGAATTCTGGCAACCGTTTGGTCCTTAACAAATGAATAAAGCTTTATTGACAACCTACAGGAATATGCTAAAATTCTACATGTATGTTTTATTGAAATAAAACAAAGGGGGTTTGGGAACAAACCAAACATTGAAGGGAGGCGACATTATTGCAGTCTTTAGGGCGACATGTTTTAGCTGAGGTTTATGGATGTCGATTTGAGGTGTTGAATGATATCAAGAAGGTACAGGATATCATGATCAATGCCGCTTTGGAGGCTGGCGCTGAAGTTAGAGAAGTGGTTTTTCACAAGTTTAGTCCTCAAGGAGTAAGTGGAGTTGTTGTGATTTCCGAATCTCATCTGGCGATTCATACTTGGCCCGAGTTGGGTTATGCGGCTGTTGATGTGTTTACCTGTGGGGAGAAGGTAGATCCCTGGGATGCATGCAACTATATGGCGGAAATGTTTGGCGCGGAAAGTGTTAATGCATCTGAAATTAAAAGGGGTATGGTACCGCAGCAGGAAGAACGCATGGTGGTAAACATTTAGGAGGGATACTATTTTAGTAGACCGAAGTAAAAATAGAGATAATTACGACTATAACTAGCGGGCCTTATTTGCTGAGTACAAGTGAGGCCTAATTTTTTTGCATAATAAATTAATAAGTGCAAGCAAGACTGGCTTTCAAATCATGATGTCATATCATCTATGTATGGACTAGTGCAGCGTACGGATGTAAAGAGCGAATGCTCTTGCAAGGAGATTCACCCTTCGGGTACTACTGGTGCTCCCGTTGGTCGCTATTGAGGATGCGGGTACTACTGATGATTGCTCTCTTGTGCTATTAATGTTGCGGAGCAATTCGATTTTTCTATGACTAAAAGGCCAATATAATTCAAATTACCAGTATGAAGTGTGCAATATTTTATGATGGAAAAAATTTTGGAATGCAGGAAGTCGGAATATCCTGTAGAATGATAAACAATAGGTTTTGGGAATGATAATACTTATCAATTAGGGAGGATTCGAACTATGGACCTCGCTTTTTCCAGGGAACTGGAGGTGGAGATGCATGACATTGAAAACATGTTTAAAAAAAGCCTGCAACCGTGGTGGGAAGATCTGGCTGATTTGCTGACTCATTTGCAGGGTGATCGTAGTTTTCAATTAATGCCAGCAGTGGTTATTCTGGCTTATAAATATTTAGATATGGATCACGAGATAAGGGTTGCGATGGGCAATCTTTTTAAGACCATTTATTTTGCTAACCGAATTCATACCCTGGTCAAGGATAGTGATGAAGGACAGATTCACAATCAAGACATGCAATTTACCATCTTAATTGGGGATTACATTTTTGGCAGAGTATTAAAGCTGCTCCTTGAGGCCAAGGCTGATAAGGTTCTAGATGAATTTGCGCAAATGATTAGCCAGATTAATGAGGGTCTGGTAATAATGCATAAATCGGATGTATGTATACAGGAGGTAATGCTGCAGACCAGCGCCCCATTCTACTCCACCGCTTTTCTAACTGCAGCAAGATTAAAGGGATTAGATGGGGATGAAGTGGCATTGTATGAGGAGCTGGGGTTGAACCTGGGCATGGCCTTGGAGTTGACACTCATTGGTCATAGTATGGAAGCATTAAACTATCTTAACGAGACTTTTGAATCGATTAATAAAATTAAACTTATTACGGGAAATATTGATTCCAGTCTGGACAAGCTCCTTAAGGAGCTGCAGGATATGGTACCAATTTATGATTCTGCGGCGGTAGTATAGACATAATTTTAAAATCTCCGCAAGATTTAATATGCATTGTAAATGCAAACCCTATTTGCCTGGGGCACACCACGGCCAATATAGGGGTCAATTTGCGCCTAGGACATTACATTTTTCACCAATCACGGAGATTGGGTCGGGTATCTTTATTATGGAGTGAACGCGGTTTTGGGTAAAATACAAAAATTTTTAAACATGGTGGACTTTGGGCATAGCCTGTTTGGTTTGCCATTTGCTTATTTAGGTGCTTTTCTGGCTATTAAATCAGTACCCAGCCTGGCTCAACTGGGGTGGATTACGCTGGCTATGGTTAGTGCTCGTACAGCTGCATTATGTCTTAACCGCCTTATTGACAGACATTTTGATCACAAAAACCCTCGTACAGCTGACTGGGTAATGGCCTCGGGCCAATTATCAGTTAAATGGGTATGGGGACTGGTTTTTGTATTCTTTGCGCTATTATTTTGGGCAGCCTCGATGCTTAATCCACTCTGTGTTAAGTTGGCTCCTCTGGCAGTAATTGTCCTTTGGCTTTATTCTTACACCAAGCGCTTTACCTGGTGGTGTCACCTTATATTAGGTCTTGCTATTGGAATTGGACCGGTAGGCGGATGGATTGCCATCAGTGGGTACTTTGATTGGCAGCCGTTCATATTGGGAATGGCTGTGGCTTGTTGGATAGCTGGATTTGATACTATGTATGCCTGTCAGGATATTGAGTTTGACCGGGCTAATAATTTATATTCTATCCCCGCACGTTTTGGTGAGACTGGTGCATTGTTATTCTCAGCCGTATTTCATCTATTTACGGTAGTGTTTTTGATCCTAACGGGTATCATTTTAAATATGGGAATCTGGTATTATTCTGGGGTAGCGTTTACCGCTGTACTGCTGGCTTATGAGCATAAGATAGTAAGCCCAGGGAATATGAGCCGGGTAAACTTCGCATCATTTAGAATAAATCATTACGTAGGTCTCATAATACTAATAACTGCCGTGGCAGATCTGCTTTTGTTGAGGAGATGATAGGGTGGGCCGGTATATAGTGGCTATCACTGGTGCCAGTGGCGTTATTTATGGGGTTACCTTGGTAAGGGTATTGCTGACTAAAGGATATGAGGTGCATTTGGTAATCAGTGAACCTGCCTGCCTGGTTCTGCAACAGGAACTGGGATGGGAAATAGGGAATAACCCTGGATTTAGCCTGCGCCAGTTTTTTACTGAAGGAGAGCTTTTTTTATATAATAATTCTGATATTGCGGCTCGTATAGCCAGCGGATCATTTATTACTGATGGGATGATAATTATCCCGTGTACAATGTCCACCCTGGCAGCTGTAGCCACTGGCTCATCGAACAACTTAATTGAGCGAGCGGCTGATGTTATGTTGAAGGAACGCCGGCCTTTGGTATTGGTGCCGAGGGAGACGCCCTTGAGTTCAATTCATTTACGTAACATGTTAACTCTAGCAGATATGAGTGTAGCAATTGTCCCGGCCATGCCAGCCTTTTATCATCATCCCGAAACTATTGATGAGTTGGTTAGCTTTATAGTGGGTAAGACTTTGGATGTACTGAGAATTGCCCACGAAGAATTCAAACGCTATGACTAGGTAATGAATTAGCATTTTTGTTGGAATTTGTTGGTTTTAACTATATAATTAATACTAATTTCCGCATTAAGGGGAACAGAATGGCTAAATTTGAGTTGTTTAATCATATAAATAATGAACTAGCTTTGGTAGAAGAAAAACTAATTGGCAGTATTAATACTGATTTGGCGATAATGGATGAGGCTTCAACTCACCTGGTTAAGGCGGGGGGGAAAAGATTGCGTCCAGCTTTTGCCTTGCTGTCGGCTAAATTATTTAGGGAGAATTTAGATGATGTAATCCCACTCGCGGTAGCTTTGGAATTAATTCATATGGCTACCCTGGTACATGATGACGTTATCGATAATTCCGATTTGCGTCGAGGAAGAGAGACGGTGAAAAGCGCCTGGGGTAACCGGGTATCCATTTATGCGGGTAATTATGTTTTTGCTCGCTCTTTATCTCTGGTAGCCCTCTACCAGAGAAGCGATCTTTTAGAAGTTCTGGCTGAAGCCAGTATGCGTATATGTGAAGGCGAAATTCGGCAGATGCTTAGCTGCTATGATGTTAATCAGGGACTAAAGGATTATCTGCGCAGAATAGAGCGCAAAACTGCTTTGCTGATATCGGTTAGTTGTCAGCTGGGAGCTATGATTATAGACGCTGGGGAAGCTGAGGTGCAGGCTTTAAAAAGATACGGATATTATCTGGGTATGGCTTTTCAAGTTACGGATGATATACTGGATTTTGTGGCCACCGAAGATATTTTAGGTAAACCGGTGGGGAGCGATATTAGGCAGGGAGTTATAACATTACCGGCTATTTATGCTATGAAATGTGATCCTCGGGGGGATAGATTAAGGGAATGCTTGTCAACTTCGGAAAACTGCCTCAGTCGGGCCGAGGAAATCATTCAAATCGTAACGGAATCAGATGGGATTGATTATTCATACCAAGTGAGTTGTAAATATTTAGAGAAGGCCCGCCGAGAACTTAGAATATTACCGGATGTGCCGGTAAGAAAATCCTTGGATGATATTGCCCAGTTCATATCCGGAAGAGAATTTTAAGGAGGCATTTAGCTGGTGTTCAATAATCTGACTCCCGAAGACAAGCAAACCATCATAGAGCATTTTGAAGCACTTAGAAAAGCCCTGATCATTAGTGTGGTGGCTATCATCGTGGCTGCTTTTGTCTGTTTCTCATATAACGAACAGATTCTAACTTTTATTATATCACCGTTGCGCTCGCTGGATCAGAAACTGGTGGTTACCGGTGTGACCGAGGCTTTTTTCGTAAAGCTTAAACTGGCTTTTCTGGCTGGTTTTATTGCCTCCTTTCCTGTTGTGGCCTGGTCTATGTGGGGATTCATAAAACCTGCCCTCTATCCCAGTGAGAGAAAATATATATATTTTCTTTTTCCTATTGCCATACTATTGTTTGTTGGTGGAGTTACATTTGCTTATTTTGGAATTTTGCCGTTGGTATTAAACTTCTTTATATATATTGCTGGGAGCAATTTGGACACTATGTTTAAGGTTGACCAATATGTATCTTTTGTTATGGCGTTTACATTGCCTTTTGGAGTGGTTTTCGAACTCCCGGTGATAGTATTCTTCTTGGCCAAGATAGGATGGGTTACCCATGAAATGCTGTCCAAAAACAGAAAATACGCTTTGCTAACAATATTCATCCTAGCTGCAGCCCTGACCCCTGGGCCGGATCCCATCTCTCAGTGTATGATGGGTTTCCCCATGTATATTCTATACGAGATCAGTGTACTGGTGGCTAGATGGGCATCACCTAATAAGGAAAGAAAAGCTAAAGGTAATCGCATTAAGAGAAAGCAGCCCGACAAGCAGAATGGCACATCCGAAGCGGGTGATGTTTCAGCTGCAAATGAAAATCATCAAGAGGGGAATTCCGACCAATAGGTAAGAAGTTAAAAAACCAGCTGGTGACGCAATATTAATAGCGAACCAGAACATCAGTGGTACCCGAAGGGTGCTACATAAATGGTTATACTTCCTGATAGTGAAAAATAACCCTATTATACCTTAATAGAACTTGGAGACAAGCTTTACAAAGCTTTACAATGTTGTCATAATAACAGTAGAAAAAGGGTAGTCTAGATGGTTGTATATTATAAGAGATGTAAACAGATCAAGGGGATCAGCAGATAAGGAGGTAAATATTTTGTTCGGAATAATAGGTAATTTTGGCCCCTGGGAACTGATTCTAATTCTCGCTATAGTGCTTATTGTAGTAGGACCAGGAAAGTTGCCCAAGGTAGGGGAGTCAATGGGTAAGGCGATTCAAAGTTTTAGAAAAGCCAAAGAAGACGAATTTGACGAACTAGATGAAAAAGAAAAGAAATAGGTCTGATAGCAGACCTTTTTTTTTAATTTGCTTTACGGAAACGTTGAAAATTAGATGCGGATCGATAGATTCCAACCTTGACGGTACCATTAAAGGTACTGTGTGACTTAATTTTCTGCGTTAATCAACCTCTACATTTAGCTTAGGGAGATATTATGGCGCACTTGTATCCTATATATTTAAGCATGGATGCTAAGGCCTGCTTAATTGTGGGCGGGGGTAAGGTTGCTGAGCGCAAGGTCGCCAGTTTACTGGAATACCAAGCCCAGGTTCGGTTAGTCAGCCCAAGGGTAGAGATGAATATCGAGAAATGGGCTAGCGATGGTCTAATATCATGGACTCCCAGAGGGTTCCTGCCCCAGGATCTGGACGGGATATTCATGGTCTTTATTGCTACCGATGAAGCTGAGTTGAACCAGGAAATAGCAGTTCTTTGCCGACAGCGGGGAATTATGGTCAATGCGGTAGATGATCCGCCCAATTGTGATTTTTTTGTTCCCTCGGTTTTGAGGCGCAATTCACTGTCTATAGCTATTTCTACTGAGGGCAAAAGTCCATTATACGCGGCCCGCTTACGTCGGGAGTTGGAAGCGATAATAAGCGAAGAGCATGGGCAATTTGTGGACCTGCTGGGGAGTTTGCGGGAAAGAATAAAAAAATCTGATTTGGACATAAATCAGCGCAAGAAATTATTTACCACATTGGTAGAATCAGATTTGCTGGAACTAATTCAGGCAGGTCTGGATGAAAAGATAGAGGAGCGGATCAAGGAATGTATGTCCTCCTTGCAGGATTGAGCCATCGTACAGCTCCAGTGGAAATTAGAGAGAAATTTGCCTTTACTGACCTGGAACTGGAGGATGCCTATCTTCAGTTGAAAAAATATGATGTCATCGAAGGAATAGTTATTATAAACACCTGCAACCGTACGGAGCTATATGCAACGGCTCGCAATATCCAAGAAGGTCAAGAGCTGCTGCGTTCTTTTCTATTGGAGTACTCGGGTTTATCGGCAGAGGAATTTAGACAGTATACATATCAGCCTAATTGTTATGATGCGATTGCCCATTTGTTTAGAGTAAGTTCGGGTTTGGATTCCATGATTCTGGGAGAGACTCAGATTCTTGGACAGGTAAAGGAGTCCTACCAGAAGGCCCAGGAGTATGATGCTACTGACACGGTATTAAACTCCCTGTTTCAGAAAGCTCTCTACGTAGGCAAAAAGGTCAGGACTGATACCAAAATAGATCATCATCCGGTATCAGTGAGTTATGCGGCGGTTGATCTAGCTCAGGACAGATTGGGTTCACTGCAGGATAAAACTGTACTGGTGGTAGGAGCAGGTGAGACCGGAGAACTTACTACTCGTTATCTGATGTTAAATGGAGTTCATTCAGTTATTGTTTCCAACCGTTCGTATGAAAAAGCTGTGGAAATGGCAGCCCTTTTTGAGGGGCGGGCCGTTCGTTTAGATGAACTGGCTCAGGAAATGCATAATGCTGATATTGTAATCAGCTGTACTGCGGCCAATCATTGTGTTATCCGGGAGGATAACTGCGGCGATATACTTCGGAAAAGGCTGGGACGGAACATTATTTTTATTGATATAGCTGTACCCAGAGACGTAGAAGCCAGTCTGAGCCAAATTAATGGAGTTTTTATATATGATATAGATGACCTGCAGGATAAGGTTAATGCAAGTTATGTGGAGAGACGTCAAGCTGCCCACCTGGCAGATGACATTATTGCTGATCAACTGGAGGAGTTTAACCAGTGGCTGGCAACACTCTATGTTATTCCAGTAATTAGTGCTCTAAAAAGTTACGGTGAGACCATTAAACAAAATGAACTAAAAAGAGCTTTTAACCGACTGGGCAAGGTTTCCGAAAGAGAACAGATGGTTATACAGAATATGGCTAGTTCCATTGTAAACCAGCTATTACGTTTCCCAGTGGTTAATATGAAAGAAATGGCGGTTAGCAATCAGGGTCACCTGTATGCAGAAGTAGTAAAGAAACTTTTTGAACTACAATTAGATCATGAGAAAGAGGAATACTATGCTAGCTTTGAGGTTGGGAACCCGGGGCAGTAAACTTGCTATCTGGCAAGCCGAGCATGTAGCTCGGGAATTATCAGCACGGGTACCAGGACTGGAGATTGAGATTATTACCATTAAGACTAAAGGGGACAAGATTTTGGATGTGCCCCTGGCCAAGATTGGTGATAAAGGATTGTTCACCCGCGAGATAGAAAACGAACTCCTGGCAGAGAATATCGATTTGGCTGTACATAGCCTGAAAGATCTGCCTTCGATATTAGGTGAGGGTTTATGTCTGGGCGCGGTTTTAAAGCGGGAAGTTCCCCAGGATGTATTGATATCGACTAAAGGCTATACCCTGCAATCCTTACCTCCCGCAGCTGTCATCGGAACTTCCAGTTTGCGTCGTATTGCGCAAATAAAGGCCCTGCGGCCTGATGTAGTGCTGGTGAACATGCGGGGGAATGTGGAAACCCGTATAAGGAAGATGGAAGAAGAACAGCTGGATGGAATTATCCTTGCTTATGCCGGGGTAAAACGTCTTGGGTTTGAACGTTATATAAGTCAGGTTATACCGGTGAATCAAATACTGCCGGCAGTAGGACAAGGAGCTATCGGAGTTGAGATTCGCTCCAATGACGAGCCAACTCGTCAGATTATCAAGCAGATTAATGATGACAACAGCTGGCTGGAGACCACCGCCGAAAGAGCATTTTTGGCTGAACTGGAGGGAGGCTGCCAGGTACCAGTAGCCTGTCTGGCCAGAGTAGTAGAGCAACAACTGACCATGGAAGGACTGGTTGCTTCTCTGGATGGCAGCCATGTTCATAAAGGATCAGCGGAATGTGATTTGACATCCAACGCTAACTGGTGTCGAGAAGACCACGGATGGCAAGGAACGACGAGCCGAGTAGCGGCTACAGGACAACAGCTGGCAGGCAGTCTTTTAGATGCCGGGGCCGGTAAAATACTGCAAGAAATCAAACTTCTGGGAGATTGAACTATGGAGAAAAAAGGATTTGTTTATCTAGTGGGAGCCGGCCCGGGTGATCCCGGTCTATTTACTATAAAAGGCCGAGACATTTTAAGACAGGCTGAGGTAGTCGTATATGATCGACTGGTCAGTGCTCAGATATTGGCCTATGCCAGACCGGATGCTGAGTTAATATATGTGGGCAAGGAATCCAGTCGGCACACTCTCAACCAGGATGGGATTAATGCCTTGTTAGTAGAGAAGGCCAGAGAGGGTAAACTGGTGGTGCGCTTAAAAGGCGGAGATCCATTTGTTTTTGGCCGGGGTGGGGAAGAAGCCCTGTATATTAGAGAACATGGTTTTGATTTTGCCGTAATACCTGGTATCACTTCAGCCGTAGCAGTGCCTGCTTATGCAGGAATACCGGTAACCCATCGGGAAGCTACCTCAAGTTTTGCTGTAATTACCGGTCATGAAAGACCTGGTAAGGAGATCAGTTCTATTGATTGGTCCAGGATTGCAACGGGAATAGGTACTCTGGTTTTTCTTATGGGTGTAGAAAATCTTGAATATATTGTGGCTCAACTAGTTGAGCATGGGCGCAGCCCGCAAACACCGGTTGCCTTAATAAGAAGGGGTACCTTACCGGATCAGGAAGTAGTATCTGGTACCTTGGCAGATATCGTTGCCCGAGTCCAAAAGGCGGCTTTAAAACCTCCGGCAATTATTGTGGTGGGGGAAACTGTTAGTTTGCGTCAGGAACTTTTGTGGCTGGAAAACAAGCCTCTCTGGGGCCGACGTATACTGGTTACCAGGTCAAGGACCCAGGCCAGTGTACTGGTTGAAAAAATCAGAGAATTGGGCGGGGAAGCGATTGAGTTTCCTACCATAGAAATTGAGGTGGAAAAGAATTTAGAGGGGCTTTATGAAGCTTTTGACAATATAGGTGTTTATGATTGGCTAATATTTACCAGCGTAAACGCAGTGGATATATTTTTCGACCAGTTGCGCAAACAAGGTAAAGATATTCGCAGTCTGTTCCGACAAAGGATTTGTGCCATAGGGCCAGCTACTGCGGCCCGCCTTCAGAATCACGGCCTGCTCATAGATATTATTCCAGATGAATATAAGGCCGAGGGAATGATTGAGAAATTAAACAATCTTGTTTCACCGGGTCAACGAGTACTTTTACCTAGAGCTCGTGGCGCTCGGGAAATACTGCCGGATAGCCTGAGGGCAATGGGAGCCCAGGTCGATGAACAATTTCTTTACCAGGCTGTCATTCCGCAATTTGCCCCCAGCGAGGATGGTGGGAGGATTTTGCCTGAAGGAGTCGATTATCTTACATTTACCAGTTCCTCAACGGTTAACAATTTCGTTAAAATAGTAGGCAGGGAACAGGTGGATTCATTGAACCAGAGTCTTAAAGTAGCCTGTATCGGACCCATAACCGCAGAAACAGCCCGGAAAAATGGGTTTAATCTAGATGTAATAGCTGAAGAATATACCATTCAAGGCCTGGTTAATGCCATTCTTATTGATGTAGAAGCCAGCAGTAAATCCAGGCAGCAGGAGAAGGAGTGATCTATAAATGATAGGGTGTACTAAATTACTTTGCGGCACAGCAACTGTTTCTGATGTGATCAAACATAGTGGTAGGGACGATGTACCACCTGAATTGCTGCAGTTTTCTGACCTTAACCGTCCGCTGGTGGTGTGGAATACAACCCGGCGTTGCAATCTGCGTTGTAAACATTGTTACATAGATGCCGAGGATCATAATTATGATAACGAATTAAGCACGGCTGAAGCCGAAACCATGATCGAAGATTTAGCCCAGATGAAGGTTCCGGTATTGCTTTTCTCGGGTGGCGAGCCCCTTATACGCAAGGATATTTTTCACCTTGGAGCGATGGCTGCTGAACGTGGCCTGAGGCCAGTTATTTCTTCCAACGGTACCTTAATTGATGAAGCGGTTGCCAGGGAGATAAAAAAGGCAGGATTTCAATATGTAGGTATAAGTATTGATGGTGCGCGTGCTACCCATGATGATTTCCGTAATAAAGTCGGGGCCTTTGATCAGGCTATTAAAGGGGTAAGAGCCTGTATAAGCCAGGGGGTTAAAACCGGTATCCGTTTCACGGTTAATCGTTATAACCAGGATGATCTGCCCCGTATTTTTGAGATTATTGAAGAGGAAAAAATACCTCGTTTTTGTATGTACCATTTGGTTTATGCGGGACGTGGCCAGGAAATGATGGATATGGATACCAACCGCGAAGAAAAACGGGCTATCTTGGATTATGTCAGTAAGAAAACCCTCGATTTACACCAGCGTGGAATAGAGGCAGAAATACTAACCACTGATAATCATGCTGATGGAATATATCTATATAATAGTATTAAAAAGAATGATCCCGAGCGGGCTAATGAAGTAGTAAATTTACTGGAAATGCATGGAGGCTGCTCAGCCGGAACCAAATTTGCCAATGTTGATTCCCAGGGCAATGTCCACCCCTGTCAGTTCTGGCAGGATTATACCGTGGGTAATGTAAGACAGCAGCCTTTTAGCCAGATCTGGACCTCAGATGATGAATTGATGGTAAAGTTGAGGGTTAAGGACCAACATGTTAAGGGACAATGTGGGGATTGTAATTATAAGACCCTGTGTGGGGGCTGCAGAATAAGGGCCCGGGCTGCTTATAATGACCTGTGGGCTGAAGATCCTGCCTGTTATTTAAATAGCGATGAGACCAAACGATAAGGGGTTGACGATATGGCTTTTCCACAACATCGGATGAGAAGACTTCGGACTAATGAAACTTTACGCAGCATGGTGAGAGAAACTCGCCTATCAGTTGATGACTTTATTTACCCCCTTTTTATAAGCAGTGGTAAAGGGGTAAGAAATCCAATTGTATCAATGCCCGGTGTAAACCAGTTATCAGTAGATTTATTGGAAGAGGAAGTAAAGGATATTGAATCCTTAGGTATTCCCGCAGTTTTACTTTTTGGTTTACCTGAGCATAAAGATTCTTTAGGCAGTGAGGCTTACGACGATAATGGCGTAGTTCAAGATGCAATAAAGAAAATTAAGGATACGAGTCCGGGATTGATGGTAATTACGGATGTTTGTCTATGTGAATACACCAGTCATGGGCATTGCGGGGTTCTTAAAGAAGATAAGAGTGTGGATAATGATCGCACTCTGGAACTTCTGGCCCGGGAAGCTATATCGCATGCCCGTGCAGGCTGTGATATGGTAGCTCCATCAGATATGATGGACGGTAGGATTGGCTATATAAGAAGATGCCTGGATGAGCAAGGCTTTGAGAATTTGCCGATTATGTCCTATGCCGCTAAATTTGCCTCCAGTTTTTATGGACCGTTTCGGGATGCAGCTGATTGTGCGCCGCAATTCGGTGATCGACGCAGTTATCAGATGGACCCGGCGAACTTCAACGAGGCTATGCGCGAAGTGGAATTAGACATTCAGGAGGGAGCCGATATCGTAATGGTCAAGCCGGCATTAGCCTATCTGGATGTTATAAAAGCGGTTAAAGATAAATACGGTATGCCTACCGCCGCCTATAATGTCAGCGGTGAATACAGCATTATTAAAGCTGCTGCGGCTCAGGGCTGGATTAATGAGGAAGCAGTTATGATGGAGGTACTAACCTCAATCAAAAGGGCCGGTGCCGACCTTATAATTACTTACGCTGCCAAAGAGATGGCCAAGCTGATTTAGGAGACCCGGCAGCCAAACAAGAGCAAAGAGAACCGTTCTCCTGCGATCACCATTAATGTTGCCGGAGATGTGTCCAACTACCTAACGGGTATCTGAACAGATGTAGAAAACCGGGGGACATTCCCCCCTACGGGGACTACAGGTGTGACCTGCGGTCACCACTAATGTTGCCGGAACGGGTGTGTCCCCCTACCTTGATTAAGGAGTGTTAATTGTGCTGGTTTCATGGAACACAACCAATCAGTGTAATATGTTTTGTGACCATTGCTATAGAGATGCCGGAGCCAAAGCCGATGATGAGCTCAATACGACTGAAGCCAAAAAACTGATTCGAGAAATTAAACAGGCCGGATTTCAGATAATGATTTTTAGCGGCGGGGAATCAATAATGCGCCCGGATATTTATGAACTCGCTACTTACGCTACGCAACAGGGTCTGCGGGCGGTACTGGGGACCAATGGTACCTTGATTACGCCGGAAGTAGCAGTTAAACTTAAAGCGGCAGGTTTTATGGCTGCCGGCGTCAGTCTGGACAGTCTGGTGCCGGAAAAAAACGATGATTTTCGAAAGCTTGAAAATGCCTCGGAATTGACTATAGCTGGTATGAAGAACCTTAAAGCAGCAGGTTTGCCTTTTCAAATCCACACTACGGTTATGGATTGGAATGTCGAGGAGCTGGAGGATATAACTGATTTTGCTATAGAGTTGGGAGCCATGGCGCATCATGTCTTTTTCCTGGTACCAACCGGCAGAGGGGCTAATATTGAAGAAGAAGCCTTAAGAGTATCTGCTTACGAAAAAACCATCGCTCGTTTAATGGAAAAGCAAAAGCAGGTGCCCATTGAAATAAAACCCACCTGTGCCCCACAATTTATAAGAGTTGCTGATAAAAAGGGCATACCTATGCGCTTCACCAAGGGTTGTCTGGCAGGTGTGAGTTACTGTATAATCAGCCCCAAAGGAGATGTACAGCCGTGCGCCTACATGAATATGCCCCTGGGCAATGTAAGGGATATTCCTTTTGATCAAATATGGGCTGAGAATCCTGTTTTGCAGGAGTTAAGAACTATGAATTACGACGGTAAATGCGGTATATGCGATTACAAAGAGCGCTGCGGGGGTTGTAGGGCTAGGGCTAATTACTATAATGGGAGCATAATGGCAGAAGATAGTTGGTGTCTGTATAAGCCTCCCGGTAAGGCATAATTTATTATGAGTATAATTGATAAAATAGATCAGGACATACTGGATATTTTGCAGAATTCCTTTCCGTTGAGCCTAAGACCTTATAAGGAAATGGGCGAGCAATTGGGCATTGCTGAAGATGAAATAATGCAACGAATCGCTCGGATGAAAGCAGAGGGTCTAATTAGACGCATCGGAGGCATTATGGATTCCCGTCAAATGGGATTTTACTCTACCCTCTGCACTATATCAGTGCCTGAGGATAGAGTTGTAGAAGTTGCCAATATCATTAATCAAAATACAGGTGTAACCCATAATTATTTGCGTGAACACTTTTATAATATTTGGTTTACTCTTACAGCTGTTTCGCAGTCAGAGGCAGAAAAGCAACTAAGAGATTTAGAGGATTCCATAGGATTAAACATAGTATCCATGCCGGCTCGCAAAGTATATAAGATAAAAGTTTCCTTTGATATGGGGTAAATAAATGAAATATGATGTTACAGATGCTAAGATTATTAATATAATACAGGGGGATATTCCTTTGGAATCCCGCCCTTTTGCAGACCTGGCCATCGATCTGGGCATAACAGAAGATGAGTTATTGGAACGTATTCAGGATTTACAGGCCAGAGGTATAATTAGAAGATGGGGAGCTGTGCTTCGGCACCAGCAGGCCGGCTTCAAATCCAACGCTATGGTAGCTTGGAAGGTAGATGAGGATAAGGCTGATAGTTGTGGGGAAATTATGACTGGTATTAAAGAAATAAGCCATTGTTACCTAAGAGAGGTGCCCGTCGATTTCGACTTTACACTGTTTACTATGGTTCATGCTCGAAGTGAGCAAGAATTAATGGATGCTATTGATAAGATATCGGAATTGACGGGTTTAAGTGAGTATAAAGTGCTAGAGAGTGTGCGCGAATTCAAGAAAGTAAGTATGAAATATTTTTAGTGTAACAAGGAGGCGGCCCTGCTGCCACGTTATTTGGAAATAGGGAAATGTAACAGCAGCACCGTCCCTTTGTTACACTGATGAATGGGGGAACTACTTTGGATACCACTAAGTCGGAACAATTATTTCAAAAAGCGCTTCAGCTGATGCCCGGTGGGGTTAACAGTCCGGTAAGAGCATTCAAGTCAGTAGGAATGTCACCTCTGATTATGAAAAGAGGCAGTGGATGTAGAATATATGACGAGGATGATAATGAGTATATAGATTATGTTGGCTCCTGGGGCCCCCTAATTTTGGGACATAGTCATCCCGAGGTGGTACAGGCCATATACGAATGTGCCCAGCAGGGTACCAGTTTTGGAGCTACCTGCGCAAAAGAAATTGAAATGGCTGAATTAATCTGTGAAGCCTTTCCATCCATTGAAAAAGTGCGTATGGTTAACTCGGGAACAGAAGCCACCATGAGTGCCATACGGTTAGCAAGAGCCTATACGGGACGCAATAAGATTATCAAATTTGAAGGCTGCTATCATGGACATGCCGATTCATTTTTAGTCAAGGCGGGTTCGGGCATGTTAACCGCCGGCAGTCAGGTCAGTCCTGGTGTACCTAAATCCATTACGGATCACACTCTTTTATGTCGATACAATGATCTGGAATCGGTGAAAAAAACATTTATGCAATTCGGTCCTGATATTGCAGCAATAATCATCGAACCAGTTGCTGGTAACATGGGATTAATACCTGCTACTCATGAATTTTTGACGGGTTTGCGGGAAATCAGCAGTTCATATGGAAGCCTTCTGATTTTTGACGAGGTCATAACTGGTTTTCGTTTATGTTATGGAGGCGTGCAAAATATGACCGGGATTGTGCCTGATTTAACCACTCTGGGTAAAATCATTGGCGGAGGATTACCGGTAGGTGCTTATGGTGGTAAGCGAGAGATTATGGATATGGTTGCGCCTCAAGGTAATGTTTACCAGGCTGGAACGCTTTCTGGCAACCCGCTGGCTATGGCAGCTGGAATCAGCACTTTAAAAATACTAAGGGATACTGATTGGTATGATCGAATGGAAGTGCTTAGTTATTTTTTGACTGGCAAAATCCAGTCTTTATTCGAAGCATACGGTATGTATTATGAAGTGAAACGCATGGGGTCCATGTTCTGTGTATTCTTTACTGAAGAAGAGGTATTTGATTATGAAAGTGTGTTACGATGTGATACCGAAAAATATGCGAGGTACTATAGAGAAATATTAAAAGAAGGAATCTATTTACCGCCTTCTCAATTTGAAGTATCATTTGTATCCTGTGCTCATGAACTAGAGGACATTTACCAAACGGTGGAAGCTATCGAACATGCTCTGGATAAAATTAAATAGGGAGGTTCAGCTTTGGAGAGTGTGTATGGGTGGGAGTGGTTTATTAGACAGTTTGAGCTTATGAGCAAAATTGACTTAACTGCTTATAAACGACCACAGATGGAGAGACGCATCAATAGTTTCATGAGATCGGTAAATTCAGCCGATTACAAAGAATTTATGACCCTGATCCAAGCTGATAAGATTATATACAGAAAATTCATCGAACACCTGACTATAAATGTATCCGAATTTTTCAGAAATCTTAGTCACTGGGAGGTTATGGAGAGAGAGATCATTCCTGCACTGCTTAACCAACGCAGTCCTTTAAAGATTTGGAGTGCTGGCTGTTCAACTGGAGAAGAAGCCTATTCTTTAGCCATGCTGTGCAAAGAAAAGTTTCCCGGCAAAGTGAATAAGATCATGGCTAGTGATTTGGATCGGGACGTACTTGACCGTGCCCTTATAGGTCTTTATTCGGCTAAAGCTGCCCAAACTCTTCCTGCGAATTATCTGAATCGCTATATGATCAAGGAAGGAGAATTTTACCGGGTAGCAGACGAAATAAAGAAAATGGTACAATTCGAAAAGCAGGATTTATTAAAAGATCCATTTGCCAAGGATTATGATCTTATTCTGTGCAGAAATGTAGTAATATATTTTACCGAGGAAACCAAGCAGAAGCTGTATCGTAAATTTGCTGATGCACTTCGGCCAGGAGGCGTATTGTTTATTGGCAGTACTGAACAAATATTTCAGGCCAAAGAAATTGGTTTCCAATCTTTGGCTACCTTCTTCTACCAAAAAAATTAGTATTATGACAAATACAGGTGTTAATATTCTATAAAAATTTGTGCTATTTCTTACTACAAGCAGGAAAATGGACTTTTCTATAGAATGTACAACCATGTCTATGGCTTTTTATAATTAGATGAAATGCCAGTGGTTTATTTGGGTTATTATGGCGGTAACTTTGCCGTAGGCAACAGTGAATATATAGATAAAATCTCTTGGGGGTGATGGAGAAAACTGTAGGTTTTCGACGGTAATTTTACTTAAAAAGCAAAAGACCATTAGATGAAAAGGAGGAATGAACTTGAAGGTTCTAGTATGTGTTAAGCAAACTTTTGACACAGAAGCTAAAATTGAGTTAAAAGATGGCAAAATTAACGATGCAGGTATCAACCTCATAATCAATCCTTATGATGAAGTGGCAGTTGAAGGTGCCATTCAGTTAAAGGAAAAAGGTATCGCTACTGAAATAGTGGTAGTATCCGCTGGTGCTGACAAATCTATGGATGCAATCCGTACAGCTCTAGCTATGGGTGCTGACCGTGGTATCCTGATTAAACAGGACAGTGCGGCTGACGAATATGCCAGAGCAGTTGCCCTGGCTGATGCCATAAAGAATGAAAACCCGGACCTGGTTTTAGCCGGTCACGTGGCTTCCGACGATGGTTCTTCACAGGTTCCAACTCGTATTGCTGAAATCCTGGGCCTGCCCCACGTAAACGTTATTACCGGCATCGAAATAGCTGGCGGCAAAGCTACTTGCACCAGTGAAGCTGATGGTGGTACTGCAGTTACAGAAGTTTCCATTCCGGCAGTTGTTTCCAGCCAGGTAAGCTGGAATGAGCCCCGTTATCCTTCCATGAAGGGTATTATGCAAGCTAAAAAGAAACCGGTTGCTACTGTCGACGCAGTTGCAGTAGAAAACAAGGTTAAAATAGTTGAAGTTGCTCTTCCGGCTGGCAAGACCGCTGGCATCAAGATTGAAGAAGATCCTGATGTAGCTGCTGCCAAACTGGGCGATTGGATGTTGAATACTGTTAAAGTAGAAGTAAAATAAATTATACCTGTGTATAAATAAAGGAGGGTAATAGATGGCTGGAACATGGGTTTTTGTAGATCAAAGAGATGGAAATATACGCAAAGTCTCGTTTGAATTGCTATCTGAAGCCAAAAAATTTGGCGAAGAAGTATCAGCTGTTATATTCGGTAAAAATGTAGAGGGTTTAGCTTCTGAATTTGCCAAATATGGCGCTGACAAGGTTTATGTAGCTGATGATGATATTTTTGCTAGCTACAATACAGGTGCTTATGTAGCTCAAATCGTAGCTATGATTAAAGAATACAGCCCCAATGCAGTACTGTTTGGCCATACCATGAACGGAAGAGATATGGCATCCAGACTGGCCCAGAAATTAGATGCAGGTCTGGCTACCGATGCTATTGCTGCAGATATTACTGCCGGCAAAGGCATTTTCACCAGAGCTATCTATGCTGGTAAAGCCGTAGCTAAAGTTGAAGTAACTGGTACCCCAGTACTGGCAACTATCCGCGCTGGTGTTTGGGAAGTTGTCGAAGCTGCTGCTGCTGGTACGGTAGTTAAAGCTGCTGTAGCTGCTACTGCTGCTGATGTTTACCAGGTTGCCAAGGACTTCGTTGCCACTGTTTCTGCAAGACCAGAGCTTACCGAAGCTGCAGTCGTAGTTTCCGGTGGACGTGGTTGCAAAGGACCCGATGGTATTAAAGTAGTTGAAGAGTTAGCTGATATGCTGGGTGCAGCCCTGGGCGGTTCACGTGCATCGATCGACTCCGGTTGGCTGGGACATGAACTTCAGGTAGGACAAACTGGTAAGGTAGTTTGTCCTGGACTGTATGTAGCCTGCGGTATTTCCGGAGCTATTCAGCATCTGGCTGGAATGTCTTCCTCTAAATTTATTGCAGCTATCAACACTGACACTGAAGCTCCCATTTTCAGCGTTGCTGATTTTGGAGTAGTTGGTGATCTCTTCAAGGTTGTTCCACTTCTGTGTGCTGAGTTAAAGAAATAGGTAGCCGGTAATTAAATGGTCTTTCCGGATATGCGGCTAACACATATCCGGAAAACCTTTTATTTGTTTTTTGAGGGAGGGAATTTATTTCATGATATTTGGCTTTGAACCATTAGAAGGTGGCTACCATGTCCCAATGCGTGTAGTTGGGGCTAACATTCCCTACGAATGGCTTATCTATATCATTATGTTTATCCCTATTGGAATATTTCTGTTTGGCTTCTGGAAAAAGGTTGAGGTCTGGTTGCTGGCCAAGGGAGAAATACACAGAAATGATAAGGTTGGGCAACGTATTGGTTCGTTTTTAGCTAACACCCTGTTTCAGACCAGAGTAGTTAGAAAGCCACTGGCGGGATGGATGCATTTCTTCCTGTTCTGGGGTTTTTTCCTGCTGTTTATGGCGGCTGGTCTGGATGCAATGCATAATGCCATTAAATGGCCACATCTGGAAGGTCTTATCTATATCTCAATGTCATGGATCGTGGACGTTTTTGGTTTCCTGGCAATCATAGGTGTTGCCGTTCTTGCCTATATCCGCTACATTCAAAAGCCGGAGCGCTTAAATGATACCAAATCCGCTGATGCTTGGATGCTTCTATTAATCTTTGTAATATTATTAACCGGTTATTTTATTGAAGGTTTAAGAATAGCAGCTCAAGTGCAATTATCAACTACTATGGCACAGATTGCCTACGAAAAAATGGCTTCTCCTTTCGGCTGGATGTTTGCTAGCCTCTACGCTAATATGAGTCTGGATAGCATCTTGATGTGGCACCGTATGTTATGGTGGTTCCATATGGTTATTGCCTTTGCATTTATTGCTCTGGTTCCTTTTACCAAGCTATGGCATATATTTGCCGGTATGACCAACTACTTCTTCCGGGATCTGGAGCCTTCTGCTTTACGGATGGTCGACAACATTGAAGAAGCTGAGACCTTTGGCGTAGATAAGATTGAAGATTATGGCTGGAAAGATTTGTTGGATTTGGATGCTTGTATTCGTTGTGGTCGTTGTCAGGAAAACTGCCCGGCTTTCAACACTGGTAAGCACCTAAATCCCAAGATTACCCTCATTCAGAATATGAAGAAACATTTGGATGAGAAGGTTCCTTATCTGCTGGAAGCCAAAAAGAATCCTCAGGAAGTTGAGGAAATGGCTATGACTGATGCAGCAGCAGAAGCAGTAAATCCCATGGACAAGAGCCTTCTTTATGATGTGGTAACCACTGAAGTTATATGGGACTGCACTAACTGCCGCGCTTGCATGGAACACTGTCCCATGTATATTGAGCATATTCCTAAAATTGTGGAAATGCGCAGGAACCTGGTTATGTGGCAGGGCGATATGCCTGGCGAAGCTCAGATGGCCTTTACCAACATGGAACGTAACTACAATCCATGGGGCGTAGGTTGGGCCGGACGTGCTGAATGGCTTAATGAGAGAGGCATCAGAGACCTGGTCAATCTTCTGCCCGAAGACGGCAAGGACTTTGAATATCTCCTTTATGCAGGTTGTGCTGTATCCTTCGATGACCGTTACAAGAAGGTGGGAGAATCCCTGGTAAGATTGCTGGACAAGGCTGGAGTGAGTTTTGGTTACCTGGGAACGGAAGAATTCTGCTGTGGTGACTCAGCCAGAAGATTAGGTAACGAATATCTTTATCAGACCTTGGTCAATCAAAACCTGGAATCCTTTAACAACTATGGGGTAAAGAAAATAATCGTGGTTTGCCCCCATGGTTATAATGCTCTTAAAAATGAATACTCACAAATGGGTGGCAATTTCGAAGTATATCATTATACTGAAATCCTTGCCAAGCTGGTGGCTGAAGGGAAACTCAAACCCAGTAAATCAGTAGGAGCCAAGATGAGCTATCATGATTCCTGCTTCCTGGGACGGCATAATGGTATTTATGATCAGCCTCGTGCAGTGCTTAAAGCTGCAGGTGGATCGATAATCGAAATTGAAAAATCCAAAAACTTTGGGTTCTGCTGCGGCGCAGGCGGCGGACGTATGTGGATGGAAGAAGAAGCTATGGAAGGGTTCAAACGTATTAACGATACCAGAACCGATCAACTCCTAGTTCCTAATCCGCAGATGATCGTTACCAACTGCCCGTTCTGCTTAACCATGATCTCTGACGGTGTCAAAGGCGCCGAAGCTGAAGAGAATACTAAGGTATTTGATGTAGCTGAAGTACTCTGGCAATCCATACAGTAATCCAATAATAATTCAAAGACTCAAGGGATCCCCTATACTGGGGATCCCTTGTCTTATCCAATTCTTTATTAGCATTTCTAATCTTTAGCACCACTCTATCGACCGACCAAGCCCTCCCTAAACAATTCAAAAATAACCAAGAAATTTTATAAAATACCGCTACAATTTGAGTCAAATCAAGCAGGATATAACATACAAAAAAGAGAATAAAACCAAGACGGAATAATGCGACAATTCAGTAAAATAAATCAGTTCTGACAGTTCCAACTGTTTGGGAGTTATAAGTGAATGGGGGGTGAAATGAAATCTAAAGAAGAAGTTAGTTTTTCTGAATATATTTATTAAATATATAATTGGGGAGGTATTGCTCTTGACTAGAGAAGTTGTATTAGTAGGTGCATGCAGAACTCCAGTAGCTTCATTTGGTGGTTCCTTGAAGGATGTGAGTACAGTTGAGCTGGGTAGTATTGTTATGGCAGAGGCCTTACATAGGGCTGGTATCAAAGGGGAACTGATTGATGAAGTAATATTTGGCTGTGTTCTCCAGGCAGCTCAAGGGCAAAATGTTGCCCGCCAGTCGGCGGTTAAGGCCGGGATACCTATAGAAGTCTCTGCTATGACCATTAATAAGGTTTGCGGTTCGGGTTTAAGGGCAGTTAGCTTGGCAGCACAGATAATAAAAGCTGGCGATGCTGATATTGTTATGGCTGGTGGGATGGAGAATATGTCGGCAGCACCGTTTGCCCTGGAGAAGGCCCGCTATGGCTACCGAATGAATAATGGCAGCCTGGTGGACGTAATGATTAAAGATGGTTTATGGGAAGCCTTCAATAACTATCATATGGGTATCACTGCAGAGAATATTAACGAGCAGTATGGTATTAGTCGAGAGGAACAAGATGATTTTGGTTTTAGAAGTCAGCAACTAGCTGCTGAGGCTTTAGCAACAGGCAGATTCAAGGATGAAATCGTTCCTGTTGTTATGAAAAGCAAAAAGGGTGATGTGGTCTTCGATGTGGATGAATATCCACGTGTAACAGCTCGCGATAAGATGGCTAGCCTGAGTCCGGCTTTCAAAAAGGATGGTTCAGTGACCGCTGCCAATGCTTCGGGAATCAATGACGGTGCGGCTGCGGTTATTGTTATGGCCAGGGAGAAAGCCGATGAGCTGGGCATTAAACCTATGGCTAAAGTGCTTAGCTATGCTTCAGCTGGGGTAGATCCTAAAGTGATGGGATTGGGGCCGATTCCCGCCAGCAGGAAAGCTCTGGAGAAGGTTGGATTAAGCATCGATGATATCGACCTGATTGAGGCCAACGAGGCATTTGCGGCTCAGTCTATTGCGGTGGCACGTGATTTAGGCTTGGTTGACAAAATGGACAAGGTTAATGTCAATGGTGGAGCGATAGCCATTGGACATCCTATCGGCGCCTCTGGAGCTAGAATACTGGTAAGCTTGCTTTATGAAATGCAAAAAAGAGAGTCCAAAACTGGTCTGGCTACTCTTTGCATTGGTGGCGGAATGGGTACTGCCATGATAGTGGAAAGAATATAAATGTAAAGACCTATGGCCTTCGGGAGATGGGGTATAGGATCAGCCTAAGAACCGCAAGCATTGTCCCTTAGTCTGACAGGATAACAAATATAATTGGATGGCAAACCCTTCGTGTTCGGAGTGGTTCTAGCTACCTGGGCGATTATACCCCATACACTTCTTCCCAGTGGTTAAGAGAAGAATAGAGGGGGAGTAATTAGTGGATTTTGGGTTAAACGATGATCAGAAATTGTTTCGCAGGACCTTTGCCGATTTCTCGGATGAGGTAGTGGCACCAGATGCAGCTGAAAGGGATGAAAAGGAAGAATTTGACCTGGAGTGCTGGCATAAAATGGCTGAGCTGGGACTGGCGGGCTTAATTGTTCCGGAAGAATATGGCGGAATCAATGCAGGTACAGTAGTTTATGCAATGGCGGTAGAAGAAATATCCCGCAATTGTGCTTCCATGGGAGTAACCCTGTCTGCTCATACCTCCCTTTGTACCTGGCCTATATTACACCTGGGCAATGAAGAACAGAAACAAAGATTCCTACCACGTTTGGCATCGGGGGAAAGCTTAGGAGCCCTCGGCCTTACCGAGCCGAATGCCGGTTCTGATGTTGGCGCTACCGCTATGACTGCGGTACGTGATGGGGACTATTATATACTGAACGGAACCAAGATATTTATAACCAATGGCTACTATGCTGATATTTACGTTAATCTGGTACGCACCGGAGATAAAACTGCCAAACATGGCAACAGCAGTTACTTTGTAGTGGAGAAAGGAACTCCTGGTTTTAGTTTTGGCAAGAAAGAAAAGAAAATGGGGATTCGTTCATCAGCTACTTATGAACTGGTTTTCGAAAACTGTAGAGTTCCGAAGGAAAACCTCTTGGGTAACGAAGGAGATGGCTTCAAACAGACTATGCACGTCTTAAACGGAGGAAGGGTAGGAATCGCCGCCCAGGCTCTGGGTATTGCCGAAGGGGCCTTCCGTTTTGCCTTGGAATTTGCTCAAGAACGCCAGCAATTCGGTAAGCCGATATATAGTAATCAAGCTATATCTTTCAAATTAGCGAATATGGCCATGAAGATCCAGGCAGCTCGTAACCTGGTTTATGAAGTAGCCTGGCGAGAGGATAACGGATTGCCCTATCAGCGACAAGGAGCTTTTGCCAAATGTTATGCCGGTGATGTAGCCATGGAAGTAACAACCGAAGCAGTACAAATTCTGGGGGGATATGGTTATTCGCGTGAATATCCGGTGGAGAGAATGATGAGGGACGCTAAGATTACCCAAATATATGAAGGGACCAATGAGATCCAGAGACTTACTATTACCAACTGCCTCAAGAAGGGCGATATTAGCAATTACGATTACTAAAAATAAATAAATATAATAGAAGATGCGTGGCCTCTATAGCTGCGCATCTTTTTATTGAAGGAAAATGTCGAATAGAAACATATACGGTTGGAAAGTTATATGAATTATGATATTATAATAGAGAATATTATATTATTATAGCAGCATAAATGTGGGGAAAAAGTAAATATATGTTTTTTGTTGTAGCTATTTGGTCCTAGGACCTTATTCCTTGTTTGCTTATGCATCTAGCAAGTAGTTTACTAAATTAAACTGAAACAGTTATATTAGGTTTTCTGAATTGTGGAGACCTAACTAGATTTTCCTGCAGGTCAAGATTGACAAAGGGGGATAAATATATGAATAAACAATTTGGTAAATCCTTATTCGGGTATAGACCTGGGGATGTTAATATCGAAATAGAGAGAATGGATAGAGATTACCAGCAAAAAGTTGATGATCTCAAGACAGACATAGAAAAGGCAAAAGAAGAATTGAGTGCAGCCCTCGAAAAACAAGTCCAGGTGCAGAGGGAATTGGACAACTATGTGGAAAGAGAAAAAATGATCACCAATGTAATGGTAGAAGCCCAAATAAGTGCTCATAAGATAGAAGAACAGGCTAGGGATCGTGCGCGTATGATGCTGGAAAGTTCCGAGGAAGAACTCAAGCATAAATTGCAGGAACTAGATTTGTTGCGTTTGAAAGTCACCCGTTTCAAGGAGGAGTTCAGAGAAGTTTTGGACGATTATCGAGTTTCTCTGGAAAAGGTTAAGGAAGTACCTGAAGAGGTAACTTTTACCCCAACTTTGGTGGTAAAAGAAAAGCTGCCTGAATCAAATATTAGATAGCGAAATCCTGTCTTAGGGGAGACGATTACTATTTTAGACAGGGTTGATAGCAATATGGAAAAATCATGCAATAACATTGATCTACTTAATTGTCTTAATGCTGAACACAGGGACATTATTCTTAAAATAGATAATGCCTACATGCAAATAGCAGAATCAAGCCAGCAAATATCCCGCAAAGAATCCCGTCAACATTATATAGAGCTTTCTGAGCAAGAGAGCCAAAAAATGGCTGCAGAAATGGAGGCAAGGGCTGTTGCCTTGGCCGATGAGATTATCCGTGAAGCTACGCAAGAGGTGGTCAATCGCAAGGCAGAGTTACAGAGTGTTGAAGCGGAAATTGCTCTATTACAGAAAGAATTGGATTCTTGCCAGCATAGAAACATAAAACCCACATCCACTAAACAATCAATCCCATCTTACCAACCTGATCGAAAAAAATATGATTTTTCCTTATTCAATAAGCATGACCAAGAAATAGTACCGACTGAGACATGCGACGTATTGGAGCAGCATCTAATTAACACTAAGGAAAAATTGGCAGTTAACAATTCAAAAACACATAATATGTCTGGTGACGATTCTATCTATAACATGAAGCTGGTCTGCTTCATAAATGCACGTCATTTTGTGACTTTTGGAGGTAAGGCTGGGCCGGTTCATGCTCATTCCTGGCAGGTGGAGGTAGAGGTAGAGGTTTCCAGAGAGATCAAGGAAACCATAGAATTCACCAAGGTCTTTAAGGCAGTAACCGGTGCCATGGGGGTTTTTGAAAACACTGTTTTGAACCATGTTCACCCCTTTCACCTAATCCAACCAACTACTGAAAATTTAGCTATGTATGTATTCAACCGGCTGGATGAAGTTTTATCAGCAATGAAGCTCGAGCTGATACATTTAAACCTTTGGGAAACGCCTACCCGAGGAATTAATGTAACTAATTACAATTATCACCTGGATGAGGAAATAAGCTTGGCAGCTAAGAAATTCGGTGATGTACTTCCAGAAGTGGCGGCTGTTATAGATCCAGGCTTTAAAACGCAAGAGCTCAATGAATCAAAGAAAGTCACCGAAAAGGTGCGTGTCGTTCATACTATATCTATAGGTCCGCTAAGGCCAGCTTACTCAATTCGTCAGTACTGTTTGGCTGTAGCTGTAATTTGTGTTGTGGCCGTACTGGCTTATCATAATATTCTTTGGCCTTCGGTTGAACAGCGCTATCCATGGGGGTCGGACTCTTGGGGACATCTATTCAAGGCAGAAATGCTCTACCAGCAGATTCTAAAGGGCAACTTTTATCCGCAGTTTACTGAATACTGGTACAACGGTACCCAACCATTTCGCTATTGGGCACCTTTGCCCTACTATTTACTGGCCTTCTTAAGAGCTTTCAGCGGGGATATTTTTACGGCAGGAAATTATTACATTTTTATTTGCGCTTTGTTTGGGGCACTTTCCTGGCTATTATTATCGCGCCGAATGGGCCTATGGCCTTCGATATTAGCCGCTCTGGTCTGGCTGCTGTGGCAGGACAATTTGCGAATTGCCTTTTCTGAGGGCAACCTGCCCAGGGTATTAGCTACAGCACTGCTACCTTTACTATTTGCACTTTGTTTACACGTTATAGCCAATAGAAAATCATATATGACCATAATCGCAACTGTCATCATGGTTCAACTGGTGGTGTTATGCCACGCTATGATTGCGGCAGTATATTGCGTTTGTATGACCCTTTTTGTCTTTTTCCTTTGGGTATTTCATGGAACTGGCATGAAGGGCTTTCTGCAGCTTATTCTGGTTCTCATTGCTGGACTGATCAGTTCCTGCTGGTGGCTGTTGCCAAGCTTGACCGGAGGAGGAATTGCCGCTATCGACTCACAGGCGGTTAAAGAAATAATACAGTTCGTTGCTGCGGGAGTCTCGTTAAATCCCCTGTACCGTTTCACAAATACGGAGACTTTTTACTGGGGGATTAGTCTTATCATTGCTTTGTTGGTAAGTATAATTACTTGGAAAGCCAAGCCGGCCTGGGCTAAGAGCCTGCTAGTTTGTGGAACTATCCTGGTATGTATTACGTTTCCTGTTATGCGGGCTATATACATAAACTTACCGCTCAGTCATTTGCTTTGGCCCCTGCGTTTTAGCAGTTTTGCAGCGCTGGCTATTTTGGCGGGAGCCTTAACCTTCAACTTGGAAGATGAACGTCCTCAATGGTTAAAATCAAATTTGCTGAGTGGTCTTATGATTACTTGCTTGTTTGTATTCTTGGTAGTGGATTGTTTGTTTTCCTTTAAAATACTGGTTCATACAGCTACTATGCCTTTTAACGTAATTCAAAGCGGAGATTATATTAAGCAAAAACCGGGGTGGAGGGTAGCGACCATAGATTTAAGCCAACTCGGGTCGGCGCCTTCCTATGCTTTCTCTGAATTTTCGGGTTTGGAGCAGGTTTTTGGTTGGGCTTGGCAGGGAGCCGTAACTTCTCAAAATATAATGCTGCTTAATACCGGTCTGGAGAAACAGTATTATCCATTTTTATTTCGATCTTGTATAGATCTGGGAGCTACCGACCTGGTGGTTAAAGAAGATGTTGTGACTGACATAAAAGGTTTTCGTAAGGCAGCAGCTATGGCTGGATATACTGAGCGCAATAAGTTTGCGGGAATAAGTGTTTGGAAGAATCTTGATGGGCCCTATCTGGTTGCTAAGAAAGCTAGCTGTCTGGTTATTGGCAAGTATGCAGGAACAATTGGTATTCAGTTTCCCGAGGTGGAGATGGCTCTTTCACCTCAAATAGACCAGTATTCGCTCCAAGAATTAAAGAAGTATTCTATGGTAATTCTAAGTGGCGCAAATTGGACATCAAAAAAGAAAGCTGAAAAGCTTATTAGTGATTATGTGCTATCTGGGGGTAAGGTATTTATAGAAATGGCAGGAATGCCGGAGAATGTATTGGCAAAACAACCAGAGTTTTTGGGTGTTTACGGGGAACCGGTTAATGTTCGGGGTGAGATTGAGGTCTGGGGTCAGGGCAAGCGCCTTAGGCTACCCCCAATATGGCAGGAAGCCGGCGCATGGCAAGCCTATGTGCCTATGGGTTTGGATAAGGTGGAAATGGAATTCTCTTATTATGGGAATCAGGCCCCCATACTTGGTTACAAGCTGATAGAGGGACATAAAGTATGGTTTATGGGATATAACTTGAGCTATCATAGTTTTCGCTCCGGTCCATCCAGCGGCTCGAAACTTTTAAAGGATATACTGGGTTTATCTAACGAGTATACTGCCAGCAGACTTATACCTTTACAGAATTATGAAGCCAGTGAAGATGGATACCGAATGTCTTATAAACTGGACCGAGATTGCCAGGTGATTGTACCTGTTTCTGCTATAGAAGGGATTAAGGCCAAAATAGATGGGGTAATGGTTAAAACGGGGAGTTTTGAAAACCTATTAGAATTGCAGTTGCCAGCTGGAGAACACCGACTAGAGATAGATATAATAAAAACCCCAATATATAACTGGGGTAAATATGTAAGTCTTTTATCAGTGATAATAGTTCTGGCAGGCTTATTATATTTGCGGCGAGTAGGTGATACAACTTGAAGCGGTGGATCTTCTGGGTACTAGTTTGCACTGGCATAGGCCTGCTTATTTGGATGTTTCCTCCCGGCAAGTGGTTGGTACCAGATTGCCAGATGGACGGGGAATTTGCTGATTGGCGCGGGCGTGCTTGTGTGGATGATAGCGGAGAAGATGGGCGTATCGGTCATGATTTCAAGAAATTATCATGGGCTACTAATGAAAATGACAGCCGTATTTATTTTATGATGGAAAGATATATGCCCAAGCCAACCAATATGAAAATGGATTGTCGCTTATTTTTCGATATTAACGGTAATGGTAGTTATAGAAATGAAATTGATAAGTATGCCCAGATTACATATCAGCCCTACAGCCAGGGTTGGGGTGATGTCTCGGTATATCTTTATTCAGTATCAGGTGAACTTCAGGGTAAATATACAGGAAAATGGGGGGCAGGAAGTAAAGCGGATATGTCTAGCTTGGAGTTTGCAATTCCCATGGAAGACTTGCAGGCTTATACGGGTCAGCCTATGCGTTTTTACCTGTCGGATGTAAGTTCTAACTTTGATCGACTGCCCAACCACGGAGATATTCAATGGGCTCCATTTCCGATAGTTGCCAAAAGTCGGTCCAGTATTGCAATAGTCTGTTTAATTTGGCTGGTAGTGACTGTATTTTTCTATCGCCATAAACTTTGGGTTTTTTATTATATTTGGGGTTCAGTGGGGTTATCTTGTGTGCTGATTTTGCTTTTTCATGCATCCTTTATTGAGTACCGTTTGGAAAGCTTTACGAGTTTAGTTCTGCATGATATTCTCGGCCTTTGGAATATAGTAACCTACCTGTTTGATCGCTCCCCGGGTACCCTGCTGGTCTTAATAAAAATTGATTCCAGTTGGACCACCATAGCCATAGATATAGAGAATTCTGGACTAATTGAGATGTGTGTAATTTTTGCGTTAATAATATTCTATCCAGTCTACAATATGCGCAAAAGAATGATTGCGGCCCTGACTGGAGTTGTTGGTATATATATAATTAATCTCATTCGCCTAATAGTTGTTATCACACTTATAAACACTGGAGGAAGAAACATGAGTTTTATAGCTCAGACCCTGTTTGGTCGTCTGGTGTTTTTTATTCTTTCAATAGCATTGTACTGGCAGTTGATTACTCGTCCATCACTGAGCAAAGTTCAGAGGAGCATTAAAAATGATTGACATATGGTTAGAGAGAGCTTTGAGCTTTGGCTTGTGGTGGGGAGTATGGCTAATGGTACCTTTATTAATAGACGTATCCACTGCTATGGTGTACTTTATAAGTTTTTTGACCAATAAGAATCGAAAAGAAGAAAAAAAGGAAGATTTATTTTTCTTTCCTTTTGTTACGGTCATAATCCCGGTGCACAATTCGGCTGATACCCTGGGAAAATGTCTGCAATCAATGGCAAATCAGAGTTATCCTCAGGAGTCTATGCAGATAATATGTGTCAATAACGGTAGTAAAGACCTGAGCTTTGATATTTTCCAGCGTTTCCAATATGAGCATCCTGGTCTTTCGGTAATGTGGTCTTCCCTGGATCAAAGCGGAAAATCTATTGCTCTAAATGCAGGCATGTATTCTGCCAATGGCTCTTATATGATGAACGTGGATTCAGATACCTGGCTGCATCCGGAAGCAATCCTTAATGTAGTTAAGACTTTTGAACATGATCCCAACCTGGCTGCAGCTACCGGTTCGATACGGGTTGATAAAGAGTTGGACGGGGAATCTGGTTTTATGGATATGATTAACTATTGTGAGGTAATCGAATATATTGTAGCTTTTGATGTGGGCAGGCGCTATCAGGATTTAAAAAACTCAATTTTTACCCTGTCGGGAGCTTTCTCGATATTCAGGCGGGATATAATTCTCCAGTCCTATCTCTATGAAACCCGGACCGTTTCCGAAGATACTGATTTGACCTTTGGTATTCGTCGCGCTATTGGAGATAGCGGAGGCCGTATTGGGTTTATAGCTGATGCCATAGCCTATGTGGAGCCGATTGAAAACCTTAGCCGACTCTATTCTCAGAGGCTACGCTGGCAACGCGGGGAGATAGAAGTCACTGGAGTATATTATGAAAATAGCCCTGGTATTCTGACGGCTTTGTCTGATTTTGTAGGTCGAATATTGATCTCGGATCATACCCTGGCCTTTTCTCGTTTAATTTGGACATTTTTACTTCCTTTTCTTTACTTCTTAGGATATCCAATGCCAACACTGGTGCTTGCTATGATCGGGATGTTTGTTTGCTATCTAATACTGGAAACCTGCACGTATTGCATCGCATATAAAGGGTCAGCACCCGAATATCAAAAGAAATTAATAAAAATATGGTGGATTGTCTTTTTTATGCCATTTTTCCGTTACATGGTTTATTGGTTTCGTTTTGCCGGTATCATCGAAGTTCTGACCCAGGAAAAGAGCTGGAAGACTGAGAACCCGTTAATCCAATTAAAAGATATTTTGCATGATGACCTGGAGAATTATAAAAAGATTCTCATTTCAAATAGAACGAAGGTGAAAAATGAATAGCGAATATGTATTTCTATTTCTGTCTATTGCCCTAGGTGCATGTGGACAGGTTTTGCTGAAGTTCGGAGTAAATAGCATAGGAAAGATAAATCTGGCTTGGCCCCAAATCATGGCTACCATATCACATATTTTTACTAATGTGTGGATTATAGGTGGTATAACTTGTTTCGTAAGCAGTATGATTCTCTGGATCAAGGTTATTTCTACAATGGAATTAAGCAAAGCCTACCCCACTGTTAGTATTTCCTACATTTTAGTATTTTTACTAGCTGTACTGCTATTTAACGAAACTGTTAGTTCAGCAAAAATCTTGGGATTGATAATGGTTTCAGCGGGCGTATATTTCTTGAATATCTAATTGGTGGGGGTGCTGTATTGGCTAACAAGATTTTGGCTATTGTTTTACCTATGTATAACGAAGAATTATCCATACCCCTTTTGAGGGGTATGTTTGACCGGAACATGTCTATGCCCCCCGATTATGATTACCGCATCGTAGTGGTTAATGATGGCAGTCAGGATGGTACACTGAGCCTGGCTGATGACTGGGCCCGGGAGAACCTGCGAGTAAAGGTTGTATCCCATACCCAAAATATGGGAGTTGGGCAGGCCATATTAACCGGATTCGGCGAAGCCATCCGGATGGGCGCTGATTGTGTGGTTACTCTAGACGCTGATGCTTCTCACCCTGGGGATATTATCAGTCTGATGGTGGAGAAGGTCAATGCGGGAGCAGACATAGTTATTGCCTCTAGATTTGCCAGCGGGGGAAGACAAATAGGGGTGCCGCCTATACGCAAAGTATATAGTTTGGGAGCCAGAATTCTTCTGTCTGCTTTTTTTCCTTTAAAAGGGGTTAGGGATTATACGGTTGGATTTAGGGCTTATAATACCACCATCCTCTACAGTGCGCTATCTCAAACCGAGAAACCATTCCTAAAGTTTAGCAGTTTTGCTACCAGTGTAGAAATTCTGCTCAAGGTAGCTACTATGGCGGAGAACATCGAAGAGGTTCCTCTAGTATTGCGTTATGACCACAAAGTTAGCCCTAGTAAACTTAAACTATGGATGACAATTAGTGATTACCTAAAATTATTTTGGCTTCCTAAGCAAAAATGTCCTTTGGGACGGGGATTAAGAATTCAATCTGAAGGCTCTAAGACCAGTGCGAAGCAGAGTTTGGATTAGGATTGTCTGTATGAGGAAGTATCAGCGTGCTGAGAATAATAATAAGAGTTGTAACAACTGGATATTAATCTGGTGTTCCCAAAGAGAATTAGTTATTGCAGTAATTGCTTTGGCCACAGTTCTTTGTTATGCTTTGTGGCCACTTCTTGTTGCACCGAACACATTTTATCCCGTAACTGTAGATGGAATGGGCCATCTTACCAAGATCAAGTACATAGCTGATTGCTTTAAAGATCTGCATTGGCCATCGTGGTTTCCTTATTGGTATAATGGTTCGACAGTCATGCAGTATTATCCACCTCTTGCATATTTGGTCTTGGTTCCAATACAAATGGCTTTTGATAATGTGTTTATTACTTTCAAGCTATTTGCTTTTATCACCCAATTTATTGGAGCTTTGGGAGTATGGATAATTTGCCGTAGATATGTGGGGCCATTAGTGGGGATATGGGGTGGAATCCTATATGCTTTACAACCATTTTTGATTAGATTGATATTGATTCATGGGGTAATTGCTCAAGGACCAATAATTGCTCTAACTCCATGGTTTCTGTACTACTCCTTACTGTTCATGGAAAAAAGAACAGCAGGTAGATGGCTTGTTATTAGTTTAATTTCATCTCTATTAATCCTTTCGCATGCAATGCATGCCTTCCTTGTAGTGTTAGGAGTAGGATTTGTTTTTGCTACCATGTTAATTCAAGGCAGAACGAAAATAATTGATGTACTAAAATGGATTGTCGCAGTCGCCTTGGGTGCGGGTTTGGTCTCTTTCTGGTGGCTGCCAGGAGTTACTCGTTTGGAAACTCATGGTATTCCTTATCTACTTCCTGAAGCAGCGGCAAACTGGACTGCTAGTTGGGAATGGTTTAACCCGGCACATTCTACTCTGGGATTATATTTCAGCGGATCGCTTTTACTATTTTCATCATTAGCTATTATGTTTATTAGATATCCTAAATCAATAGGAGAATATAAGTACAACCAAAACCTGGTCCCTTTTTACTGCGGATTTATCCTTAGTGTCATATTGTCTTTCGGAAATCATATGCCTTTTTTTAAATTTATTCCTTTCAGTAATAACCTGGTACCTGGTAGAATTTTAACCTTTTCAGCTGTCCTTGGAGCAATACTGTGTACAATTATTTTGCACAGTATTATGAAGAACTGGAATAGTGGTTTATCTCTTGTATTGTCTATTATATTAGTATTAATTAGTAATTTAGTGCTGTTAGCTGACATTAATCCAAGGTTTGTACCTACTTTAATTAGCCAGAATTTAGATATGCAAGATGTATTTAGTATGCTGCCGTTGCAGGAAAATTCACATGACAATGGCAGGATATATTGGAAGTATGAAGTAGGTTCTGCTTCAAACTATTTTTCAATGATCAGCCATGTGTCAATGATCTCAGGGTGGAATCCAGAAGGTAGTCCCCATTACCATTCGTTAATTCAACATAATATTGCAATACCGCTTGGAAACAACGACTATGTTGCGAGAGATCTTCTGAATTGGAATACTCGCTATGCATTGGTAGCCAATAACTATGAGGATCTTCAAAAAAATCTTGAAAAATATGGCTTCAAGCCAGTATATAAAGATGCGGTGAAAACGGTAATGTATAATGATGCCCCTCCATCTTACTTCAGTGTTCAGCAAAGGGATGCGCTGGTAATCGGAAAGGCGGCAAAAACCTTGGAAATGAATTATCCCTGGTTGGTTGGTGGATATTCAACTTTTTTAGAGGATTACCCGGTCCAATATTTAAATCGTTTCAAATTAGTTTATCTAATTGAACCTGAGTTTAGAAATTATGAACATTTCCAAAGTATTATTGAAAAATTGGCAGTAGCGGACAAAGTAGTTATTGTCTCTATGGGAAGGGATAAAACCTTTCCTCTATTTGATATCGTGCCTTATTGGGAAAAGCTAGAGACTCAATATCAATTAAAAACAATCTCAGAAGGACCGCTGCAGGGAGAGGCTACGTTGGAGGCAGACCCAGGCGGGCAAGCACCAGCTCTAGGGAATACTGACATGCTCTGGGCGGCACTGGATGGTAAAGGCAGAACTATTCCGGCTATAGGCTACCGAAAAGTCAAAGGGCATCGAGTATACTTCATTGGACTCTCACTCGGGCAGCAAATCAATTCCAGTCATGGAGCAGAGATACGGCGTATATTGGAACAGTTAATGGATTTGGCTAAACCTAACAAAAATATAGTTCCCAAATCTTTTCCGGTTATTAAAGATGAGTGGGAACATGACGGTTTCAGCTTTAGTTATCAATCCCAACAAGCTGAGCATATCCAGATTTCGGTCACTTATACACCTCGTTGGCAAGCCAGGATAGATGGGAAACGACTTCTGGTCCAGAATATGGAAAACCTGATATACATTGAACTGCCTGCTGGTAAGCATAAGGTATCCTTTCATTATGGTATGACCTGGGTTGGCTGGCTTGGAATAGGACTATCATTATTGTCTCTATTATTAGTCGCTGCTATTTACCATTACTTTGATTTTTGGGAGACGGTCTTTGTCGCGATTAGAAATAAGGTTGAGCAGTTCATAATGGCTATCGGTAAATAATGTAATAGATGACAATGATAGTATTACAATAATATAATTTTTAATTGTAAAAATAACAAATATAGTTCATACTTTATGGTAATATATTACACGAAATTATGGCCTTATAAATGAAACACAAATAAGAAAAGGGGGGGTTGGGAAGTGAAACGTTTTCTAACAATTGTTACTATGATGGTGTTTTCTTTAGCAATAGTAACCAATGCATATGCTAGCGACCAAGAAATAAGTGTGTTGGTCAATGGAAAAAGAGTGCCGTCCGATGTTCCACCAATGGTTGTCGATGGTACCACCATGTTGCCATTTAGATCTATACTTAATGCTCTAGGTGTAATGGATGATCAGATAGTGTGGAGAGCTGAATCCAAGAGTATTGAAATAAGGAAAGACAATAAATATGTATTCTTAGTTATTGGCAGTAAAGGTGCAGTGGTTGATACGAGTATGCAAATGCTCAACGTTGCGCCATTTATTGAACAGAACCGTACCATGATTCCCGTTCGTTTCGTTTCCGAGGTTCTGGGTGCTGATGTGAAATGGGACAATGAAACCGGAACCGTCAATATTGGCACAAAAAAGCAATGAACGGTCTAGAGATAGATTGATACCAATAGCATTTATAGATTGAGGAGGCAACGGTGATGAAAGATGGTACAAAGATATTGTTACTAGGTCTGCTGTTAATGTTGGTAATTATTGTCCATTCCACTGCTAGTGTATCAGATGTGTATGCAGCAGATTCTCCGCCAACAATAGAGGAAGCAGCAGATATTAATTGCTTGCAAGTTGAGGCTGAAATAGAAAATAAGACCCTGGGATTTTATGCTTCTGGATTAGTAGGAACATACTATGATACTTTTGATCCGGACAAAGAAAGCTATATGCGGCTTATCCGTATTGATAATAGTCCTGAATTTAACTGGTTAATGGGTTCACCTGATGCAAGTATTGAACCGGATACCTTTTCAACCAACTGGGCAGGTTATATCGAAGTACCCAAGACCGGTAAGTATAGTTTCTATACATATTCCGATGATGGTGTGCGTTTGAAGATTGGATGTAATGAACTCATTAATCGTTGGGGTCTGGTTAATCTTGAATTCACAAAGAGCAACCAAAAGATTTATTTGACCAAAGGGTTAAAATATAGATTCAATATGCAATACCAGGAAGGTCCACTGAACTCAACGGTCTTTTTGTTCTGGCAGAGAGATGGCGGAAATTTGGAAATTGTACCTCCATCCGCATTCAAAGTATGCAAAACTGATTATTTTAGGTATAGCCAACCGCAATATCCAAGTCAAGTTAAGGGGAGTGGCAATGGGTTAAAAGGAGAATATTTCTCGGGTGCTGAGGGATTAAATTCTGGTGCTGATCCGGTTTATGTTATGGACGGACAAAATATTGCTTTTGAATGGTGGACTTCATCACCTGATCCAAGTCTTCCGGTTGATGATTTCTCAGCGCGCTGGACCGGTAGTATTGAAGCAAAATACACTGAACAGGTCCACTTGCAATGCTTAGCTGATGACGGTATACGCATGTGGATAAATGGAGAAAAGGTCTTGGATGAATGGCATCCTAATTCGGATAGTCTTTTCGATGTACCTGTTAATATGATTGCAGGGCAGAAGTATTCGATTAAAATAGAGTATAATGAAATAGGTGGTGGTGCTGGTTGTACACTATTCTGGACCAGTGCAGGACAGGAAAAAGAGATTGTTCCGGTTAAATACTTATATTCACCCGACATCTAAGTTAAATGACTGGGATCTTCAGGCAAAAAATAATAGCCGCTGAAAATGCGGCTATTATTTTTTGGCTATGCTTACGAATTGTCTTACTTTGATCTGGCTATAAAGGATTTTACCAGATCAAAGCTTTGTTTATTACGTTCATGATAGCTGGGGATGTCCCAGTTCTCCCAATTGTAAGCTACGGCTTTTTCCTGCTGACTGATTTGAGCAGTAGCTTTATTGATAGTAATAGCCTGGATATTTAATCCTGGTGAAGTGGTACTGGTGAAATATTTTAGATTTTGGCGATAAGGATAGGACCATACCTGGTGAGTACTGGGATCGGTATAGCCCAGCATCATCCAGGGTATACGAATTTCTATCAACTTTTCTCCTGCAAAAAAGTCTGCCAGACTATCATAATCAGGCGAGTTGGGATCACTGTTGCCTGAATGCATTCGACCAATTTCGATTTCATCAAATGGTATGGTTTGCCGGGTGGCAGGCAAATAGAGTTCGCGGCTTATACACAATTTACAGGGCAGAAACATACCGTTGTTCTCCTGACCCCAGGATGAACTGAAAGGTATCATGTCCAGCACCGGTCCATATTGATAAGTATGCTGGTCGTAGGCACTGGTTACATTAAGAACGCCTTCCTTGGAGTTATTAATTGCCAGTAATAATTCAGCTCCTATAGCTAGCTGGGGTCCAGAGGGAGAAAGGTTGGCATTGCCGCCCGACTGATTATCGAAGGCCAACAACAGATCTTCCTTTTGCCAGTCCCAAGCGACTGGCTTTTCCAGAGCCAGGTACAGATAGGCCTCATCGCTGCTAACCGTTAGCTTAATCTGGCTTCCGCCTTCTATTTTTTCAGCCGCATCAATGTCTTTCCAATCATCATCTTTGCCATCCAAGTATACGCGGGTAATATCACCTGGCTCGACGGCCACCAGACCAAAGTTCTCTTCATTAGTTAGACGGTTCTGCCATATGGAGCGCCGTTCAGCAGGTATTTCCAGATCCATGGTATTCCAGGTGTGTTTAAACCATTCATCCTGCCAGGCAAAAACAATCCCTCCAGCAATGTCGGCATTGCGCATAGCCTGGAACATGGAGTTTATCATTTGACCCTGGTCATCTTCCTGGTGCATGCCCTGATTGCGGTCCAGTGAGCCTCGATGGGCCATTCCCCGTGAAGATGGTACGCCAAATTCAGCTATGACCAGAGGTATGCCGGAATGGTGTTTTTTTAATTGCTGCAGATAAGCCTCATAGGGCTCAGGGTCTCCATTTTTATTATGGTAATCAATATAATCCTGTTGAAGACGAAGACTATCCGGGTAATACGGATAAACATGGTAGGCAGCAAAGTAACCAGCCTGCCAATTGGAGGTAGACTTAATATGCATGGGATCAACACTCACCAAATCTTCTTTTTCAAAAGGTTCATTGGGATGCATTAAAGGATCGGTAGTTACCCAATTTGTAAATGAAATGGGATGCTGCCAGCCATGTTCGGACTCAAGCATGGCCAGCCTGTCCAGGGTCTGGGCCAACCATGCCTCAAATGGACTGGCTTGAGCGGAGGCATGGAAATACTGACCTCTAAATATATTTTTAGAGGGATTCATGCGGTTGGTATTATCTACCATATTTGGCTCCCATTCCGTACCCACCATCCAGGCAAAAAGATAGGGAGCAACATTGGTAGTATAGTTGCCGCTTGCTTTTCCGGGAATAGGGGTAATCTTACCCTGTCCGTAAACCGCCCGAACTGCAAGGGAAATTTCCTTTTGGAACTTGTTGGTGACTTCAGGGTTATAGGCATTTCGCTGGCTGATCAGTTCTTCCTCCGGACTCCAGATACCTTGTACCAGCCATAATGTATGTTCAGCTACTCGGTTATGTTCAGCCAAGGCTCGATAAAAATCAGGCGGCAAAACGGTATAAACCCGTACCAACTGAGCTCCCAGCTCTTCCATGCCTTTGAACCAACGCATATAGTCTGCGTAGGTAGGACTCAATTCGCCCGGCTGATGTCCAGGGGTAGTAGCCCCAAGATTAACTCCGTACAGAAATTGTTTATGCCATTTTCCATCACGGTAATAAGTTAAATTTTCGCCTTCAACTCGGCTGACTAACTTCACACTATTTTCTGAATTATATATATCACGGTTAAAGAACTGGAAATAATAAGTAGCGCCTGCGATTAATAAGATAAGGCCAATAATTGTTGCCCGCCTAATACGGGGTTTGTTCATAAACAGCCCTCCTGCAAAATTACACTCGTATGCCTCATTTTTACATTGCGGAAGTAAAAAGTCAAAAAGGAAACGTTTTTCACAGAAAATGCTGTTGGAATGCCCCCCCCATTATTCATAGGAATTTTGTAATAGTGTAAATGAATACTCAGTACAGTTGTATCTCTAATAAGGAGATAGATGAAAGTAACCAGGATTCTTTCGTAAAGTATTAAAGGGTAATTCATCTTGCTGTATGCCTTTCTGACATAATAATAAGTTTATATAATACAGGAAAACATTGCGGTTAACATCATGGCAATGGATTAAATGGGCATTTATATCAGTCGAATTAAATATTACTATCACGTTTTAGAAAAATATTTCGGTATTAAGAGGAAAAAATGGTATCTATGTTGAATATTTATTTAGTTATATTATTTTTGCGAAAATTTTAAGGAGGGGTATTGTAATGTCTGCTAACAATTTTATTTTCGACACCAGGGACTCCAAATTCATTCTTAAGGAATGGTTGGACCTGGACAAACTGTTAAGCTATGATGCTTACAAGGATTACTACACCAAGGATGATGCGGATACTTTTATAGACGTAGTCTATAAAATTTGTCGGGATGTTGTTGCACCTGCCAACGGAGATTGCGATGAAATCGGAGTCAAATTTGTAGATGGCAAGGTTATTACTCCCGACTCTGTGAAAAAGGCTTATGCCACAGTTATTGAAGCTGGATTTGGCCCTCAGTATGGCGACCGCGAAGTTGAAGGCCGGATGCCGTGGTGTTTTGGCTCAATAATGGGTGAAATGATAATCAATGGCTCACCGGCTCTATCGACTTATTGGGGCTTGACCATGGGAGCATCTTCAGTTATTCAAAATTTTGCTACTCCTGAGTTAAAAGAAAGATTCTTGCCCAAGATGTTCGGCGGAGAATGGGGCGGAACCATGAACATCACCGAAGCCGGCGCAGGATCTGACGTAGGAGCTGCTACCACTAAAGCCTTCCCAACTGAAACCCCGGGGCTTTATAAAATAAAGGGCGGCAAGATGTTTATTACTGCCGGTGACCATGATATGTGTGATAATTTCATCCATCTCGTACTGGCTCGGGTTGAAGGTGCTCGTGAAGGAACTGCTGGACTATCCCTCTTTATCGTACCCAAGATCTGGGTTAATGAAGATGGCACTATGGGAGCTCCCAACGATGTAAGTACGGTAGGTATCGAACATAAATTAGGAATGAAAGGCTCAGCTACCTGTACACTGGCCTTTGGTGAAGATAATAACTGTTTCGGTTACCTGATTGGAAACCCGCCTGATGAGAAGGGCAAAGCTGAAGGCATGGCTCAGATGTTCCAGATGATGAATGAAGAAAGACTTGGTACTGGTGTTCTGGCTCTGGGTACTGCTTCCGCTGCTTATCAACAGTCCCTGGCATATTCCAAAGAGAGAATTCAGTCTTCCAAGCTGACCGATATGAAAGGACCAGCGGTTAGAATCATTGAACATGAAGATGTAAGACGTATGCTGCTTTTCCAGAAATCTGTTACTGAGGCCTGCCGGGCTATGATTATGAAAACCTACTATTATATAGATCTGATGCATGATAGCCCCGACCCTGCTGAAAGAGAATTTGCCAATTGCATGTTCCATATGAGCAATCCGCTCTGTAAGGCTTATACCTCCGATATGGCATGGCCTTCAATAGCAGAAGCTATTCAGGTTTATGGCGGTTATGGCTTTATTGAAGAGTATCCCTGCGCACAATATGCCCGTGACGTAAAGATCTTTTCCATCTGGGAAGGAACCAACTATATACAGGCACTGGATCTTTGCGCTCGCAAGATGACAATGAATAAAGGTAAAGTAATGATGACCTTCATGAAGGAAATCGGTACCTTCATTGAAACGAACAAGGCCACCCCTGGTTTTGAAGCTCAGTTTAAGGTTCTTGGCGAAGCTTTTGTTGATTATCAGGGTATTTTAGGGCAACTAAATAGTTATATGCAGGCCGGCAAAATTACTCTGATGCCTATGTTTGCTACTCGCATTTTACATGCTACCGCTATGGTTTATTGTGGCCGCTTGATCCTTGACCAGGCTCTACTGGCTGATAAGAAATTAAAAGAACTAGGCGATGATCACTTTGATGCCAGCTACTATAAAGGCAAAATCGCCAGTGCCAAATTCT
>CAZEDT010000031.1:0-44282 GCA_964510795.1 uncultured Syntrophomonas sp.
GAGATAAAGACCGAAGTATTTGCGATAGAAAGCGCCGTACTAAGTCCGACCTTTGGTCTGGCCGAGATAAAGACCGAAATATTTGCGATAGAGAGCGCCGTACTAAGTCCGACCTTCGGTTTGTTTGAAATAAAGGCCGACGTATTGGATATTATTAACCAGATAGATGATCCCTTCTCCGGTCTATATGAAATAAAGACCGAAATAGTTCAAATTTTGAATGTAGTAGTTCCTGTAAACGGCATTCTTACAACCGGTCCGGTGGTGGCTGATGCCACAGCGAACAGTCTGGTGGTGAAAGTTTACAACAGCACTAATACTGCCCCTCTGGGGGTAACCGTTAATGTCTATAATATTGGAACCAGTCCCCTGCCTAGAGTGCTCGTTTATACCCAGCCCTTTGTGCTCCAAGCTAAAAGTGCCCAGGATTTCATATTTGATTTACCGCCCAGTAATTATGAAGTCGAGTTTGTAGGCATGCAGTTGGGGATATTCGGATGGACTTCTACCCGCACCAACCTCTTTGTTGATCCGTTAGCAGCTAGCCTATTCATTGGCAGTAACACATTCAGGCATAGTGAACTTATTCCTGCGGTTGATCCATGATATTGAATAAGAAAACAGGAATAAACTGAATCAGATAATTGAGGATTTTGCATAATTTGAAATCACAGCGCGTCATTTTGAGCGTTAGCGAAGCAACATTATTGTACCGCTTACGGTACAAGAGTAGTCCCCGTAAGGGGAATCTTTAAGATCCACTAGCTTTGTATTAGGATGACATTCGTAAAATAATTGTTTAATTATTAGAAAAAGATAATTATGCAAAACTCTCGATTAAATAAAAATATGCTTGTGGAATAGGTTTTTACGTAAATGACGATTATGGGGGGGAGATTAAACAATGGCATTTGATCCCAATTTATTTACTGTAAGTATTAGTCCCATACCTGAAAATATAGTGCTGGGTAAATCTGGAACCGTAACGGTTAGCGCATCTAATGCGAATCCGGCCGATTGGGGTTATAACCTGGGCTTTACCTTGATCATACCCGATGGCGTATCTTTTGTAAGTGCGGCGATTCCACCCACCAGTCAGACCCTCAATCTGGATAATACTATTACCCTTACCTGGGTTAGTGTAAAAGACCTGGCGCCCAATGAAACTGGTTACACCTTCCCGATTACGCTTAAATCTGACGAGACCTATCGAGCTCTTCCTCACTTGGACGTAGCTTTTGGCACCGTCTTAAGTCCAGTTGCCCTGAGTGCTACGGTTGATACTAAACCTAGAGGATCTGCTGAACCTGGTAACATCCAATATACGAAAAATGCCAACACCAGTGTCATTCCGGCTCGTTATTCAATTAGCAAAACTGTTCCCGGTAAAGAACCTAAAGGTGCAGGCATTCCGCCCATTCCACCCGGAGAAGATGCGCAATGGCCTTTTCCTTATTCAATTGTAGTAGAAAACAATACCCGCCAGACATCTCTGGTGACTGTAAACGATAGTATGGCTAATGGCATCCGTTACATCGGCCCCATAACTGCTGTAGGACCTGACGCGGTGCAATTTCTCCCGCCCAATCCGATCATTACGAACCCGAGTTCGGGAGGACAAGATAATGTAACGATAGCCTGGAACAATGTCCTTTTGAGCTCTGGGGCTATCGATACCATTGGCTATGATGTAGCCATCTGGGATAATCTGACTGTTAATGGGGTAGTAAATGTCGGTGCCCGTATACCTCACCAAACCCCTCTTAGCAACGCAGTCACCATGTCAGGAGTTGCCGGACCTGTAAATGCTTCGGGCTCAACCCTGGCGATGGATCTTACCATAGATAAAAGTCAGAGTCCTACCTCGCTGGATATAGGAAGCATTATTAACTATACTCTGACTTATCGTGTCAATCAGTATGATGCGCTCAGTGGAGTGCTGGTGACCGACGTAATTAGCGATGGACAGACCTACCAATCTGGTTCGGCGGTTCCGCTCCCAACATCTGTTTCAGTGAAAAATCCTGTTACCGGTGAAACCACCGTTACCTGGGACCTGGGTGCGTTGCCTCGTTCGACATCCGGTGCAATTACCTTTGATACGGTTGTAGATGCCAACTATACTGCCCCTCCCGGTAACCCGGTGGTCGCAGGAGATATTCTTGGTAATGCAGTAGATGTCAGCGGTACGAATGTGACCGAAGACACCCCTACACCTGATAGTTCTGCCAGTGCAGGAGCAATCTCCATACCATCCATTGATAAAAGCGTGCTCAACTTTTTCTACAAAGATGGTACGCCTAAGCCCTCCGGCATTAATGCGCTGGCGCCGGGTGACTTTGTAGAGTTCAAAATTGATTATAACGCTGCTCCTTTAAGCGCCGAGCAAATGGCTGTTTATGTTGACGATTTTCTTCCTTTAAATACGCTTGCCAGTGGTGTATCGGGAGTAACTTATAGTCCATTTCCACCGACTTCAGGTCCACTGCCCATCGGGAATAATGGGCTGGAATGGTTCATCGCTCCATTTGTATCGGGCATGACTAATTGGAATGTAACCTTTGACGTACCGGTAGCTAATGTTGATTTCGTTGGATCTCAGAATAATCTGGCTAAATTGAGCCTACTGAATACTGGTGGAATTGTATTTAGTGCTCGTGATCAAGAGGCAGTGAATTTTGGCCAACCTGATATGTTGTTAAGCAAAGCTGTTTCCGGCATCAGCCCCACGGCAATTCTGCCTGGTCAAACCTATACCTACTCAGTACTGATTCAGAATCCGCAAAATCCAAGCGGTACGATAGTAGATGCCTTTAGTTTTGATTATTCCGACATCATACCTAATTATTTAACCTATGTGTCTGGAAGTCTGTCAGCGTCAGGAATTGCTGGTTCACCGAATTTTGATCCGCCGGTTTTCACGCCGACTAATCAAATCGGTATGCATATTAACCAATTGAATCCGGATGATGAAATAAGCATAACGTACCAGGTGACTGTCGATCCGGGCATAGGCCCCAATCTTAACTTGACCAACCAGGCCCAAACTACTTCGCCTTACTCCCAGCCCTTCGTTTCTGGTGAGGATAATTATCAATATCCAGGTTTGGCTCGTTCCGACAGTAAAACCTTGACCAGTGCCGACGCTCCGCTTACCAAGACTGCAGATATCAGCAGCGGGGTAATCGGAGACACAGTTCAGTACAGTCTGACCTGGACGGTGGCCTCAGGACTGAAAGCTTATGATGTGGTATTCAGCGATATTTTACCATCCGGCCAATCTTATGATAACAATCCCTCCCCGGTTCCGCCTGCATCGGTATCTGGATTAGTGGTTACCTGGTCTGGCATTCCAGTGGTTGATGCGACATCTGGCGCTGTGACCCTGGTCTATTCTTTCCGGAGTTTAATTACCAGCGCAGTTTCTTTACCCCCCACATATATTGATGTGCAAAGCAATATGGGCAGGGTAAACTGGAATTCTGTTTCAGGGGCTGAACCGAATCAAAACAGTGGTACGGTAAATGTTGATGTGCTTAATCCCCATATGGTACTTGCAAAAGCGCAACGCAACGTTTCCCAGGGAGAAGTCACCTTTGGTACTTCTACCAATGCGATCGCTGGAGAAATAATCGAGTATCGTTTAACTGCCACTAATGACGGTTCAGCAGATGCTTATGCCATTCAGATTGTTGACCAGTCAGGGGGTCTTGATTCTGGCATTCAATATCTGCCGGGAACGATTGTTGCAGCTTCAGGAACGACCGCCACTTATGATATTCCCAATCGTCTCATAAATTGGCAAATCCCCACCCTGGCAGTTGCCACCCCGGTGCAACTATTTTTCCGGGTAAGGGTTCAGAACGGTTTAATACCCGGTTCTACCCTAACCAACACTGGACGCATAAACTCCTATTCCAATGTTAATTTGGCATTTATTTATCCTCCTGAAAACTCGAATGTGGTGAATATATTTGTTCAATCTGGCGTCAGAGGCATTGCTCTGTCTGATTTAACAGATGATCATGTGTTCCGCATAAGAAATTAAAACGAATGCGAGTCGAATAGAGTATGAACAAGATTGCGGGCGAGCATCCCTGGACGGTCCTGATTTATGCGGCTGGGAATAATGATTTGGAAGCACATATATTAAATTCGCTGCAAACGCTTACTGAGGTTGTCCAATCGGATGATATGAATATTGTCATGATGATTTCCAGATCGTTATCAAGAGAGAGAGTAGTTGGAGATGCCACTGTTCAATATGAGCAGTGGCATGGTACCAGGCTATATGAGATCAAGGAAAGCAATGCCATTCAGGTGGGTGACCTGGGAGAACTTGATATGGCCGAACCGAAGACATTGCTGAATTTTCTTATCTGGGGAGCCACTAAATTTCCTGCTCGTCGGATTATGCTAATTATGTCTGGCCATAGCGCAGGCTTCGTGGGGATGATGAAGGACGATTCCGGAGAGAATCCATCATTTATGGGCATACCAGGATTTGCTAGAGCTTTGGGATTGTTTCAACAACGGCTTAGAAGAAAAATAGACATTTTGTTATTTGATACTTGCTTCATGGATATGGTGGAAATATGGTACGAAATTACGGTGATCTCCAGATCTGCTGTAAAAAATGTTATCTTACCTCAGGATAATCCCCCCCTGCAAGGTCTGCCTTATCATTTAATTATTAAGCAGTTACAGGACACGGATGACGTGAGCCTGCATAGGGCCCTGGGAGAAGTTGTTGGCGCATTTAACCGGGAGTGCAGGGGGAATAGCCAAGTATTGTCCATCACATTATCGGAAGAATATTTTTCAAAACTTAAGATCTCTACCGATAAACTTGCTGAATTGCTTTTAGCCAGTGATATTGATCTGCAGCATTTTATACAGGATTGGATTTTGAACCAGGCTAAGCCGGACTTTATTAGCCTGGTTTATTTTTTGGATCAGCTTGATGCCAGTTACCCATTTCTAAAGGATTACAGTCAAGAGATGCGGGAAGTTCTGGAGAAAGTGTTACTATGTCCTTCCTGGCGGGAATTAGATTCAAAGCAAAATGTTGGTTTGAAAATATATTTACCTAGCAGTTCTCACATTTACCATAAATTTAATAATGTATACCAGCAAATGTTATTTATCCATGACAATAGATGGGCAAAAGTGCTGCAAGAAAGCTATCCGTTGGTCACAAATAAGCACAGCTTCAAATAGAATAGCTATAAATATAATTCTGGTTGGGGTGAAGAAATTGGTAACCATTAGTTTGTGCATGATTGTCAAAGATGAAGAGGAAACACTGGGCAGATGTCTGGGGACTGTGGCTGATATCGTCGATGAGATCATTATCGTGGATACTGGATCGGCAGATAGGACGAAAGCTATTGCCAATGATTTTGGCACCAAAATCTATGATTTTGAATGGATAGATGATTTTGCAGCGGCCCGGAACTTTTCCTTTGCTAAGGCAACCATGGATTATGTTCTGTGGTTGGATGCCGATGATGTAATTACGGAGGAAGACCGTGCCAAGTTTAAACAACTGAAGGAAAGCCTTGACCCCTCCATTGACGTGGTTATGATGAAATATAACCTCGGGGTAGATGAAAAAGGGAATGCCACCTGTACCTTTTTTCGTGAACGACTCTTAAAAAGGAGCCGGCAGTTTAGGTGGTATGATCCTATTCATGAGTATATGTTGTTTAGTGGCAATATTGTTAATAGTGATATTGGCATAACGCATAGAAAAATGGGTAAAAGATCACGCCGGAATTTGGAGATATTTGAAAAAATGATCGCAGCCGGACAAGAACTCAGTTCCCGCAACTTTTTTTACTACGCTCGGGAATTATACCACAACGGTCACTATAACGAGGCCATAATCTACTTCAATAAATTTTTGGATAGTGAAAATGGCTACCTGTCCAACTACATAGATGCCTGTATTGACCTTGCCAAAGCTTATCTGCTGGTCAGCCAAGACAAAGCAGCTGCTCTGCGAGCCTTGCTGCGCAGTTTTGAATATGATACACCTCGTGCTGAAATATGCTGCGAACTGGGCTATTTATTTAAAGGCTTTAAAGATTACCAAAAAGCAATTTTCTGGTTTGAATTGGCCAGCCGGATTCCAAAACCCCAAGATAGATGGGGTTCGGTAAGCCATGATTGTTATGATTATATACCATACATGGAATTATGTGCTTGCCATTATAAATTAGGCAATCTGCACGAAGCCAGCCAATATAACCTGCAAGCGGCAGTCTGCAAGCCTGATGATCCATTGGTTTTGCACAATATAGAATTCCTGAATACAATCAATACCGCAGCTTGCGCCACGGGAACCAAATTAGCAGAGGGTTAATATAGTAGAGTAGTTTAAATCTTATCTATTAATGACAAACCGGATTTTGCTTATGACCAATTTCCATAGGAATCTCAAAAGGAGCCGATGTTTTTGTTTATTAAAAGGAATGATACAAACAGTAATATCGGGCCGGACTTGTTCGCGAGCGCAATGTTCTGGCTGGAACGTCAAAATCATGAAGCAACCCTGGAAGCCTTGTTGGAATGTTATCAGCTTGACTATCGAAAAGCTGAAGCAGAAAAGACTATTCTGGAAAAATGTTATATGCCCTATCGCGAGCAACAGAAATTCTGCTATATGCAAAATGTTGCTGCCCTACGCAGCTATCCCAATATTTATGAGCATGATTATCCTGAATTTGACGAACTGCGCTGCCTTTTTATCCCCTATACGGCAGCTCAACTGATTCTATATGACCGGAAAGAGGTTCATTTCAGCGCTTTTAATTTGCAGACACAGCTGGATTCAAGCCAGTGTGAAATCAATAAGGTTTATATGATTAAGGATGAGTTTCGCTTTAGCAATATTATGTCCTGTGAAACAAAAAGCCGGGATCCTCAGCCCTATCTATGGTCTAAGATCCCGCTACTGCTTTACTATACAGACTTTAATGATTTTGTTCAATTTCTGCAAATAGCAGATTTTAGACCTCTGTTATCTTCTGAAAGAGTGGTATTTCTATTCGGCCAGCAAGAATTAAAGCAATACTATGCTGAACCCCAGGCTCTTTACCCCGAGACTATATTGAATATTAAGAATGGAGAGCGCGATGAACTAGTCCAGTTTATTGTGCAGCAATGTAACCAGCTGCAGGAGGAAATGAGTGAACTGCAGGATAGAATAAAAAGCTATTATAGCTTGATCAGCAGACGGGATATTTTAAGCAGTATGCAGGATGGAAAACCGCGCATCCTTTTTTACACTTCACGATTCACCACTGCCCTGCAGTATTATATTAGGGATTGTGCACTGGCCTGTGATGTACTGGGTATCCCTAATCAGGTGCTGATAGAGAAATCGGATCTGCACCGGGTTACTATGCCGGTCTGGTTAAGAATGCTGGATGAATTTAAACCGCATATCATCTTTTCAATTGACCATTTCCGGTGGGAAATGCCGTTTTTGCCTGCTAACAATGTTTTTATAACCTGGGTGCAAGACATTCTGACTCATATCACTTCACGGGAATCGGCCAGCAGAATAGGAGAACTGGATTTTATTCTAAATGCTTTTGTAAGCAATCCGAACTTCTTATGGGATTACGGCTATCCCCGGGAAGCAATTATTGATGGTCCCGTCGTTGCCAATCCGCATATTTATCAAACTTATACCCTGACCGAAGCAGAGATGAAACAATATGGTGCTGATATTTGTGCCTTTTCGAATGCGGGTAACCCCCAAAAAGGTCTGGACTATTTTCTTGACTTGATTCGCGCCTCTCCTTCATATGATCAACTTGAACCCGTTTTCAAAAAAGCTTATAGGGATATGTACGAAGCTTTTTACCGGGAAGAGATCATCTATACGCTGGATGACTACCGAAAGTTTTTGAGCGAATATTTGGAGGCTTACGGCGTATCGTTTTGGGCGGGTAATATAGATGAACTGGTCCAGGAATGGAGGCAGGAAGTTGGCTATAGGATATTACGCTCAGTGCCTTTGGAATGGTTGTATGAAAAGGGATACGATTTGAAGCTGTGGGGAAGCGAGTGGCTGGAGCATCCCATACTGGCAGCTTGTGCTCAGGGCGTAGCCCCAAATGGAGAAACCCTATCCAGAATAATAAATGCCGGTAAAATTGTTATCGGTACTAATCCGGGGATCAGCACTCACCCACGAGTTTTTGAAAGCCTGTTGAGTGGTAGTTTTTATCTGGCTTATAGAATTCCGGCCGAAAATGATTGGGCGGATATTCGGGAATATCTGCAGGAAGATCAGGAAATAATTTTTGCCTATAGCCGCGAGGATTTGTATAAGAAGGTAGATTACTATCTGGCCAATGAAGAAGAACGCAGACAGGTAATACAGCAGGCCAGTAAAAAAATAAACGCCGGTTTAACTTATGAGGCCTTGTTCGAGCGAGTTTTACAGGAGATAGGTGGCCAACTGGAGGCAAGGATTGAGAACAATTCTGAAATGAAATGGAGTGTCTTGCCAGAATGATTACCCGAGATTCTAAAATACTCAAGCCGGATGAATTTGTGAGCTTGCGCCAGGAATGCCGTCAACAGGGTCTTAGAGTGGTGCATTGCCACGGGGTTTTCGATCTGCTGCATCCCGGTCATATTATTCACCTGCAGGAGGCGAGAAGCCTGGGAGACATACTGGTGGTTTCCATTACATCCTCCAGCTATGTGCAGAAGGGGCCGGGCCGGCCCTATTTTACCGACGATTTGCGATTGAGGAGTATTGCTTCGCTGTCCTGCGTCGACTATGTGATTCTGTCTGAGGCCGTAAGTGCCCTGCAAATTCTGGATTATATACAACCTGATATTTATGTTAAGGGGGCCGAATATGCAGATATAGACAATGATATCAGTCAGAACAGTAAATTGGAATTCGAGCGGGTTTATTCTTATGGAGGGGAAATACATTTTACCGGGGGGCAGGTATTTAGCTCCACCCGGCTCTTGAATAATCAGTTTCCGATCTTATCGCTGGAAGCCCGGGAATTTCTTAGAGATTTTAGCTCCCGTAATTCATTCACATCCATAAGACAGTATATGGAAAAGATGCAGGACATGAAAATCCTGGTACTCGGTGATATAATCATTGACCAATATGTATTTTGTTCCGTGCAAGGTTTAAGCTCCAAGGATAGGGCTCTCTCAGCTCGTTTTCAGCAAGAAGAAACCTATCCGGGGGGGATATTGGCAGTGGCCCGGCATCTGGCCAGCTTTTCCAGACAGGTTTGTCTGTATTCAATTGTCGGTGATACCTTTAAGCAGTATCCGGGCTTGAACAAGCTCGGTCATGAATTCCAGCTTGATCTGCAATATGAACCTGCTTTCCAGACCGCAATTAAGAGAAAATATGTGGAACGGCGAGGAATTCGCAATGATTATGATAAGCTCTTTGCCATTAATTATATCGATGCGGCTGATGAATCTGCGCCAGTTGTCCGCAGCGCATTTTACGAAAGGCTTAATAGAATAATTGAAGAATTTGATCTGGTGGTGCTGGGCGATTTTGGACATGGAACGGTTGATGAGAGTCTTATGCAAATCATTCAGGATAAGTCCAAATATTTATCCCTGAACTGTCAAACCAACTCAGTTAACTTCGGTAACAATCTCATCAGCAAGTATCGGAGAGCTGATTGCTTTACACTGGACGAGAGAGAAATGAAACTGGCCAGCAGTACTTATGCTGCGGATATGAAGGGCAGCTTGCAGCAACTTACCAGGCAGCTCAATGCCGATAAAGCCTGGCTAACCCTGGGCTCCCGGGGAGCAGTAGGATTTGAGCAGGACCAACCACTGGTTGCCATACCCGCCTTGACACTGGAGGTTGAGGATACCATTGGTGCGGGTGATGCCTTTTTTGCGCTGGCCAGTTTATGTGCCCGAGCCGAGGTTCCTCTGGAAATGAGCAGTTTTTTGGCCAATGTCGCGGGTGCACTGGCAGTAAACATTTTGGGTAACTCGCAGCCGATAGAAAAAAACAAACTGCTGAAATATGCGTCGACCCTGTTGAATCATTGAGACCGCACCGGGGAGTGGAGAAGTTGTGATGCAGGCTAAAAATTATATTAACCAATTCTATACACTGGTTTCCCAGTTGGAGTGCAGCCAGCAGGGTGAAACAATGGATTTGGAAACCGGTGTCCGGGAAATTATGGCGCTTTTCCAGAGTCTGGGCCGATCAGACAAGAAAATAATTTTCATTGGCAACGGCGGCAGTGCGGCCATAGCCAGCCATATGGCCATAGATTACTGGAATAATGCCGGCGTTCCTGCCCTTTGTTTTAATGATGGCGCGCAGCTAACCTGTCTGGGTAATGATTATGGCTTTCGTTCAGTTTTTGCTCAAGCGGTGCAGATTTTTGCCCGACCTGGAGATGTATTGGTAGCGATCAGCAGTTCCGGCCAGTCGGAAAACATTTTGCAGGCAGTTGCTGCGGCTCACCGGATAGGCTGCACAATCCTTACTTTATCAGGTTTTTCTCCGCAAAATCCTTTGCGGGAACAGGGGCATTTTAATATATATTGTGCAGCTCAGGAATATGGTTTTGTGGAATTGGCTCATGAAATGTTTTTGCATATGCTGGTTGATTTTATGAAAGCTGCCAACCACTCATGAAACCGCCAGCGAACCGAGCCGTATTCTTAGATAGAGATGGCGTAGTCTGCAGGGAGAAGAGTTACATCACGTCTCCAGAACAATTAGAGCTTTATCCCTTTGCCCGACCAGCAGTACTTCGTCTCCAAAAGGCAGGCTGGCAGGTTCATATTGTGAGCAATCAGTCAGCTATTGCTCAAGGGCTCATGGATGAAGCTGATTTAGCTCTGATTCACCGGTGCTTGTTGCAGGAAATACCGGTTGATAAGATCTATTATTGTCCGCATCATCCCGAGGGAACAGCCAGTCTGCCGTATGCTATGCAATGTTCCTGCCGCAAACCGGAGCCTGGTATGATTCTCAGAGCCGCCCGGGAAAACCAGGTTGATCTCAGCTGTTCATACATGGTTGGTGACCGGGTTAGTGACATTCAGGCCGGCTATAACGCCGGGCTGATTACCGTATTGGTCCGAACTGGATATGGGGAAGAAACCGAAAAGCAAATAAAAGCAGATTGGGTTTTTGATGATCTGGGAGCATTCGTTGATTACTTGACGGCAACTTCTGCTTAGGAATTCAAGAAAAGAGGTAATCAAGTGCTGGATGATTTGCGCATGGATTCACACAAACTGATTTTTCATCCTCAGCGACTCAGTGCTTGGCTGGAGGGTCAGTACATTTACCCATTGACGGTGGAAATTTCACCGTCGGGAGCCTGTAATCATAGATGTATTTTTTGCGGCCTGGACTATCTGGGCTATCAGCCCCGCTGGCTTGATAAAGAATTGATTATGGCTGGCCTGGAACAAATGCAGACTCAGGGGGTTAAGGCCATTGTCATGGCCGGTGAAGGAGAACCGCTCTTGAATCCGGCTGCCCCCGTAATCATCAATCATGCCCGGCAAATCGGTCTGGACGTTGGCATGTCCAGCAATGGGGTCTTACTTACCCGCGCTGTCGCGCAGGAATGTCTGGCATCACTTAGCTGGATACGCTTTAGTGTCAATGCCAGTAATGAAGATATGTACAAAAAAGTTCATCGGGGCCGGGACGGGGATTTTTCCAGAGTGTTGCACAACCTGGCCGAGGCGGTGGCGATCAAGCAGCGCCAGCAGCTTCCGGTCACCATTGGCGTACAGCTCGTGCTCCTGCCGGAAAATCATGAGAACCTGCTGGAATTTGCCACCCAGTTGAAAAACATGGGGGTTGATTACTTCAGTATCAAGCCGTTCTCCCAGCATCCCCAGAGCCACAGCAGGGTTGACGAGGATTTTAATTACACCAGCTATCTGAATTTGGAGGAAGAACTGGTGAAGCTGAATAGCCCAGGCTTTGAGGTGATTTTTCGAGCTGCTTCCATGCGCAAGCTGGATAAATGCAGGAGTTATGAACGATGTCTGGGCATTCCTTTCTGGGCTTATATAGATTCCAATGCCACCGTCTGGCCATGTTTAGCTTATTTAGGCCAGCCTGAATTTGCCCTGGGTAATTTGAAGGAACAGTCTTTTGCGGATATCTGGACCGGTGAGCGAGGTCGAGGGATCTTGAAAAAGATGAGCCGGATGGACATCAGTAATTGTCGGGAATTATGCAGGCTGGATGCGATCAATGAGTATTTGCATCAACTGGTGCATCCAGGTGCGCATGTAAACTTTGTCTAGTTGTATGTCATAACGACCACCGTAGAGGTAGGTGTTCCAGCTCACTATGTGAACTATATAGTTTTATGCCATGTACAGGGGGAGAGAGTATGGAGGAAAAGGCCAGCCCATATAGCAATCTCAAGGTGTTTGCCCATGCTGCCAAACTGCAGGCCATCAAGGTCAGGGAAAGAACAGCCCCGATTTATATACGAATCAAGCCTACCAATTTGTGCAACCATCGCTGTTATTACTGCAGCTATGCCGATAGCGAGCTGGGCTTACGGGATGGGGTGCAAGCCCGGGATAGTATTCCCTGGGCCAAAATGCAGGAGATTATTGCTGATTTAAGCTCTATCGGGGTTAAAGCGGTTACCTTCAGCGGCGGTGGTGAGCCTCTTTTATATCCTGAAATAGCGGCATCTATGCAGGGAGTCGTGGATGGTGGGATAGACCTGTCCATCATAACCAACGGACAGCTGCTCAAAGGTGAGAAGGCGGAAGTTTTAAGAGCAGCCAAATGGGTCAGGATTTCCATGGATGCAGCGGATGCCGACAGCTATGCGCGCATACGGGGCATTTCCGCGGCAGCCTTTGGTCAGGTATGCACCAATATAGATCACTTCGCCAGTATAAAACCGCCTGCCTGTGAACTGGGCATAAATTTTGTGATCAACCACGAAAATGCTTCGCAAGTCTATGAAATGGCTAAAATGGTCCGGGATTTAGGCGTTAATCATATTAAATATACCGCGCGGATTAGCCGGGACCTGCACGATTATCACCGCCCTTTCAAAGAAGAGGCTATTGAACAACTGCACCAAGCGCAGGCGGATTTAAGCTGTCCGGGCTTTGCAGTGATCAATAAATATGAGGATGATTTTACTTTTTCAACCGTGTTCCAACGCAGCTATGCGAGTTGTCTGGTTAAGGAACTGGTCACCGTTATCGCCGCTGACTGCAAGGTCTATTTCTGTCATGACAAAGCCTATGTAAGCAGCGGTGAGGTCGGAGATCTGAGCCAGCAAAGCTTTAAGGAACTCTGGTTTGCGCCTGATGTAGTTAAGCGTTACCAGGATTTCAATGCCCGGCAGGAGTGCTGTCATCATTGTGTCTATGATGATAGAAATATCCTCCTGAATAGCTTTTTGGATCTGGAGCAAGAACAGATTAACTTTATTTAACTCAACTCGCGTAGTTAACAGATCCACCGACGCTGAGGGTGAACAGGGGGACGATTCCCTTGTTCATCCAGTCGAATTTTAAAGGGGTGAACAAGGGAACCGTCCCCCTGTTCACCCTTCACCCAGACTCTCAGAGAACCGAATAACCAAAACTCACACTCAATTGCGAATTAATAAAGGAGGAAAAGATGAAGGCAGATATTAAGGACCTCAGCGAGCTCGCCCAGGAAATGCGCCGCAGCATTTTCAAAATGATCTGTCAGGCGGGTGGGGGACATATTGCCCCGGCTTTTTCTATAGTGGAAATTTTAACTGTGCTATATTTCGGCTCGGTGTTAAGCTATGATGCCCGGCAACCTCAATGGGAGGAAAGGGATCGTTTTATCCTCAGCAAAGGGCATGGTTGTGCGGCGCTTTATCCGGTTTTGGCCCGGGCGGGCTATTTTGCGGAGGACTGGTTGGATACATTTTGTCAGCCTGGTTCCATGCTGGGAGGGCATCCGGATATGCTCAAAGTACCGGGTGTTGAAGCATCCACCGGGGCACTCGGGCATGGATTATCGCTGGGTGTCGGTATGGCCCTGGCTGGCAAACTGAAGTTGCAGAATTACCACTGTTATGTACTTCTGGGGGATGGGGAATGCCAGGAGGGCTCAGTCTGGGAAGCGGCGCTGTTGGCCGCCCAGCAGCGTCTGGATAATCTCACCGCCATCATTGATTATAATCAACTCCAGGCTATGGACCGATTGGAGGCCATTGTAGGGATGGAGCCGCTGGCGGAAAAATGGCTATCGTTTGGTTGGCAGGTGCAAGAGGTGGATGGCCATGATATCAAGTCTTTGCAAAGCTTGTTGCCGGTCCGGGAGGGAACGGAGGGGTGCCCCCGTTTAATTGTCGCGCATACCATCAAAGGTAAGGGGGTAGCTTTGATGGAATCCCAGCCTTTATGGCATTTTCGTATGCCGGATGATCTGGAGATGCCGCAGGTAATCAGCGAATTGGGCTTTCAGGAAGGAGAGATACAGCTATGAGAGACGCCTACCTGTCTGCCTTATATTCGCTGGCCCGGATAGATAACCGGGTGATTGCGGCGGTGGGCGACAATGGGGCAATTGTCTATGATAAATTTCGCCGCGATTTTCCGGCCCAGTTCATCAATTTTGGTATTTCTGAAGCCAATATGGTCAGTGCCTGTGCGGGTATGGCCAGTTGTGGGCTAATACCATTTGTTTACACTATCGCTCCCTTTTTAACGATGCGCGCTTATGAACAGGTACGCAATGACGTTTGCCTGCAGGAGCAAAATGTGAAAATGGTGGGTACCGGGGCGGGGGTGGTCTATAGCTCTCTGGGGCCTACCCATCATGGTACGGAAGACTTGGCAGTTATGCGGGTGCTGCCTAATCTGAGTATTTTCTCTCCGGCCAGTCCTCGGGAAGTATACCAGGCTACCCTGGCGGCTTACCAGTTGGAGGGGCCGGTTTATCTGCGTCTGGGCACCAACCGGGAGGATGAAATCTATGGCGAAGACTATATTTTTACCGTTGGTCAGGGAGTCATTTTGCGCGAGGGCCTGGATATTTCTATCATTGCGACTGGCTCTATCGTTGGGGAAACCCTAAAGGCAGCCGGGGAGCTTGAAAAAATAGGGATTAGTGCACGGGTTATTAATATGCCCAGCCTTAAACCGCTGGACGAGTCTCTGATCCTGCAGGCAGCTCAGGAAACCGGGGCGATAATCAGTCTGGAAGAGCATAACATTATTGGCGGCCTGGGGTCTGCAGTAGCGGAGTTGCTGGCGGAAAGCGGACTGACTGGTTTGGTGTTTCAGAGAATGGGCTTATGTGAGAGTTTTGCCCGAGGCTATGGTAAACACCAGGATTTAAAAGCCCAGAATGGGCTGGACAGTCTTGCTATCGTTCTGACTGCTCAAAAACTGCTGGCCCGTAAAAGTAATCTTTGCCGAGAGGGGGAGCTTAGTTGAGGCAGGTGGATTTTATTTCGGGTTTGCATCAGCAAACCGGGCGGGATTATCGGGAACGGGTAATCAAGTATGATAAAGCTGCCTGTGCTGAGCTGGCCCGTCAATTTGGGCAGGATTATTGGGATGGTGATCGTCAATATGGTTATGGCGGTTATGAATATGATGGTCGCTGGAGACCGGTCGCTCAGGCTATGGCGGAGTATTACCAGTTGGAGGCTGGCCAGTCGGTTCTGGATGTGGGGTGCGGAAAGGGCTTTTTATTGTATGAGTTAAGCCGGGTGGTACCAGGTCTGAAGCTGGCCGGTCTGGACTTGTCTGCCTATGCCATTGCGCATGCCAAAGAGGAAGTAAAACCATTTTTACAGGTCGGCAATGCTTGCCAGCTTCCCTATGCAGACCGGTCTTTTGATCTGGTATATTCCATCAACACACTGCACAATCTCTATGCTTATGAACTCAAATCGGCCTTCCAGGAGATTGAGCGGGTGGCGCGGCAGCATAGCTGCATCGTGGTGGAATCCTATCGCAATGAGCGTGAAAAAATGAACCTCCTGTACTGGCAGCTTACCTGTGAGTCTTTTTATACCCCGGCTGAGTGGGCCTGGCTGTATAAGGAATGGGGTTACTCGGGTGACTATGGGTATATTTTCTTTGAATGAACGAGGTGCGATAGGGGAGGGCAGATTATGGCTTTCAATGAGAAAATGATTCTGCAGCTATATCAGGATCAGGCGCAGAAATATGGGGATAAGGGTGAATCAACCATCGTTGATATCAGGACTCGCCAACTGGAGATGCAAGCCATTTTCCAATACATTACCGAGTCACAGTCTATTTTGGAAGTGGGTTGCGGCAATGGTTTTGTGGCTGAAGCAATTGCCAAAGAATTTGCGGTTGATTTACATGCGATTGATTTTTCACCAGATATGATTGCTATTGCCCGGCAGCGGCAGACTGCGAATCTGGCGGGCAGGGTGCGCTTTGAGCACTGCAACATCCTGCAATTTTCTGAAGCAGAGCAGTATGATTTAATTTTTACGGAAAGATGTCTGCAAAATATCATGGATTGGGAGCTGCAAAAAGCAGCCCTCAGCAATATTGCCCGGGCTTTAAAAAGAAATGGCAAATTGGTTATGTTGGAGACTTTTACTGATTCTTTGGCCAATCTGAATGCAGCGCGCCGGGAACTGGCTTTGTCAGAAATTTCGGTACCCTATCATAACCTACCCTTTGATCCGGAGCTGGTCAAAGAGCACCTGGCAGCCGAATTGAGCTTTGAGCATGAAAACCGCTGCTTGAGTGGTTACTATTTTGGCACCCGGCTGTTATACCCGGCCATGCTGCCAGCTGGTCAGGAACCGGTGAATAGCTCCGTCATTAAGGATTACTTTGTGGATTTTCCCAACGGGGGTGATTTTTCGCCCATGAAGATCCTGTGTTTTAGCAAAAAGTAAGGCTGACCAGATTAAGGGGAATGAGGTAGCTGTCTGATGAAAGTGAGATTTTTAAATCTGTCCATTGAAGATGAAACCGAAAGAAAAGCTCTATTGGCAGCCATTGATAAAGTCTTTCAACACGGACAAATCGTACTGGGACCTGAAGTTGAAGAATTTGAGCATAAAGTGGCCGCTTATTGCGGGGTTAACTATGCCGTGGCCGTAAACTCCGGCACCGACGCCCTTTATCTGGCTTTGCGCAGTATAGGTGTAGGTGCTGGCGATGAAGTCATTACTCCTTGCCTGTCCTGGATTGCAACTGCCAATGCCATCGCCCTTACCGGAGCCAGGCCGGTGTTTGCAGATATAAAAGAGGATCTGAATATCGATGCCGCAAAAGTAGAAGCCCTGATAACTCCTAAAACCAAAGCCATACTGCCCGTACATTTCACTGGCAAAATCTGTGACATGGCTACCCTGCAAGCCGTAGTGGATAAACATCAGCTAATGCTGGTGGAGGATGCTTCCCAGGCTTTTGGGGCTTGCTTTCAGGGCAGCAAAGCCGGATCATGGGGGCGGGTTTCCGCCTGTAGTTTAAATCCCATGAAGGTTCTGGCCGCTTGTGGAGAAGCGGGTGTACTGCTAACCGATGAGCAGGATATTTATGAGCTGCTAAAAGCCTTGCGTTACAATGGTACCCCGGATAAAACCGAAGCCCATTTCATTAGTCTCAATGGTCGCATGGATACTGTGCAGGCGGCTATTTTGCTGCAACGATTGCCACTATTGGAAGAGCACATCGCCAGGCGTAGAGCAGCTGCTGAGTATTACAGCACTCGTCTGCATGAATTGGTAAAAACCCCGGCCGAAGCCGCCGACTGCCGGGATGTATTCTACACTTATCAAATTTTATGCAGCAGGAGAGATGAGCTGCAAAAATTCTTAACTGCGCAGGGAATTGAAACTAAGATCCAGCATAGCCTGCTTATGCCCATGCATCGGGCTTATCGTACAGTAAGCCCGGGAAGCTGGCCTATTGGTACCCAGGCATGTACTCGTTCGCTCTGTCTGCCCTTGCACGAGAAAATCAGCCGGGCTGAACAGGATTATGTAATTGAGGCCATCTGTAATTTTTATAAAAGTTCAGCAGCCGAGGAGGTAGCGTATGGACGGGAATGAAGTTATCTTTAACAGTGAAGGCCTATTTGTCCTGGATGAGCAGCGAATCAAATTATTGAAAGACGCTGCCCGTAATAATCCTCGTAAAACCATGCGCATTTGCCTGCACCCCGATACTGACGATCTGCTGCACCAGATGGTAATTGTTCACTCCCAAGGAAACTATGTCCGACCCCATCGCCACCCTTTAAAAACTGAGTCTTTTCATATCATCGAAGGCAGTCTTATGCTCTGTATTTTTAGTGAGAGCGGCCTTGTGACCGAGCAAATATTGCTGGGAGAAAGTAATGGCATCCTGGTGGCGAGAATTGCCAAAAACATCTACCATACCGTGGTTCCAGTCAGTGATCTAGTGGTATTTCATGAAATAACCAATGGCCCTTTCAGCGGTGCTGGTGACAGTGAGTTTCCCGTCTGGGCCGCAGAAGCTGATGATGCTGAAGGCATACAGGAGTTTTTCAGCATAATCTCGAATGGAGGTGAAACATATGGATAAAAGCCGTGAGCTGGAAAAATGGGAAGAGGTAAAAAAGCGGGTAACCGACATTGAACTGGTCAGCTTGGGGCCTTATTTTTCAGAAATCAAATACGCGCCCCGGCGGGTATTGTTTGCGCTCAGTCATTATAAATTTGCCGCGAAAATGCTGGGTGAAGGCAAAAGCATTTTAGAAGTGGGCTGCAGCGAAGGGCTGGGAACCTTATTGCTGGCCGAATTTGCAAAAAAAGTACTGGCGGTTGATATTGATGGTGAGGCAATTGCCGAAGCCAATCGAGCCTTTGCCTCCGATAAAATCAGCTTTCGGCAAAGTGACTATCTGACCAGCGACCTGGGCCAATTCGATGGGATCGTTTCGCTGGATGTTATAGAGCATATTTATCCCGAAAATGAAACGCGTTTTTTCAGCCGTCTGTGCAGTAATCTCAAGCCTTATGGTGTTTGTATTATTGGAACCCCCAATAAAACCGCCGAAGCTTATGCTTCTGCTGGCTCAGTCATGGGGCATGTGAATCTATACTCCTGGGAGAGGCTGAAAACAACCATGGAAAACTACTTTCAACAGGTTTTCCTTTTTTCTGCCAACGATGAAGTCATACACACTGGTTTTTACCCCATGGCCCAATACTTAATTGCGGTAGCGGTCAGTCCCAAAATCGTATGAAGAACTTAGAGAAAAGGTGGTCCAAGGAATGGCGGAAGAAAATCCATTAATTAAGTTTTATCGGGATAACAATATCTCCCCGGTTCATCAAAATATAGATGACTTAAAAGCGCACCTCCTGCGTCGCGAAAAATTATACCGCAGTCTGGGCTTGCCCCCCATAGTATTTGCGGAGCGAACTATTTTGGAAATTGGCCCTGGGGGTGGGCATAATGCACTGGCTCTTTTTAGCTGGGGTGCCCAGGTGGATTTTGTGGAGCCCAATCCCCGGGCTCAGGAAGAACTTCCGCTGTTAATGAAGCAGTATGGCATTGAGCAAAATCGCTGGGTGCTATTTGCCGGCCCCATCGAGGAATACCCGCTGGATAAACACTATGATGTAGTGATTGCGGAAGGCGTTATTCCAGGCATGAATAACCGATCTGAGGTACTGGCAAGAATAGCTGACCTGACCAAGCCGGGTGGGGTGGTGGTCGTCACCTGTGTGGATGAAATCAGCTATTTTTTTGAAGTCTTGAAGCGAATTATTGCTTGTCGTCTGACTGAAGGTCTGGAAAAGCTGGAGGATAAGGTGGAAATATTGGCGCGGGCCTTTTCATCCCATCTGCAGAAGCTTAAGTATGCGACCCGTCCCGTCGAAGATTGGGTTACTGACCAGTTAATAAATCCAGCCCTGCATGGTGAACTTTTCAGTATGGCCGACTGTATCCGTGATTTTGGCAGCGAGCTCGATTGGCTGGGAAGTTCTCCCGACCTTTTTACCGATCTATCCTGGTATAAGGATATTAATTCACCTGACTCGGCCAGGAAGTTGGAGCAGTTTGAGCGCAAGAGACATGTTTTAATGCTATGGGATATGCCTGAGAGCGAAAGAACCGCAGCTATTAATGAACAGCTTTTTCAGTCCTGTGCCGAACTTAGAAAATTGCTGGGTACCTACGAAAAACAAGCTTCACCGCAGATCATACCCCTCATAATAAGCCAACTCGATGCCGTTATGAACCTCAGCAGCGATCTCGATCCTATTATATCCAGAGCCATCCTGGAAGTAATCAAGCTTTTAGAAGATAAAGAACTCAATACCAAAAAAGTCGCCCAGGCAAACCATTTTGCCGCAGCCTTCGGCCGAGGCCAGCAATACGTCAGTATGGTAAAAAAGTGAACAAGGGGACGGTTCTTCTGTTCACTTTTTTAATCTACCTGCGATACCATATAACGAATGTCAATAGGATTGAGGACTAGGGGCATATTGTCATTTGGTGAACAGTCAGAAGTCTGTGCAAAACCATTTGATTTATAGAGATAATGGGGGAGAATAAATTGAAAGTAATAGTTACCGGAGGGGCCGGGTTTATTGGTTCACATCTGATCGACCGCTTACTCTTTGATGGGCATGAAATAACCGTGCTGGATAATTTCAGCACCGGTCGACCGGAAAACTTGAAGCATCAGCGCGCCAACGATCAACTGCGGCTAATTAAGGCCGATATACAGGACAGGGCGGCGATACAGGCGTATTTTCAAAAGGTGGACTGGGTCTTTCATCTGGCGGCTTTAGCAGATATCGTGCCTTCCATTGAAAAACCAGAGGGATATTTTCGTTCTAATGTAGATGGCACCCTGGCAGTCTTGGAGGCTGTCCGTCAGAGCAGCGGCGTGAAGAAATTTTTATACGCTGCTTCCTCTTCCTGCTACGGGATTCCGGATCTTTATCCCACACCCGAAACGGCTACGATAAAGCCTCAATATCCCTATGCTTTGACCAAGAATATAGGCGAACAGCTCTGTATGCACTGGGGGCAGTTATACAAAATACCGGTGCTATCCCTGCGACTGTTTAACGTATACGGAACACGTTCTCGTACTTCCGGAACCTATGGTGCAGTATTCGGGGTGTTTCTAGCCCAGAAGCTAGCGGGCAAACCCTTTACAGTGGTAGGAGATGGCAAGCAGACCCGGGATTTCACCTATGTAAGCGACGTGGTCGATGCCTTTGTAACTGCAGCAGCGTCGACGCTGGAAAATGAAATTTTCAATGTCGGTAGCGGTGGAAGCTATGCAATCAATCAATTAACTGCTGCGCTCGGCGGCGAAGTGGAGTATATCCCCAAAAGACCAGGAGAGCCTGACTGTACTTTTGCAGATACAACTAAAATAAAAAGGATGCTAGGCTGGCACCCCCAAATATCTTTTGCCGAAGGCGTATCCAAGGTTTTAGAAAATATTGACTACTGGCGAGCAGCCCCACTCTGGACCGCAGAGAATATTCACATAGCGACCGAAGACTGGTTCAAATACCTAAAGTGAACAAGGGGACGGTTCTCCTGTTCACTATTTTACTATTATGGTATTATTAGACAAAAACAGGGGGTATTGATATGCCAAGAAGCGCAAGACAGATAAGCAATACCGGCATCTATCACATCGTGGTTAGAGGGATTAACCGCCAGGATATATTCCTGGATAAAGTAGATTATTTGCGCTACTTGGAAACCTTGCACGAGATTGTGAGCAAGAATGAATCCATAATCCTGGGCTATTGCCTAATGAGTAACCATGTTCATCTGTTGATTGATGAGGGTTCAGGTAGTATTTCCACGCTGATGAAGCGCCTGGGAACCAGTTATGTCTATTGGTACAACAGCAGATACGACCGTATCGGGCATCTATTTCAGGATCGATTCAAAAGCGAAAGGGTTGAAGATGATACGTATTTGAAGACGGTCATTCGATACATCCATCTAAACCCTGTCAAAGCAGGGATAACAAATACGCCTCGACACTACCGTTGGAGCAGCTGTGATGTTTATTGTGGCGGCAAAGAGTATCTACCAGGTTTAACTGCAACGCATTTCATACATTCACTATTCAGCGACAATGAAAAAACAGCCATTACCGAATTCTGCACATTCATGGAAGCCAAGGATGAAGACAGTTGTCTCGATGATAATGGCTTGAAACGAGTCAATGATAAAGTGGCTGAACTGCTTATTACGGAAACTTTGAACGGAAAAGATCTTTGCATCCTGAACGAAATGCCCAAAAAAGAGCGAGATGAAATTCTCCGAAAGCTTAAATTGATAGAAGGGTTGAGTCTGCGTCAGATCAGTCGCATTACGGGAGTCGGTCCCACCACGATTCATAATGCTTGAACTGAAATGTGAACAGGAGAACCGTCCCCTTGTTCACTTTTGATCAGGGTACAATACAGGAAGTCGGCTTCATCATCGATATCTTTTGATCTATCCACTGGCATTATATAGGCTAGCGTTTCTTCAGTTATAAAGTTCCTGGCTTTCAATAAAAAGTCGGTTTGGGCCATATAGATGGCACCGTTTTCTTCATATACCAGGGGAAGGTCCTGCCTGCGCTCAATATGCGAGCCTTCTGGTATCAGCGGGCATAGCCTGTGGTTCTCGTTTAAGGAATGCATCCAGTATGGGTTTTTTTCTGCTTCACACACCGAAACACAAACCTGTGCGTCTTCCTGGATACAGTAACGGATACAGTCGTCAATATCGTTTACGGTACGCAGGGGGGAAGTTGGCTGCAATAATACGATGTAATCAAATTTTTCTTCGATGGCATTAATTGCGTGAATAACTGGCTCGATTCCCGGGGTATCATCCTGAGCCAATTCAACCGGCCTTACGAAGGGCACTTCACACCCCCATTCTCTGGCCACTGTAATAATCTCTGCATCTTCCGAGGAGAGGATTATCCGGTCTAAGTATTGAGACTTTTGAGCTGCTTCTATCGTCCAGGCGATTAGCGGTCTGCCCGCCAGTACCTTCACGTTTTTCCGGGCTATCGTTTTGGACCCGCCCCGGGCCGGGATTATCCCCAGGATCTTATGGTTGTTAATCATCCAAACACCTCAGCAAATTCGTTATTAGCTTTTTCATAATCATCAATATGCCCGATATCTATCCAGTATTCACGGATGGGGAAGACGGCTATTTCCTGTCCTTTTAGCATGAGTATGCTAATTAGTTCGGGTATGTCAAAATAAGTATTGGACGGGATAAGGTCAATAATTTCCGGATTTAATACATAAAGTCCAGCATTAATAAAAAAGTGCTGCAGGGGTTTTTCGTCAATTTGTTGAAGCCGGTTTTGTTGGATAGTGACTACTCCATAGGGAATCTGGCTGTACTGTTCTTTTATGCAAATCGTAGCGGAGGTAAGATTTTTCTGGTGAAAATCCAATAACTGACCAAAGTTGATCTTGGTCAGAATGTCGCCATTCATAAGGAGCAGGGGGTGATCAGGTTGGCTGGGCAGCAAGCTTAGCGCACCGGCGGTACCCAGCTGCTGTCTTTCGTATAAATATTTAATTTCAACGTCCCATTGGGAACCATCCCCAAAGTGTTGGATGATCATCTCGGCTTTATAATTAACGGCTATATAGAAGTGACGAAAACCCTGTTCAATAAAACTCTCCAACACCGTTTCCAGTACAGGCTTGCTGCCTACTTTTAATAAAGGCTTGGGACAGGATTCAGTAAGTGGCTGAAGACGCTTTCCCAGGCCGCCGGCCATGAGTATTACCCAGTTGTCCCGAAGAGCAGGTTTTAACAGTTCATCAGCGATTTCCAGGCCTACGACCCTGTTATCATCATCCAATACTGGAATCTGCCGAATTTTTTTATTTTTCATAAGCAATAATGCGTTTTCCCGAGACGTATTTCGGTCAATAAAGTGAGGCTGGTGGTTCATTATTTGGCTGACAGGTGTATCCAGGCCCAGCTTTTTCAGGATAGCTCGCCGGATATCTCCATCGGTTACGGTACCTAACAACTGACCATTTTCGTTGATTACCAGGGCGATTTGCAGACCTAGCGCATCAATAATATCTATAGCTCCTACAAGCGGAGTGTCAGGGCTAATAAGAATTTTTTTCCACATATACAAGCACCTCCGTCAGCAAGGAATGGCTCTTCTATGAACCTATCTCGGAGCAAAGCGATAGAACAGAACTTTATCACTGCATTGTCCATGCTTGTCTTGCCATTCATTTTTTATCTCCTCATAGGCCTCGGGAGCATGAATAATTTTGCCTATTTGGAACTTGGCCCTCTCAGGAGAGAAACCAGATTTAAAAAAGAGCAGGGCGTTATCGGGACTATTATCAGTTCCACCGCCTAGATGCAGAAGTTTACAGCCCAGCTTTTTAGCCAGGAGCGCCGCTTCGTGCAACAGCAAATTGCTGGCACTCGATTTGTTGCCTTCAGGGGTGGCAGCGGCTAGATGATATTCCATAATATGTGATTCCTGCAGAAAGAGTGCGGCCGCTAAAAGGGTTTCGCCTTGCCAGCATAAGGCCAGGTGGGTTTGCTTCCATGCCTGAAGCTGACGGAAGTAATCAGCGGGAAAATAGTAGAATGAATCGGCCTGCAAACGGTCCATCGCCTGAGTATATAGAGCAGTGAAAGCTTGATGCGACCGGCTGTCATTAGCCCATGTTACCCGTAAACCGTTTTTCTGAGCTTTGCGTATGGCAGTTCGCACCCGCGTTGTATAGACTGAAAAATAATCTTCCGATTGAAGATCTACCCAGACCGTCTCCCGCATAGGTTGAATCTCGCCCGGGTAATATGAGTGGTTTTCGATACAGGGGTGAAAACGTACGAATTCAGCCAAAATATTATGCTCCTGACACCAGGACAAATAGCTCTGCCAGGCTCGGCTGAGAAAAGCTGACCCAGAGGTGGAGGACAGCGGACCGCCATAGGCATAGGGCGATTGGATATCATAAAAAGGAGTTCCGGTGACTGCTCCCAAATGAAAAGGATAATAGAAAAATTCGCCACCCTCACGATAGACAAAAAAGACCGTCTCCAGGGACCGGTCGCGCAGGGCATCGGTAACAACATAGATAGGGTGTGAATAGGGCGATTTTTGTTCTTCAGGTAATCCGTCATAAACCTTCAAAGCAGTGAGAAAATCAAGCTGCACCATATTCCTTCCCATCCATTAGTTTTATAGCAGCTAAATAAAGGGGCGTTTTCCGGTGAACAGCCAACCGCCCCAATCCTTAGCTTACATGGTGTTCCATTATATGTGTTTTGTGGAAGAAGGGTGCCTGGCAGGGCAAGGAGGGATTAAGTCTATAGCTCTTCATCCAGATGATAGTCATGCTCGGCAACTTTACCCAGGAATTCCCAGTAGTGAACAGGCTCTATTCCCAGTCCAGGACGCTTAATGCCTACATTAGCCTCGGTAAAGGCTTCACCTTGCCGGATATCCTGCCTGGCCACCAGACTTTTGCGAACCAGGGGCAGGTTTTTTAGTTCCGAGCTGGCGGGAGTTTTCAAGCCTGACCCCAGGGCCAATTCTATTTGACGGATAGACCGAACCATTTCCTTCAACTGGGCAGGGTCCAAGGATGCCTGGTGGTCGGGGCCAGGTAAATTCTGGTCGAGGGTAAAATGTTTTTCTAGGACAGTTGCTCCCCGGGCTGCCGCAGCCAGCGAGATCGCTATACCAGGACTATGATCTGAATAACCAACTCGTAAACCAAAAGCCTGGCGGAGCGTATCCATGGCCAATAAATTAATATCCTCGAAGGGTGCAGGATATTCACTGGTGCAGTGCAGGAGCGTAACCTTTTCTTGCAGAGCTTGTTGTCCTGCGGGACTTGAATAGCTGGATTTAAAAGCTGTGGGAGAAGGTTTTTCATGGTTTTTATAATAGCCAAAAGCCAGAACCCCCAGGGCGTTTTCGATTTCCCCCAGACTGCTCATGCCAGTGGAAAGGATAATATCTTTACCACTCCGAGCTGCTTTTAAAAGCAAAGGGGCATTGGTAATCTCTCCGGATGCAATCTTGAGCTGCGAGATATGCAGCTGTACCAGCAAGTCAACGCTCTCAAGGTCAAAAGGGGTGGATATAAACTCAATGTTACGGGTATGACAGTATTTTAAGAGCTCATCATGTTGCCTGAAATCTAATTGAAGCTTTTGCACCATTTCCAACTGGCTTTCACCGGCGGCAGTAAGCTGCTGTTGGTAGGGTGCTTTAGGTGCGAAACGGCTGATGACCTCTTCGGCTTTAAAAGTCTGAAATTTAACAGCATCAGCGCCAGCCTCGGACGCCAGGTCAATAAGATCCCTAGCCATGTTCAGAGAACCGTTGTGGTTTACGCCGGCTTCGGCGATAATTAATGTTCTGGGCATATCTTCTCTCCTTTCATTTTTCTCGTTGATAAGAACTAAAAAATTCGCAAATTATGTTTACCATGTAATTCAGGGCCGATTCGTCAATACGCTGGTCCAATGGCAGGGTTAACAGGGAACGACTGAGCAGCAGTTCATTTTTCCAGCCTTGACTTGCTGTCAAATCCAATGACCAGTGAATAGGACAATATATTTTATGTCCTATCAGAAAAGCACGTAATTCATCTCGGCAACTGGGCGCAACCCGCACCGGCAACCCCAGGGGAACTTCGTGTTGGTCCAGTTCAGCCAGGAGAGGTTTAATTAGTTCGTTAATCAGACCGGACTGCGTCAATAAATTGAGCAGATAATAAAAGTTGGCTCTTCTTTTTTGAGCGATAAAATCGAATTTGGTTCGGGCCAATAAATAGTGGGATAAAGACGACATGTGCCGGGGGGAGATAGCATGATTGATGATGGATTCTGCTTGATTAAATAAATCCAAATGTCCATTGGCGTCACCATCTGGTCGGATAAGCTTAGCAATAAGTTTAGTGCTGACGAAATTTTCGTTGGCCGGAAGTATTTCATCAGCCGGCAGAGGATAATTGGATGATAGCAAAGCCCCATCTGGCTGGGGTAAAAATTTACGGTAACTGTAAACCGCGAAGTCCTGATTCCCCAGTTGGCTGTTCAGCAGGGCTTGTACACAATCTTCTATAATAAAGCATTTATGCGGCTCGTTTTCTTTCTCCAGCCAATCCAACATAGCTTGATTGGTCTTGCCAAAATAGTGGATAAAAAGAATTGTATCTCCGTCCAAATCTACAGGCAGATCAGGCGCCCCAGTGAGATCCAAACCCTGGGCATAAAAATGAAGGCTGAAGCCCAGTCTTTGGAAAGGCATCAACACGGAAGGGCAGCAATAGCGCGGCAGCCAGGCTTCCCTTTTTCCACCCTGCTGAATAATACTCAGCAAGGCTATGTAGATCGCAGATCGACCCGTATCCAGATGGAGATAATTCTTTTTCTGAGGAGAGGGAAGCGGCGTTTCCATCTCCGGGGCCAGAAAGTCAGACACATCCAGAGGAAATTCACCGCCCAGCAGAAAGTGAACAAGGGGACGGTTCTCCTGTTCACTTTTCATTTTATATTTCAGGTAAAAGTGAACAGGAGAACCGTCCCCTTGTTCAACTTGTTCAATTTCAGAATTCAACATCATAAAACTTCTTCCTCAAAATCCCTTCCATATTTACGTGTTTGAGTTCTTCCTTTATTCTTTTGGAGGCGTTACAGTCTCCATAGAGGGACTGCACCCCGGGCAACTGCTTTTGGAATTCAGCGAAAAGAGCCCTTTCTATGGCAGCGGTAATATCCTGTCGATTCTCTCGGCAATCAATAATGGAAGCAGCTTTTAACCGACCTTGTTGACGGTCTCCGATATTCACAGTAGCTGTTTTCAGAGCGGGTGCTTCTACAATGCCGCTGGAGGAATTGCCGATGATCAACTGGCAATGCTGCAGAGCACTTAAAAAGCGTAATTGGCCCAGGGAAGGTGCAAAGAAAGCCTTATCCTTGCGCTTCTGAGCGTAATCTTGCAGTTGGTGACTAATGTTTCGTCCCCCCACATCTGCGTTGGAGCCAGTCATGATGATATGGGCTTCCGGATAATGATCCAGAGCCGCCAGAATTTCGGTAAGGCCTGCTGCACCAGCCATTTCATTCAAGGTAACCGGGTGGTAAGCGAGCAAGAAGTTGAGTGTTCCCAGTTTAAAATCCAGCGCTTTTTCCAGTTCAATTCGGCTTAATAGGGGTAGTTTGTTTATATTATCCAGGCCCGGGTCGCCATAATTAAAAACCCGCCCCGGTTCTTCACCTAATTGTATGACCCGGCGGCGGTAATTTTCCGCAGCCACAAAATGTAAATGAGACATTTTGGTAATGGCATGTCGGATCGCTTCATCCATCGCTCCTTCGGTGCTTTCTCCTCCAGAAATATGCGCAATGGGAATGCGTAGCAGCATAGCGGCCTGAGCAGCAGCCATGATTTCATAGCGATCACCCAGGATTACCAAAATGTCAGGCTTTAAACGCTGAAAGGCATCAGCCAAGCTAATTATAGCCAGGCCCAGTGATTTGGCCATGCCAATAGCTGTGTCACTGGACAGCAGGATTTCCAGCTTTTCATCGATAATAAATCCGTCAGCTTCAATTTGTTTATAGCTGAGCCCGAACTCTGGAGATAAATGTGAACCGGTGACTATGACTTGCAGTTCCAGTTCAGGATCTGCATTTATTTCTGTCATTAACCAGTAAAGTAAGCCGTATTCGGCTCTACTACCAGTTGCGATCGCTATTTTTCTGCTATACATATTTCCACCTCAAGTGAACAAGGGGACGGTTCTCCTGTTCACTTATAGATATCTTTTTAAAATAGTGAACAAGAGAACCGTCCCCTTGTTCACTTTTAAAATAATTCTGTCCAGGTTAAGCTAGCGATTATATCGGCGGTAGCTGCTGAATTTGCTGAAATCGTCAGGGTCTCACCGGGTTCCATAAATAAGGGAACATTTTCAGGAGGGAAAAATTGGTTGGCACCTACCTTGCTTTCACCCCAGGCCAACAGGTCCTTCCCACCGGTTGCGGTTGTCCCGGAAGTATCGTATTGTACCACACTGGCATTGGCATTAATATCAGTCCATGCTGGTGTGCCTCCGATTGTGGCGTTTTTCCTTACGTGAAAAGCAACGTCTTTGGTTCCGTCTGCTGAGTAGCTGATAAAGGATAGTTTAACCTGAACGCGATTGCTTTTGCCCTGAAAGGCAGTTACATTTCTAATGGAAAAAATAGCTGTATCCAAGCCGGATACCGCCGTAGTTTTGCTGCTGACAACAGTGTTGGTAATATTAAGGACATTCCCTGTGGGGCCTTGCTGCGACCCCATGGCGGTTGCCGTTTGCACAATAATATTGCTGGTTGTACCTGAATTGTTGATTTTAGCAGACAAGGGAAGGCTGGGATTCGTGATGGGAGGGATCGTATATTGATTAGCATATGAAATTGTATGCACTATTATGAATACGCCAACGCCATTAGGATTTTCAATGGCGAATTGAATCGGACCATATCCCCACTGGAAAGTAATTGCATAAACATTTCCTTTGGTAGGATCAAGAATTACCCCGCTGGTTCCGGTGCCGTCCATTTTATCCCCATTCCAGGCTGACTGAGGGGTCCAGTCTTCTATGCCTGCACTGCGCCGCAGGATGCCAAAAGAACTGCCATTATAACCAAAGAAAAATCCATCGGAGTCATCTCCATAACCAACCGCTTGTTTACTGCCGGATACACCCGATGTAAACAGGGCAGTAAACCCTATGTTTCCTCCTACGCCCGGTACATACCGCAAGTAGGTTGCCGTTTGTATACTTGCCCAGGAACCGCTGGTTGCACCGGTCTGCAGCACAGCCATCCCTCCTGATTGAGTGACAGCCGCGCTTCCTGAATAACTGGTATTAACCAACTCTGGATTTATATTATAAGTAAAGTTCCAGCCGACCTGCGGAACCGATTGTGCTACCTCCAACTGGCCAAAAGCTGTTAAAGGAAAGGTTTGAGGAAGGTTCGTGGCCCCAAAGGTCTTTACAAACAGATAGCCGCTGTTATCTGCTTTAGCAGGAATATTGCCGCTGGGATACTGACCATACATCAGAGAATTCAATGGTTCGGCGCTATCATTGAATACTTTGTAATTGGGCATTAGTTCTCTCCCTCCATGTGCTGAACTGTTCAAGATTAGGACTTCCCATTACGTCCGGAAGCTTTTATTCGGGAAGTGCCTACGCTATTTTATGTTAAAATATTGATTAGGTTACTCCCACAGATAATACACCTCATTGTACATTCATACATATGCTGTGATTATATAGGGTTTTAAATCGATTGAAAAAGTAGCAGCAAGATATGAAAGTTCATTGAAGGGAGAAAAAATAGGATGACAATCAGGAGATTTTTCGATGATTCTGTTCGTCAATTGGACTACGAAGGGAAAATATATTCAATATCAACCGGTACTCAATCAATTGATGCCAGTGGATATCTGGCCCTGGAGATTACTAACCCGGCCAACTCAAATAACACGATTGAGATTTCAAGAGTAACGGGTGGTTCAACTACCAGTACAACGGCTGATGTTTTACGTGATGCGAGCATTGCGGCATCAGGTGTTTCCCTGACCCCCCGTAATAGAAACTGGAATTTTGCTGATGATAGTGCCATGTCGGCTCAATATGTTACCCAGGCCACTGACCCCACTTCGGGAGGAGACCTCCTGGCTTCAACTATTTCACCAGGTGGAATTATCTCTGTTCTGTACGATGATGCGTTTATTATTCCTGATGCAACTTCTGATAGGTCCTTTATATTACGAATAAAAAATAATACCAGCTTGCCCAGTACGGTTTCATTGACCATTACATGGATAGAACCATAACTGTTTCGGAAATCGTGATGGTTGCTGAACCTCCTCTGCTTTATTGATGGCGGTTGTCTAACCAATAAAGGCGTAAACAGTAAATTATTCGTATTGTATTAAGGCTCAGTCATCATTTAACAACAGATGACTGAGCCTTATTTTGCGCAGAACTTACGATTGAAACCTTTAAGAACGATCCCCTTCTTCCCGTCTTCTTGCTCCAAAAGTGAACAGGAGAACCGTCCCCTTGTTCATTTAGAACAATTCTGACCAGGTAAGTGCACAGATCATATCGGCGATAGCCGAAGAATTAGCTGCAACCGTCAGAGTCTCACCTGGCTGCATGTAAAGGGGCACGTTGTCAGGGGGGAACATCTGATTCGAGCCAACTTTTGTTTCACCCCAGTAGAGCAGATTTCTGCCTCCAGTTGCGGTTGTTCCGGAAGTATCATATTGTACTACACTAGCATTGGCATTAATGTTATTCCATACGGGTGTGCCTCCGATCGTCGCGTTTTTGATGATTCGCATCGTAACGTCTTTGGTTCCGTCGGCTGAGTAGCTGATGAAGGATAATTTTACCTGAACTCGATTGCTTTTGCCCTGGAAGGTGCTGACATTTCTAAGTGAAAATATGGCAGTGTCCAAGCCTGATACGACCGTGGTTTTACTGTTGGCAAAGGTATTGGTAAGATTAAGGGCAATACCTGCATTGCCCTGGCTAAATCCCATGGCGCTAGGAGTCTGCAGTACAATATCGGTGGGTGTACCGGAATTGGCGATTCGAGCAGTCAGTGGCAAGCTGGGATTCATAATGCTGGGCAGGGTATTGGCATTGGCATACTTAATTTGATGTACCGGTGCAAAAGTACCGGTGCTGGCTTTTTCAATTGCAAAATCAATGGCACCGTAGCCCAGCCACTGGAATGAGATCTGATACACATTCCCTTTGGTCTGATCAAGGATCATCCCACTGGGTCCGGTACCATCCATTTTATCGATATTCCAGGCGGTCTGGGCAGTCCAGTTCTCTACGCCGGCCTGGCGTCTCAGGATGCCAAAGGAACTGCCATTGTAGCCGAAGAAGAATCCATCCTGATCATCCCCAAAACCAATGATCTGCTTGCTTCCGCTTACCCCAGTGGTGAATAAAGCGGTAAACCTGACCAGGCTACCCTGCCCTACCGAATAACGCATTACATAGTAAGTGTTAATATAGCTCCAGGAACCACTGGTGGTACCGGTTTTTAGAGTTGCCATCCCGCCAGATTGAGTGATTGTGCCGGTTCCGGAGGTAAATGAATTGACCATATCAGGATTTACATTATAGGCGAAGGTCCATCCGGCTGCCGGTTCCAGCTCAGCTACCTGTAAATCCCCAAACGCTGTTACGGGCAAGTTTTGAGGCTGGTTATTGCTTCCGAATGGTTTAACATACAGGTATCCTGAGCTATCGGTGAGAGCAGGTGAGTAACCACTGGGATACTGGCCGTAAATCAGAGAATGCAATGGATCGGCACTGTCGTTGAATACTTTATAATTAGGCATTGCTTCTACTCCTCCCCGGGATTATATAATAATAGCTCATCAGTGTGAATCAGTTCTTTCTTTACCGAGCTTAGATTAGTAGCCTACGGTAATTCCATATAACCAATTGTAGCTGCAGCAATGTTGGTCGAGCTGCTCTTGTTTCGCAAGACCAGATAGAATTGTCTATCTGAACTGGAACTGGGAATAATTAGTCTGCCCTCATAGGACGCCAAGACCAGCCCATTGGCCACAATGGTGGAGATGTTTTGCCCGCCGGTAGTAGGATCGGTACTATTAATCAAAAACTTGCAGGTACAAGCAGATCCTCCGGAAAAACCCCAGTTTTCATTATAAGGGGTAATATTAGTTCCTCCCGAAAAAGTAGCATTCCTATAGGTATCTATCACTGCGTTCGACAATGAACCACCCGCAACCCGAACAATGTATATGGTTTTTTCAGAATTAGCGGGAATTGTCAACTGGACCGCTAAAAAACCACTGCCGGGAATGCTTTGGTCACCAGTGGTTACCGAAAAAACTCGGCCGTTGGCGGCAGCTGTATTAATTGCAGTAGTTGATTGTACATATAATGGTTCAGGGGTACTTGATATAATTTTATAATTCGGCATAAATTGAACACCTCCATAGCTAACTGCTATATTTTATGGAAGTTAGTGGTTTAAAGTGAATATAATGTAAAATTTTTCTATAGCAGTGTTGCACTTTGGTTTTTCAGAAGCTTTATTTCTCGGCCTCAACCATGAAATAACTGACCTTATTGGTGCCTCCTAAATCAGTTCTATCCAGGGAGTCAATATGAATAATTTTAAAGCCAGCCTGGCTCCAAAGAATGCGTATTTCGTGTTCATCAAAAAAATGGATCGTGCCCCGATGTGCCAGACTTCCCTCGCTGATTTCTCGATAACTATGTTCTTCCAGCTTTTCTCCGGTACCATAACCGGTCATTCCAACTTTAAACAAACCGCTGGAAAAAAATCGACCGCCTTTTTTAAGCACGCGATGAAATTCCAGAAGTATAGCTGCAATGCTTTCCAGGGTGTTGGCAGAAAGCATGGCTGAGTCAATGATGCCGTCAAAGAAAGCGTTGGCGTAGGTCAGGTGCATAGCATCACTCACGGACAAACTAATTTGCAAACCTTCCTGCTCCATTCTTTGCCGGGCCTTATTAATAGCAGTAGCTGATCCGTCAAAGGCATATACATCAAATCCTTCTCGGGCCATAAACCAGCTTCCTGCTCCACTTCCGCAGCCCGCATCCAGTAAACGGGTCATGCTTCGATTTTTCTGATAATAATTGCGGGCTACAAAGCGCACTGCTTCTTCGGATGGATACTTGCCCCACTCCATTTCCTGATGAATTTGTTCCCATATTCCATCAAAGCTTGCCATAGTCTTGCCTCCAAAATTTTTATCTAGTCAATCAAAGACCTTCCCTGTTGTGCATGATTGTGACTATGATCCAGGTTATGGCTCATCTGACCTTACGATTAACCGAGCTCATAGCAGTTTATTTACAATATGTTTTTCGGGAATGTAGTGTGAAAAGCAGGTCATGAAGAAGCAGGGATTAGAAGCTTTTACTCCATTCCGTTTCCTGGCTCTTGACACCTTAATTGTCTTGATATGGGGGCATTGATGTGCTAAAATCTTAGCGTGTTAAAAAATATTACAAGATGAGAGGAGAGATAGTTGAGATGAGTAGAGAAGAGCTCACCAAAATCATTCTGCCTGAGGAGAAGTTACCTAAGTTCTGGTATAACGTCCAGGCAGACATGCCGAATCCGCTAGAACCGGGGCTGAACCCCCAAACCAAGCAACCCCTTACCCCTGCTGACCTGGAACCTATATTTGCTCGTGAACTGATTATGCAGGAGGTTTCTACGGAAAGGTTTATTGAAATTCCCAAGGAAGTAAGAGATCTATACAAACAGTATAGACCTTCGCCATTATATAGGGCTCATAGCCTGGAGAAGGCTCTGGATACTCCTTGCCATATTTACTATAAATATGAGGGAGTCAGCCCGGTAGGGAGTCATAAACTAAACTCGGCGTTACCGCAGGCATTTTATAATAAGATTCAAGGGATCAAGAGGATCACCACTGAAACCGGAGCCGGTCAGTGGGGAACAGCACTATCCTTGGCCTGTAAACATTTTGACATGGAAGCCATGATATATATGGTGCGCATCAGTTTTACCCAGAAGCCTTATAGGCGGTCTATTATGGAATTATATGGCGGTAAATGTGTACCCAGTCCCAGCAACTTGACCAAAGCGGGAAGAAGTGTTCTGGAAAAATACCCGGACACTCCAGGAACCTTGGCTATGGCTATCAGTGAAGCCGTAGAGGATGCTGTCAGCAGAGATGATACCAACTATTCTCTGGGTAGTGTGCTAAACCATGTCTGTTTGCACCAGACCATAATCGGTCAGGAAGTAAAGATGCAAATGGAAATGGTGGATGAATATCCAGATGTGGTTATTGGGTGCTGCGGCGGTGGGAGCAATTTCGCGGGTATAGCTTTCCCGTTTGTTCCTGATAAGCTGGCGGGCAAAAAGGTGCGTTTGGTGGGTGTGGAACCAGCCGCCTGTCCGACTCTAACCAAAGGTGTATTTGCATATGACTATGGCGATGAAGCTGGTTATGTTCCCATCCTTAAGATGTATACGCTGGGGCATGATTTCACTCCTTCGGGAATTCATGCCGGTGGCTTGAGATATCACGGAGAATCTCCTTTAGTAAGCCAACTCTACCACGATGGCCTGTTGGAAGCTACATCAGTGAAACAAAACGCTGCCTTTGCGGCGGCTATGATATTTGCCCAGAGCGAAGGGATTGTACCTGCTCCGGAATCCTCTCATGCCATTTGCGCTGCCATTGACGAAGCCCTTAAAGCGAAAGAAGAGGGAGTTACCAAGACAATTGTCTTTAATTTAAGTGGACATGGGCATATGGATCTGTATTCTTATGACAAATATCTTTCCGGTGAAACCGAAGATATTGAATTTTCCTGCGAAGACCTGGAGATCAGCCTTAGAACTTTGCCCCAGGTTTAATCAATACGTGATTAAGCTATAAATCCATAGGCCAGACTATTTAATTATTAAGCCTAAACCCGGATGATAAAAAATCCGGGTTTTATCTTTCCTGAACTGTTATTATGAGTTAAATTAGATAATAAGGATAAAATGCTAATATAGGCAGATAAATAGGGAGTAGCAGTGACTATTATATTAAAGCGTTTGTTGGCTGTAGCCGATATGATAATAAGGAATGAAATTATAGCCGATATCGGAGCTGATCATGCCCTGCTGCCGTTATATCTGCTGGAACAACAGTTAATACCGGCAGCAATAATCGGAGAGCTAGGTGATGGGCCTTATCAACGCTCATTAAAGGCCGTACAGTCCAGCGGAATGAACGATTTAATCAAAGTGAGACAGGGAGATGGCCTGGAGGTTTTGACTGGTGGAGAAGTAGGGACGGTAGTTTTAGCTGGCATGGGTGGAGATACTATTGTAGAAATATTGTCGCGCAATGAAGCCAAAGCCAGCAGCTTTAAACGTTACGTTTTTCAACCTATGAGTAAAGCTGGAGTCTTACGAAGGTTTTTGGCTGGTCATGGCTGGCCAATAATTGGAGAACAGTTAATATGGGAAAACGATAAGTTTTTTGTAGTGATTGCCAGTGAACCGGGACAGGCTCCCTACAGGTTAAGTGAAGTGGAGATGGAAATAGGGCGAGAAGCATTACAGGCTGACAATGATATTAAGCGCAGCTTCTTAAACTTATATCTTAATAAATATCGCAAGGTTTATGCAGGCTTACAGGTTTCAGATCAAAAAGACAGCCAATACCTGGCGGCTGACTATAATATGAGAATCAGAGAGTTGGAGGTGATCCTGGGTGCAAGCCCGAGTTAAAGATATAACCGATATCTTAGAAGCCCATTATCCAATCAGCTTGGCCGAAAAATGGGATAATGTTGGCCTGCAGATAGGATCTCACCAGAATATGGTCCGAAAAATAATGATTAGCTTGGATCTCGATTCTAAGGTCTTGAAGCAGGCTATAGAACAGCAGGCAGATCTAATTATTACCCATCACCCCCTATTCTTTAATCCCATTAAGAATATTGATTATGATACTGCTCAAGGAAGCCTAATCAGCCAGATAATTAAACATAATATTAATATATATGCGGCACATACCAATCTGGATTCCGCCAGTCGGGGACTCAATCAATACCTGGCTGAGAAACTAGGTCTATTAGATATTGGATTATTAAACAACAATTACACAGAATCTCTGTATAAGCTGGTGGTTTATGTTCCCGGTCAGGACGAGGCAGTGGTCAGAGAGGCAATCAACCAGGCCGGTGCAGGTCACCTGGGGAATTATTCCCACTGTTCTTTTCGTAGTTCGGGTACAGGGACATTTCTTCCCCAGCAGGGTAGCAGTCCATATATAGGCAAGCAGGGAATCCTGGAAGAAGTTGAAGAAGTACGTTTGGAAACCATCGTACCGCAGAGGATACTTACTGCTGTAGTAACCCGGATGAAAGCGGCACACCCTTACGAAGAGCCAGCCTATGATTTGTATCCCTTAGTTAATCAGGGGCAATCGTATAGTCCGGGAAGAATAGGGGAATTATCTGCGTCCATGAGCCTGCAGGATTTTTGTAATCAAGTTAAAACCTGCTTGGAGCTGAAAAGCTTGCGGGTGGTCGGCAACTGGCATGATAAGGTGCAGAGAATAGCTCTAGTCAGTGGTGCCGGAGCCAGTTTTATTTCCGAGGCATGGGCTGCAAACTGTGATTTGCTGCTTACTGGAGATTTGAAATACCATGAGGCTCGGGAGGCTGAGGCACTAGGCCTGGCTGTAATTGATGCCGGACATCAGGGTACTGAACAGATAATGGTTGGGTTGGTTGCTGATCTCCTGCGGGAAAGTTCCCGGCAAGCGGGCTTTGATCTAGATATAGTGCCGGTGCTGGTTACAGAATGTATTAAAAGCATATAGCTAAATATACTAGCCTGGATTTATACTGATATAGAGAAGCCGACCTGGAAATATTTCTGAAAATTATCGAAAATTTCATTCCGCTGAAGGATTTTATGGTTTGGTGTGGAATGAGAAATAATGTAAACATTGGGAAATGAGGATTTGTATGCTAAAGATAAAGGTTGGCAGTCTAAAACCTGGCGTAAAAATTGGCAAAGATATTTATAGCTTTGATGGTAATTTATTATTACCTAAAGGCGCAACTATCACCAATGAACACCTGGAGGCTTTTGCTCGCCGCAACCTTGAAGAAGTCTTTGTGATGGATACGGATTCCAAGGTCAAATCTGAAAAAAATTTCGAAGATGTATATGCGGAATCACTTGATATCACCAAATCCTTTATGTTAGAAGCCAAATTAGGCAAAACGCTTGAGTTTAATGAAATTGAAGATGCCGTTAACATGTTAGTGGAGCAGGCATTTGATCAACATGGTCTTTTTCGCCAGATGCGACTTATGAAAGAAAAGGATGATTATTTATATACCCATTCTGTCAATGTATCACTGCTGTGTATATTGATTGGCCGCTGGTTAAAATGCGATAACGAGACTATAAAAGATCTAGGAGTGTCAGGCCTTTTACATGACATAGGCAAGATGTTTATCGACAATACCGTATTAAATAAACCTGGTAAATTAACTCCTGAGGAGTTTGAGGAAATTAAGAAGCACACCTTGATGGGATATAATCTGATGAATCAATATCCTTGGCTTAATGAAGAGGTTGCTAATGCTATCCTCATGCATCACGAAAGGGCTGATGGTTCCGGTTACCCGATTGGATTAAAGGGTTATAAAAATAGTTTTTGTGCGGCTGCGGTTGCGGTAGCAGATGTTTATGACGCATTAACTTCCAGCCGTAGTTACTCTAATAAACTTTCTCCATACACCGCTGCCGAAGTATTATGGCAGGATTCTTTTGGTAAACTTGATCCCCGTATATCCAAAGTGTTTTATGATAAAATTACTAATTTTTATGTTGGAAACGAGGTGGTTCTATCGAACGGTATGAAGGGTATAGTCGTATTTGTTGATCCCAGCCAGCCAACCCGACCAATTGTGATGGTGGGGGATGTGTTTTATAATTTGGCTGTGGAAAGATCCATTACTATTCAAGAAATAGTAGATTAATGAGACTTGATACATTAAATTGAGTTTAAAATTAAAGAAGTATAGTAAAATCATTCATAATTTATGTCAGAAATTTTACCTCAAACTGGGAGTATTTTAGTGATGCCCATAAAACAGGCATTTTTTCGTGAACTTATGCATAAAAATTTTCTCAAGATGGCAAAATGATGATAATAAGCGATGAACCAATATATTTTGATAAATAATTTAAAAAATTTAGCTTATTAGAAGGAATTGCCGTATTAATGAGGAATGTAGAATAGGTAGAAAAAATAAAGGGAGGATTATGTCGTGAACAAATCGGAACTTGTGAAATCCCTGGCGGAGAAAGCTGAAATTACACAGAAGGATGCCGCAAAAGCATTGGATGCCGTGGTGGATACTATTCAGCAGGCATTAGCTAATGGCGACAAAGTTCAAATCATTGGTTTTGGTAGTTTTGAGGTGCGTGATCGTAAGGAAAGAACTGTTATTAGTCCGGCGACTCGCGAAGAAATTACGGTTCCTGCAACTAAAGTTCCTGCATTTAAACCCGGCAAATCCCTTAAGGAAGCTGTTGCAATCAAGAAAGAAGTTGCTCCTGTTAAAAAGGGTGCAAAGAAAGCAGCTAAAAAGAAATAGCAATATTTTAAGGGTAATAAACGGGTGAAAGAGGTATACAGTGAGTATACCTCTTTTTTAAGTGCGCCAAATTAAGAATGGACCTTGTTCCTGACTAAATCAAGCCAGGATTGATGTATCTCAGTTCAGATGGAAGCAAAGGACATCGTAATAGGCCAAGATTCAGCCAGCCAATGCAACTAGAGGTTAAGACCGTGTTTGCGTAAATCCAGAACTAAATCCTGATGCTGAGGAAATTGCTTGGGGTTTATGTTCAGCAGCGGTATACCAGCTGCCTGCAGCGCTTTTACTGTGAAATTGTTGGAAAGCTGCTGCTTTCTTCTCGCTTCGGGTTCTTCTAAAATAATGACCAGCACTGGTTTGAAACTGCTGACTTCCAGCACTACCAGGTCAAGTATGCGTTCTTTAAGGCGCTGCAGATACTTATGCTGATTAGGGGTTTCAGTAACCGAAATCAATTCCGACATTTGTAAGCGTGGACAAATTATATAATCCTTTCCGGCCAGAACCTCGGCCAATATGTCATAAAAGGCAAAATCTTTCGGGTTCATCAATTGCTCTTTTTTTTGGTAGGGTAAGGAACTGGTATCAACCCAGGCATCACTGATATCTATAACCTCACCGTAGGGGTTATTAGTGCTTTTTCGGGCAAAATATGGTTTGATCAAATCTATTATTAGCTTTGCTATAATAAGGATTATTATCACAGCTATAAACTGGCCCAAAATGGATTCCTCCTTGCCATGTTGCTTTTCATAGATAGTATTGTCAATCCGAGGTAGTCAGTCCTGCCACCGTAAGAGCCAGTAATTTGTTGTTATAGCAAACGCAAAACGCTGCGCATCACCAAGCACAAGAAAAGGAATTTTAGAAATTTGACTCTAGACCGTTAAATTCCCTGTCTTTTCATTATAGAATTGTTTATAGTATATTCAACAGTTTTTTGTTGGAAGATATTTTATCATTAGAATTAGCCGAACAGGAGGTAAATATAGGTGCATTATCAGAGTAGTAGGGGGAAATACTTAGCCATAACTGCTGCCGAAGCTATCAAGATGGGAATATCACCCGACGGGGGATTATTTGTTCCTGAGGCTATCCCCAGCTTGCGGGAAGAAGATTATAAACAAATGCAGACGCAGCCATATCAAGAAAGAGCCTGTACCATCTTGGGTTACTATCTTGAAGATTTTACTGCTGAAGATATCAAAGAATGCGTTACAGCTGCCTACAACAAAGGGAGCTTTGACGATGAACGTATAGTCCCACTGGTTAAGATGTCGAATGAACTTTTCATCCAGGAGCTCTGGCACGGTCCTACCTGTGCCTTTAAAGATATGGCCCTACAGATTTTACCGCGCCTGCTGACCCGCAGTGCGGAGAAAACTGGCGAAGATAAGGAAATTGTTATTCTGGTAGCAACCTCCGGAGATACCGGTAAGGCTGCCTTGGAAGGGTTTAAGGATGTAACTGGAACCAAAATAGTGGTTTTCTATCCGGTGGATGGGGTGAGTGACGTACAAAAGCGGCAGATGATTACTCAGGAGGGGCAGAATGTATTTATATCTGCCGTTGAAGGTAATTTTGACGATGCTCAGACTGGGGTAAAGAAGATATTTGCTGATGAACAGTTTATAAGTACCCTGGAGCAACAGGGTCTGAAAATGTCTTCAGCCAACTCCATCAACTGGGGACGACTCCTGCCCCAAATCGTCTATTATGTTTCCAGCTATATGGATTTATGTCAGGAGGGGCATATCAAGGCCGGAGATCCCATAAATGTAGTGGTACCTACGGGTAATTTCGGCAATATACTGGCCGCCTATTATGCGTACAAAATGGGCATACCCATCAATAAACTGATCTGTGCTTCGAATTCCAATAATGTACTAACCGAATTCATTCGTACGGGCTGCTATGATCGTAAGCGAGAGTTTGAACGGACCATATCACCCTCCATGGATATACTGATATCTTCAAATTTGGAGAGATTACTCTATGAACTAAGCGCTCATGATGCGGTTGCAGTGTCAAACTGGATGGAACAGCTGAAGTCTCAGGGGAGCTATCAGGTGGATACAACGGTTCAGAGTCAAATAAATCAGCTCTTCTGGGCAGATTTCGCCAGTGACCAGGAAACCATGGAAACAATTAATAAGGTTTGGAAGGAACATAAGTACCTGTTAGATCCGCATACGGCGGTTGCCTGGTGTGCATATGACCGCTACCGGCAGAATACCGGAGACAATACTCCTGCAATTATTGCCTCCACGGCCAACCCATTTAAGTTTGCCAGCAGTGTAGCTGAAGCCTTACTCGATGCGGAGTTTTTAGCGGATAAAAATGAGTTTGAAATACTGGCAATTTTATCTGTATATACCGGTCAGACTATCCCTCCGGCGATTCAAGAACTGGAGCAAAAAACCATTCTGCATAAAACAATAACCAGTAAGGAAGATATGGACAAAACCGTACTGCAATTTTTGGGGATTTAGTGATAAACAAAAAGTGAACAGGGGGACGGTTCTCCTGTTCATCCTGTCAAAGTATTAGGGGATGAACAGGAGAACCGTCCCCCTGTTCACTTTTTGCCCAGATCTTAGCCCTTAATAAAACGGTCCATCAGTTGATATCCATCCTCGATAAATAACCCTTTTTGGGCATTGTCTTCATTAAACTGCTCCATTCCAGACAATACCGGACGGTTTTTATCAAATAACAGAAAAGGAACCGGGTCGGATGTATGTGTCTTAATTGCCAGCGGGGTAGGGTGATCAGGCATAAGCAGTACCCGCAGATCATCAAAGCTATCCATTTCACTTAAGATTAGGCCTAACACCTCTTTATCAATCTGCTCTATGGCCCAGACTTTGGCCTCAAGATCGCCCTGGTGACCAGCCTCATCAGGCGATTCAATATGAAGATAGACGAAATCCTGACCATTTTTTAATTCATCCAGGGCTGCTCTAGCTTTACCTGCAAAGTTGGTTACAATGCTCCCGGTAGCACCTTCTACATTTATGGGAGTAAGGCCAGCACAAATGCCTAATCCTTTGACCAGGTCAACTGCAGATACTACTGAGCCCTTGAGTTGATATTTAACTGAGAAGCTATCCAGAGCAGGCTTCGTCCCTTCTCCCCAGAACCATAAAGAACTGGCAGGAGGCAAGCCGCGTTCTATCCTGGACTGGTTTACCGGGTGTTTAAGCAAAATAGCCTCGCTGGCTATCATGAGCTGCAGGAGCACGGCTCCGTCTTCCCCTGCAGGCAGGTGATCGCTGATCTTGCGATCGGATATGTCATGCGGTGGAGTGAGGCGCAACGATTTATTTCCGGCATTTTTCCAAACCGTCAGATGGCGGTAGCTAATTCCCGCATGAAAGGCAAAAGCTTCATTACCTAATTCTCTGCTTACGGCTTCTATTAATTGGGCTGATTCAGCCGAGCTTATCTCGCCTGAACTATAATCCAACATAATCTTATCTGCATAATTACTTTCTCCTGATAGAGTTACCAGATTACAACGCAGAGCCAAATCCTGCTGAGATAGTTCAACTCCCATGCTTACCGCTTCCAGAGGCGAGCGACCAGTATAATACTGGCGAGGGTCATAGCCCATAACTGCCAGATTGGCAACATCACTTCCGGGTGGATAGCCGGGAGGTACAGTTAGAACAGTACCTATTAGCGAATTCGGGGTCAGAATATCCATATTTGAAGTGCGTGCATACTGCAGGGGAGTTTTGCCGCCCAACTTTTCAATTTTATAGTCAGCCATGCCATCAGCCAGAACTAGTAAGTATTTCATTTGTTTCAACTCCTATAGCAAACATTTTACCTACAGTATAGCATTTAGTCAGTTAGGTATCATTATTCTAATAAAAGGAACTCGAAACGGAAAAGTATCCTTCTATATTTAGGGTTAACTTGGGTTGTTTAGTTATGAACCAGGCATTCAACATTTCTATAAAAATCCGATATTATCTTGACCAAAAATACAGCTATGGTTATTCTGATACTAGAAGCTTAAAAATATTATTGGGAGGTGTAATCATGGCGAAAAAACTAGGTATTTATAAGTGCGAAATCTGTGGCAACATTGTTGAAGTCCTTCACGAGGGCAAAGGCGAACTGGTGTGCTGTGGGCAGCCAATGAAGCAATATCAGGAAAATACGGTAGAGGCATCTTTCGAGAAACATATACCGGTGATCGAAAAGATCGACGGTGGCATTAAAGTTAAAGTAGGCAGTGAAGCGCATCCCATGATGGAAAAACACTATATTGAGTGGATTGAAGTTTTAGTCGGGGAGAAGGCCTGTAGAGTATTCCTAAAACCGGACGATGCACCCGAAGCTTTTTTCCCGATTACAGATGACAATGTAGTAGCCAGAGCCTATTGCAACCTGCATGGCCTGTGGAAAAGCTAAAAACGTATCACAAGTTACTCGTATGATAGTATTTTTAGGAGCATGTCTTGATCAGTCAGGACATGCTTTTTAGGTTTAAATTATGTAAGCTCATGTACCATGCTTAACCCTGCCAAGAGCGCTTGCAATCCGTTAATACCGGTATCAAGATCAGGCTTAATGTATTAGAAATTCCGTTATTAGAATTATCATGTATCACCTAAACCTTTAAAAACTGGTATTATAGCCATTTCTATTCCTGCATTAAATGGATTAGAAAAAGTATTTTAAACAAAAGTAATACAGTAGTTGACGAGTATGCCCTTGGATGCTATAATTAATTTCGTTGCGGAGCCGTGGTGTAGCGGTTAACATGCCGGCCTGTCAAGCCGGAGAGCGTGGGTTCAAATCCCATCGGCTTCGCCATTATTTATGTCATACAGAACCCAGTTAAATGGGTCAGGGTTTTATCAACAAATCCTTGAAATAGGCTTGACATAAGAAACTACGGGTTATATAATAATCCTTGCGACACAGAGATCGGTTGTTCTAAGGCAAACCAATAGTCCAGCCTCGGTAGCTCAGTCGGTAGAGCAGCGGACTGAAAATCCGCGTGTCGGTGGTTCAAGTCCGCCTCGAGGC
>CAZEDT010000032.1:0-43259 GCA_964510795.1 uncultured Syntrophomonas sp.
TTCCGGCTTACAAAGCCACAGCATACCTCCGCAAATAATCGGGTGTTTGATTCCTAACATTTCGGTGATTTTGGTCTTCATACCTTTATCCCCCTTCTCATTTTCAACGCTACCAGGATGCATTAATGCATACAATTTAGTTTAAGCCCGCCTTTTTCAAAGCAGCCCGATGTATATTCATACTAATATTGTAATTAATTACTATATCAAGCGTCCATAGAAAACTTTCCGATTAGTCCATACTAAGTTAAGGGATTAGCAAATGCACTTATAAAAAGGTGGATTATTAATGAAAAAAAATAAGCCGATTAAATTGTTACTGCTTATATGTATCATTTTAGTGAGTATTTTTCCGTCAGCTTGCAGTCCACAAGCATCGCTATTAAAAAAGAAGATCACTCCCCAGGCTACCAAATTCAGCGGGGCGGCAAGAGATGATAAGTCCAACCAACACGTATATTATCGTGATGCAGCCATAGTTCTCATATATCACGATGTGGATATCCAGGAATGTGGTACGGCTATTTCCCCACAACGCTTTGCCAGACATATGACTATGTTAGACCAGAACGGTTTTTCCGTCGTATCGCTGGCAGATGTGACAGCATTTGTTGAACACGGCGCGACTCTTCCCCCCAATGCGGTAGCCATCACTTTAGACGACGCCTGTGCCAGCAATTATGAAGTGGTTTTACCAGCTTTGCAAGCTAGACATTGGCCCATGGCGATTTTCGCTACCGTATCCCAAATCGGCCAAACCCGTCCCAACGGCTTACGCAGATTAAACTGGCTGGAACTAAAAAAAATGTCACAAGCTGGAGTATTAGTAGGATCACATACGTATGACGGACACAAAACCTGGACCAACCAGCAGGGCCGCAAAGCTTATTGGTTAACTGAATGCATGGCGAATGAATCCAGACAGCAGTATCGAGCCAGGGTTCTTAATGATTTAATTCATTCCCGTGAAAAGCTTGAACAGACCCTGGGCCAACCCGTGGTCCATTTTGCTCACCCATTCGGTGCCTATAATGCTACCACCGTCAAGCTAGCCCAGCAGGCCGGCTACAGATATATCTGGACCACCCATCCAGTTCCGGTAAGGCGGAACAGCTCGCTAAGCTCTCTAGGGCGAGTCAGCGTTGGCATCAAAGGCACCAGCGCTGAACAGCTTAAGGCCACTATACTTAAGGCAGCTAATAATTAATTAAAGTGCTTAAGTTAACGGCCTCCCCCAGATCCAATTATTATTTCACCCGTTTAAAATATTCCTTAATCTTTTCCACCAATTCCTTGCGGACGGAGGCAGCGGATATTTTATTTCTGATTAGGTCTAAATCCGGGAAAACTCCCTCTTTATTTTTACGGATTATGATAAGTTCGTTAAAAATTATTTTACCATCTTTTTCTATCCTTACCTGGGTATCATAATCTTTGGCACCTGCAATTTTCTGGCCTTTGAGGGGTGTACTTTTAATTATTTCGAAATGATAATTCAGCAAGACGATAACCTCCCTACAAATAGCTTTTGCAGATTAAATTCTAGTTTTCTCGCTGTTTTCCTGCTAGTTCAAATGAGGAAATAAGAAAGGAAGTCCCGTTTTGTTGTTGAGACTCCCTAATTATATGTAATCCTGAGATTACTCCTTTTTACCATCCTGGATAAGAACTAACCGATTCACATTTTTTTGAGCTTGGTTTTATATTAAAAAGAAAGCAATAGCAATAATAATATATGCTGCTACCAGGAGCAACCCCTCCAACCAGTTACATTCACCATCCTGACTGATAAATTGTGCGGCAAGTACTGCCAAGCCAACCACCACAATTTCATGGTAGTTAAACGTCATGGTCATAGGATTACCCATAGCAAAACTGAGGAAAACCAATATCGGCGTAACCAGCATAGCTATTTGGGCACTGGACCCCACAGCAATCTCAAAGGAAAGATCCATCCGGTTTTTGATAGCCATAATTATGGCAGTAAAATGTTCGGCTGCATTACCAATAATCGGAATGATAATGATCCCAATGAAAAACTCAGACCATCCCAGAGCTGCTGTTACCGATTCAATACCAGCTACCAGGTATTCACTCTCCATAGCAATCGCAATGGTACTAATAGCCAACATAATAATGGCTTTCTTTTTACTCCATTCAGCGCCTTCCACCTCACAGGTATCCGTCCTGCGTCGCATTGCAAAGAGCAGACTGGCAAAATAGCTAAGCAACAGGATAGCAGCCACTAACAGACTAAAACCCTCCAGTGCATGATGCTGTTGTTCTGCCTGGAAAAAAACGGCTGGAATAATCAGGGCAATGATAGCCAGGAACATCAGATTGGTCTGGTTGTTTACATGTACCCGGTCAAAGCGTTGTTCACCATTTTTCAATCCGCCAACAAAAATAGACAGTCCCAGTACCAACAAAATATTGCCTAAAATGCTGCCGGCAATGGATGCCTTAACAACATTAAAAAGTCCGGCCTGCAGAGCAAAAATCGTAATCAATAGTTCAGTAGCATTGCCAAAGGTAGCATTCAACAACCCCCCGGCCTTTTCTCCCAGATAACATGCCAGATTTTCAGTAGCTTCTCCCATAATTCCCGCCAATGGGACAATAGAAAGACAGGCTGTAAAAAACATAGCAATTTCGTTGCCGCTGAATTTGAAATATACGCTTAATGGTATTGCCAGTAGCAAGTAATATAGCATCTTACCCAAGTTAGATATCCCCCTCATGCAATTCTTTATTCTACGGTATTATAATTATTCAATATTACTACGTTCCAGGGGAGAAGAAAAGCTCTTGAGAAATTTTTAGCTGCTGATAATAACATTGCTATTTTGATCATCCTAATGATTATGTAATCCAATTGATTATAAAAATATAACAAATATATTTCGGTTGAGGCTTTCTCCAGTTATTTAAGTTGTGGTTTATATAATATTTCCTTAATATGTATTTAAAAGGACCAAGGTCTTCAGGAAAGGAAGTTTTTATGGGAACCATCAAAATTACCGAAGGGGTATATTGGGCTGGGGCTCAGGACCCTGATTTAAAAGTTTTTGATATTATTATGGAAACTGAATTCGGGACCAGCTACAATGCTTACCTGATAAAAGGAAGCCAAAAGACTGCCCTGATCGAAACGGTAAAAGCTAAATTTTTTAATGATTATATTGAAAATCTGCAAGAGCTGGTAAATTTGCAGGAAATTGATTACCTGATACTTAATCATACTGAACCCGATCATGCCGGTTCAGTTGAGCAGCTGCTGGAAATGATACCAGGACTTACTGTGGTAGCGCACCCAACAGCTCTGGAATTCCTGAGCGAGATAGTAAACAGGAGCTTTAACTCTCTGCCGGTTGGAAATAGAGACGAACTCAGTCTGGGTGATAAGACCTGTCAGTTCATAACTGCCCAATTACTGCATTGGCCGGACACTATTTACACATATGTTAAAGAAGATAAACTTTTGTTTAGTTGTGATTCTTTCGGCAGTCACTTCTCCGACCCCCGGGTTTTCAATGACCTGATAGATAGAGATATGACGCCTGCCTATAAGGCATATTTTGATGATATAATGGGACCTTTCAAATCCCAGATGCAGCGGGCTCTAAAAAAGCTTAGCAAATATGAGCTAAACATGATCTGCCCCGGCCACGGTCCTATCCTGCGCAGCAATATCAAGCATTATCTGGATCTTTACCAACAGTGGTCCAGCCCAGTCGTAAAGCATGATGAGCGCCTTAAAGTGATTATCGCCTATGTCTCTGCTTATGGTTATACAGGCATGCTGGCTGAAAGTATTGAACAGGGACTGATGTCGGCGGGGAATTTCCAGGTTCGCAAATTTGATATGGTAATAACCCCCCGGCAAGAGGTCATAGCCGAGCTGGAAAACGCAGATGGCCTATTAGTCGGCTCACCAACTATTAACAAGGATGTCCTGCCACCCATTTGGGATCTTTTGACTCGTCTATCTCCCATAACCCACTCGCATCTTATTGCCGGGGCTTTTGGGGCCTACGGCTGGAGTGGTGAGGCCGTACCAAATATTGAGGCCCGCTTTAAAATGTTGCGCATGAGCTTTCTGCCCGGTTTTAGAGTTCGCTTCAAGCCCTCCACAGCAGAGCTGGATCGGGCTTATCAGTTTGGAATTAGATTCGCTCATGCCCTGCAGGGGGATAAAGACCTATTGCAGGATTATGGCGATTTTCAGTCCGCCAACAACCCCAATAATCAGGATGCTCCTTTGCCAAAAGACTATTCTAAGCAATACAAAAATGAGGACATTATAGTCTATTGGAATCCTCATCGCTGTACCCATGATAGCAATTGTTTTACCAACCTGAAGGAAGTCTTTAACCCGGAGGCTCGACCCTGGGTCAACCCCGCGGGTGCACCGGCAGCGGAAATCATCAAAACTATTAACCGCTGCCCTTCCGGAGCTCTAAAATACTCTCTGCCCCAAGGTTCTTCCATAGACCTCAAACTAGCACGGGGGCCTGGTTATATAAGCGAATAATGCAGAGGGTAGACCGATGACATAAGTCACTATGAAGGCATGCGAAAAGCCCGCTTATTGAGGCGTACCTAAGTACGTTGATTAAGCGGGCTTTTTGAGGGAAACACATGGCTGCCCTCTTATTACATTTTTACATCTTCAGTTTCACCTAAGACAAACTTTATTTAGCCTGGTCGAAAATTACCTTTCCACTTTCCAGATGGTACTTGGCACCTAGCACAGTCAGTTTGCCATGATCCATCAAGTGTTTTACTATAGGGCTATTTTGGACTTCAGCCAGCATAGCTTTAGTATTTTCATCGGTAGCTTTTTCATAAAGTTCTTTGCCGCTTACGCCAGCAGCCCTGGCCTTTTCAACTGAGGGTTTTATCATTTCGATGATGGAACCGATACTGCCAGGTGCTTCTCCACCGTCAACTGCAGCCTTTACCGCACCACAGTTTTCATGCCCCATGATAACCAGCAGAGGGGTCTCAAGATGTTCTACGCCGTATTCAATACTGCCCATCTCTACCGGAGATACTACATTCCCAGCTACCCGAATAACAAATAAATCTCCCAGGGCCTGGTCAAAAATCAGTTCTGGAGGAACACGCGAGTCCGAACAGGTAAGCACTGCGGCAAAAGGCTTTTGCCCCTGGCTGACTAATGCTTCCCTTTTGGCACTACCCATCTCTTTTGGCAGAATTTTTCCATCAATATACCTCTGGTTTCCATCCACCAGTAATTGCATGGCCTCTTTAGCATTCACTTTCTCCGGTCTTTGGTAAACTGCTATTTCAGTCAAATTCAACACCTCATTTCAACAGATTGCATATTTATATGAAATATTCGCCAGTTGTTTGATTTTTCCTGCCATAATTGGCAATTATACTTAAATAGGCTTCCCTTTGCACTCCGGCTTGTTTTCCCATAGAATAAGATACGGACTCTAAAAAAAGCTGACTGATATCTCTGAGCTGTAGGCTAGATGTCTGCTTGCAAGAATAAAATACAGGGGGATTATTAATGACAGTCAAACTGGTTACCGACAGCACTTCCTATATCGACCCAGCAACCCAAAAAAAGCTGGATATCCAGGTTGTCCATCTAAGTGTTCATTTTCCGGATGAGCATTTTGATGAAACCACCGTCGCCTATGATTATTTCTATAAAAAAATTGAGAAGGATGGGGTTATTCCTACATCTTCTCAACCCACACTAGGAGAAATCTATAGTGTTTTCAAAGAAATAGTAAGCCAGGGTCATGAAGTATTGGGTATTTTTCTATCCTCTCTGATGAGTGGCACCTATGATTCAGCCTTAAGCGCCAGAAAAATGGTACTGGAGGAATTCCCCCAAGCGAGTATTGAAATTATGGACTCCAAAACCAATTCCATGGCTCTTGGATTACAGGTAATTGAAGCAGCACTAGCTGCCCAGGCAGGAAAACCAATGGATGAGGTGCTGAAAACTGCCCAGCATTATAGAGAACGAGTTCACTTTTATTTTGTACCTGCTACCCTGCAGTATTTAATAAAAGGTGGCCGCATCGGTGGAGCCTCAGCTATTATTGGCTCTTTATTACATATCCGCCCAATTCTCTATGTCAATGATGGTATGACCGATGTATACGATCGCGTTCGTGGTACAGCTAAAGCCGTTAAACGCATGTTGCAGGTTCTAGAGGAAGATGCTAAAAAGTATGGCTTAAAACATCTCCTGGTCCACCATATAAACGATGAACAACACGGTCAGGAGCTAGCCGAAAAGCTTAGCCAGTTGTATAATCGTCCAGTCCAATTATTACCGCTTGGTCCGGTAATAGGATGTCATGTAGGGCCCGGGACGGTATCCATTGTTTACACCACGGAGAAACAAAAAACCTTGTAACTAAAATTTAAAGTAAATGAAATTGCTGGTCTGTCCCTGGGAAAAAACGATTAAGGCCAAAATAAACGCCGTATAAACCAGAGCTCGCAGGGGAACCGCTAAGCTACGCCTCCAGGCGGTGCCCAACTGATGAGCATGAGACCGAAGCCAGCTTTCCAAAATGTGCAGCAGATAAAGCCCGGCTGCCAGCATAAGAAATTGTCCGGTATAAAGATTGAAATTCAGCTGATAAGGAATGAGCATACGATGTATCATTTGGAGAGCCTGCTCTATACTGGAGGCCCTGAAAAAAACCCAACCGATGCAGGTGAGATGAAAGAAAATAAATATTGTAATCACCCGGTAGGCCGAACTGTTGAATAGCCTGGCCATTCCCATACGGGCTTTCCATTTAAGGTAGAGGTTATGCAGTATAAGCAGCAGCCCGTGGTACATACCCCATATAACGAAGGTAAAGGCTGCTCCATGCCAGAGCCCGGATATGCTCATGGCCAAAAATAAGTTAATATATTTCCGTGCTTCTCCCTTTCGGGAACCGCCCAAAGGAATGTACAGATAATCTCTAATCCAGCTGGAAAGCGTTATATGCCAACGTCTCCAGAACTCTGTGGCATTGGCACTGAGGTACGGCGTTTGAAAATTCAGGTTCAATCGTATGCCAAAAAGATAAGCTATGCCAACCGCCATCTCACTGTAGGCAGAGAAGTCAAAATAAAGCTGGAAGGTATAAAGATAAGCTGCAATCCAGGTTTCTACTGTTCCCAGCGATGCGCTGCGGGCAAAGAAATCATTGGCGTAGATAGCAATATAGTCGGCAATTAGGATCTTTTTAAACAGTCCCATGGCCAAATAGCTTAAGCCCAGTTGAAAATTACGGGTTATTTCCAACTTGTCTGCCCGCTCAACCTGTGGAATTAGTTCCCCTCCCCGCATAATGGGCCCCGAGATAACATGGGGGAAAAAGGAGCTAAAGACCCAGAATACCAACAGATTTCGGCTGGGGGGTATTTTCTCCTGATAAACATCCACCAGGTAGGATATAAACTGAAAGGTATAAAAAGAAATCCCCACCGGCAAGACCAGTTCGGCTACAAAGGGCAGTTTGGGAAGTAAGGCAACATGCAGAGCTTTCTCGGCAATGCTGAGAAAAAACAGAGTGTATTTAAAAAACACCAGGTTGGCCACATTAATAAGGATACCAACCCATAAAAACCGCTTTTTACCAGTTCCAGAAAGCTTCTGCCCTAAATAGTAGTTAATAATAGTTATCCCCATAAATAATGCGGCCGGGCCCAAACCGGCCAGGGCATAAAAAGCCAGATCTACCACTGCCAACAATAGCACTCGCCGTTTCGGCACCAAATAATACAAGCCAAGTACTATAATCAGGCAAAAAATAAACTCCGGGGTCTGAAAAAACATCATCGTTATTTAGCTCCTAGTATAAAATCTTCTCCTAGACGGCGGGCCATAAATGAATACCCCGAGCCTATGAGATGGACATGATCGCTGAACAGGTGCTGGTCTATTTGGCCATGAAAATCAAGATACTGCACCTTCTGCTGAGCGAAATAATTACTTATCCGCTGCAGATTTTCCTTATAACCTGGATCATTAACCTGATCCATTATTTTGGGATTCACTGGAGCAAGAAACACCAGGGTTTGCTTGGCTTGCTGGTGTTGTATAATTTTATTCAAAAAGTAGATCTGGGGATTGCCGCTGGTCATATCAAAAGGTTTAACCGCAAAAGCCTTCTGGTAAACAGGCGTATCCAATAACTCCTTAAGGCCTTCCTTTTGATACCAGGGACGCCGGTCTCCCACTTCCTCAATCTTCTTACCGGTCCATTCTTCCAACTGCTGCTGCAAATCAGTTTTTATTAGATCTTTATAGCGAAATATCGCTAGCCGGTTAGTAATATAATAATTCAATTTCTTCACCAGACCAACCTTGGGAATGGAGCCATTGACTTCCAGTTGGGGTTTAACATGCCTGAAACTAACCGGGTCCAGGCGAGCCAAGTCCTGCTGAAGCCAAAAGACTATAGAGGGATCCGGCTTCCGCTCCGAAAAACCTGCATAAATGAGATTTAAGATGACTCTATCAGTAGAGATTCCATGCTCATCAAGTTTGAGCAGCATAGTGTAAATGTCTCCCACCTGCATAGCTGGCATGGCAAGGTTAAAAACCACTCGTTTCTGCCCCTTTTGCAGGTAATATTCTTCCAGACAAGCACCTATTGAATCACTGTCCGGCCCCGGACCGCTGTAGGCTACCGAATCGCCTAAAATAATAATATAATCTTTTAAATCTTGTTTTTTTATCTGCCGCTCGATCTGATCCAGAATGACATCAATGTTGGCAGTATTGTTTTTCACCACCTCATAGTTCATCCGGTGTTTATAAACAGGGTCTAGCGGCACCAGGGATGGTAAAATCAATTCTATAATTAGCAGATAAAGCAGCGTATATTTAAAGGCTTTCACTCATTTTTCCTCATTTTAAGAATTCTCCAGCCGCTGCTGGGTAGATACGGTTTATATGTCTAGCATCCGTTTAAACCAAACCAAACCAAACCAAATTAATATTAACATAATTAAAAGGTATCAGACAGCAGGCAATCCACATCATTTATTGCTTCCATACATTCACACCTAAAATTTAGAAGGCTTAAATATCCCAGTAAGCTTTCAGTATTTCAATCTTATTTATCCCAATGGAAAGCAGCCTTAAGAAAAATCGGCTTACACAGTATTCAATTACCTACATATACCATTGCCGGGGAAGAAATAAAGACTATAATAATGTTCTGTACAGAACAATAACGGGGGAGTATAATCGTTCTGTACAGAACATTATTTTCTGTATTTAAGAACATAATAGTAAAAAGTCTTTTATAAAAGGGGATGATATTATGGCGTTAGTGCACGAGGAACTGGTAGAACTACTGCATGATGTTAATCGCAGCATGGGTAAATATGCCCGGGAGGTGCTGTTTCAACATGATTTACCATTTTCCATGCTGATAATAAGTAAGCATATCCGCCTGGAACCAGGTATCACCATTAGTGAACTAGCACGTCGAACCGGCATTGCCAAATCACATATATCTAATCTGATACGAGAGCTGGAGCAGCGGGGCTGGGTTGAAAAAAAATCGGATGCCAGCGATCAAAGGATTTTACGCCTCTACCTTAGCCAACCGGCCAGTGCGGACATTCAGTTGCTGGGCAAAAGAATAAGGCAGCAGTTTAATGACCTGCTGGCTGATATTCCTGACCAAAGGGCAATGCAACTCATAGAGGACTTAACAGAGATAAAGGCGGCCCTGGATAAAAACCGCGGGAATTGCACGCCTTCACAATCGTGTAAGTTACAGGAGATGAAAGCTGATGATTAAACTATATCGCCACTTAAAACCATTTAAACTCTCAGTGGCAGCAGTTTTGCTGTTGGTGTTTGTGCAAACTCTTACCGAACTATATCTGCCTACCCTGATGTCAGATATCGTTGACATCGGCATCGTCAATGGCGATACCAATTATATCCTTAGAATTGGTGGTATCATGTTGCTAATCGCAGCTGGAGGCACCATCTGTTCGATAATGGCCAGCTATTTATCGGCCAAAACTTCGCTTGGCTTTGGTCAACTGCTGCGCAGTAAAGTATTCACCCGGGTGGAGGACTTCTCGCTGCAAGAATTCAATAAGATGGGTACTGCTACCCTCATTACCCGTACCACCAACGATATCAACCAGATTCAGACAGTGACCTTTATGATCCTGCGTATGATGGTCAGCGCACCGATGATGTGTATAGGCGGCATTATCATGGCCTTATCCAAGGATAAACCCCTGTCGCTGGTCCTGTTGGTGTCCATTCCTGTCATTGCCGCCGTAATCGGTATTATTATGAGCAAAGCCATTCCCCTTTTCAGATTAATGCAAATAAAACTGGACAAATTAAATCTAGTTCTGCGGGAAAACCTTACCGGCATAAGAGTAATCCGGGCTTTTAATCGCATCGACCAGGAAAGGCAGCGTTTCACCGCTGCTAATAGTGATCTTACGAATAATTCAATTAAGGTCAACAAATTGATGGCCGCCATGATGCCCAGCATGATGCTGGTGATGAATTTCACCATCATCGCAGTTATATGGTTTGGCAGTGTACGTATCGACAATGGCGGTATGCAAGTCGGCTCTTTGATGGCATTTATCCAATATGCAATTCAGATCATGGTCTCCCTGATAATGCTGTCCATGATGTTTATCATGCTCCCCCGGGCCTCGGCTTCAGCTGTGAGAATTGATGAAGTACTGGATACTATTCCTGAAATTAAAGATATCAATCAGATAAAGAGCCCCGCCAATAATAAAGGTTATCTGGAATTTAGAGAAGTTAGCTTTAGTTTTCCCGGAGCTGAGCAACCCGCTCTAAGTAATATTTCTTTCACCGCTAAACCCGGAGAAATAACCGCTATTATCGGTGGTACCGGATCTGGTAAAACCACCTTGATTAATCTCATCCCCCGCTTTTATGATGTCGACCAGGGGGCGGTTTTGATCGATGAAGTAGATGTCCGGGAAATGTCGCAGGCCGGGCTGAGAGCCAAAATTGGTCTGGTTCCGCAGAAAGCGGTCCTTTTCACCGGCACCATTACTGATAATATTCGCTACGGCAAACAGGACGCCAGCCAAGCTGAGGTGCAGCAGGCTGCAGAAACTGCTCAAGCCATGGAGTTTATATCTGGTATGAAGGATGGTTTTGATTCTGTTATCGAACAAGGCGGCATTAATGTATCAGGTGGTCAAAAACAGCGCCTTTCAATTGCTCGGGCCTTGGTGAGAAGACCGGAAATATATATTTTTGATGACAGCTTCTCGGCCCTGGATTTTAAAACTGATGCCCGGCTTAGAGCCGCCCTGAAAAAGGAGACACTTGATTCTACGGTCTTAATAATTGCCCAGCGGGTTACCACGGTTATGGAGGCAGACCGTATTATCGTTTTAGAGGATGGGCAGATAGTTGGCATGGGCCACCATAAAGAACTGCTCAATTCCTGTGATGTATATCGGGAAATCGTATACTCACAACTATCAGAGGAGGAACTAGCATGAGTGAAGCACGCACAGGACCAAGTCCAGGGGGAACCCGTGAAGGCAACTTTCGGGGGGGACCTATGGGACCCATGGCACGTCCGGCTGAAAAGGCTAAAGATTTTAAGGGTACCTTCAGAAGGCTGCTGGGCTATTTAAAGCCACGCCAGATGCGCCTCCTGATCGTGCTGCTATTTGCAGTTTTGAGCACGGTTTTCAGTATTGTCAGCCCCAGAATAATGGGCAAGGCTACCACTAAACTGTTTGAAGACCTAATGCTTAAATATAAACATGTACCTGGGGCCGCGGTAGATTTTCATTATATTCTTAATATCCTGTTGATTTTAGCCGGACTTTACATTACCAGCGCCCTTTTTGCCTATATCCAACAATACATCATGGCCGGCCTGGCCCAAGAAACCGTCTATGATATGCGCCGGGACGTAAATGAAAAACTGGCTCGCCTGCCCTTGAAGTTCTTTGACGCCCGTACCCATGGCGATATTTTGAGTCGGGTAACCAATGATATCGATAATATTGCTACCACCTTGCAACAGAGTCTTACCCAGCTGATCAGCTCAGTGGTAACCCTGGTCGGGGTGCTCATCATGATGTTGACCATCAGTCCCTGGCTCACGCTGATTTTTGCCGTGGTATTGCCACTCTCGGCACTGGTTACCAAAGCAGCGGCCAGCCGTTCGCAAAAGTATTTCGCGGGCCAGCAAAAAGAGTTAGGTCAGCTAAACGGACATGTGGAGGAAATGTACACCGGACACCAAATTGTAAAAGCCTTTGGGCATGAGGGTGAATCCATCGAAAAATTCAATGCTATCAACAATAGACTATATGAGGTAGGATGGAAAGCTCAGTTTATTTCCGGCATCATTATGCCCCTTTTGGTTTTTATCAACAATGTTGGTTATGTCCTGGTAAGTGTTATCGGTGGCATCTTTGTAACCAACAGGTCTATCACCATCGGAGATCTGCAGGCCTTTATTCAATACTCGCGACAGTTTACTCAACCCATTGTGCAGACGGCCAATATTATTAACATTATTCAATCTACCATCGCCTCAGCAGAGCGGGTCTTTGAAATTCTGGACGAGGTGGAAGAAATACCCGACAATGCAGACGCCAAAATAATTGACTTCCCGCAAGGCAATGTCGAATTCCGCAATGTTAAGTTCAGTTACAAGCCAGATGTTCCGTTAATCGAGGCTATGAACATCGACGTTAAACAAGGTCAAACTATAGCCATCGTCGGACCGACTGGTGCCGGCAAGACCACCCTGGTTAACCTCCTGATGCGTTTCTATGAAATTAACGGCGGAAAAATAACCGTTGATGGTGTAGATATCAGAGACGTCAAACGGGGAGCTTTGCGCAGCATTTTCGGCATGGTACTGCAGGATACCTGGCTCTTTAACGGTACCATACGTGATAATATTGCCTATGGCAGAGTAGGAGCCACTGAGGAAGAGGTCATACGCGCTGCTAAAGCTGCCCATGCCGACCACTTTATCCGAACCCTGCCGGATGGCTACGATACGATCTTAAATGAGGAAGCGTCGAATATTTCTCAAGGCCAGAAACAGCTGCTGACCATAGCTCGAGCTATTCTTGCTGACCCGGCCATCCTTATCCTGGACGAGGCCACCAGCAGTGTCGATACTCGTACCGAAGTCTATATCCAAAACGCCATGATTGCCTTGATGAAAAAACGCACCAGCTTCGTAATCGCTCATAGGTTATCCACAATTCGAGATGCTGATTTAATTCTGGTAATGAACGAAGGCCGGGTAATAGAAAAGGGTAATCATCCCGAATTGCTGGCCAAGGGTGGATTTTATGCCGATTTATATAATAGCCAGTTTACCGGAGCAAATTTGGAGGATCAAGTGGGATAAGTAAGAAGTGATAGGGTAAATTGGTAGTTGAGCAAAGGCCGAAATGTTTGACTGTCAGTTTGCCCGCTTACTTTATAACCATATCTAGATTGTCTCTCATAATATACCTCCATGGTCCTTTCCTATCTATTTAATCGCAACTAGTTGCACTATTCTGCTTACAACGTTGTCTGTTATTCGAAGGCATTCTTCTGCATCCTCAATGCTGACCATAAGCGGATCAACAGCCGGATAGCGGGTCTCAATATAATAGGTATTCACAAAAGCCATATCCTTCAAAAAATCTCCAAAGGTCTTATCCTGCAGCATCGCCTTTTTGCATAGCTTAACCAGACTATGACCTTCCTGAATTTCACCGGTCATAAATATTAGGTAACCTTTTAAATATTTTTCTATGGCTTGCTGGCAGTGAAAGCATACTATTTCATTATCAGCGACATGCTCTAACAAAATCCTGGCACTTCTTATATCCTTTTGAGCCATTCGAAACCATTCATTAAACTCGCTGGTATCCACCAATTAAACGCACCCCCGTCTTGTTGATAATCCCTGCAAAAGTACTTAAATCAGCGTTATATTTAAACCACTCCTCAGGAGTATAAATAACTATATCCAAATCAACTTCGTAATCCACATTGAGTAAAATGTCTTGAACCATGCTTCTTTTATTTTCTGTCTCTATAACAACACAAAAATCAATATCACTGCTTCTGCTTACTCGACCCCTGGCGCAGGAACCGAAAAGAATAATTTCGAGCGGGTTATACATGTTAACTATTTGGTTTTTTATCTTTTCAATTTCATGATCATAAGGACACATATAAACCCTTCCTTAAATGAAGATTCCTTTTAAATCATTTTATCACCAATGTTTATAAAACCAAAGTCTATGAAGAAAACCATTTTCAACAGAGCAAAGGATTAGGAGGAAGAAAGCCATGTCAATGCGGCTAGTTATTCTGGGATTGCTAATGGAAGGTGAGAAACATCCCTATGAGATCCAGCAACTTATGAAAGAAAGAAGCATGGATAAATACATTAAATTTCAGATGATCCAAAATAACGTGCTACACAGGAGTAATTTAATACCAAAAAAAAGTATAGTAAACCCACGTTAAAAGACCGCAATAATCGACAGGTAATAGTCCCCTGTTGATAATTGCGGTCTTAGTTTGAACTAATAACTATTTAAAAATAATTTAACGTAAAAGGTTCCTTTTCTTAGCTTCAAAGGTCAGTTGATCTCTGAAATCAGGATGGGCTATATTGATTATTTGCTGGACTCTAGTTCTCATTTCATTTCCTTTTACAGATGCTATTCCGTATTCAGTTACAATATTGTCCACCTCATAACGGGGGGTAGTAACAATAGCTCCAGGTGTCAAAATCGGATTGATTCTGGAATGCATTTTACCGTCCTTATCCGTAAAGGTGGAATATAGGGTTAAGAACGATTGTCCTCCTTTGGACAGCCACGCACCCCGGATAAAATCTACCTGACCACCAACTCCTGAATACTGCATGGTGCCAATAGATTCGGAACAACACTGGCCGACCAGGTCAACTTCGAGAGTTGCATTAACCGAAACCACGTTATCATTCTGAGAAATAATCTGGGGATTGTTTACATAAGTAGAACATTGTATTTCCACCGCAGGATTGTTGTTAATAAAGTCATACAATTTTTGAGAACCCAGCGCAAAGGAGGCAACCATCTTATTACGGTTGATATTCTTTTTGCTCCCAGTGATTACTCCGGTATTAAAGAGGTCAACCATAGAATCAGCTAGCATCTCCGAATGGACCCCCAAATCATTCTTGTCCTTCAGGTATTTGGCCACCGCATTAGGCATGCCGCCAATTCCGATCTGGACACAGGAGCCGTCGCGCACTCTATCGGCAACGAGCTTACCGATTATTTCATCTTTTTCGCTCATAGGTACTGCAGGTGATGCCACCATGGGAGTATTGTTTTCAACCAGGGCAGTTACTTCGCTAATATGAAAGTGATTGCTGCCAAAGCTGCGAGGCATATTCTCATTTACTTCCAGGATTAGATCCCTAAAACTTCCGCTTCTCCATGCTCCCCAGCATAAATCCGCATGAGTTCCAGAGCTAAAAAAGCCATTTTCATCCATCGCCGAAACCACAGTTGTAACAATGGCTTTTTTCACATGCGGCATGCGATAAGAAAGTACTGTAACGCTATCCCCCATACGGTTGGAAGAATATGTGTATAATCCCTTATGAACTCCCATACGAACAGCATCGCCCACAAAACCACTATTGTAATTGAAACGATCCTGTATATCCGGACTTAGCAAATCATTAAATTTAACATCTACTCCGCCGGTATAGAATATGTCTTTTAGCTCATTGGCTCTAAGCCTTTTGCCTATTGAGTTTAGAAATACCTCGGGTTGTCCATTGCCTATGGAGGCAATAACACCATCACCGTCCTGAACCAATTTTGCGCACTCATCCGCACTGCGTAACTTCTCTCTATACATCTCTTGCCATCTATCGCTCATTATATTAACCCCTCTCATTTCATAAATTATTGCTGCTTAAACGTTATCATGCTGTTTTGGCATAATTATCAATTTTATATGTGAACAAATTTGGCCCTGGTTTAACTCCCCCTTTCTCACCTGAAGTTACTCTGGTATCAGGTATTTAACACTTAAGCTAATATATACCTGCAGGTTTTTCAGCACTTAATTAGGAATTTTTTAACATGCTATTGCATCATTTTTTTCAGATATGATGCTAATTATCTATTTCAGCAATTATTATGCCAATAACCAGTATTTTTATATAATAATTTCTCTAAATGTAAGGCAAGTATTGATAAATTGCCGGTTTGTTACTTATAAATATTTTACTTGTTTATAATTTTCATTGTTGTAAAAATTTGTATTTTTTACAACAATGATTGATATTTAGGTACTTGTTTGGCATGCAGCAGCAACATTTCTTGGCGAAACTAAAAATTTTTTTAGCATAATGTAACTTTACAAAGTTACACATTGTTTCATTTTGTCTCATAAAATGTTATGCTGTATACAACAGAGTGTATCTGAGGAGATGAACAGATGGATAATGCCGAAATGCGCAAGAAATGGATTCAAATGCATAATAGCCCTGAACTGAGAGATAAACTGCGTCCTGAAATCAAATACTCTTGGGAGCGAAGTTATGATGCTGGGGTAAATCCATATCTTCGAGAAAACGCTTACATCTGTACTGAAGCCGAATTGTCCCAGGCCCGCAGTAACTCTCAATATCTTATGAATATCAGTGAACCGGTTATGAAGGACCTCAATGAATTTGTGAATGGAACTGGTTTTGTAGTGGCTCTGGCAGACTCAGACTGTCGTTTATTAAAAGTTATTGGGGACGAAGAGTCCTTGAGCTGGGCAAGGTCAGCCCATTTTGTAGAGGGCTCCATGTGGTCGGAAAATTTGGTAGGAACCAATGCAGGCGCATTATGTCAGGATCTGGCCAAGCCTGTTTCGGTTTTTGGCTATGAACACTTCTGCCTGTTCTCTCATGTTTCAGCTTCTTCGAGTGCACCTATAATTGATAATGGCAAGATATGTGGCTGTCTTTCGTTGGCCGCCCCCTTCAACAAGGTAAGCAACCATACGCTAGGAATGGTAGTGGCTGCGGCCAAGAATATCATGTCTACAATGGTGCTGGTAAGATTGAATCAGTACCACAAAACCGTCATGGAATCAATGTCAGAAGGCGTTCTGGCTTTAGATGCAAACGGAAATATAACATTTATGAATGATTGCTGTGCCCAGATCTTACAGTTGTCACGTCAATCCCTGGATGGCCGTAACATTTCTGACTTGTTAGGCACCAACAATGAAAACCACTTCTTTATCAATAAAGTTACTCAGGGCCGCACCTTCATTGATGAGAATTTCAAATTGCTAACCAAAGATAACAACACGATTAATTGTAACGTTACCTGTAATCCTTTAAATCACCCGGATATTTCCGATGGTGGTACGGTGGTCATTATTAAAGAAAGTCAGCGCATTAACCGCCTCGTCAAAAAGTGGATCGGGGACGGAGCCAAGCTTAGTTTTGATGATATTATCGGCGAAGATCCGAAGTTAATGCAAGTATTGGTAACAGCCCGGTCAGCCGCCTCATCTGCATCCAATGTTGTACTACTGGGAGAGAGTGGCACTGGCAAAGACGTAATTGCCCAAGCTATGCACAATGCCAGTCCCAGAAAAGACCATCCTTATGTGGCCATTAATTGTGCTGCACTGCCTCGCGATCTTATTGCCAGCGAGCTTTTTGGTTATGATGAAGGAGCTTTTACCGGCGCCAGAAAAGGCGGTAATATCGGCAAGTTTGAGCTGGCCGACCAGGGAACCATTTTTCTCGACGAAATCGGTGATGTGCCGTTAGAATTGCAAGCATCATTATTGCGGGTTTTGGAAGAAAAATCAGTGATTCGTCTGGGCGGAACCAAACTTATCCCCGTTGACGTCCGCATCATTGCTGCTACCAATAAAGATCTTCTGGCCGAAATTAAGCGCCACAGGTTTAGGCGTGATTTATACTATAGGCTATCGGTCATCAGAATCACCATACCGCCATTACGTGAAAGACCAAATGATATTCTCTTGCTGGCCGAAAAGTTTATTGAAAAGCATTGCCAGCGGTTTAATAAGCCGGTTATGTCTTTAGCTTCTGATGTGCGAGCAGCTTTTCTTAGATACGATTGGCCTGGTAATGTAAGAGAATTACAGAACCTTATTGAGGGAGCTATTCAGCTAGCACCAGGCAATGTTATTAGCTATGATTTAGTTTCTGAATATTTGAATGATGAAGAATTGGACCACCAGCTATATCCTATGGAACCATCAGAAGCAGAAAGTCCAACGGTATCCACTATGGAAAAACAAATGCTGCTTGATTATCTGGCTAAATATCAATATAACAAAAGCAAAGTTGCTAAAGCCATGGGCATATCACGAAATACTTTATACCGACATCTACATGACCATGGTCTTTTATAAGGCTTTATTCCAGGTAAGCTAGAGAAACAGTCTTTTATATTGAAGAACCTCGACTTTGCGTTAAAAGTGTTATGGTCTGATAGAAAATGAAAACAAAGAAGCAGCTTATATAAGGCTGGCAAAAATCAATGGGGATTTCGCTTAAAAAATTACTATCTTGTCAACATTGGGTATTTCTCGGGTTCTTATACTAATAAATTGTAAAGAGTGCATCTCCATTTGAATTTCTTTCAGCTTAAGACTGGGTAAACCGTTGATGTGCAGTTGCTCATCGGTTAGCTGCACACTGGCTTTCAGGATTCTGGTTACGCCGATCCTGCCATCACCCAGAATCCTATACACATCTACCGTCAATGATGATCTTTTAGCTAGCATTTCTGCAATCATAGTCATTAAGTCATTCATTCCTCCTCAATTCGGACCAGATACCGGGCCATTTTTGTCTGACCAGATTACTGGCACTTTAAATAGATACTACATGAACAACGTCAGGATGATCCCTGCCCATAAGTTACCCATCCATATAAATGTCAGTTCTCAATTGGGTTAGTTTTGCCGGATACTCGTACGAAATTATTCCCCCTAAAATTGTAGATTAATTGACCTCTCTGCAAATACCGCAAACTGTCATAATTGAGCTAAGAAGGTACAGTTACATGTTTCAGCAAATTTCATGCCAAAAAACTAGTGTACTAAGTTAATGAACTCTTTGAATCCGTGCTACGGCCTTTTTTAAGGCTTATATTTACTTCATTAAAAATCACTAATCATCAACATACAGAATGCAGTAACAATTTATCCTCTACATTTCTACCTTCATAATGTGCTGATAGGTGGGCATTTCCCTCCAAAAACAGCTTAAATTATATTTATTGTTCATCTGTCAATGTGTCACTCGCGAAAATGACACATTGTTTCACCTCAAGAAACAAAAACCAGTACAGCTTTTGGGGATTGCTTACCGAGGTCGAATATGCCTATTCATTCATAAAATTTTCACTTGAATATGTATAGAAAGTGGATAACAGGCGTGATTGCATGGGCGAAAAAGGTCGGAAAGTATAACATTTCTGAATGTTGCACCCTTCGGGCATTACATATGCTCCCTGTGGTCGCTTTTAAGGCAGCGGCGTAAGCCGAGTTTTCTTAATGGCTTGGTTGTACGGATTTGCGTTCGTGTGATTGGCAGTTAATCTTAAATCGGCATGTGTGGAAGCAGAGTACTAATGCCGAAAGCTTACGATTGGCTAGTGAGTTATTGGCAGTCAGATGTCAATGTTGAACAGCCAAACCCACCTGGATGAAGCGATAGATACCGCGCTATGTAATTATGGCCATCTGAATTACTATGAGTTTTGGTTATATAGATAGTTTTATAATCTGCCAGATTCACCACACGCTCTCCAGCGTAGGCTTGCTGCTGCGCATTAAACAATAATTTTACCTGGGGGCGTCTTGGTTCTTCCGGATTTTCTTTGGTAACAATAGCAATGTCTTTGGTTGTAAGTACCACCACCGTTCCCGGTGGGTACAGGTTGATATGGGTTAATAGTAAGTCAACAAATTCCGGAGAAAGATGATGGCCTTTAGCTTCTTGAACTATATTTAAAGCATCATGATTATTATATCCACGCCGGTACGGACGGTCAGAAACCAGAGCATCAAACATATCGGCAACACCAGTAATTTGTCCATATTCGTGTATTTTGGCAGCGTTAAGACCCCGGGGATAACCTTTTCCATCCAAATGCTCATGATGCTGCAAGGCAACATGAGCAGACAGCAATGCGATTCCCCCGGAGTCTTTTATAATTTTAAAGCCATGCCAGGGATGCTGTTTAATAATGTTAAAATCTTCGTCACTCAAGGAACCAGGTTGGTTCAATATTTCCACGGGAACGTTGATTTTGCCAATATCATGAAGTATGGCACCTACACCCAGGGTCTGCAGCTGGAACCTATTATAGCCTTTGCTTACACCCATCATAACAGCCAAGACACATACATTGACGCTATGTTGGTAAGTGTACTCATCATAGCTTTTTAAATCCGCCATTCCTACTAATAGGTCGCCATTAGCCACTAGCTCGTCAATTATATTATCAACCTGGGCTTTAATTGCACTAATATTAATTTTGCCCGTTTGCACACATTGCTGGTAGCTCTGCTTAAGGTAGGTGGTGGCTTTTGAAACAGTAGCTGAACTGACCGGAGAAGGAGAATCCTCAATGCCTAATTGGTCATCTATATAGATAGTGGGTATATCCAGATCTTGAATACGCAGGATATATTGTTGGCTTAAAACCTGGCCTCCGGCCAGAAGCATCCGACCACTGGCATCAACTATTGAACGACCGACAATCATACCCGGAGTTAATTGATCGGAAGATAAACGGAGCATTTTGTTCACCACCTGGTATATTTATTGCCTCAACCAATAGTGTTAATTAATTCCTTTTTACCCGGGTGATTCCACTTTGGTTACAGAAACCAAAAGAATGACTTCAGCAAGATTATATGGCCTTATGATTTGATCTTTTTCAATCTCATCATAAGGACACATATGAAACCATCCTTAAATATAAATTTATTTCTAAGAATCAGGATTGAGTTTAGCTTTATTAAAACGGGAAGCCATTGTTTAAAACAAGCAGCTGGCGAACATTATTCCAACCTCGAAGCTCCTCACAATACTTATTTAACCAGGTAAACCATGACGATGGCAGGAATAATTCCAGTTAAGCTGCCAATAATTAAATCACTCATATCATGTCTTTCCAGTTTAAGACGAGCCCAAAAAACGGCCGGTATCAATAGGGCGGTGAACCAAGTGGTTCCACCTAACAGACAAATTAGAAAGGTAGTCGGTCCGGCGAGGCCACAGGCATGCCCACTAGCCTTGATCTTAGCAAAGCGGTTTAATAGCAACAGGGTAAATCCAGAAATAAAATAGGTAATAAACAGAATGTACACTACTCGGGGTCCATGGTAAATTTGGCATACTACCACACCGGCCAGATACCCTGCTACTGCCATGATGAAAGCCAACTTTCTCTCTCCATCTCGGCCCTTTACCCGTATGGAAGGGATAGCGTATTTAAGCAGGTAGGCTGATACTGGCACTAGGGTCAACAGACTCACGGAAATAAAATACCAGTTGGGTTGGCTGGCAAAGTAATGCGGATTGTTTAACCACATCCAACTCAACACCAATAAGCCTATAAAAGGTGCCACAGTGAGAACGCTTATGAATTTGGCTATCTTAACCCCCATTATGCTCTTGCCTCACATTCCGCTAATAATAAGTATCGAGTCTTATCACCATATTACAACATTATTCCTGTCTTTACCATATGTTCCGCCCTTAATTGACCGTTCCCTAGGACTGTTTTTTATTTAAAGTGTGTTTTGTTAACAGATTATTCACCTATAACCTCATTATTTGGTTGGAGCTATTGCAGCTTGCTTTTCCATATATTCTTTCATGCTTATAGCTGTGCTCACATCGGGTACCGTGAAGGGCTGTCCCAGATCATATATCTCATAACTGGCTTTTTCTTTCATATCCATTTCAACCGAGCTGGCCTTAGCATTCTGTTCCTGGGCTGGTATCTGCATTTTCATCTTCATTCTCGCATCCAAATCCATAAATGCTGCCTGGTAATTACTCTGGTCTATCCATACATTGTAGACGACGTCCGCCTGCAGGTTCTTGAACATATCAGTCATCACATTACTGATGCCCTCGGTAACATCCTTGGTCTCTGTCTTCCCCTGGACTGGAAGCTTCTTCATGGTATCGCCAAAAACCTTATTTAAACTGTCAGCACCCATGGTAACATTAATAATCCAATAGGGCTTGCCATTCTTCTCACGGTCGTCACCATAACTCATTACCACTCCGAAATCTTTCATCTGCTTCAGAGAACTCATTGGATCCTGACTACCCGATTGCTCCATCAAGGATTTCATATCTATACCGGGCAGGTCAAATTTAACCCATCCCTGGCCGGGCATAGTCATATACATACCCTTTTCGTTAATTAGCATTTCCGATTCTGCAGGACCAGCCGGGGCGGTTGCTCTCTGAGGAAGTGAAGCAGCAACAGAAGTCTTTCCGTACATGAGTACCGGCTTTAGCTGTGTTGCTAAGAGCATTTGGCTGTCCATGTCCAGCTTTTGCTTTTCACCTGGCTTTGGCGATTCCGCGACCTCGGTTTGCATACTCATATTGATTTTCATTTTGTAAGTATTGTATTTCTCCATAGCAGCGCTGGATTTAGCCAGCATTTCTTCCACGCTTAAGCCCTGGCGTTGTTCGCTGTACTTAACGGCAACGGTCTTGTTCTGGCCCTGCCAGTCAACCTTGGCTCCGAAGGATTCATAAATAAATCGCAAAGGCACCATAATTTCCCCATTAACCATCTCCGGTGCTCTGGGCAAGGTTACGCTTTTGCCATTAAACGCAGCACTGGTACTATTTACAGTCAGGACTAGAGTGTTGGCAGCCTCCTTAATAGTAATGATCTGGCCTGAGGTAGAAACCTCCGCTCCCAGAACCCTTCCTACCACGTACAGCGGGCCCATAGTAGTTCCTTGTTCCAGTTGAAGGGGGTTAGTTGGTTCATATAACTTACCATTAATGTTCAAATTCACACCCGCCCAAGCCGGACTAGCAATAATTACCATAAACAACAATGTCAATGGAATAACTAAGTATTTTCTCATAGTATTACCTCCTATTTCCTAATTATGGTTATATATAATTATATTTAAAAGAATAGCATATACGACACCAATAACCGAGTCCATTTATTGTAAAATGCTATCTTCTGTAACAGAAATAATTTATTTTTTTAGTGAAAGATATTAGATTTTATTCCATAATAAACTAACATAGACCAATAGACTAGATCATTGGTGCTATTGGGAAAATAAGGCTTTTTACTGGGGATTGGAGGGATTAATCATAGATCAATGCGCTGTAGAAATTAACCAACTTAGAAAAGTATATCGAGTAGGAGATGAAAAGATAATTGCTTTGGATAACGTTACACTGCAGATAGCCAGTGGCGAAATTTGTTGCATTTTGGGTACCTCTGGTTCTGGTAAATCAACTCTGCTCAATATGATGGCCGGGCTGGAAAAGCCCACCCGGGGCAGTATACATATTCGAGGTCATAACATAGCTAAGATGAATGAAAGGCAACTAGCCCGCTTCAGACAAAAATACCTTGGTTTCGTATTTCAATCCTATAATCTTATTCCTACCCTAACGGCCGTAGAAAATGTTAGCCTGCCGCTGACTTTCCGAGGAATACCGAAGGATGTACGAGATAAACGTGCCTTAAGGATGCTTTCAGCCGTAGGCCTTAAAAAACACCAGCATCATAAACCTTCCCAAATGAGTGGTGGTCAACAACAGCGAGTAGGTATAGCCCGAGCTTTCGTTAGTAATCCTCCAGTAATTTTTGCGGATGAACCCACCGGTAATCTGGATTCCAGGACCAGCACTGAGGTCATGCAGCTCATAGTACAAATGGCCCGCGATAATCATCAAACCCTGATTATTGTTACTCATGACGCCAATGTAGCTAGCTATGCCGATAGAATTGTCTATATACTGGACGGAAATGTTGAACGTATAACGTACAAGGATGGACTAATGTCGCGGTACCATGAATGGCCAGGAGCGACTGAGAATAATTCCAAAAGCGAGGTAAATCAATAATGAAACGTAAATTTATGAATATGCTTTTAATCTGCATCTTTGCCTGCAATATCCTCTGCCCGCTGGCAGCTGTAGCTGAAGATAGTCCCATTGGGGAACCACGTATTCTTATCGCTAATGATCGCTGGATGCCTGAATATAAGGCCGGGGAGAAAATTAGCCTTGATATCCCAATAGAGAACAAGGGTACTGCTTCAGCCAGCAATGTTAATATATCACTGGCAGTCAGCGACCCTGAAAAATTCCCTTTTAAAACCGATAAGATGTCCTTTAATTACCACACCTCATCGATTAGTCCCGGTTCAAGCAGCGCCAGTTTTAATGTCTCCATACCCCCTAACGTTAAAGCCGGCACCTATCCAATTACGGTAAATGTTAGTTATTCATCTCCATCCGGTTCCAGCGGCCAAACCTCAGGAACCGTTTACGTCAAGGTAGTCAACCCATATAAGCAGCCTCTTCTGCAATGCACCGATGTAAAGTTTGACGGGGAGAAGCTCTATGCCGGTAAGACAACCGTAATAAATCTACAAATGCAAAACGATGGTGATCTGGCCTTGCAGAATATTGAACTGCGCCTGAGCGGATTTTCAGTTAACGGTATAAGCCTGGACAAATGGCCGGATACCCAGAATATCCGTAAAATGACTGCCGGTGAAATCAAATTAATTGCTTATAAAATTCTGGTAGACCCGGAAGTAAAAAGCGGCACCTACACCCTGGACCTGGCTATGAAATACAAAGATGAATACAATCAAGAATACAGTAAAGACAGCAAGGTTTACATTCCGATCGCTGGCAAAGACAACCAGGATGACCTAACTCCCCGAATTGTTTTGGAAAGCTATGATTATGGCGGAGGGACGGTTACACCCGGAACTGTTTTCCCCCTTACCCTCACATTTATAAATACGAGTGAAACTAAATCGGTGCGCAATATTAAGATCAGTCTCAATTCCGATGGACAAGTATTTTCGCCGGTGGGAAACAGCAATTCCATCTATATTGCTAAACTTGATGCCCAGAATACAATCCAAAAAACCCTTACGTTTAAACCCAAAGCCAATGCAGAAAGCCAGACCTTTAATATCAACGCAGATATCGATTACCAGGATAGTAAAGGCACCAAGCTAACCGAAAAGGAAATCATCAGCATCCCAGTCAATCAAGAAGCCAAATTTGTTTTGGCTGCCATTGAAGTACCTCCGGAAATTGGCCTGGATAATCCCCAGTCCATATCAGTTAATTATCACAATGGAGGCAAGGCCATAGTTCGCAATCTAAGCCTGCGGGTTGAGGGCGATTTTGAAGTAAAGGATGGCGAGCAATACCTGGGCAACCTCGAAACCGGTAAAAATGACTATTGTGACGTTACCATAATTCCTCATAAAGAAGGTAAGCTCCAGGGCAAAGTAATCATGGATTATGATGATGACAGCGGAAAGCATTATCAACAATCTAAGGATTTCCAATTACAGGTGGTTAAACAAGCCCCACCAGAACCGTCTGGCCCCCCGGTTCCAGTTGAAGAGAAAAAAACCTTGTGGAAAAAATGGATGATACCTGCCGGTGCTGTCGTACTTGTTGGGATAGCGGCAATAATAATATATAGAAAACGTAAACATGCCAAAGAGGAAGTGGATTTCGAAGATGAATAAGCTGGACTTGCTGCGGATGAGCCTGAACAGCCTTCGGCGTCGAAAAACCCGGACTTTCCTAACTATACTGGGAGTTGTGATCGGCACCAGTTCAATAGTAATAATGCTGTCCCTGAGTACTGCTATGGACCAAAGCTTCAAAGAGCAAATTGCCCGGATGGGCAGCCTGACCATTATAGATGTTTATCCCGGTGGCGGAGGAGAAATGCCTGGTTATGGCAAGCAATCTGAAATCAAGCTCAATGATGATGCCGTGGCCAGCTTTACCAAGATCCCTGGAGTGGAATCGGTTATGGGTTTAAAACAAGCTTACATGCGCGTAGTTTCAGGTAAAATGGTAGGTGATGTACAGATTGTTGGTGTCGATCCCGAAAAGTTATCGGCCTTTGATTATGAAATCGGCGAAGGCCGACTGCTCTTGCCGTCAGACAAAAATGCGATAATCTTTGGAAAGAACATAGCCTACGATTTTCGTAATCCCAAAATTAATAATAGTTATGGTATGTCTGGACCAGATGGTAACTCGCCTCCCCCGGTAGATTTAATAAGCGGCAAATTGCTGCTGACTGCTGATATGCAATATGGAGAACGAATCAAAGGTAACCCCGATGCTAATTACAAGCCGCCCCGTCCTCATGAAGTCAGAGGGGTAGGAATTATAAAGGAGAGCGGTAATGAAAAAGATTATCAAGCCTTGATGAATATCTCCTCATTGCGCAAAATCATGGAGGAAGATAATAAGATAATGAACCGTGAAACTCGCTCACGAAGATCGGATCAGGGCAGTCAGTACGATAATATCAAAATTAAGGTCAAAGATATGGAAGAAGTCAAAGCCATTCAAAAACAGCTTCAGGCTCTGGGTTACCAAGCCTCCAGTCTTACCGATATGCTTGACTCGATGAAAAAAACCTCCCGTACTATTCAGGCTATACTGGGCGGAATCGGAGCAGTCAGTCTGCTGGTAGCCGCTATTGGTATTGCCAATACTATGGTGATGAGTATCTATGAAAGAACCAGAGAAATTGGCATAATTAAGGTATTAGGGGCCGACATCGCGGATATCAAACGTCTCTTTCTCCTGGAAGCAGGTTTGATTGGCTTGGGAGGAGGTATTTTAGGCTTGCTCTTAAGCTATGGTGGTTCCTGGCTATTAAACAAATTGGCGGGCGGTTTCATGGCTAATATGGGGGGCGGAAGCAAGATTTCCATCATTGAACCCCAACTTGCACTGGGAGCTTTATTATTCGCTACTCTAATAGGTCTTATCTCCGGCTATGCTCCCGCTCGCAGAGCGATGAAACTCAGCGCTCTGGAAGCCATAAGAAATGATTGATTTTCTAATCTAATCTTAATCTCAGTTTAAGAAGCGTTTAAATCTTATGCTCTATACTGTGCATATCATAAGATTTAAGGAGGAATTTACATGTCTATTAGTTTGGAATTAATAGAAAAGCTAAAGGAAAGGGCCAATATAAGTTATGCGGAAGCCAAGCAAGCCTTGGAAAAATGCAATGGTGATCTGGTTGAAGCACTCATTTATCTGGAGAAAGAAGATAAAATAAAAGCCCCCCAGAAGGAAGGCAAGGCCCCCTCTAGCTTTTGGGCATCAGTAAAAAGGCTGGTGAAAACCTGCAATGAAACCAAGCTGGTTATAAGCAAAAACAATGAAACCGTAATTAATCTTTCGCTTACTATTGTGCTGCTGGTTATAATATTCGCAGCCCCCATAGCCTTTGTAGGCCTGCTGGCAGCCCTATTCACCAGACATAAAATGCGTGTGGAGAAGCCCGGTTGTGCGGATATGAAGGTTAATAAAACCTTCGATGATATATCATCTGCTGTATCTAAGGTAAGTGATCAAGTAGTGGAAGTATTCAACCAGAAGTAATTATTTTGCTTTCCAGGGAGGTACCAAGTATGATTCTGGCGTATCTAAACATATTAAATACAGACTCTTCACTGGAAAGGTGCAAGTATATAATGAATAAGCGAGTGGTAAGATGAGTGGTGAAAAAATATTAATCATTGAAGATGAGGTAAAAATAGCTCGCTTTATTGAATTGGAGCTTAGTCATGAAGGCTATCTGGTGGAACAGGAACACGATGGCCGCAAGGGTTTGGAAAGGGCCAGCAGTGAAAAATTCGACCTCATCCTGCTGGATGTGATGTTGCCTTCATTGAATGGCATGGAAGTATTAAGACGTCTCCGTCAGACTACGGAGACGTCTGTAATCATGCTCACTGCCAAGGATGATGTTATCGACATTGTGATGGGACTGGACATCGGGGCTGATGATTATTTAACCAAGCCTTTTGCCATCGAAGAGCTCCTGGCCCGCATAAGAGTTGCTCTAAAAAGGAAAAAAGCTCTGGTACCAAATATGGATTTAATAGTTTTAGGCCCCTTAAAAATAGACTTGGCCAGGCATTCGGTAAGCTATCAAGACAATGCCATTGACCTTACTAAAAAAGAATATGATTTGCTTAAATATCTGGCTGAAAACGAAAACATAGTTCTAAATCGGGAAAAAATCCTGGAGAATGTCTGGGGTTATGGCTACTATGGCGATACTAATTCCGTGGATGTTTATATTAGATATTTACGCAGCAAAATAGATGACAAGTATGGCATTAAGCTCATTCATACGGTTAGAGGGGTGGGTTACCTTCTTAAGCATGAATAAGCTTAAATATGTCTTCCTAATTCTGAAATATGTCTTCAAATATATAGTCATCCTGGTTTTTTATATACTCAAGTTCACCTTTACTCTTATACCCATTCTTTTTGCTGAACTCTTTAAAATTATTAATAAACGTTTACGGTTCTCTATTACTTTCAAAACCACCAGCACTTATACGCTCATTTTCACCATAATCCTATTGTTAGTAGGCACTGGAATTACCTGTGCCTTTGGATTCTTTCTGCTCTATCAAACCAATATCTCCCTGGTAAAAAACAATCGGACCATAGTCAATTATATCCAGGAAAACACCGACCTGCCTCGAGATAAAATTGATAACTATGCCAAAATTGAAGGAATTTCGGTTGATATTTTTGATCAAAAAAATCAGCCTGTACACAGCAATCTAACCCAGCACCTTGCTGCCAATCCTGCCCCCCGCACCAGGCTGTCCAACAACATTTCAGTGGATGGTAATTATTTGTATTTCGATAACCAGATTAAGCTTAAACATAATATCGGTAAAATCGAGCTAGCTAAAAGTCTAGCAACTGAGAAACATTATCTGCGACTATTAATTACCGCTCTGATCATAAGCTTTTTACTGGCCATTATAATTAGCAGCATAATCGGTACCATAATCAGCCGCAAAATGCTAAGACCCATTGACAATATGACCCAGACTGCCCGGTCCATATCAGCGGGCGACCTGGATACCCGTTTAGATCTGGTTGATTCCCACGATGAGCTCAAAGATCTGGCGGTAACCTTCAATGAGATGCTGGACCGAATTCAAGGCTCTTTCGAGCAGCAGAATGTTTTTGTTTCTGATGCCTCTCACGAACTCAGAACTCCCATATCCGTAATCCAGGGTTATGCTAATCTCCTCCAGCGCTGGGGCAAGGAAGATCAGGAAGTGCTGGATGAATCTATTGCAGCTATTAAAAGCGAAGCTGATTACATGAAAGAGCTAGTCGAAAAACTTCTCTTCCTGGCCAGTGCTGATAAAAAGAAACAACGTCTAGAAATAAGTCCGGTAGTACTACATGAGCTTATAAATGAAGTCTTAAAAGAAAGTCAAATGATTGACTCTACACACCATATCAGCAGCGAAGTAAACGATAAAATTATGCTTAATGGTGATCGGACCTTAATCAAGCAAGCTCTGAGAATATTTATAGATAACAGTCTCAAATTCACTCCCTCTGGAGGCACCATAAAACTTAATAGCTTCTTAAGAGGTAACCAGGCAGTTATCTCGGTGGAGGATAACGGTATCGGCATAGCCGCCGAGGATCTCCCTCATATTTTTAACCGGTTTTATAAATCTGATAAATCCCGAATTCGTGAAGGGGGGGGAGCTGGCCTGGGACTGTCTATCGGCAAATGGATTATTGAACAACATAAAGGTGAGATCAAGATTGAGAGTAATGTTCATAAGGGTACCAAAATCATCATAATTCTGCCGGTGTTATCATGATAACCAGAAAAAGTGAACAGGGGGACGGTTCTCTTGTTCATCCCCTAGCACCTTAATTGGATGAACAAGAGAACCGTCCCCCTGTTCACTTTTTCTGCGCATGATGCCAGCTGAGGAACATTCTTTTTGTTGGGTAAAGTTCACGACACGATTTAACTAATGTCTTTCAATAACTCGCTAAAGGGGACCGGCATTGTTGTTTTCGGGGAGCTGGGTAAAGGAGCCAACAGAAGGACATTCTTTTTGTTTGACTTATGCTTTTTGAGTGCCAAACAAAAAGAACGTCCCTCAGTTGGCTCCAAAAGAACGTCCCTCAGTTGGCTCACGGATGAACAAGAGAACCGTCCCCCTGTTCACTTTCATTTGGAACAATAATAAGCAATAGCCTTACTCATGAATTCCGCCAGACCAGCGCCGTATTTATCAATGCTATTTAAGAAACGTTCATCTTTAACATACATTTGCCCAAGTCCTGCCAGGATCTCGTTAGTACAGTTATAGTAATACTTCGTTATGTGGGCCTGCCAATCGGCTATGAGCTGCTGCACCTCATCATCCTCCGGGGCCAGGTTTAGCCGTGCGGCCAGGGCAGAATAAATAGTGCCTGCTTCTTCCGTGAGCCTGGCCCAGTCAGCTTTGGTGTAATGAGAAGTCTTCTGCGCACTTTCTTTATATGCATCGGTATCACCCCAGCGCTCCTGGGCTTCTTTTTGGTATTTTTGCTGCGCTGCTTCAATTTCGCTCATATCAAACTCTTTAAAACTCATTTTCTTGTCTCCTCTCAATGTATCATCAACTAAGCCAATCAACCCATTCAGGCGATTACGTTTAATAATTAGTAATTCCTTATGCTTCTGCAAAGCATCCTCTTTGTCAAAATCTGATCGCTGCAAAATAGCTTTAATCTCCTTTAGCTGGAAATCCAGCTCACGAAAAAATAATATTTGCTGCAGACGCTCCAATTCAGCATCACCATACAGCCTATATCCAGCTTCGGTGGTTTCAACTGGCGCAAGCAAACCTATTTCATCATAATAATGCAGTGTCCGCACGCTGACGCCAGTCAATTTAGCGACTTCATTTACAGTTCTTTTCATCTAATCACCTCCTGACCAGAGTATAAACTATAACGTTACGTTAGGGTCAAGGATTTGTTTTCACTTACTCATGTCTTGATCTTCACTCCTGTCAACAGCCGGACAGCTTGCCTACTTAGTCAACAATCTGTACCATTCTTGGCACGGTACAAAGTCCTGTACATATTTAGCTTTAAAAGTGCCAATTACAACAAATTATTGTATCAAAGAGGAAATTATAGTTTTAACGTTGAAGTTACAAATCATAATAATTATTACATCAGCGGAGGTGATTGGTATATTTATTACAGTTGCTATAAAACAGTAATGTAATACTAAGGGGGTTTAGAAAATTGGAAGTTAAAGCTTGGGAAAGATTGTGGGAAAAAAGCTGGACCGAAGTCTGGGTCAAAGAAGGCTATCAGCACGGTAAAGATCCTTTGTTTCGTATGCTTTATAACAACTCCTTGCGTAACCGCCACCGTACAGCCATTATTTATTATGGCAAGATAATAACTTGGGATGAACTTAGAGATCAAATTATGCGGGCCGCCGGTGGACTTCAAAAGCTAGGTATAAAAAAAGGTGATAGAGTCTATCTGGGTATGCAGAATTGTCCTCAATTCGTAATTTCATATTTTGCCGCTCATATGCTGGGAGCCATTGTAATGGCGATTAGTCCGGCATATAAAGCGGGTGAAGTAAGTTATGCCATCAATGATAGTGGAGCTAAGGCATTGATCATTGAAGAATCAGTAATTCCTGTATTTAATGAGATCAGGGGAAAAATTCCTTCGGTAGAAAATGTGATCGTTACTTCACTTGACGAGTACCTGCCGGAAAATCCATACCCGGTGTTTCCAGCGGACTTAGCTTCCAAAGGGACAACATGTTCAGGTGCTATTGACTGGAAAGACTTTATCGCCAGCGAACCACTTAAGGAAATGGCTGATGTTGATATTAACGATGTGGCCCTGCTGCAATACACCTCAGGTACAACCGGACGTCCTAAGGGAGCCATGCTTACCCATCTGAACTTGTTAAACGGTGCATTTGTACAGGCTGTCCAGCCTTACAATACTGTAGATTCGGTGCTGCTTGCAGTCTTACCGCTATTTCATATAACCAGCATGAACGATCACATGCTAGCCTGGGCATTTGGCGGCAACACCCTGGTCCTCTTAACTCGTTTTGATTCCGAAGCCTGGATGCAGGCTGTTGAGAGATTCCAAGCCACCTACACTATAGTGGCCACACCTATAGTTATTGCCATTTCAAATCACCCTAGTTTTGGAAAATACGACCTTTCCAGTCTGGATAACTTTGGTATAGGAGGGGCTACGTTACCCCAGGCTGTATTTAATAAGTATCTGGAAATGGGCATTACTCTTTTCGAGGGCTATGGAATGAGCGAGACCACGGCCACTACCGTCTTCAATCCCAGCGACGCGGTCAAATTAGGCAGCATAGGCCTGCCGGTTCCTCAGGTAGATCTTAGGATCGCAGATATAAATGATTTGAGCAGAGATGTGGCCATAGGTGAAGAAGGGGAGCTGTGGGTAAAGAGTCCCAGTTCGGGAATCGGTTACTGGAATAACCCGGAAGGCACCGAGGAAACCTTTATTGGAGGGGGCTGGGTGCGTACCGGGGATATAGTCAAAATGGATGAGAACGGATATCTATTCATCTGTGGTCGGCTCAAAGAAATGATTAAGTCTTCCGCTTACAGCATCTTCCCGGTAGAAGTAGAGGAATACATGTATATGCATCCAGCCATAATGGAATGCTGTGTAATAGGTATACCCCATGATACCAAGGGTGAGGAAGTAAAAGCATTCGTCGTCCTCAAACCCGACTGGGCAGGCAAAATCCAGGAGCAGGAACTGATAGAATGGGCCAGAGGCCAAATGGCTCCTTACAAATACCCACGCACGATAGAATATCGTGATAGCCTGCCCAAAGGTAATACCGGTAAGGTAATGCGCAAAGATCTCAAGGAGGAGGAGGCGGCTAAGCGGGCAAATGTTAAATAACATTTGCTCGAGTCTCTTGCATAAACAGCAATTCCGTGTTACCATACCCATGCAGGGTATATACTCAATATAATATTAGGGGTGGTAAACAATATGGAAATGCTTAATATTTCTCCATCAACCATTCAGGATTTGAAACAGGTCATGAATGAACAGAAAATTGAATCGACTAATTTACGGATTACTGGCAATATAGGCTGAGGGGGCATGTCATTTAATCTGGTTCTGGACGAACCAGTCGAAGGTGATGTAGTTGAAGAACATGGGGGCCTCCAATTTACGGTTGAGCCAAAACTCTATAATGATTTCGGGCCGTTCACGCTTTCCTCAACGAAGCAAGGCTCACAGGTATACCTGCAACTTATTCCAGCCAAACAGCCTGCACAGGGTGGCGGTGGTGGATGCGACTCCTGCTCATCCTGCGGATAATATAACCATAAATTAAAACTAACTGAATAGCGTAGAGCACGAGGGCATTGTCCCCCGTGCTCTTTATATTTCCTTATACTCTTCACCAACACTGATTTTCTAGTAGGAATACACCATATTTCTTTCAACTTTTATTTGTCCAGTCATGTCATTAATGATCTTCCAGCCTTACACATTTCTTTACATTTAGTATCAAAGCAGGATCATCCCCACTTTCTAACCATAAAATTGCTTCAGTTCTAAAAATCAAGGTTGCTTCTTTCCATACAAATATGGTCTGTGTTAAAATATAGTAAATTATGGAATTAGTTGTCATTTAAGGTAATGTATGTTTTCCAGGCATTCAGGCTGCCTACCTATTCATTTAACTGTCTGTGCTTAATAAGCCCAATCAACGCCCGACTTTATCTGGAGTAAATATGTGAGGGGGATTAATATGTTTGATTACAAAATCGAGGACAATATCGTTATTTTCTATTTCAATAACGGAAAAACCAACTCTATTACCATGGAAGCTTTGCAAGGCATGGAAAAGGTAATCGACCGTGTCAATAATGAAACAGATCTAAAGGGTATAGTACTCACCGGTACCGGCAAATATTTTTCCAGCGGCTTTGACCTCGGTACCTTTACCAGCTTTGCCAGTGACCAGGCCATTGTCGATTGGTTTAAAATAGAGGAAGAGGTATTATACAAACTATTCACCTGCTCGAAACCAGTGATTGCCGCTATTAACGGTCATGCTACAGCCGCCGGCATGATTGTTTCCATGGCCTGTGATTACCGACTGGTAGTTAATAATCCAAAGATCAAGGTGGGCATGAGCGAAATTAAAATTGGCCTTTCTCTAACTCCAGCAGAAAGTGAAATTATGATCTTTGGCCTGGATACCGACAAAAAGTATCGAGATGTTATTTTTGGAGGAGAATTCTTTGCTCCTGTGGATGCAGTCAATAAGGAAATATTTGATGAATTGGTCGACGACCCCACTGAGCTAATTACAAAAGCTAAGGCTAAAGTCTGTGCCATGATAGATACTCCCGGACAACCATTTATTAGACTTAAACTTATGCAGCGAAAACAGCGTGCTGTCACAATTCGTGAATACATTGATAATTTAGACTGGAGTGTTCTGGTCCAGACTTTTACCAAACCGGAGGTTCTCCAGACTCTAACCATGATCAAGCAGGCGATAGGTTAATAATTGGTGCAAGAACAAATCGTATATTAAATAAACTCCCGAGAATAAATCTTATAATAATATCAAACAATTAAATATATGCTAATATCAATAATAATGGACGGGATAAAAGGACTCGATGTCATAAACATAAGCGTAAATATAAGTAATATATCCTTACAATTTAAAGCAAGAAATTTCGTTAGGGGTTACTTAAAAAATGATAGATATAGTAAACGTGTCTAAAAGTTATAATCGCGGAGGAATTAAGGCGGTAGATCGGTTAAACCTGAACATTCAGGCCGGTGAGATATTTGGATTTCTGGGACCAAATGGGGCTGGCAAGACCACTTTAATTAAAATGATCACCGGAATTCTAAATGCTGATGAAGGTACGATAAAGATTAACGGAATAGATATTAGGGAGAATCCTTTGCAGGCCAAAATACAGTTTGGCTTTGTTCCGGATGATCCCAATATTTTTGCCCGTTTGACCGGCTTGGAATACCTGAACTTTATAGCCGATATATATATGGTTGCTCCCGAAAGCAGAAGCAATCGTATGCAAATGCTGCTGGAGCGGTTTGACATGTCCGGTGCCGCTTATGATCTGATCCAGACTTATTCCCATGGCATGAAGCAAAAGATTGTAGTCATCGGAGCCCTCCTGCATGATCCCCCGGTATGGATATTAGATGAACCAATGACCGGACTTGATCCACGCTCAGCTTTCGATCTGAAAGAAATGATGCGTCAGCATACCAATGCAGGTAAAACGGTTTTTTTCTCTACCCATGTTTTGGATGTTGCTGAAAAAATATGTGACCGGCTGGCCATAATCAACAAAGGTCAGCTACTTCTTTGCGGAAGTATGCAAGAGATCATAGAACATGCAAGAGAAAATCAATCTCTTGAAAATCTATTTTTGGAGCTAACCGAAAATGCTTAGATTCTTAGCCTTATTCAAGGTTTTGTTGATCGATAGTTTTGGCATATCAGCCTTTAGAGAAAAAGCCAAAAAAAGCAAGCTCGAATATTTTAAAGCACTAGGAATAGCTGCCCTTATCATTGTTGGCATTGGTCCCACTCTGTATTTATACTGCCGGATAATTATTCAGGGATTTAATTTGATGATGCCTTTGGGCCAGGAAGGATCAATATTATCCCTGGGTATAGTTTGTGTAAGTGCAATGGTTTTCTTCTTCGGTATATTTTATGTTATCAATATCTTCTATTTTGCCAGCGATGCCCAGAGTCTGCTTGCCTTGCCTCTGAGTGCCTGGCAGGTACTAGGGGCACGATTTTCAGTTGCTTTGGTATATGAATACTTGACTACTTTCGTATTTTTATGGCCACCATTGCTAATTTACGGAATTCTGAGTCAAGCCTCACCGCTTTACTATTTTTACGCAGCAATTGGCTTTTTAATGGTACCGTTGTTTCCCCTGGGTCTGGCTACCTTACCAACCGTGGTGATTATGAGATTCGCCAACCTGGGTAAACGGAAAGATTTATTAAAGATTCTGGGGGGACTTTCACTTATTGCCCTGGCAATTGGCTACCAATTTCTTTTTCAAAACGCCGGCCCGGATGTAATGGATCCTCAGTTCCTGCAGAATATGCTTACAGCTCGCAATGGAGTAATAAATCTTATCAGCCGTTTCTTCCCATCAACACGTTTTCTTAGTCTGGCCCTGGTTAACTATAATCTGGGGCTGGACTGCTAAACCTGTTGATTTTTACGCTTCTTTCTCTATCAACGGTTGCTTTAGCCTGGTTGCTGGGGGAAAAAATGTATTTTCAAGGATTGATCGGTTCCACAGAGATGAAAGCTAAGCGAAAAAAACTGAGTAGCTCAGATTATCAGAAATACAGTAAGACTTCTCATCCTTTAATGTCTTATCTAAAGAAGGAGATATACGTATTAATTAGAACTCCATCCTATTTTATCAACTGTGTGCTCACTAACATACTGGTACCGCTTATTGTGATTATCCCGTTTATGATACAATCACATAATCAAAAAGGTCCCATGCCCTGGGTAGGTCTTTTGTCCAATCCTGGCGGCTACAATATTCTTCTGGCAGCTGTAGTCGGCCTGGCTGCCTTTCAAGCCAGCAGTAATGGTATAACCGCCACATCCTTGTCCCGCGAGGGCAAGGAATTCTATATCTCCAAGCTTATACCCCTGGCAATTAAACAACAGCTATTAGCCAAATTTTTATCAGGCTATTTATTTAGTTTAATTGGAACAATTCTTATTGTCTTGGCTGCTATGGTTTTGCTTCCCATAAATATAGCTATGGCGGGCGCGATGCTGGCGGTAAGCGCGGTGGCAATAATACCGATTTTACAAGCAGGTTTGTTAATTGACATTTTTCACCCTAAACTGGATTGGGAGAATGAACAAAAGGCCGTCAAGCAGAATCTAAACGTATTGTTTTCGATGATCTTTGCCGTCCTGATGGTTGGAGGCATAATATATATACAGATCAAGTTTATCGATTCGTTGAACCTGGCCGTCCTATTTATGCTGGCTTGCTTCGGGCTTGCAACAGTAGGGTTATACCATTTGCTGATGAACAACGGGATTGAACAATACAATAAACTGGAAGGATAGTGCTTATGTGCTGCGACCGGGTTTATTCTTTAGCAGCCTGTGCCTTCAGCTCCCCTATAGCCTTTCCTCCAATGCCGATATTGTCATCCTCCAGTTCATTTATTACTACCGTAAAGGCGCTTAAAGGTATACTGGTGATATTTGCAGCCGTACGGGAAAGCTCAGATATAAGCTCTGCCTTCTGTTCCACAGAAAGCTTACCTATCTCTAGACTGATTACTGGCATAGCACGTAATCCCCCCTACAAATATATTCAAATGCTTAAACAGGATAACTCCTTTGGCTATACACTTAATCGCATACACAGTTAGTACGACAACTACACACTCTGTCACATCCGCAAACTCCAACACATCCACATCGTCCATCAGTATCTTGTGAGTCCGCCATTATACCGGCAGTACCCAGATCCATGACGCCTTTCTGCAATACCTCAATCCGTTCCTCTCTGACAGCCAATTCTTGATGGCTTGCTGTATCTGCCATTCCCTGTTCCCCCCAAATTATAATTTTACTATCGGTTATTTAGTCTATAAGCTGATAATTAGCATTCTCAATAATCATTTTAAGCTCAGAATATTTGTGTTAACAGCTGCTAACACAACCTGAGCAGTTAACATCACAACTGCAATCATCTATGCAGCCGCACTTGCCAACCTCACCGCCAGCTGCCTCAACAGCAATTCTAGCCGCAGTACCAAAATCAGAAATTCCTTTGGATAAGATCTCAATTCCAATCTTGTCCACATTGCCTAATTCATCTCTCAAGCCCCTACCCTTATCACCATTTCCATCCAGCATTCTGCCAACTCCCTTCTAAAGCATTTTTTATATCACTAACTAAACTTAATATCCATATTGTTCAATCATTATGGACTTTACATATAAGTCCAAGGATTTACTTTCTTCGATACACTCACGTTTGCCTGAAACTCTGGTTTTGCGGCATCCTCCCGAGCATATGGGCAGCAGCTTGCATTGGATGCACTTATCATCCCCAAAAGGATTGGCGGCATACCACCGGGCATAATCATTTAAAGAGTCATTGCTTAGAATCCCTTTTTCGTGAAAAATGGATCCTACTGACTCTGCTTTATCAAAGGAATGTGAACAAAAATAAAAATCCCCTTCCGGATCAATACAGTAGTGGTCAAAAAAATCCACTTCACAGTAGCCAGAAGAAACTTTGTTATGCGGGTTGGCGGTTTTCCATCCTATACGCTGGGCATATGCATATAAACTAGCAAGTCCTTTAAAATGCTCATTTCCGCTAGCGACTGATGAAAACTCCTGATATCCAGTCGCTTGATTGGCCCATATCCAGCGAAAGAAAATGGTAGCCCGATTCCTTACACTCATTGGAAAACGTTCCAAGAGATTTTCAATTCCTGCATAGTTGCTATCGCCGCAATTGACTCTAATAGCAAGATTAGAATCCGGAACATTCTCACAAAAGCTCACAACGTTTTCAAAAATAGTATCAAAACTACCCTGACCATTTTTATGTATTCGTGATTTATCATGATCGTTTTTATCCCCGTCAAAGGTTACCTGAACATGTTTAATCCCCAGGGAAGGAATAGCGTTCTGAAAATCACGATCTAAATAATAACCATTACTTGTTAGTGAAGCAGAATATCTGCAATTGATTTCCTGGCAAATCTCCTGGATACCTTCGGAAATTTTAAAAATTGCTTTTTTACCCAGTAAGGGCTCTCCTCCAAACCAGGAAACATGTATATGTCTTTTTTGACTAAAATTCTGTCTTATCCAACTTAGAAGCCTGTCTTCAACTGCTGTTGTCATGAAAACCTGGCGTTTATTTTCAAAACAATAGGGACATTGCAGGTTACACCATAGCGTAGGCAGTAATATCAAACTAAGAGTATCATTGTTGTAGAGGCTGCGAAAATATTGCAGTTTTATAAGGCTCAGTTCATCGAAGTCTTCATCAATTAAAAAATTAGTTTCTTTAAGCGCATGCAGCCAGTGCTCCGGTAAATCATTTAGCTTCGAATAGTGCTGCTGAGAACTTAGCAGAGGATCTATCGTGTAGTAAGCACGGGCAGGAATTCTAGATACTGAACGGTAAAGAAAATTGTAAGCAATAAAGAATTCTTCATCCTGTTGAATGATATGGTTATAAGCGGAAGGCTTCAATGCAGTTGTTGCGGGTCTATCCCGGTCAAGCTTAGTGCTTAATTCCGAATTATTTTCTAACATATTCTTCCCCTCCCTAATAAATTACATAGTAATCTACAAGGCCGGAATTTAATTATACTTTAACCGGACTTATGAAATACAAACCAAGTCCGGTATTAATATACATTTTTATACATCTTTTAAATAATTTACTTGTTTATGTTTTGGTTGTCAACCTAGAATTGAATTGCTTAGCGATGTGTTTTGGTGGTGAAAGTCATGCCTACCGTTTTAATCGATAGCCCTATGGCTTCTATTAGAAGAGCTATACCAAAAATGTTTACGCTCCATCCCAGACCCTTTTGCAGTCCAAGTGCAGTATTGATGGAGCCGTACTGGATCGTAGCAATCATAGCTACCATAGTAAGGTTAACTACAATCATACCCCGCGCAGTAGTAATACGAATGGCTTCTACTTGTTTGGGACCCAACTTCTCTTTTTGCTGCTTGGATATATTAATATACTTGCCAGGGTCATCCGGTTTAATGATAAAGAAATAATTCATTAGCGCCATGCCTATCCAGACTGCCGTCAGAATAATCAGAGGCAGATAAACCGATCCTAATCCTTTGGTGCTCCAATCGTCTGGCTGACCTGACAGCCCAAAATGCGTTGGCATCTGGTCAGGCAGGGCTGCGTAATGAGCAGCCGTGTAAAACCATACAAAGCCCAGCATAAGCACCGGTATCAGTTCCAACCAGGCGGGATAATAACGGTTGATTTTTTCCCACATATTTATCTCCTATTCGCCTCTTCGCGATCTCTAGTTACTCAAGAACGGATCTAAAAAAATAATATTCCTTAACTTAGCCGCTTATGCATCAGGCGCCGGCAACTCCTCCAGACACAATAAAGGTCATAATATCAGCACTATTAGCTTCCAGGAGGCGTACCTGTTCCCGTGGAAAAACCAGCAGCTGACCGGCAAAGTTATAGGATTGGGGTACATAGACTGCCACATACTCTTCCAAGCCAAAGTTAGCCAGCGATGTACAGGTAATAAAACCGAGTACATGGGCACTGGTATCGGCCGAAAGTTTAACCAGCACCGGCTGGTTAAAACTCTTCTTATCGCCCACAAAAGCATTGAGCAAATCTTTAACTGATCCATAGAGAAGTTTCACCAAAGGGAGGCGGTTAAGTAAGCTATCCAGCCATAACAAAAGCTTTTTGGTTAAAAAATTGGATACCAGAAAACCTGCCAATATGATCAGGAGAATGGTAGCAATGAATCCCACCCCTGGTACTATACCCAGCCCCGGCAAGGGAATTTTCAATAATCCATCTATTTTTACAAATACTATGTAGAAGATGTAAATGGTAAGGACGACAGGCACCATGAAGAGCAGCCCTTCAAAGAAATAGTTACTCAGCTTCTTCATTAGCTTGCCTCCTTTTAAATATTACACCCATATTATATACATATTGGTTCATATGTTAACCCAAGAAGATAAACCTGTCTCTGTCGGAGTGAGTATTGCTAGCAGGCAGAAAGAATTAAACTTAACCAATCATCTTGCCAACCTTTTCTCTTAGAAATTCACGTAAAGGTTGAGTAACTAGTCCCGAACTATGTTTTGAAATGGCCATCGTTTGCCCTGAATAGCTATCATAAGCCAGCTCAATCGCTTCATATATATCACCGGCAGAATCTTGATATTTACTACCACCCTGAAATGAATTCTGATCGCGGCTGTTTATTTCATTACGAATAATGCGGATAGCTTCCAGATAGGCATCATTTAAAGTTCCAATATTATAAATCACATGATCAGCCTTACCTATGTTAAGCAGTTCTTTTTTAGCCAGTTCAAATCTTTGAGCTTTTTCAGCTTCAGGAATATTGCGCTGTATAATCTCCTCTTTAATTGCACCTAAATCACGATAAACAAAAATGCTAACAACTTTATGGTGACCCAGGAAGCTTTTAAGGGCTCTAATTCCAGGCATGCCCAGGGTAGCTAAGCCATTTTTACGCGATTGCTCGAATTTACTTAGCTCACCCCGAGTAAGTCCATAATGATTATCGAGGTAATGAAACTCCTGGACTATTTTTCCCTCGACCTTCAACTGAAGATACTGTTCATTGCTAATAAAAAAGTATTCTCGGCCATATACTTCCTGAGGAAGTTTTTTTCTGGTCGTAAAAGATACCAAAGGGGCAAGCATATCTCCATCTTTCAGAAGCATATATTCACTCAGGGAAGTTACCCCAGAGGCAGTCGGACCTGTAAGCACAAACGTTTTCATCAGAAATCTCCTTTTTATTCAAAATCTAATAAAACAGGTTTCCCAACTAAATATAAGTTCATCATATCAGGTCTAATTTCCTCTTTAATTACACAGATTTGAGAATATATACTCACTCGATGGCTTGAATTATTTCTTTTTTGGTAAAATTGTCTTAGTAATACGGGCCACCGCGATCAGCTCATCATCCTCAGCAGTTACCCTCGCTTCCAAAAATGCCAGTCTCTTCCCCATTTTTAGAACCTGGGCTTTAACTGTCAACTCTCCTTTATTGGTAGATGATACTACTGATATATTAATATCGCTGGTCACAAAAATGTTGTCCTCGTTCACCATCGTCCACAGAGCCGAGGCAGCAGCCAAATCACATATGGTGTAATAAATCCCGCCATGAACTACCCCATTCGAATTAATTATCTCTTCCTGAACCGGAACCCGTAGTTCACCATATCCCTGGCGGGCGTCAACAACCTTTAGGCCGATAAACTTATGATAGGGTAGATTTTCGAATATTTCCGCATTCTTTTGAGTATATTCGTCCATTATCATAGTTAATACATCTCCCCAAACATTTTTAGTAGTATTTCGATATAAATCCTAAATACCTCATTCCCAATATAATAGCAAAATTGTTTTCTAACAGCTACACAATTAATCAATCTTCACTCCACAATAAAGGTCTAGCCGGGTAGAACGAGGTACTTCTGTAAAAGGATTATTGGTTATTAGTCCACATTAAACATCCTAAAATGGACCAAAGCCACTGAAACAAAACGTCATACTTACTAAACTAGGTCCTAAAAAAAATATTACTATTTGGGGACTATACAAGATGCCGTATTTTGTTATAATAATGATTTGAATTACTTATACATTCCAATATTCACCGTTATTTGATTAAATCGCTCATTATTCGTCATCAATTTATTGCCTTGATATGTAATTTCTTGAAAGAGAGTGTTGTATTTATGGAAGAAAGTATAGTTAGTAATTTGACCGAGCTGGTGGGAGATATTATTATGGCCGCGCATGGAAGTATGCAAGTATTTAATACTTGCGGAAATAAGACATTAGTCCACCAAGGGTTATTAGAAAAGAAAAACCTAGCCATGAGCCTGGATGAACAAGTGCTCCTCACATTGGGAGATAATGGTTATTGGATTAATGAATTACATACGATCATCAAATATGATTACCTTGATGTTGATGGTAAGACTTCATATCATATAACAGACGGTGACAACCTCCTGGTCCAAATTCACCTGACCAACTCCTGAATAAACCAAGTAGATCGCCCCTCCCGATATTTAATACAAAATGTTTCACGTGAAACATTTTGCAGCGAAGATTAAAAGTGAACAGGGGGACGGTTCCTTTGTTCATCCCTTGACACTTAAACTGGATTAAGAAAACTCGGCTTACGCCGAGCCTTTAGGCGACAGCGGATGCCTGAGT
>CAZEDT010000033.1:0-43008 GCA_964510795.1 uncultured Syntrophomonas sp.
AGGCAGCCGACGTCCAAGGATGGACTAGTGTCGCGGTGCCAAGGATGGCAAGGAGAGACCGCTGTCGCCACTGGTCGCTTTTAAGGTAGCTGCCTACGCCGAGTTTTCTAATATTATTGGCTAGTTTGGTTGCGAAGTTTGCACTCCTGGCACAAGGCACAATCCTCATCTTCACAGGGTTCGGCATGGACTAATACATGTACATAGGGCAAACGATCTTCTATTTCCTTTTCGACCCGGTCACATAATTCATGAACCTGGGCGATAGTAAGATCCCGGGGTACTACCAGATGCATATCTACATAACGTTCAGCTCCTGCCTTTCGGGTTCTGAGCTGATGAAAGCCTACTATTCCTTCAGAGCTAATCAGAGCCAGGGCTTTTTGTATTTCAGCCTCTTCTTCAGGAGGCAGGGCGACATCCAGTAATGGTATTACGGCCTTGATTGTTAGGTCATAGGCAGCTTTAATAATTAAAACGGCTACAGCCATGGCAATCAAGGGGTCCAGGAGCTGAATTTTGGTTATAGATAGGACCAGCAGACCGACCATAACCCCCACTGAGGTGTATACATCGGTACGCAGGTGCAGGGCATCTGCCTCTAGAGCAATAGAATCAGTTTTTTTAGCAGTTTTCATCAGCAGTCCAGATATTATCCAGTTGGCCACGGAAGCAAATGCCATAACTGCAATCCCAATGCCGACCGTTTCAACCTCAGCGCCATAAATGATTTTTTTATACGCCTCAATGATAATCCATATAGCCGCAATGAAAATCAATAGAGCTTCAATGGTACCTGAAATATTTTCGAACTTGCCGTGGCCATAACGATGCTCTTGATCCGGAGGACGACTGGATATCTTGACAGCGATAAAGGCAATAACTGCTGCAACCAAATCTAATCCAGAATGAATGGCTTCAGAAATAATACTAACTGAATTCGTTAGTATTCCAGCAAATAGTTTTAGTAACACTAGTATGGAGTTGGATAGTATTGACAGGGCAGCTATCTTTTGTTTTTCATCAGCCAATAATTCCCGAAAAAATTTTACCACAACCAAATCAATTACCCCCATATTGATTTATTTTTATATACAAAAAAAGCGAGACTCCAATATACTGAAGTCCCGCGGTATTCCGCTGCTCATTGTGAGCCTGGTCCAACGACCTGACCTAACAATTATAAATACTTTCAATTATTATATATGACCTTTACAAAAATGGCAATAAGCACCTGAAAAAATAATTGCCAATTAAAGACTTCCATTGTATTGGGATAATTCGTAAAATAGACAGTAGAAGCAGTTCAAGACACACCTACAAGAAAATATTAATTAAAATAGGAAGGGGATTGGGATTATGCCCGCATATCTGCTGGGTGCATTACTTTTTATGGCAGCTATTGCTGTGTTTGTTTTTCAAAATGATACTCCGGTAGCTGTACATTTTATAAACTGGCATTCTTCAAAAATCTCACTAGCCCTGGTAGCACTTATTGCTGCTGTGGGAGGAGCGATGATTACTTTTTTAATGGATAGTATCAGGGCTCTTAAGACCGGCAAGAAATTAAGAGAGCTTATGAACCGTAATAAAAAATTAGAAAAGGAAGTTTTGGCCCTCAAGGGTGAAAAGGCCGGGTCGAAAAGTAAAACCGCTAAAGCCAATTGTACTTCCGAAGATACACCTGAAGAAAATCCTGGCAGTTAATTTCACAGCGCATTCCAATTCACTAAAATAATCAATAAAATATTGAAATGAATACGATGCGGGAGCGAACTTTTGAGTTCGCTCCCGCTGTGCTAGGAAGACACTGGAGTCAGTCCTCCCAGTTAGTTTCTATGGAAACAGTTTATTACAGCACTATTCAGCCGCAGTTCCATTTCCTGCAATTTCGTTTTGTACTTTATGCTGCAGGTCATTCAAAGCATCTTTTTGAGAAAAATAGATACAACTATCTTTGAATAGTATTGCCCAATTAGACCAACGGTTCGCATAATCATCTTCTTCTACCCAATCAGGCATCATTCGGGATGCAGCCTGTAAACCAGCTTTAAATGAATTCATAACCATTTCGCCCAGGTGTATACAACCCATTTTACCCATCAGGTTCTGTTTTACGATGCTGTTAAAACCTGGTCCCACTTGTACACCTATCATCTTACTCATATTATCCAACCCAATTTGACAGACTTCTCCAAAAGGAGTAGCTAATCCCGTAACTTCTGCTTCGATAATAGTGTAAGTATAGTAATCGATAAGCATACGGGTACGTATATCATGAATGTCGTCTTTCCATTGTCCTAAAACTTCCAGACCTTTGCCGGGAATAGATTTTACAGTATACTTTTCCATTTGTTCATACATTACGACTTCCTCCTTATGAAATAAAAATTGCAAAATATAATAGTATGGCAGTACTATTGAAAAACGTACACATCTTTATAGTGGATACTGTTATTATCTACTTATACAAAACTCTCTTTAATGTGAAAATTATAAGTGCTTATTTTCACAAAATCAACTAAAAATAATGATCAATTTAAACTAACCTCAATTGGTCGAAAGATATGATACAGTCCCCACACGAGGGACCTGAGTGCAATCTAAAACTTGGGTATGATATAATGCAGTTAATCTTAGAAGAGGGAGATATAATTTGGAAATTATAACCTCACATAATGCTTTGGATTTTGATGGCCTGGCCAGTATGGTGGCAGCCGGTAAACTGTATCCTGGTGCGGTACGTGTTTTTTCTGGAACGGTTAATAAGAATGTTAAAAAGTTCATGGCTTTGTACAAGGATTCACTGCTCATTAAAGTACCTAAAGAAGTTAATCTGGCTCAAGTAAAAAGATTGGTGATAGTTGATACTGCCTGCGCAGAGCGGCTGGCCCAGTTAAAATCTGTGCTGAGCAATGATAAGCTCGATATACACGTCTATGATCATCACCCGATTGCTGATGATGATTTACGAGGCAGCCTGGTTGAGATCCATCCGACCGGGGCAGCTACTACTATATTGGTAGAGAAAATTATAGCCCAGAACATTCATATCAGTCCCTTTGATGCTACCATTCTGGCTTTGGGAATCTATGATGATACCGGAAATATGCTGTTTTCCAGCACAACTGCCCGGGATGTCTATGCGGTGGCTCATTTACTCAGTTGTGGAGCCAACCTGGCAGTAGTGGCTAATTTTATGGAAAAGCCTTTTTCCGAGGAACAACGCCAGATTCTGCAGAAGCTGTTGGAAACCTCCAGCCATCATAAAATTGCTGATCTGGACATAGTACTGGCGGTTTATGATGGCAATGAGTTCATACCGGGCCTTGATCTGGTTACCCATCGTTTGTTTGAAGTAGAGAACTGTGATGTGGTTTTTGTAATAGCTCTAATGGAAAACAAGGTCAATGTGGTAGGAAGAAGCCGCAGTAATAATTTAAAAATTAATCAAGTTCTTCACTCTATGGGAGGGAGAGGTCATGACAAGGCCGCTTCAGCAGTAGTGAAAACAAAAGATTGCAATGCGGTCAAAGAAAATATACTTAAGAACGTCGAAGATTTAATCCACCCATCAATAACTGCTCGGGATATTATGTCCAGCCCGGTGAAGACCCTGCCTCCGACTATCAGTATGGAGGAAGCAGGCGGGATAATGCTTCGGTATGGACATACTGGCATGCCGGTAGTGGATGGAGATAAAATGATCGGAGTAATATCCCGACGAGATGTGGATAAGGCCAGAATACATGGACTTGGCCATGCCCCTATCAAGGGATTTATGACGACGGATGTATTATCAGTATCTTCCTTAACATCAGCCAGTGATGTTCAGAAATTGATGGTGGAAAATGATATTGGGCGTCTGCCGGTAATAGACGACGGCAGGCTGGCTGGAATAGTGTCCCGTACTGATATTCTGAGGACTCTGCACGGAGAAGATTTTCCTGAGGATCATGAAATACTATATTCCCTGGGGGAGGGATCACTGGAGAATTGTGCAGTGCTGATGGAAAAACGGCTGCCTGCTCAGACGATTAATTACCTGGTGATAGCCGGAGAAATTGCCGACGAATTAAACAGTACAGTATATTGTGTGGGCGGATTTGTACGGGATTTATTCTTACAGGTGCCTAACTTCGATCTTGATCTGGTGGTGGAAGGTGACGGACGAGAACTGGCTGCTAAATTAGCTGACCGATTGGGTGGAAAAGTTCGCATTCATGATCGTTTTCGTACTGCGGTAGTAATCCTGCCAGATGGAAGTAAAATAGATGTAGCAACTGCCCGTACTGAATATTACGAGTTTCCGGCAGCTCTCCCCAAGGTCGAGAGGTCATCTATTAAGGAAGATATGTATCGCCGCGACTTTACCATCAATACTCTGGCCCTTTGCCTGAATCCCGGTCATTTTGGGGATTTGATAGATTGTTTTGGCGGGCGTAAAGATTTAATGAATGGTTGTATACGTATTCTCTATAATTTTAGCTTTGTTGAAGATCCTACCAGAATACTAAGAGCTATTCGCTTCGAGCAGAGGTACCGGTTTACAATTGAGGCCGATACGCTTCGTTTTGCTCGCGATGCTATAGACCGGCGTATGCTGGGCAAGTTATCTTATAAAAGGATATTGGGCGAGTTAATTATCATATTGAGCGAAAAGGACCCCGTGCCGGCCCTGGAGAGAATTAAGGGAACCGGGGTTTGGCAATACGTTCTTCCGGAGGTTAATGTCGAAACCATCAGTTGGAATACCCTTAAAAGGGTTCCTATGGTTATCGGGTGGTGGGAGGATCGATACTACAGTCATAAATTCAAAGCCTGGCTGGTATATATTGTGATATTCTTTGCTAATTTGTCACCAGATCAAATAGAGGAAGAACTGCAGCGCTACCCCTTGGATCGTTATGCCAAAGGCTGTATTATGGATTCCATGAATGTTCCGGCCTTAGCCGAAGAAATTAGAATAAAAGCAGATATGCGTCCCAGTGAGCTGAATAAATTGATAAGCCGTGTGGCTAATGAGACTCTGATATATTTACTTTTATGTATCAAGGATGAGGACTCCTGGAATAGAGTGGTTAAGTATCTGGATCTAAAAGAAAGAATTGAGCTGGAAAGCAATGGGCATGATCTCAAAAAGTTAGGCTTCAAACCTGGTCCGGCATTCAAAATAATGCTGGATGAACTATATGATCTGAAATTGGACGAACAAGTAATAAGCTACCAGGATGAAATTAATATGCTTAGAAAATGGATGGAAGAAGGGAGGTACTCCTGATGCAGTCCGTATATGAAATGCTGATCGCCCTGCCCGCCATACTTATTGCGCTTACATTCCATGAATATGCGCATGGTCAGGTGGCAGATTGGCTGGGTGATACAACCCCTTACCATCAGGGTCGCCTGACCATTAACCCACTGCCGCATATAGACTGGATGGGCTTTTTGATGCTAATGATATTTAATTTTGGCTGGGCTAAACCAGTTCAGGTTAATCCCTATAACTTTAAAAACATTAGTATAAAAAAAGGTATGATGCTGGTTTCGCTGGCTGGTCCGGTTATGAATATGCTTCTGGCATTCTTGGGACTGATTATTCTGCGCCTTATAAGCAATGATACCAGTCCATATATGCCGTATGTGATCCAGATAATAGCGCCATTAGTACAGATAAATATATTACTGGCGGCATTTAATTTAATCCCCGTGCCTCCACTTGATGGCTCCAAGATTCTGGCGGGGTTACTGCCTGATTCCGGGGCTCAGTTTATTTACAGGATGGAGCAATACGGCCCTCTGCTTCTATTGTTACTTATATTTACTAATCTGGCTGGAAAAATAATCTGGCCTTTATATAATCTGGTCTATGCCTTTTTGTACGCGATAGTTTTTTAAGAGGAGGTGGGTATGGTTCTATGGATTACATGGTGAATCTGGAACAATTCTACGGACCGCTCGATTTACTCTTATATTTGATTGAAAAGAATGAGATGAATATTTACGATATATCCATATCGTTAATAACCGATCAGTATATGGACTATATCCAGGCGACCGGCAATATTGATCTGGATCAACTGGGAGACTTCCTGGTAATGGCCTCCTACCTGCTCAACTTGAAATCACAAATGCTCCTGCCCGGCCCGGTAGATGATACCGATAAGGATGAAGAAATCCTTGATCCCCGCGAGGAACTAATAAATAAACTCCTGGAATACAAACGCTTCAAACAGGCGGCTCAAATGCTCGGCTCAAGGCTAAATGATGATTATCCGCGGATATTTTTCCGCCATGGGGGCGCAGATCTGCCTGACCCTGAAAAGGAGATCAGTGCCAGTGTTAAATCCTTGCAGAAGGCATATCTCAGGCTTATAGAAGAGCATTTGTTGCCAGACCCCTACCAGATTCCCCAGGGGGATATTAATGTTAGTGAAAAAATGGCTGAGATTCAACAGAGGCTTGAATTAGCCACTCGGCCGATATCCTTCTTTGAGCTGTATAACCACACTTCGAGTCGGAGAGAGATATTGGCTACATTTCTAGCTTTACTGGAATTGATTCGTATACATAAAGTGACAGCCATGCAGGAACAAAGATTTGGCGAGATCAGGATGGTGATTAAATGTTAATGCGGGACGATATTAAGGCGGCCATTGAAGCGATCCTCTTTGTTAGTGCCGAACGGGTGGGGACCCAGGAAATGCTTGATCTATTGGATATTTCAGCCGCCGATTTTAAACTAATTATGCGGGAGTTAATGTTCGAATATCAGCAGGAGAAAAGAGGCTTGCAGATTATAGCACTGGATGGCGGATATATAATGGGTACCAAGCCTGAATATGCTGAACTTTTAACCCGCATGGTCAAACCGGAACGTTTAAAGCTTTCTCCGGCAGCGCTGGAAACCCTGGCTATAATAGCCTATCAGCAACCGGTTACCCGGGCCGAAATAGAGCAGATTCGAGGCGTAAAAGTTGAACGTATACTCAGCAATCTGCTGGAAAAAGGTATTATAAAGGAAGACGGGCACAAGGCGGTAGTCGGTAAGCCCATAATTTATCGTACCAGCTATGAATTTCTTAAAATTTTTGGCTTATCCAGTCTGGAAGAGTTACCGCTCCTGGAGGTGGAATAGATGGGTGATCGTAACATCGAGGAAGAAATTAAAATAAAGGCCCAGCAAGACCGGAAATTGGCTCGTTATATGAGCAGTACCCATGATTTGGTAGAAGAACAAATCCGTAAAGCTCAAGCGCGGGGAGATTTTGATAACCTGGAAGGAGCCGGCAAACCCCTCGATTTATATGAAAATCCTTTTGAACCTCAGGAACTGAGAATGGCTTTTAAAATTCTCAAGGATAACGACTATGCCCCCTTCTGGATTGAATTAGGCAAGGAAATAGATGCCGATATGGAACGCCTGGAGAAGCAATTGGAGTATTTTCAGCGCTATACAGAAATATTTCTGGATGATAAACATGGTTCCAAAGCGATGAAAATGTTTCAGGATAAGAAAGAACTTTTTTATTATCAAAGAAAGTTGGATCTGCAGAAAATTGATAAAAAAATATTGGACTATAACTTACAATGCCCGACTTTCAGGCAGGGAAGGACCAGCCTGGCTATTGATGAGGAGATGTTTAAAGCTATTTTAGCTATTGAAAATATTATAGATAGGAAGACCTCTAAATAGGGTGCATATACCTGGCCATTATGGGAACTATATGGAAAAACGGGAGAATATAGATGATATTCTATATAGTTATTGCAATATTAGCATGTTTAATCCTCTTATCATTAGTCTATGTAAAGGCTGACCTGCAAATAGAATTATATGAAAAAGATCACACCCAAGGCATTATTTTGCATATCCAGTTGCCCTTCTATAAATATCATCAAAGCTATGACTATAGTGATCCGAAACTAAACCTGCTGGAAGCAGTTTTGGCAGACCGGATTAATAGCAGAGTAAGAGTGAAGCTGGGCTTCAACCTGGCTAGTCTGAAATTAATATTTAGAAAGCTGTCTCAAAGTTACCATATTTCCAACTATGAGAGAGCTAATTCCCATGTTCTTAAGTTGGCTGCTAATTTTACAATAGTTAAAGATTTACAGTGGCGAACTACCGTGGGTGGCAGCGATGCTATGTATACAGCCTTACATACCGGCTATTTTTGGGCTCTAAAGGGTTGGCTGGTGGCATTAGTAAGTTGCTATAGCAGTTTGGAGCATTTGGAATTGGCAGTTACACCTGATTTTGTAAAAAAAATATTCTTAAGCAATTTTACCTGCATATTAAAAATGCGGATCGTACATATTATTTACATAGGGATCTATATATTAGTTTGGAAAGTCAGGTGGTGGATTAATGGAATCACAGCAAGGGCAACCGAACAGCCGTCCAATTGAGGGACTTATGAAAACCGCCATGGAAAGCATTAAAGAAATGGTTGATGTTAATACCGTAGTAGGCGATGCAGTGGAAACCAACGATGGTACCGTAATAATCCCTATCTCCCAGGTAGCCTGTGGTTTTGCCGCCGGTGGCGGGGAATATGAATTCAGCAACGACTCCAAAAAACCCGAACTTCCTTTTGGCGGCGGCAGTGGTGCAGGTGTTTCGGTGAGGCCGATAGGGTTTCTAGTAGTCAGAATGAATGATGTCAGACTACTTTCAGTAAATGGTAATAGCCTGGCCGAAAGGGTAGTTGATTTAGCACCCCAGTTTATTGATAAGCTTGAAGGTATGATGCAAAGAAGGGATAGAAGGCCCTCCCATAATTCTGAGGAGAACTAAGCCAAAAGGTACGGCAATTCATTTTTGTGAGCAGCTCAGCAACAGGCTGGGCTGTTCTATTTTTCTGCGTTTTAACATAGATTTTCTTAAAACAAGCTGGGTAATTGGCGGGGGGAAGCGCTTTGTTGAATGTGATCTGGCTCTTACTATTAGCCTCGGGAATAATAGTAGCGGCTTTGAACGGAAATATTGAAGTGGTAACCCAGGCGGCCCTGGGTGCGGCCAAGGATGCTGTGCAAGTTTGCTTTAGTTTAATTGGAGTCATGGCCTTATGGCTGGGCATCATGAAAATAGCCGAAAAAGCTGGGCTGATAGAAGGCGTAGCCTGGTTGCTCCGACCAGTAATGGTAAAAGTATTTCCAGATGTTCCGCCCCAGCATCCAGCTATGGGAGCCATTATACTTAATTTAAGTGCCAATGTATTAGGTCTGGGAAACGCAGCTACCCCTTTCGGAATGAAAGCCATGCAGGAATTGCAAAGCCTAAACCATGATAGTGATGAGGCCTCAGCCGCCATGTGTACCTTCCTGGCCTTAAATACCTCCTGTATAACCCTGATTCCAGCCACTATCATTGGGGTCAGAGTTTCTTTTGCCTCGGCAAACCCCACTGAAATAGTGGGGGCCTGCATCTTCGCCACGACTTGTGCTACGGTGGTGGCACTCTTATTGGACTACTACTTGAGAACCTACAGCCACTGGGGGAGGAAAAAATAATGCTCATGTCCATTTTGACTACGGTTTCTGTTTGGGCAATTCCCTTTCTGTTACTAGTTGTACCCCTCTGCGGGTTCCTCAAACGGCTGCCTGTTTATGAGAATTTTGTAGAAGGGGCCGAAGAAGGCTTCTATACCGCCGTGAGAATTATCCCTTTCCTGGTCGGGATGATGGTAGCCATATCAGTATTTCGTGCTTCAGGTGCCATGGATTATCTCATTAAAGCGATAATGCCACTAATCCAGGGCTTAGGTGCTCCGGCTGAAGTCCTGCCTCTGGCAGTAATGAGACCGCTTTCGGGCAGCGGTGCCCTGGGATTGGCTACTGAACTAATAAAAGTATATGGGCCGGATTCCTTGATAGGCAGAATGGCATCTGTAATGCAGGGAACTACCGATACCACCTTTTTCGTTTTGACAGTCTATTTCGGCTCAGTAGGAATTAAACGGTATAAATACGCCATTATAACTGGATTAAGTGCTGATGTTACCGGCCTGATCGCTTCAATTTATATCTGCAATTTACTTTTTTAAATAAGCCCGTATCACTGCCATGAAAGATCTAATCCCAGGCATTATTTTGTGATTCTGATAATCTTTGTTTTCTTCCCCGTGATGAGCTTTCCTATCTATTCCAGTCAACAGGATAACCTTATCCTGTTGACTGCTATCTATATATTCACCCAGACATACCTCTATAAACAATATTTCTGCAATAAGGCAGGATATTCCATTTTTGTATAGAAGTATACATGAATATGATTATCCTAAGTTGGAATTTAAATGGAAAGTGCAGTAAGCCAATATGTGTTAATATACCAAACAAAATTGGCAGTTGTAGTTGATTTTAAGTCTTAAATGATAGCTCAATTGAAGGAGGCAATAATTTGGATAAGAGAGTAATGGTTTGTGATGACTCGCGTCTAATTACCATGACATTAAGAGATCTCATACTTGGTTACAAGGATTCAATTGAAGTGATTACTGTAAACAGAGGAACTGATGCATTATATGTATATAATCAAACGCAACCAGACCTGGTTTTTCTGGATATCGTTATGCCAGAAATATCTGGTCTTGAAGTTTTAGCAGAATTAATGAACTCCGGGAGACGAGTACCAGTGTATATGATATCCTCAACCGGAACAATCGAAAATATAAAGGAAGCCTTGGATCTGGGAGCCCAGGGCTTTATACAGAAGCCGGTGGAAAATGAGAGCATCATTAAAATTATGGATGCTGTTTTTAAATAGGAAATCAAGGGAGGAAATGAAATATGAACACCCAATTATTTCTATTGCATTTAAAAAACCAAGGAATTTTAGATAATGAACAGTTAAAAGAGGCTTTTGAAATAGCCGCTTCCACTAGAGTCAGACTAGGGACCATTGCAGTGGAAAGGGGTTTAATGTCTGCGCAACAGACCGAACAAGTCAACCAAAAACAGAAGACCATGGATAAAAAGTTTGGCGAGATCGCCATCAGTGAAGGTTATTTGACTGAAAATGACATAGAAGAACTGCTGAAGATTCAGGAACATAACGGTGTGAAACTAACCCAGGTTCTGGTAGATAAATACTTGTCCTACAGTGACCTGGAAAAACATTTAGAGCAATTTAGGTTGAAATATGGAGTATTAGCAGGCGACTCCCGCCATCAGGAAATGGATGATTTCGTTGCTGAGATCATGATGGATAAGGATGATCTGGTCAAAGACTATTTCTCTCTCATGGTGAGAAGTTCTATACGTTTCTTTGATGAGCCCAGGGTTGGTGTGACCATAAATGCCGATGGGCTGAATATTAAGTATCTGGTTGCCCAGGATATTAAAGGGAATGGGCGAGTCATAAAAACCATGCTAGCTATTGATTCCGATGATCTTGCTTTATATCTCAGCAATCGATTTAGTGGATTAAAACTGGGTGCAATGGACGAATTAGCCGAGGATGCTTTAAAAGAATGTTTGAATACCATTAATGGTATATTCATTGTGAATATGTCCAGCAAAAATACTGTGTTAAAATTAGAGGCACCTCTTATGTTAAAGGAAGGTCTGGAGGAAATGGACTTCACTGATACCGTCTGCCTGCCCCTGGAAATGAAAGCTGGCGTTTTATACATTCTCTATAGCAATTAGCTCGGGAAAAGTTCTCAAGAACATTTATAAAACCAAAGAACTCAGATGTTTAACTTAAATACTAAAGTGATTACAACTCCTTAGTCCAGATGGCAATATAAAGAATTAAAAGAGAGGTTGTGAAAGCCGTTATATTTTTTTTATAACGGCTTAGAAAATATGCGAAAAAAATTAATTTGCGTTGTATCCCTAATATTAATCCTGCTAATTTCTATTACAATAACCGGCTGTGATAAAACTGAAGATTCCGTGAGCAAGCCGGAGCAAATCCATGGCAGTGCATCTGTCGCTCCCCCGCTGCAGGTCATTCGCAACGTCTATACGGAGACCTTTCGTGATGATGCAGATGGCAGCATATTGTTGGAAGCCAAAATAATCATACCGGAAATCAAAAATCCGCAAAATAACAGTTCGATTAATGCTATTAATAAATACTACCGGAAACAATTTGACCATTTTAAGAGCAAAGTCCTTTCCGAGGGGCTGAAAAATGCGCGGGATGACAAAAAAATGACCACATCCGGAGATTACGAATTTCGTTCCCACATGTACGAACGAGATTTTCAAGTCTACTACAACGCCAACAACCTGCTTTCAATACTTAACCTGCAATATTTAAACACGGGTGGGGCACATCCTAACTCATTCCGCCAGTCCGATAACTTTGATCTTAAGACCGGCAAAAAGCTGGTACTTAGAGAGGTTCTGGGAGGCAGTAAAGAAGAAGCCCTGGAAAAGGTATACTCCACCGTGATGGAGAAAATAAAAACCACCGAGGGTACTGACGAGTTTATGTGGAAAGATACATACCAAAATGACCTGCGTGAATTCTATTCTGATGAGGACTTCCTGCTTAAAGAAAACTCCTTGCTCTTCTATTACCAATTATACACCCTGCTTCCCTATGCGGGAGGTTATCCAGAGTTCGAGCTGCCTTATGACCAGTTTAAAACGAATCTGAAAATTTCAGCCCTGCCAGTGAAGGAACAGGAAAGAGATTTATACTGTACCGCCAATCAGCTTATAGACCGCAATCAGGAAGCCTATTTTGAAATATTTGGCTTATCAACTCTAAAAACCGATATTCCCGCTGATGGTACCGGAAGTGAAACCATATTTCCGGTTACTGAAAAATTTATCAGTTACGACGAACTGGAGCAATACGTACAGAACACTTATGTAAAAAAAGAAGCCGATTTTTTGCTCCACAAATACCGTAACGGTATTTACATTAACAAGAATGGCAAATTATACAAAGACATAAGCAAAGATGCCGGAGTTGGATACTATGTAAACTGGAACCAATACCGATATGAAATCAGCAACATCCAAAAAGACTCAGCCGTAATAAAAATCTATGCAAAAAATGAATTACCATCTGGAACCAAGGATATAACCATTAACTTAAAAATGATAAAAGAAAACGGCAGCTGGTTGTTGGAGAAAATGACGAGTTAAAGCCTGCCCAGGGGACGGTGTTTATGGCAGGTTAAATCGTAAGACTGCAACTAAGCTGAAGGAAAGAAAGAGCCTCACAGGTAGAGATACTTGTGGGGTGTTTGCTTTCCTGGAGTATTTATAGTCCATTGCTGCACAACTCTTGTGAATTGGCAATTCCACGAATATTTACTGTTAATTCCACAGAATCAAATATATTGTTCTTTTCATGTTGAAAAGGACAATATGCTCACCCAGACATAGCTCCACAGGCTGTATATCTGGGTGGTTAGGAAGGATATCCCAATTATATACAGAAATATATATGAATATAACAATGCTGAAATCGGAATTTTACTGTAATTGTGTGGCATTCAAATGTGCTTTGTTATTTTACAAGCACCGTCAGAAAAAGTGGGGGTTATTGCTCAGATGACTGATATCATAAACTTCGGAAACCGCGTCGTAAATACTTATCTTCTCAGATCAAACTACAAAACCATTCTAGTTGACACCGGCTATTCGGAACAATTTGATGCGTTTCATAAGCGGTTAAGAAAGCATGGGTTATCGCTCCATGAAATAGATTACATATTCCTCACACATGCCCACGATGACCACGCGGGATTCCTTGCTGACGTTTTATATAGCTCCAACGCAGAGGTTATCATGCACGAAAACGGCATCAATGCGCTGTTCCGTGGGCAGAATTGCTTTGACGGCGGTTGTTCAAGCAGGACAGCGCTAGTCTTTTGCAAGTTGATGAAACACTTCGGTAAGGACGAGCACAGGTTTCCGCCGTTCCCGGAGGAGTTAAAAAACCGGCTTCTGCTTGTTCGCCCTGACACACGCATAACACTTGAATCAGTCCTCGGCGCGCACATCGTTGAAACGCCGGGGCATACCTCCTGCTCCATTTCGCTGCTGACCGACGACGGCATGTTGTTTTGCGGGGACGCGGCCATGAATGGATTTCCAAGCAGTGAACGGGTTACGATATGGATAGAAAATATGGGTGATTTCTGCAAGTCATGGGAGAAGATCATCAAGTTGAATCCCCAAGCTATCTATCCGGGCCACGGCAAGCCATTTCCAGTCTCCAATTTGGAGTTATATTTGAATGACACATGTAAGCGAACATTATATCCTTTGATACGAAATGTGGGGCAATAATATAAACTGGATAGTGACTGTTGTTCATGGACTGGTTTGAAGTGTAATGTGGAGCCTGCTGGTTACGCTAAAGGTGGATGGTCATGTAAGAAACGTGGTGACAGGTGGTATTACAGTTTTGAAGCATCCCATGTTGAGGGGTAAAGCTAGCATTGATGACGAAGATTATCGTAATATGGGTATAGATAAAATCATTAATAATATTCCCTATGTTGCGAAAAGTATCCACATTATCCTGAAAGATAAGACAAGGCAAATGCCTATATATCATTATAGTATTCTAATTATATGATGTTGAGCGTAAAAGCATAGCCAAAAGGCCAGAAGTAAATAACTGGACTTCATCTTCGCATAATCCATATAACCTAAATTAGGGAGTGATAAAGTATGAAAAATGCTATAACGTCAAAGGTAATAGGATTTGGTGCAGATGTTTGCGGCTTTGCGGCTGCTAAGGACCTTGCCGACGCTCCGGAAGGATTTCGTCCGACAGATATTTTTGCAAAATGCAAATCTGTTATTGTTTTTGGAATTGCACTTCCGAGAGGCCTTGCGGAATTAGAACTGAAACTCATATATGGACATTTCAATTACAAAACATGTAACGAATTGGATACGATTGCATTTCACACTGCGAAGCATATAGAAGAACACTATGGCGGATTTGCTGTCCCGCTTCCTTCTGATGGTCCGTATGATTACTGGGATGCTGAAAAGATGCACGGCCGTGGTCTTATTTCCATGAAGCATGCGGCGGTAGCAGCCGGCTTGGGAACGCTCGGTAAGAACACCTTGCTTTTAAACAGCAAATATGGAAATATGCTCATATTGGGTGCGTTGCTTATCGATCTGGATTTGGCCTCCGACCCGCCTGCGAATAATATTTGTATTGAGGACTGCAGCCTATGTATCAACAATTGCCCTGTTGGTGCACTGGATAGCAGCCCGGTAAATCAAAAATCATGCAGGACAAATACATATGGCACCAACGCAAGAGGATTCGATACGGTGAACTGCAACAAATGCAGGACAATTTGTCCGATGAAATACGGTACCAACGGAGCAAAATGATCGTGCTGGATATTTGTAAATAACAATTCAAGTGCGCGTTATCCATATAATGCGCACAATTGATTCATCATGAGGACAGTATCTGGCGTTCCCTGAAAACAAGCGTATTGACTGCGGAGGAAATGACGTGATTAAACCAAGTGCATTAAAACGTGGGGACAAGGTTGCGATTGTGTCCTTATCATCGGGCATGGGTGGGGAACCCATATTTTTTCATCGATATGAGACCGGGAAAAAGCGTTTGGAATCAATATTTGGGCTGAATGTTGTAACCATGCCTAATGCATTAAAGGGATCAAAATTTCTTGATGAACATCCGGAAGCACGGGCAAGTGATTTGCTAGAGGCGTTTCGGGACAAAAGCATTAAGGCCATTATTTGTATGATTGGCGGCGACGATACGATTCGGCTTCTGCCCTATATTGACTATGATGTTATACGGAATAACCCAAAAATATTTATGGGCTACTCAGATACGACCATCAATCATTTTATGATGTACAAGGCTGGCTTGGTTTCGTTCCAAGGCCCGTGTGTTATGGTGGAGTTTGCCGAGAATGTTCAGATGCATGATTATACTATTAATGCTGTCAAGAGAACTTTGTTTGCACCGACAGATCGAATTGAAATATTGCCAAGTGAATACTGGACTTCTGAACTCCTTGATTGGAGCAATCCGGATAATAATCAAATTTGCAGAGCAATGGTAAAAGATCAAAAAGGATTCGAAGTATTACAAGGCCATGGCATTGTAAGGGGAGTTCTTTTGGGTGGCTGCCTGGGTGTGTTCTGTATGATGATTGGTACGGAAATATGGCCGGCGTTAGACGAATGGAAAGGGAAATTGTTGTTTTTGGAAACCGCGGAGGATTATCCTACCCCAGATGATGTAAAATACTTTCTGCGTAATCTTGTGGCTCAGGGGATTATTCACAAGCTAAATGGGATAATCGTTGGGAAACCATTAGACGAGCAATTCTATGAAGAATATAAAGAAGTTTATACAAAGGTGATTGGTGAAGAGGCGGGGAGAAGGGAACTACCTATTATTTATAATGTGAATTGCAGTCATACTTCACCTATTTGCATTTTTCCCAATGGTGTTGAGGCGGAAATTGATTGTGATAATCGAAGAATAGCATTGGTTGAAAAACCTGTGCTTGCCTACTGATTCCACAGTTAAGGTTGATTCGGTTGACATTATGCCAAAAGAGAACCGTTCTCGGCGTTCCCTTTCGGAATATATCATATTCTAGGCTTGCATTTGAAGGACGTATTCAATTCCAATCACCTTAAGATGATTGAACCAGGATAGACGATGGCGAAATAATTTATATTTATCGAAGAGGAAGAAATAATGATAAGAATTAATTTGAAGATTGATGGTATTCCTGCAATTCTGTGGGGTGAGCCATCAGATAAACTATTTATAGCTGTTCACGGCAACATGTCCAGTAAGGGTGATGATGTAATGGTGATTTTCGCAGAAGGAGCAATTGACGGAGGATATCAAGTACTCAGCTTTGATTTGCCTGAACATGGAGATCGTATAGGTGGCGATTATGCTTGCAATGTTCAAAACTGTGTTAGTGACCTTACTGTTATTATGGGGTATGCACAAACTGTTTCAAGTAATATAAGCCTATTTGCTTGCAGTATGGGTGCGTATTTCAGTTTACTTGCATATAAAGATTTGCCACTCGAACAATGCCTGTTTCTGTCTCCGGTGTTAAACATGGAACGCATCATAAGCAATATGATGTCATGCTTTAATGTAAGCGAGGATAGATTAAAATTGGAGAATGAGATTGAAACGCCAATCGGACAGAAACTCTATTGGGATTATTACTTTTATGTAAAAACACATCCTATTGACAATTGGGATAAGCCGACTGCGATTCTATATGGTTCAGATGACAATATTACAGAGTTTGTTGTGGCTTCTGATTTTGCGAAAAGATACCATTGCAAGTTACAAGTGTTGGAACATGGTGAGCATTATTTCCATACTGACGAACAACTGCATTATTTTAGAAAGTGGCTGGAAGATAATATCTTTGCAAATTGAGCAACTAGATACTTTAAATATACAATTCAAGTTCACATTATCCATATTCAGTTCTGCATAGAATGTTAATTAATGTAACATCCGAAGGATAAGTTATAATGAACATTAGTAAATTATTCCGAACCAATTCATTCATAAATTGAAAATCTATTTGTGAGGTTCTTAAATGTTTCAATATAAGAAAATTAGACATGCAACAGAAAATGATAGCGCTTCAGTTTTACAAATTGATGCTCCTTATATTACTGAAACAGTTATCACATTTGAATGTGAAGTTCCAACTAGAACAGTATTTACCACAAGAATGGCTAACATCCAAAGAAAATATCCTTGGGTTGTATGTGAAATTAATAATAAAATTATGTTATTACTGGTTTGCCTTACTATGGTCATAGCGCTGGCTGGCTGTTCGAGTCCCGTTTCTGATATACGGCAGGATGGAAAGTCAGACACTTCCACAATTGATAACAAAAAAACGACGCCAAGAGGCACTCTGCCGCAGTACTTTTTCATAAACGGTTCTCTGTTAGGCAGCTACGACAACAACGGTTGGCACAGTCTATGTGCTATCAGTGATGATGAAACAGAGACTGGAGGCATTACGAGCTTCTACGCCAAAGACCTGCTTAATCAAGAATTCTACTATGTCTATGAGAATAACAAACTGGCCGGTGTATCAAAGCAGATCATCTGGTTAACCGAGGAGGCTTTTGGTCTAGGTAGCTTTGAAGTTAAGGATGCTCCCCGACAATTCGCAGAGTATGGCGAGCTTTACCAGTTTAAGGGCGACAGTAATACAGCATACCGGATTTTTGACCTGCCTGTAAAGCTGGGCGATAAGCTTTCCAAACTTAAAATACCGAATTATAGTTTTAACACTGAATTTGTCTTTGGTGATAAATGGGAAAGGCAATATTCCAGCTATAGATTTGTCACAAACAAAGGCGTTAATCTTTTTCCAAGGAAGCTGGCTTTTGGTGTTGAACCTACCGCCGAGGCGACACAATTACTGACTAGTTTGTTTAAAAAAAATAATATGGAGAACACCATTCCAAATTTTACTGACTGCATTCTTGGCGATTTTGATAATGACGGAAACGATGAGTATTTGATGTTTGCAGACGCTCCCCAGTCAGAATTAGGATATCCTCTTCTTTGTGGCAACGGTAAGACGGATCAACTTGGAGTGTTCAATGTTATATTTTATCAGGATGACGATGGCAGTATCCAGACGCTTTACTGTGACCAACGCCCATACAAAGGTGTTTTCAAAGCAGGTAAGGATAACAATATGGAACTTATGGGGGGACCCGATTATTGTATAAGAATTGATTTATTCACTTTAGCAGATTTAAACTCCGATGGGGTTTATGAAATAGGAGTAAAAAAAAGTGAGTGGGAACATGGCTTTTACCTGACATATGCCATGAATGCCCAGGGTGAATATGAGGTTGTCATGCGTTCAAATTTTGGTATGTAAAAAAGCTGTGAAAGTATGACACTTTGTTTGCTCATAGAGAAAAAAGGAAATCTGACAAGGATAATTACGGCGGTTCATATCAGCACATATATCCAGTTTTCGCATTATCCATATTTACTATTCCTAATGATTTTTGAGAAAGAGGTTAATTATGAGTACTTCAATATCAGGTTCAAATAAAATACAATCCATTAACTTTGATAATTACGGTGCAATTAACGCTCCTAATTGGGAGCTAATTCCCCATAAAGGTATGCAGTCCCCATCAAAAGATGAATTAATCAAACAAATCAAAGATCTTGCCGCAAAGCGTGCCGAAGCTGTAACAGATAAAGATTTTGCATCTGTAAATTATCAAGAAGCAAGGTTATCTGCACAATATCTTGCTTCTGTTTCACCGGATAGAATAACTTTATATAAAGAAGCCGTTCAAACGATAAGAAGTCAAAAGCAAAATAAAGAATACAGCGAAGGCGAAAAGACTTTAGTTGAATATTTAAATATAAAAGATGGCTTTGTCAGCCCTCTAAAAAACGGTAAGCCATATCCTCTCTCTTGTGGTGGTTCTATTACACCAATTTATAATTCAAGAGGAGGTTATGATTATGATGTTAGAGTAGGCGGAAATATTGTATTATCGTCCAATCAAGGACTTGGAGGTTGGACATTTACCATGACACCGGCGGAAATGGGAAAGAAAAATGAATTTAACAGAATCTTTGATAGTACATATAATGCTGCCAAGCATGAAAACAAGATAGTATCAAATGAGCGTTTCGATATTAAAATTTAAGTTGTAGAATGAGCATACTGGGTATTCGAAAATATCAATTCATAGTTCGCGTTATCCTTGGAGAAATAATCAAAAAGGAATACGAAGGCATCGGCTTGGCATATTCCCGAGACCCGGAAGGCAATATCATAGAGATACAAAAATGGAAAAATAGGATGCTAAATTGGAGTTCCATCAAACAAAATGAAACGTCAATTTTGATTACTGGCAATGAGATAGGGGCTGGTTATTGTCGTGAGCTTCCAGGCATCCATATTATGAGTTCTTGGGGACTTTAAACCTAATTCTAAATGAGGTTCCGGTTTTATCACTTTCAATCCTAATCGTGGCATTATGTCGGCGTATAATACTATAGCATATAGCCAGTCCCAGTCCAGTCCCATTCTCCTTGGTGGTGAAAAAGGGAGTGCCCAATTTATCCTTGGCACTTTCCTCGATTCCCTTGCCCTGGTCCTTTACGGTTAGAATCACTGCGTTGCGCTTCTTTTTGGTTTGTATATATATACTTCCACCGTGTTCCATGGCTTCCAGCCCATTGCGTACCAGGTTAATAATGAGCTGGCGGATTTCCTTATCGTCTAACCATAATTCCGGAATTTCTTCTAATTCCAATTGTATTAATTTATCAGCAACCATGGCATCAGCCTGAAGCAAGGGGAAGATACTGGTTATAATCTCGTTTAAATTATGACGGCGGAAATCTGCGATTTTGTCCTTAGCCAAAGAAAGGAACTCGCTAATGATTGAATTGGCACGATCCAGCTCTTCCATCATTAAATCGAATGACTGGTGGTAATGCTTGACATCTGGGTCTTGAGCCAGGATTTGCAGAAACCCCCTGACTGTGGTCATGGGATTTCTAATTTCATGCCCGATACCTGCTGCTATTTCTCCCACCGTATGGAGCTGGGCCAGCCGTACCATCTCCTTTTCAATTGTTTGGGATTGAGTAATATCCTCAGCCACGATCTGCCCACCAGTTATTTTTCCGTCCTCCAAAATGGGAGCAACTCTTATGCGCAGCAGCAGATCACGTCCATCTTTGCTTATCGCTCGGTGTTCGTAAGTATCTGTATTGCCTTCACGCAGACGCCTCAAGGCGTTAGCTTTAACCATTTCCTGATCTTCTTCATTGATGAAAATAAGTATGGACTTTCCTAAAAGTTCTTCAATTGAGAACCCCAAGGTCTCGCAAGCCTTTTTGTTAATAAAGGTGAAATTTAAGTTCTGGTCATAGGTATAATAGCTTTCATTCATGTTATCCATCAAATAGTCTCGATATTCCAACTGTCTTTGTAATTCTTCTTCAGCCCTTTTTCTGGCACTGATATCGCGGATTCCGAATACCCACCCCGCAAAGGTTTCATCATTGGTAATGGACTTGCCCACAGCTTCGAGCCAGATATAATGACCCTGGGCATGGAGTACCTGACATTGAATATAGATAGACTCCTTCTTCTGAAAATTATTCACAAAATCTTGTATTATTTCATGGTCATCGGGATGAACGCCACTAAGATTTATATCCTTTCCATGGATCTCCAGTGATTGATATCCAAGAATCTTATGAAATGAAGGTCCTGCATATTCGATTTTCTTTTCCGCATTAAAGAAGACAATTCCATCCAGCATGTTGTCTGTTATCATATGCAGTTTCTGTTCCTGTTCTCGTAATGCCTCCTCAGCCAGTTTTCGCTTATTAATGTCACGACTGGTAAAAAGCCATTTGGTTTTATCTGATTCCATTACCTTGCCATGTGTCTCCAACCAGATATAAGTTCCGTCTTTTTTTCTATACCTGTAACAGAGGGTGTTTTCTCCTCTTTTCAAACCTTGCTTCAATGCCATCTTGACTGTCTCTTTATCTTCAGGATGAACCAAGTCAAAAACAGTTAACAGACTATAATCCGAGAAGGAATACCCCAGCATTTTCTCTAGAGCGGGATTTATAAATACAGCACTATGTTTATCTGCATCTATTATAGAAATGAGATCATAGACGTTATTAACAATAAGGCGATACCTTTCTTCAGAAGCTTTAAGCGCCTCCTCCGTCAATTTTTTATACGTAATGTCACGATTCACCAGAAGTACTTCGGCACGTCCCTGGAAATCGTTAATTAATCTGGCATTGGCGTCAACCCAGATGAAGCTTCCATCTTTTTTTTGAACCCGATATTGCGCAGTTCCATACCCCTGTTTAATACCGTCTTCAAATATTTTTTTAACATAATCCTTATCATCTGGATGAATATAATCAAAGCAATTGCTATTGCGTGCTTCTTCATCCTCATAGCCAAAAAGCCTGGAGTGAGAAGGACTTAAATAAATAAATTTATAGCTTTCTGGATCAAATGTAGCAATTAAGTCATAGATAGTTTCTTCAATTAACCGATATCTCGCTTCGGAAGCCTTGAGCACCTCTAAAATAGGTTGATTAGATTGCTCAAATGTTTCTGAAAGAGCACTGATCTTGTCACTTTGATAATCAAAAGAATGATTCGGATAATCAAGCTTGCTCAGGTTAGGTTTAAAATATTTAGACATGTTTTATCTCCCATCATGTGGTTTCCGTCTATATAATTTGGTAATATTTGACATTTAAGTTTTAATTCCTGCATTGCCCCTACAATAACTTCAACTTGATGAATACCATCTTACATATACTCAGACATAGCTAATAGGGAGGATATTCCACATTAATACAGAAGTATACATGCATGTGACTCAGTGAAATGCTATGTTCATTGAGTAAAATGATACATTTTTAAGAAAGTGTATTGAATTGGAAATGAGGGAAGAGAATGAATTTTATTGGCAACATCATTTGGCTATTATTTGGTGGGATTATCGCCTCTATTGTATGGTTTTTAGCAGGACTGATTTTGTGTATAACAGTTATTGGCATACCATTTGGGGTTCAATGTTTTAAGATTGCAAAATTTGTATTGTGGCCTTTTGGAAAAGAAATAGAAATTGGTGATTTTGGAGCAGGAGGATTGATTTTTAATATCATCTGGATCATCTTTTTTGGATGGGAATTTGCCATAGCTCATCTTGGTATAGGTTTATTTTTTTGTATAACAATTGTAGGTATACCGTTTGGCCTTCAGCATTTTAAATTTGCTAAACTTGGACTTATACCTTTTGGAGCGACAATACGTTAGATAAAGCAACTTACCATTATAATAAAGGGAAGCTGATAATAAGGGGCAACCTCACTGGGATTTTGTTATAGCGAGAGCTGGTATACTATACTCATAGCCACCCTCGAATAACACTAGTCTTAGAGGATGATACCTATTTTTACGTCATTATGTTAAACCTTATGGGCGATATTGATTAATTTATATATTTTGAGAAAGCTGGACGAAATTAATATGAATCCATATGAAAATAAGGGGAACCAGATATTGCCCGAGAATTATGAAAATTCATTGCCTTGCCCTGATAAAAGTCGCCGCAATCTGCAAGCTGACTGCGAAAAATGTTTCGGGCTGTGTTGTGTCGCACTGTACTTTTCAGCTTCGGAAGGCTTTCCAACCGACAAAGCCGCAAGTCAGCCTTGCATCAACCTGCAACCCGACTTCCGCTGTTGTGTTCACAAAAGCCTCAGCGAACTGGGCCTTAAAGGTTGCCTTGGCTTTGACTGTTTTGGCGCGGGGCAAAAGGTTGCCCAAATCAGCTTCAGTGGACATGACTGGCGCAAGGCCCCGGACTCTGCCAAGCAAATGTTCGAGGTATTTTTAATCATGCGGCAACTCCATGAGTTACTCTGGTATCTTACCGAAGCGCTGACGTTACAACCAGCCCGTTCTATCCATGGTGCACTCAGATCCATGCTCGACGAAACTGAACGACTTACTCACCTTACCCCCGACTCTCTCATGGAACTGGACGTGGCAGTACACCGAGCAGATGTAAATACGCTGCTCCTAAAGACCAGTGAACTTGTGCGAGCCGAAGCTCGCCGCGGACAGAAGGCTGATTCCAGGCGTCAGAAGACCTTCCGCCGTGGAGCTGATCTTATTGGTGTAGACCTCAGAAAAATTGATCTTAGAGGAGCAAATTTGAGAAGCGCCTATCTTATTGCTGCTGATCTTAGCGGAACCGATCTGAGTGGAACAGATTTCATTGGGGCTGATTTCCGAGATGCTAACCTCAAAGGGGCCGATCTTACCAAAAGTATCTTTCTCACCCAAGCCCAAATCAACGCAGCGAAGGGGGATACTAGCACAAAGTTACCTGCGGCACTCATTCGCCCCAAGCACTGGGGCAGTTCCGAAGAATAAATCGAGTAGGTTGATGAAGCAATACCGAAGTGTGGAACTGAAGCAAGAAAACTTATTTTAGTAATAGAGGGTGTAGATAGATGAAAAGATTAATTATTGCTAGCTTAGCTGGCCTAATTCTTTTTTCAGGTTTAATTGTTTGGCCTGATTATCAAGCCAGACCTATGGCCTTGGTACCCTGTAATCAAGGCAACTGTATAGAGGGGATTGTAGGGGATGAACAAAAGAATTTTGGTATTGCTGCTGATTGTTTTTTTGGTTATGTTGGTAGGCTGTAAAACAAACAGTGAAACCAGTAATATACCGGAAAAAACTGAAGAAATACAGGAAAGAGTTAGTATCTTAGCTGAAAAAATAAGTGCAATACAAGTGGAAAATGATGCGCTAATAAAAGAAAATGGCATTTTAATGGAGAAAAATCAAAAGCTGGCCAAACAGATTCAGAATATAGAAGCCCAAAATATATCTTTAAAAGGCGCAAGAGATCAAGTGCTGAAAAAAAATACCTTACTAGCGGAATCATCATATGTTAATGCATCTTACCATAAGGAATTAAGCTTTTTGAAAAATGAATTATCTTATTGTGCTTTACTTCCTGATATATATAAAAAAAATATCACCAACGTGTTTCATCCCTCGCTTCTTAAAGTAGGTGATCAGGTAGCGGGGTTAAAAGTACGTGATATCGAAGATGAAGGCTTCGCAAAAATTGTTACATTTGATGGACAGTTTAAAGTGAAACTTAAAGTTTCTAAAAATGATTGTTATGAAGAAGAATCATATATTTTTGAAGTAGTGCCAGACTATGAGGATAAAGTAGCCAAGGATATATACAATTACAGCAAGAATTATCATATGACTTACGATCTGAACTCGAGTGCCCAAGAACTTATAGATGAGATCGGCGATGCCTATTATGATGGTATGGAAGTTACTGTTGTGTTGGACGATTATTCCATATCTTGTGATAGGTGTAATTATGTCAATTGGGCTCATTTTGTTAAACTCATTTCTATTGGCTAAGGGTCTGTTAATAGTGTTGTGCTTTGCCCTTCTTCCAACAGTCAAAGGTGCCGGTAAGCTATTAAATTGATCACATCAATTTATTTTGATATAATTAACCTATGCTAGATACGATTAAAATTTCCAAAGTATTAGGGGACCCAATTCGTCATAAAATATTGCTAATGCTGGTCAACCAAACCTATCAAGAGCCAGCATGCTGTTCTATGCCTTCCGAGGGAGTATGCAATTGTGAGATCATGGCTGCCTTCGGGATGATTCAATCCAGGGTATCATATCACATGAAGGAATTGGTTGAGGCTGGCCTGGTTCGTGAAGTTCCGGAAGGTAAATGGAAGTACTATTTTCTCAATACCGAGGTTCTCAAAAATTATATCAAGCAATTGGAGGTGGATTTTAAACTATAGTATTTTTTTGAGCTGATACATCAAAATTTATTGATATAAGGAGGCGTAGATACCATGGAAGATATCCGCGATGTTGTGAAACTAAAATACGCTGAGGCAATTACCAGTAAAGTGGGGGGATGCTGTGGAGGGGGCAGCATAAACTTAAATGGCTGCTGCAGTACGAGTTTAAGTAATGCAACCGATGTGATTACCGGTAACCTATATTTCAGCAAAGATTTGGAAGGCCTGGACCCTGACCTAATTGCGACCTCTTTTGGCTGTGGAAATCCGACTGCGCTGGCAGCCTTAAATCCCGGTGAGGTAGTACTGGATCTAGGCAGTGGGGCTGGTTTGGATGTATTGCTTTCTGCCAAAAGAGTCGGCCCGAATGGAAAAGCATACGGCTTGGATATGACTGATGAAATGCTGGCAGTTGCCCGTTCCAACCAGGAAAAAGCAGGGGTCATCAATGCTGAGTTTCTGAAGGGGCATATCGAAGAAATTCCCCTTCCGGATAACACGGTCGATGTCATTATTTCCAACTGCGTAATTAACCTTTCTGGTGATAAGGACAAGGTTCTGCGCGAAGCCTTGCGTGTCTTAAAGCCAGGGGGAAGGTTTGCAGTAGCAGATATTGTCTTAAGAAAATACCTGCCTGAAAAAGTTCAACAGGATATGCTGGCCTGGGCAGGATGTGTAGCCGGGGCTCTGCTTGATCATGAATACCAGGATAAACTCGCTGCCGCTGGATTTGAGGACATCGAAGTAGAGATAACCCGGGAATATGACCTTGGCGATGATAAGATGGTAAATCTATTGGCCAGCCTTTCCGATGCTGAAAAAGAACAACTCAATGGCGCTATCGTCAGTGCGTTCGTAAGAGCCAAAAAGCCCGATTAAGGATGGTTTGTGACAAAAGAACGGGATGGTTCTTGTTTTTACACAGATACAAAAACCATCCCGTTTATATACTCTGGTTATTATTTTTTACCCGGCCAGGTTGGCTTCTTCCATTGCCTGCAGGGCTTTGCGATCGGGTTTTCCTACTGAGGTTCTGGGAATTGCGTCGATGAATTCCAAGAGTTTGGGGACTTTGTAAGGAGCCAGCTGCTGGCGGCAATGTTCAATAATTTCTTCTTCAGTAATGCTTTCGCCGGACTTGGGAACGACGAATACTTTAACTGTTTCTCCCCTTTTGGGGTCAGGAACGCCAATAGTACAGGCCTCCATCACTTTGGGGTGGGCAAAAACTACCTCATCTACATCCCGAGGATAAACATTAAAGCCGCTGGCAATAATCATATCTTTTTTTCGGTCAACTATGAAAATGAAGCCATCTTCATCCATCCTGACGATATCCCCGGTATAAAGCCAGCCATCACGGACAACAATACTAGTTTCGGTGGGGTTATTCCAGTATTCCTCCATCACCTGAGGACCTCTGGCTATCAGTTCACCTAGTTCTCCGCGGGGCATGACTTTGGTACCGGTATCAATATCTACCACCACCAGATCAGTGTCCGGCCATACCATACCGCAGCTACCGTATTTGCGCAGAGTAAATACCGGGTTAACAGTAATGATGTTAACGGTCTCAGAAAGACCATAACCCTCCAGTATTCTACCTCCCGACAAGCGCTCGAATTCCTGTAGAGTATCCACGGCCAGCGGGGCTGAACCGCTGAATATGCCTTTGATTGAAGAAACCTTGGAGGTGCCGATATCGGGATGACTGTTGAGTCCGATAATCATAGCTGGTACGGCTGCCCAAATGTTGGGTTCATGTTTATTTATAGCATCCAGCAAATTATCCGGGGTAGGCTGGGCAACCAGTACAATGGTGCCACCGGCGAAGAGACAGGCATTTATATTGCCATTGTAACCGTAAATGTGGTTAAGGGGGATGGCAGCCAGGGTTTTCAATTCCTCCATAGGTACCAGAGTGAATCCAGCCGTACACCAGGTAGTGGTTCTAATGGCCTGGGATAGCAGCATTTTGTTGGTTAAAACACAACCTTTGGGGACACCGGTTGTCCCGCCAGTATATTGGAGTTTGGCAATATCGGAGCCAGTTACCAGAATGTCTGGTTCCTTGTCCTCAGCAGCACTGATAATTTCATTATAATCAAAGATCTGGGGATCATTCTCTAACTCGACCGTCAAACCTGTAATCTGAAAAGCAATTACTCTTTTTACCGGAGAGGCAGGGTCCTGCATAATTTTAATAGCCTTGTCCGCAAAAGCTGCCATGACAATAACTGTTTCTGTGCCGCTATCTTTAAATTGGAAATCAAGTTCGGGTATGGTATACAGGACATTGGCCGGAACTTCAATAGCTCCAATTTTAAACAGGGCCTGTAAGGAAATGACATACTGAGGCACATTAGGAGCCATTATAGCTACCCGATCGCCTTTTTTTACCCCCATATTCAAAAGTGCATTAGCCAGGCGTCGAGCCAAGCTGTTACACAATCCATAACTCAATTGCATATCATTGATTATCAAATATGGCTTTTCAGGATGCTTCTCCGCCCATTTATTGAAATAATCCTTTAGGGGGGTTTCAGGATAATCAAAATGCCGGGGTACTGCCTCGTCATACAGAGATTCCCAGCGAGGACGCCATTTAGCTAAATCATCTTCGAAATCCTTAAGCCAGGGTTTGTCCATTCTCATTCCTCCAATTCATTACAACTAAACGATTACTATGTGAACACTAATAAAGCCAACCTTTACAAAAATTAACACAAAAGGACGTAAATAAATTTTATTACACAATATAGCAATATGCAATAATTATGACAAAACATTATGGGAGTAAGAAATGATACGATAACAATTCTGCGTAATTTTCGTTCAGACGCCTAACATGAACATTAGTCGTGAGATATTAGTTAGAACTTCAAAGTAAGAGAATTCAATGATAAATTCTCAATCTAGAAAATAGTTATGATCCTCTTGAAAGCTGACTTTTAGGAGGATTATTTAGTTATTTATTAAATAATCAACTGCAATTTTGGCATAGTTCTATTTCCAAAAGCCCAACGAATAAAACCTTTCTATTAGCCAAACAATAATTTAAAAAGAGAAAGCTCAAACAAATAGCAATTATTTGCAGATAAGAGATTTATCACCGTCTGCAAATGTCTGGAGGTCTGCTAATTGATTAAAAATGATTTATTGGTTATTAGCAATAATTCATTGGTAGCGGAATTAGATGAGATTGAGATATCAATGTTCACAGGTAATCCACGAGAAGTAATATCCAGAGCGTTTTCCATGGCGGCATCAGGACATGAACTCTTATCGCATCCCTTAAATGGTAGTGTCAAACCTAACCAGAACCCATTTAAATCAATTCTTATGAGCAGAAAAACGAGGCCGGTTGATCAACAATCCTTAAAGGTACTGAACTCCTGCCTTAGTATGACCGAGGATATGCTTAACGATAGGCCCTTATATCCAATACCTGCTGAAATATCTAATGATTATCAATTGTTAGACTTTGATTTGCTGCTTACATCCATAAATTCATTAAATGAGGGTAGGTGATTATAGTGGAGATCTATGACTTGATAGTGCTGGGAGGAGGACCAGCCGGTCTTGCTGCCGGAATGTATGGTGCTAGAGCCCGGATGAAAACTGCCATTATTGAAAAGGGCAGACCGGGTGGACAGGCCGCCACCACTGAGGATTTAGAAAACTATCCGGGTTTTGGCCCGGGGACCACCGGGCCAGCTTTAACTCAGGCAATGGCAGATCATGCTGTGGCTTTTGGGGCCGAATTAATTAAGGATACCATTGTGGACTTACGGTTAGAAGAATCACCAAAACAGGTAATAGGAAAAAAGGAAACTTATCAAGCTCGTTCCATAATATATGCCCTAGGGGCTGAACCACGCCTACTGAATGTAAATGGTGAGGGTAAGCTGAGAGGTAAAGGAGTAAGCTATTGCGCTACCTGTGATGCTGATCTTTTTGAAGAACTGGACGTGGTAGTAGTAGGCAGTGGTGACGCAGCCATTGAAGAAGCTGAGTATTTAACAAAATTTGCTGAAAATGTAACTGTAATAGTAATTCATGAGGAAGGTAAAGTTGATGCCAATCGGGTGTCGGCAGAGAGGGCTTTGCGAAATCCCAAACTGAAATGGATCTGGAACAGCACCGTCAAAAGCATCAATGGATCTGAGCTGGTGGAAACAGTAACTCTGAAAAATATTAAAACCGGGGAAGAAACTGATTATGCAACTAATGGAGTTTTTATTTTCATAGGAACTATTCCCAAATCTGATTTATTACAAGGTCGAGTCGAACTTAATAAACATGGTTATGTTCTCACAGATGAAAAAATGGCCACCAATATAGAAGGAGTATTTTCAGCCGGGGATGTTCGCGAGAAATATTTGCGTCAGGTGGTAACCGCTGCCGCCGATGGGGCCATAGCAGCTGTGGCTGCTGAAAAATACGTACACGAAACTGAATTGTGGTATTCAGAAGTAATAAAGTCTGAAAAACCTGTCCTGGTTGCCTATTACGACCCAACTGATATGAATGGTACTGAGAAGATAGGGCTGGTAGACCAGTTTGTTAGCCAGCGCAATGAAAAGCTATCCCTGGTTAAAGTAGATGCTACTCGTAACGAACTGGTGGAAAGACGTTATAATATCGATCTGAATCGTTTACCCATGGTTCAGCTCTTTAATGATGGAGAGTTAATTGACAATATTTATGTTATCAACGAAGAAAATCTGAGCAAACTAAGTGGAATAAAATAAGGAGTTGAATTAAGGTGATTGAACTTAACAAAGATAATTTTGATAAGGAGATTCGTCAGGCTCAGGGGGTAGTAATGGTGGACTGGTGGGGGCCAAAATGCGAAAGGTGTCTTGAGCTTATGCCTTACGTTGAAGAATTGGCTAAAAAATATGGCGATAAGATGAAGTTCTGTTCCGTAAATACTGCGGGTAATCGCCGACTCGCTATTGGGGAGAAGGTGCTGGGATTACCAGCCATAATTTTTTATCAGAATGGTGTAAAAGTGGATGAGCTTTCCGGTCAGGAGATAATGCCGGAAGATGTTGAAGAAAAAATAAAGAAACACATGCAGTAAAGGAGGGATAAGCTTGCAGTTGGAATTGGGAAATATTCACGTTAAAGATGTACAGTTTGCATCCCAAACAGAGGTAAAAAACGGCATCGTGTATGTTAATAAGCAAGAATTATTAGATCTTCTGAAGGATGAGCGTCTGCAGACTATCGACCTGGATATCGTCCGTCCCGGAGACTCGGTGCGGATTTGTCCAGTAAAAGATGTAATCGAGCCACGAGTGAAGGCATCAGGCAGGGGTACGGTATTTCCCGGAATTTTTGATGATGCCAAAGTAGTGGGAGAGGGCCGAACCAATGTCCTTAAAGGCATGACGGTATTAACAGTAGGGAAAATTGTGGGTTTCCAGGAAGGCATAATTGATATGTCAGGTACGGGAGCCGACTACACGCCCTTTTCCAAAACCATTAATCTGGTAGTCATATGCGACAAGATTGAAGGCCTGAAGCAGCATGAACATGAGGATGCAGTACGCCAGGTGGGTCTTAAATCGGCTCATTATATTGCTGAAGCAGCCAAAAATGTCGATGCTGATGAGGTGCTGAAATTTGAAACCAAACCTATTGCTGAACAATTGCAGGAATATCCCGATCTTCCTAAAGTAGCTTATGTTTATATGCTGCAGACTCAGGGACTGATGCATGATACCTATCTTTACGGGGTGGATGTTAAGAAAATACTGCCCACCTTCCTTTATCCTACCGAGATCATGGATGGAGCCATTATCAGTGGTAACTGTGTATCGGCCTGTGATAAAAATACCACCTACCATCATCTGAATAATCCGGTAGTATTTGATTTGTATGCCAGGCATGGCATAGATCTGAATTTTATAGGAGTTGTGGTTACCAATGAAAATGTAACCCTGCTGGATAAAGAGCGTAGTTCTAATTTCTGTACCAAGTTGGTTAAATCTTTGGGTGTGGATGGGGTAATAATTTCCGAAGAAGGCTTTGGTAACCCTGATGCCGATCTGATTATGAACTGCCGAAAAATTGAAGCTGAAGGTATTAGAACGGTATTGGTCACTGATGAATATGCCGGTCGGGATGGAGCTTCTCAATCTCTGGCCGACGGACATAAGTCAGCCGATGCGGTGGTTAGTGGCGGCAATGCTAACGAGGTAATAGTGCTGCCCCAAATGAACAAGGTTATCGGTTATGTAGATACAGTGAATACAATTGCCGGTGGATATGACGGTTCACTGAGAAATGATGGTTCGATAGAAGTTGAATTACAGGCGATTACCGGAGCTACTAATGAACTTGGCTTCAATAAACTGGGCGGGATCGCCGTATAGGGCTTTTTGCTGGATTGAAACAGGAAAGGAAGATAAAGATGGATAAAGGTTTTTTTGCCGATAAAAAATTATGTATTTTAGGTGATCGAGATGGTATACCCGGTCCGGCGATAGTGGAATGCATGAAAACAGTAGGTGGAGAGGTTATGTTCACCAGTACGGAGTGCTTTGTTTGAACTGCTGCCGGGGCCATGGACATGGCCAATCAAGCGCGTATAAAAGAAACCGCTGAGAAGTATGGCAAGGAAAAAGTGGTAGTCATTTTAGGTGGTGGTGAAGCGGAATCTGCTGGGCTTACCGCCGAAACGGTTATATCCGGAGATCCCACTTTCGCTGGTCCCCTGACCAATGTTGAACTGGGTTTGCCCGTTTATCACATTTTTGAGTTAAAGGATCTAATCGATCCGACCACTTATGAAGATCAAATCAGTATGATGGAAATGGTACTCGATATGGATGAGATTATTAGCGAGATGAAAAACATTCGTCATTAGTACCAGTCAATTTTTAATAGTAAAGGAGCTTAAGTATGGCAGATATCCGGGTAGTTCACTATTTAAACCAATTTTTTGGTCAGATCGGTGGCGAAGAAAAAGCAGATATTCAGCCATTTAGCCAGGAAGGGCCAGTGGGTCCAGGAACTGCCTTGCAGAAAGAGCTGGATGCTGGTTTAGAAATCGTTGGAACGGTTATATGTGGAGATACCTATTTCAATGAAAATCTAGACAAGGCTACCGACGAAGTAATTGAACAGATTGCCAAGTTTAATCCCCAGTTACTAGTTGCTGGACCAGCCTTTAACGCTGGTAGGTATGGTGTTGCCTGTGGAGCCGTATGTGCGGCTGTAAGTGAAAAACTGAAAATACCAGTCTTAACCGGTATGTATGAAGAGAACCCGGGCGCAGATATGTTCAGAAAAAAGGTTTATATTGTTCAGACGGGCAATTCAGCTGCCCAGATGAGAAAAGCCCTGCCAGTGATGGCCAGATTAGCTTCCAAACTGGCCAAAGCTGAAGCTATCGGTCTGGCTGATGAGGAAGGCTACTTGGCCAAAGGCATCAGAAAGAATATCTTTTATGAAAAACGCGGATCAGCTCGAGCTATCGATATGTTGCTTAAAAAACTTAAAGGTGAATCCTTTAAAACTGAATATCCCATGCCGGTGTTTGATAGGGTAGATCCCCGGCCAGCGGTTAAGGATATTTCTAAGGCTAAAATAGCCCTGGTAACTTCGGGGGGTATTGTTCCCAAGGGAAATCCTGATCGCATTGAATCATCCAGTGCTTCTAAGTTTGGACGTTATGATCTCACCGGAGTAAATGATCTTACCGCGCAGACCTATGAAACTGCTCATGGTGGTTATGATCCTGTATACGCCAATGAAGATGCAGATCGGGTACTACCCGTTGATGTACTCAGACAGTTAGAAAAGGAAAGCATAATAGGCAGTCTGCACAATATCTTTTACAGCACTGTAGGAAATGGAACATCGGTAGCCAATTCTAAAAAATACGCCCATGCCATTGGCCTGGAACTGAAAGAACAAAATATCGATGCCATTATTCTGACTTCCACCTGAGGCACCTGTACTCGTTGCGGTGCAACGATGGTAAAGGAATTAGAAGAAGTAGTTAATGTTCCCGTGGTGCATATCTGTACGGTTGTTCCGATTTCCTTAACGGTAGGTGCGAATCGAATTGACCCGGCGGTAGCCATACCTCACCCATTGGGAAATCCTAGCTTAACTGCCGATGAAGAGTTTGGCCTACGCCGAAAAATAGTAGAAAAGGCCTTAACTGCACTTTCCACCGAGGTACACGAACAAACCGTTTTTTAATATAACAGGATGAAGAGAAATTAGACGCACCGTCCACCCAACTAATTTTAGACAAGGGTTATTGACTTGTTAGCTTATCAAGTGCGCTTCTGGTTCTTCAAGTATTCTTAGATCTGTGTCTAATTCTCTTCACTTTTTAATGCTAAAGGAGGTTATGAGAATTGAACTTTCCAGTAATTAAAGCGGCTTCATATATACTGATTCACGCTAGCAATATTATGCTGGAACATGGTACAACCCTAACTCTGGAAAGGGAAAAAAATCCTGATTCAGACTACTTGAAGTCAGTCCCCAAACACAGCAGAACGTTTGACGAAGCGGTTAGTTATGCTCCTAACCAGGTATATATAGGGAATATGACTCCGGCTGAACTTGATAATATAGAAAAACCGTGGTATGAGCATCTGGTAGCCAATAAAGTCAACGGTAAATATGGAGAAATATTAGAAGAAAATGAATTCTATGGTCTACTAAAAATTGTGGACAGCTTTAATTTGGTTGAACTAAGCAGCGATTTTTCTCCTAAGGTAAAAGAAAAACTTCAAGCCAAGAATATGTTTAGTGAGCAGCAGCTCACTCTTTTTGATAAAAGCCTGGAACTAACAGAAATTCAACGCCTGGTAGAGGCTCATAAAGCTGAAGGACTGTATTGGGACTCGATTTTGGTGGGCTGTATACGTGAAGCTCATGAAAGTGACCCTAATCTTAGTGCCCATGTGGTGTTCGAAAATCTGGTAAGCAAGGCTTCAGCTGTTCTCGCTCTGAAAAAATTGCTGCTCATTAATAATATAAACCCTGCAGATATCGATTATATTATTGAAACCTCAGAAGAAGCTATTGGCGATATGAACCAACGTGGAGGAGGAAATTTGGCCAAAGCCATAGGAGAAAAATGCGGCTTAATAAATGCCACCGGCATAGATATGCGTGGATTTTGTGCAGGTCCAGCGCATGGTCTGGTTAATGCTGCGGCATTGGTACAGGCCGGCATATTCAGTAATGTTGTGGTATTGGCAGGCGGATCTACTGCCAAACTGGGTATGAACAGCCGCGATCATATTGCCAAAGGCAGCCCGGTTCTGGAAGATATGGTGGGGGGGTATGCAGTGTTGGTATCCGCCAACGATGGTATTAATCCCATTATTAGAACTGATATTATTGGCAAGCACAAAATCGGCTCAGGTTCAGCCCCACAGGCAGTAATTCAAGCCATCGTAGTAGATCCTCTAGAGAAAAATAATATACTCCTGAGCGGAGTTGATGTTTATGCCCCCGAACTACAAAATCCTGAGATTACAGTACCAGCCGGAGCAGGGGATGTACCGTTGGCCAATTATAAAATGATCGCAGCAATGGCGGTAAAACGTGGAGAGATAGAGAAAAGCCAACTGCTAGATTTTTGCAAAAAGCACGGGGTGACTGGATTTGCTCCAACCCAGGGGCACATTCCTTCCGGGGTGCCGATTATTGGATATGTTCGGGAAGCTATTCAAAAGGGAGATATGCAGCGAGCTATGCTAATAGGAAAAGGCAGCCTGTTTCTGGGCAGAATGACGGATTTATTCGATGGCATTAGCTTTATTATTGAGAAAAATCCAGGTACATTCCAAGGGAATCAGGATTATGCTGGGACTGAGGAAATAAAAGAAGAGTTAAAAGATATGGTCGCTGATGCCATGCAAGAAGTTGCCGATAATCTGGCCGGGAGGTGAGGCTATGACCATCTCATCAAAGATAATAGTAAGCGAAACAATGGATGATATGGCTAAGGCCGTACGGGGAGAGCTGCTGAAGCCAGTGACTATCGGTTTAACTACGGTGGGCACTGAAGTAGCCCTTAGTGATCTTATTCTGGGAGCAAAAATTGCTAAAGAAAAGGATCCAGGACTGGACGTGGTTATAATTGGAGAGTATAATGATTCCGACGAATTTACTGTTTATAAATCCACGAATGATGACGAAGTTCATCATCAATTAGAGTATCTCCTGGAGAAAAGGGAAATTGATGGAGTCGTGACCATGCATTATCCTTTTCCTATCGGCGTTGCGACGGTGGGAAAAGTTATTACTCCGGCGCGGGGAAAGACCATGTACATTTCTACTTCGACCGGAACCAGCGATACTAATAGAGCCCAGGCTATGGTGAAAAATGCAGTTTATGGTCTGGCAGTAGCTAAGGCTGACGGTGTGCAGGACCCCAAGCTGGGTATCCTGAATGTTGATGCTGCCAGGCAGGTGGAGCGGCATCTGAATCTTATGCGTAACCAAGGCTATAGCTTTAGCTGGGGACAGTCATTACGGGAAGATGGGGGACAGGTACTAAGGGGCAACGATATTATTATGGGCGCTGTGGATGTACTGGTAACCGACACTCTGACCGGCAATATCCTAATGAAACTTTTCAGTTCCTTTAATAGTGGCGGTAATTATGAAACGGTTGGTTATGGTTATGGACCAGGGGTTGGTCAGAATTTTGAACCACTAATATGTATTATTTCCCGGGCATCTGGAACCCCGGTGGTGACGGGTGCCATAGAATACTGCGCAGCCATGGTAAGGGGCCAGCTGAACCGCATAAGTGCCAAAGAAATTAAGCAGGCCGAGCAAGCTGGATGGAAAATGGATATAAGCTTGCCGGCTGATAAAAAAATTGGTATTGATGAAATACTTCCACCTCCTGAAAAGGTAGTTGATACCCAGATTGCGGGTATAGATATATTGGAATTAGATGAGGCGGTAAAAGTCCTCTGGAAAGAGCAAATCTTTGCCAGCAGTGGAATGGGTTGTACGGGTCCGGTTATCCTGGTTTCAAACCAGGATTGTGATAGATCTAAAGCTATTCTTAAACAAAACAATTATATTAGTTAGGTAACCATTGAGAGGAGAATATAATTATGAAAAGCGATATTGAAATTGCCCAAAGCGCGACTATGAAGCCTATTACAGAGTTGGCCCAGTACCTGGGACTTGGTGATGATGACATTGAACTATATGGCAAGTATAAAGCGAAAGTATCTCTGGAAACTTGGGAAAGAATTAAGCATAAGCCATCTGGTAAATTGGTACTGGTGACGGCTATTAATCCGACTCCAGCTGGTGAAGGAAAAACTACTACGACCGTGGGACTGGGAATGGCTCTAAATCGTTTAGGCACAAAAGCTATAATTGCCTTGCGTGAACCTTCCCTGGGGCCAAGTTTTGGGGTCAAAGGCGGTGCAGCCGGGGGTGGCTTTGCTCAGGTAGTACCCATGGAAGACATCAACCTGCATTTTACTGGTGATATTCATGCTGTAACCACGGCCCATAATCTATTGGCTGCCATGCTGGACAACCATATTCATCAGGGCAATGCTCTGAATATCGATCCCCGCCAGGTAGTTTTACGCCGGGTTATGGATCTGAATGAAAGAGCCCTGCGCAACATAGTTTTGGGTTTAGGCGGAAAAGCGGATGGTATACCCCGTGAATCAGGCTTCGATATTACTGTAGCCTCAGAAGTCATGGCAGCACTTTGTCTGGCCAGTGACTTGATGGACTTGAAAGAAAGATTTAAACGCATTGTAGTAGCCTATACCTATGATGGTAAACCGGTAACCGCAGATGATTTGAAAGCCGCCGGGTCTATGACTCTTTTAATGAAAGACGCCATAAAGCCCAATCTGGTTCAGACCCTGGAAAATACACCGGCATTTATACATGGTGGTCCTTTTGCTAATATAGCTCATGGCTGCAATAGTGTGATGGCTACCCAGATGGCATTGAAACTGGGCGAATACGTAATTACGGAAGCCGGATTTGGTGCTGACCTGGGGGCCGAAAAATTCTTAAACCTGAAGTGTCGGTATGCAGGACTTAAACCTGATGCAATAGTCCTGGTAGCTACTATCCGGGCCTTAAAAAATCACGGTGGAGTTGCTAAAGAGCAACTTTCTGAAGTTAATATGGAAGCTCTGGAAAAAGGAGTCGCCAATCTGGAAAAACAACTAGAGAATCTAAATTATTTTGGTCCTCCCGTAGTCGTAGCGCTGAACGAATTCCCGGGTGATACCCAGGAAGAAATAGATTTAGTTAAGAAGAAATGTGCTGCCCTGGGAGCAGAACTGGCAGTTTCTCAGGTGTGGGCTGAAGGTGGTAAAGGCGGTGAAGAGCTGGCCCGCAAAGTGATGGCTGCAGCCGAAAAAACCAGCAGCTTTAATTTCCTTTATGAATTGGATCTTCCTATTAAAACCAAGATTGAAACCATCTGCAAGAAGATTTATGGTGCTGATGGCGTGAATTACAGCAAGGAAGCTGACAATATGATCGCTAGATTTGAAAAACTGGGTTATGGTCAATTACCAATATGCATGGCTAAAACTCAATATTCACTTAGTGATGACCCCAATGCAAAAGGTCGTCCCACTGGCTTCAATATGACTATACGTGAAGTCAGGTTGTCAGCAGGCGCTGGTTTCATAGTTGCCTTAACCGGTGCTATAATGACCATGCCAGGTCTGGGCAAAACCCCGGCTGCAGAAAAGATAGACATATTAGCTGATGGTCAGATATTAGGGCTTTTCTAATCTGTATAACTAAAAAATAAATAACTATAAAAAAGCGTCTATGAATCTCTAGCAGAATTCATAGACGTTCTTTATCTGTTAGATGCGGATTACGAAGATTATTAGGATTAACGTGGCTCTGAATATGGTTATATGAGCCGCGTTGATTATATTACATCCGCGTCAATTGTTCTTTTATCAGGTAGCCTTGACTATTTCAGAATAAGCGAGAAAAGTTCGGCTCGAGTTTGGGAGCGTGTTTCAAATATTCCTCTAACTGCTGAAGTTACGGTTATAGATCCAGGTTTTTTAATTCCGCGCATAGTCATACACATGTGCTCCGCCTGAATAACTACTCCAACACCCATAGGCTTTAAGGTATCATAAATACAATCGGCTATCTGAGAAGTAAGCCGTTCCTGCAATTGGGGTCGGCGCGCATAAGCTTCAGCTACCCTGGCTAACTTGCTGATGCCTACAACTTTTCCTCCCTTGGGGATATAGGCAATGTGCGCAACCCCGTAAAAGGGGAGAAAATGGTGCTCGCACATGGAGTAAATGGGGATATCTTTTACCAGGACCAGTTCATCATGGAATTCAGTAAAAGAAACGTCTAAAAATTCACGCGGGTCAACATTCATGCCCCAAAACAATTCTTCATACATTCGAGCTACACGAGCAGGGGTATTTTTAACCCCTTCCCGTTCTGGATCCTCCCCAATGGCTTCGAGAATCTGCTTGAAAGCCGATTCTATTTTGGCTTTATCAATAGCTTGTTTATCCATTTCATCCTCCAATATAGAACAATATTTACTGTAGTATCATAAAACTAATCGTGTTTACGTTAATTAATGAGTTGGGAATAGAATCTTTGCTATCAATGATACCAGATATGTTGGTCTATGCGTCAATAATCCGCAAAATAAGTAACTGCGTTTATTATACCTTTAAATGCGACCTACCTATTCAAAATACCAAAACAAATACCCCAAATAAATAAAAGACCATGTATACTAATGAAGTAAACAAAACTCGGCTTACGTATCCGTAGGGTGCTTTAGCGGAACAAGATTATGGTTTAGTGACGAGTATTTCTACCTATACTAATGTTAACGAAACATAGAGGATAAACGTACTTATATGTAGAATATGCATTTTAGTCAAATTTTCAGTTTGTTAGGACGATTGGCCATTGCTGTTCTAATAATTTCTTGACTTAGCTGCTGATGATAAGGAAGGATCCAAATTGAGGATAGCAAAATATTTGGCCCATAGTGGTGTGGCATCCCGCCGCCAATGTGAAGAACTGGTGGGAACTGGACAAGTAAAGATAAACGGAACTACTGTTACTGCGTTAGGAACTCAGGTTGATCCCGATGTTGATCGGATTGAACTCAACGGAAAAGTTATAATTAATAGTAAGACAGCCGTTTACTTGCTTCTCCACAAGCCTCCGGGATATATTTGCACTGCGCATGATCCCCAGGGCCGCCCTACGATTTTAGACCTGGTTACGGACCTGGACGAGCGAATCTATCCGGTTGGCCGATTAGATTTTGATACGTCAGGCCTTATAATATTAAGCAATGACGGGGAATTTACTAATCTTATGATCCATCCCCGCTACAAAATTGATAAGACCTATGAAGCCTGGGTGAAGGGAAGAGTTTTAGATCAGGATTTACAGCCTATGCGTTCCGGTGTGATTCTGGATGATGGTCTTACTGCACCTGCTGATGTTATTTTATTAAGACAGGAAGATAGTAAAAGCTTAATTAGAGTTATTATTCATGAGGGCCGAAAGAGACAGGTTAAACGCATGTGTGCTGCGATTGGACATCCGGTTTTGGAGTTAAAACGGACGGGACTGGCCTTTTTGTCTTTAAATGGACTAAAGGAGGGGCAGTATCGTCATTTGAGCATGAAGGAGATAGAAGAACTAAGGAATTCTGCTGCTAAACAGTCTGGGCGGGAAAAAGGGGAGTAGTAAAATATATATAATATCTATCAAAAAATAAAGTAAACCCAAATTATGTCGATATATAAGTTAGGGTTTTTAATAGCTCGATAATAAGCTGGTTGGCGGATTTACCTGCAGCCTAAATTTTAAGCTGAATTGGGGATGATTAAACATGGATGGGATAAAAATCAAGCTTCGCCTCGATTATATGGGGCACGGTAAATCGACCAAATTTCTACGCGGCAAGAGCGTGGAGCAAATGGCGGAGGAAGTACGGCAAAATAAGATTTCTTTAATTAGAAATGTTCCTACTCAGGGAGTCCGTATAGAGGATATAGATATGAGCGGGGAAATATACGCCGTTTATGAAGAATTCTCTGGAAAAATGGTTGCTTATGCTCCAGTATTAATTACCTTCTATGCTGACAGTATTGAGGATGCCATTAAATTCTCCATGAAAGAGGAGTTCAGAACCATAGAGGTGCTCGAACCCAGCGATTTAACTCTTACTAAATATGACATAGAAAGATTGTTGTTCAAAGTTAGTGAAGAATTGATGGGTTACAAAGAGTATCTGTTAAAGAAAATAAATAACTGGAAGTAGCTTAGGAGGGTAAGTATGGGGAAGGTGACTTTAGAGTCGATTGTCGAGGCAGTAAACGACATGCCGGCTTTGCCGCATGTTGTACTTAAAGTAATGGATTTAACTGAGGATCCTAATTCAACTGCCCAAGACATTAATGCAGTCTTGAATCAAGATCAGGGTATGACTGCCAAGGTTTTAAAAATGGCTAATTCTGCTTTCTATGGTTTCCCGCGGAGGATTGCTACGGTAACTGATGCTACCCTTTTCCTGGGATTCAAAACGGTACGAAGTATTGTTATGGCAGCTTCAGTGAGTGATATTCTTAGACAGGAAATAGAAGGTTATGCCTTGGCCCCCGGTGAGCTGTGGAGGCATTCGCAATGTGTGGCGATGGCGGCACGGCATATAGCTAAAAAGAATAAATTTGGTTTTGTGGATGTTGCGTATACTGCCGGATTATTACATGATATCGGTAAGGTGATTCTAAACAGCACCCTCAAAGAAAGTTATCATGAAGTGGTACAAATGGTAGCTGAGCAAAATATACCTTTCATGGATGCAGAAAATGAAGTATTAGGCTTCAATCATGCCATAGTAGGTTCGAAAATTGCTGAGAAATGGAATCTTCCCCCGGAATTGGTGGAGGCCATTGCCTATCACCATAATCCCGAAAAGGCCGAAGTGAACAAAAATTTAACTGCTATGGTTCATGTAGCGGATGCCATATGTCTATCCATGGGCATAGGTATAGGGATTGATGGCATGCTCTATCCACTCTCTGAGCAGGCTTTAGAACTAGTGGGTATAAATGCAAGTGATATTGATATCATAGTCTCACAGCTGACCGATATTTTTGTAGACCAACAAAGCTTTTAAAAGATGTAAGAAGGCAGTTGGGCAATATCGGGTTAAAACCTAATAATTGTTATTGAAATCACCGGGAATCTGAAAGGATACCCGGTTTTTTATGGAAAAAACCATAAGAAAACTCGGCTTACGCCGAGCCTTTAGGCGACAGCGGATGCCTGAGTTTTTCTTACCTATCAACCTTAAAAAACTTATACTTTATGATACGGTAAAAAATCCCTCTGGCCCATAATTGGGCTTTTAGTCCAAATTCATAAACTTTATATTGCTTTTAATATAATTCTGTTATACCATTACTCAATAAGAAATTCCGCTCGGAAAGGGGCTCAACTTGGCTAATGTTGTAATTTTTGCAGGTGGATTTGGCAGTGGAAAATCAGAACTGGTACTAAACCACGCCATGCAAAAAAGTAAAGAATCAGCAAATCTGATACTAGCAGACCTTGACCTGGTAAACCCATATTTTGTTTCCCGAGACATTCGTTCTGGGTTAGAGAAAATGGGCATCAGGGTGGTAGCGCCGGGTGGAGAATTATCTTTTGGAGATGTACCCAGCATTCCTGCCGAGATTATCGGACTTCTGCGCGGAGATAATGATATGATTATTGACTTGGCTGGAGATGAAGTGGGATCGTTGGTACTGGGATATCTGAGCAGATACATAAAAAATAGAGATCATGAGTTTTATTTGGTGTTAAACCCCTACAGACCATTTGCACAGGATTTGGAGAGTGTAGTGGAATTAAAACAGCTTTTGGAGGGAGCAGCCCACATACCTTTTACAGGTATAGTTAGCAATCCCAATCTTCTTGGGGAAACTACCCTGGAAATAATAAAAGCTGGGCATGAAATGGTCCAGGCCTACGCCCGGGCAATAAACCTGCCGATTAGCTACCTTACTGTAGAGATGAAGTTTTATGATGCACTTATTAAAGATTATGCAGAAATATTACAGGGCATCAAGCTCTATTTAAAACCTGACTGGTTGTAGGAATGACGTCCAAGGATGGACTAATACAGCGGTGCCACGGATGGCAAGGAGCTGTGGACGTCCAAGGATGGACTAATGCAGCGATGCCATGGATGGCAAAGAGCTGCGGACGTCCAAGGATGGACTAATGTAGCGATGCCACGGATGGCAAGGAGCAATCTTCTAAGAGGAGGAAAAGTAGGATGGCAAAAGGCAGGGTTCGTTTTTTTACCGACCGATGCAAGGCATGTGAGCTTTGTGTTAGGTATTGCCCTAAAGGAATATTAGGGCTAGATGAAGCTATCATCAATATTCTTGGCTACCATCCGGTTAACATTCTGCGTCCGGAGGATTGTAACGGATGCGGTATTTGTGCACTTATGTGTCCTGATTTGATTATCGAGGTAGAAAAGGAGTGATGGTATGCAAAAGATTTTAATGAAGGGCAACGAAGCCCTGGCT
>CAZEDT010000034.1:0-10804 GCA_964510795.1 uncultured Syntrophomonas sp.
AAAGCCCCTATTTTCCTATGGTGCCAGAGGTGGGACTCGAACCCACACGCCTCGCGGCACACGATTTTGAGTCGCGCTCGTCTGCCAATTCCGACACTCTGGCTGATGAAATTGTTAAATATATTAACGCAAGCACTATTATAAGTGCTGTTTAGCCCCTTGTCAAGATTACATGACTTTTGTGGAGGTTGTATTAAGTGGAGAACCCTGATGTATGTAGTCATGCTAATCATCTCCATACCTGGCACATTGGGAGAAATAAACAATTAAGTATTGCGGATGGATTAATTACAATACATTACATGAGGTGGTGATTGTATAAATTAAAGGAATTTAATTAAACAGTGAAGAATATCTATCCACAGTTAGATAGAAGCTTCTTATACTGGACCGACTTGGTCTACGGGGGGAATATTAACGCTGTTACCGTAAACCTGGTTAGAGGAGAAATTTCATGGAGTCAGATCAACAACTGGTAAAGAAAGCATTGCATGGAGACAGCCAGGCGTTTGAGGAACTGGTGGAGATTTATCAAAACAAAGTTTATGCGCTCTCCTATAGATATATGGGGAATGAAGACGACGCCAATGATATGGCTCAAGAGAGCTTTATAAAAGCCTACCGTTCATTAAAATCTTTTAAAGGAGATTCCAGCTTTGGCACCTGGATCTACCGGATAACCACCAATGTATGCCTGGATGAAATACGCCGCCGCAAGCGTCGCGTGGTGCCACTGTCTCTGGATGAACCCCTGGCCACTCTGGATGGCAGTGAGGTAGAAAAAGAAATAGCCGACAGCTCGTTAACTGCAGACCGAATTTATGAGCAAAAGGAATTTTCCCAATATCTGCAGAAGCTCCTGGATGAAATGAAGCCAGATCACAAAACTGCTATTATACTGCGCGATGTTATGGAACTCAGTTACGAAGAAATTGCGGTGGTGTTGAATTGTTCAATAGGCACAGTAAAATCAAGAATTAATCGAGCCCGTAGTATTCTGCAAAAAAAGTTGGGTGACCGGGAACTTTTAATTTAGCACCTCGTCTAAAAAAGCGAGGAGGAAAGTGCTATGAAATGTGAACAAATGCATGAGTTGTTTTCTCCATATTTGGATAAAATGACCACCCCGCAGGAGGCACAATCACTTGAGGCTCATCTTCAGGTTTGCCCAATATGCCAGAAGCAAATCGAGAATATGAGAGTCATGTGCGCTTTGCTGAAGAACCTTGATGCTCCTCAAGTGCCGGCAAGTTTTGCAGAAGATCTGCATAAACACCTGGCCCAGGAGAAGATCAAGATTTTTGCGAGCAAAGAGCTAATGGCACCTAAGAAACCGAGTTGGATGGCAGCAGGGGTAGCCGGAATAGCCTTGAGCATAGGTATCTATGCCAGCAGCTTTTTACCTTTCGGCACTATGATGGCATCTATACAAAGTTGGGTGAATAAGGATAATGATAAGCCTACCGTGGCCGTGGTTGATAATAATAAAATTTTGCAGGAATTTACCGACAAGCATCCTGGGGAACAGACTACCCCGGTGGCTGAAGTGGCAATCAATACCGGCAATAAAGCCAAACCTAATCCTACGGTAGCTTTGAACCCTATCAAACTGGCAGCCCGTCCGCTATCTTCAGCTGGTTCTTCCGCCTTGGCGGTTAAGGAATTGGTGGCAGACAACTATGTTAGCAAGGTTAAGGTAGAGGATATGGACAGCTCCATGCAGAAGCTTATCCAGCTAGCCGATGCCAATGGTGCGAGCTACAACGAAAAATCATCTGGCCATACCCTGGCAGCGTCGGCGGCCAGCGACACCAGAGTGGTTACTTTGCAGGTTCCTAAAGATAAGGTGGATGAGGTACTCGCTGATCTGGATGCTTTAGGAGCAGGTGTCCCTTACAAAAATAGCAGTGATTGCACTCAGCTCTATGCCGAGCTTGAAAGAACCCTGACTACCTTGGAACAGGAAATTGTAAATTTGAAGTCTCAGCCGGCATTAAGCGCCGGAGAGCAGGCCCAGCTGCAGCAGTTAGAAAATAGACAGTATGATTTATTGTCTGAAAAACAGCGTATTGATAGAGAGCTTAACACAGTTACCATGGAAGTACGCTTGGTGGAAGCAATTAACCCATAGGATAACTTAATAAAAAACAAAAAAATAAGCTATAATAAAAATGGGCAGGGATTTAGTTCCTGCCCATTGAATTTTTTAGGGTATAAGGGACTGTCAAATAAAAAATCTGGGGGTCAGCTAGCATGAAAGAAAATACCTTGATGTTGATAGATGGTAACAGTCTGCTCTACCGAGCTTTTTATGCCTTGCCCTTGCTTAACACCAAAGAGGGGATTTACACCAATGGGGTATACGGTTTTTTGACCATGTTTAATCGGGTTACCAAGGAGGTTAACCCCTCCCACATCGTAGTGGCCTTCGACCGTGACCGTCATACCTTCCGCAATGAGAGCTACAGTGAATATAAAGCTAACCGCTCTGCAGCTCCTGATGAATTAATCGGCCAGTTTCAGCTGCTGCGGGATACACTTGAACTCCTTAACGTTAGCTATGTGGAGGTTCAGGGCTATGAAGCCGACGATATCATTGGTACTTTAAGCAAAGCTGCTGAGGCCGCCGGGATGAAATCAATCATCCTTACCGGCGATGGTGATGCCCTGCAGCTGGTATCGGAAAATACCCTGGTTTACATGACCAAAAAAGGAATTACTGAGATAGCCATTTATGATCCGGCTATGGTCAGGGAAAAATGGGAAGTAGAACCAGAACAAATGATAGAGATCAAGGCCCTGATGGGTGACAGCTCAGATAATATACCAGGTGTGCCCGGAGTAGGACCCAAGACAGCCATCAAGCTCATCAAAGAGTATGGAAGCCTGGAAAAGCTCTATGAGAATCTGGATCTGGTCAATGGTAAAAAGTTAAAAGAAAACCTGGCAATTCATCAAGACATGGCTTATCTGAGCCGCCAGTTGGCTACTATTCATCGGGAAATGGAGCTGGATTATGAACTGGATGATTATCAGGTCAAGGAAGTCCAGCGGGCTGGGCTGATGGAGCTATACAGAAAGCTGGAATTCAAAGGCTTGCTGAAGGCTTTGCAAGCTGTACCCGAATCGCATCCGGTTTCCCCACAAGTACCAGGGGAGCAGCTTTTAGATCAGCAATCTCAGATTCGGCAGCCTCTAGCCTTGCAGACTGAAATCAGCATAAGAGAATTAGAAAACATAGATGATATAGAGAATTTCCTGGCCCAACTGCAGACCGGCGATGAAATTGCTCTGCATATTGAAACTGATTATCACCATCCCATGTGGGCCAAAGGTGAAAAAATATATTTGGCCGTTGATAACGAATTGGTCTATCTGGACATTAAGGATAAAGGTCAGCTGAACTGGCTGCAACCTTTATTAGAGGACCCGGATAGACCTAAATACCTGCATAATGCCAAGTTTGCTCAGGTATTTCTTTTACGTCAGGGAATTAAACTGCAGGGGGTAAAAGGCGATACCCTGCTGCTAAGCTATGTGCTTGACCCAGCTTTCCAGGGGGAAAACCTGGTCGATACAATTACCCACCATATGCAGCTGGATATGAGCAGCGCCAGTCTGGCTACCCGGGTAGCCCATATCATACCTCTGTATAAGCTGCTGGAAAGCACGATATCTCCAGAATTGAGCAGCCTGCTCTATGATATGGAGCTTCCGCTATCGGCTATCCTTGGAGATATGGAGTTTACCGGGATAAAAGTGGAAAAGCGGGTATTGAGTCAGATATCTGAGGACCTTACCCAGCGTCTGGAAAAGGGCGAAGATAAGATTTACGCGTTGGCCCACACAAAATTCAATATAAATTCTCCTAAACAATTGGCGCAGGTATTATTTGAAGATCTTGGCCTGCCCGGAGGCAAGAAAACCAAAACCGGATACTCGACCGGTCAAGAAGTACTGGAAGGGCTGATAGATGAGCATGAAATAATCCCCTACATTATGGAATACCGCCAGCTCAGCAAGCTAAAATCAACCTATGCGGATGCCCTGCAGGATTTAATTCATCCGGATACCGGCAGAGTACATACTATTTTTAAACAGGCGCTTACCGCCACTGGAAGGCTGTCTAGTGTTGAACCTAACCTGCAGAATATTCCTATAAAAATGGAGGAAGGTCGCCGCATAAGAAAAGCTTTCGTAGCCGGTGGCAAGGAGCGTTTGATTTTTTCGGCAGACTACTCCCAGATTGACCTGCGGGCTTTGGCGCATATCAGCGGCGACGAGATTCTAATCGACACCTTCCGAAAAGGAATCGATATCCATACCCGGACAGCTGCAGAAATATTTAACGTACCGCTGGAGCGAGTGGACGAGAATCTTCGCCGCCGAGCCAAGGCGGTCAATTTCGGAATAATATATGGAATCAGTGAATTTGGTCTGGCTCGTGATACAGGCGTAACCCGGCAAGAAGCTGGCCGTTATATTCAGGAATACCTGGACTCTTATCCGAGTGTTAGGCAGTATATGGATGATGTAGTGGCCTTCGGCATAAAATATGGTTATGTAGAAACCGCCCTAGGACGGCGGCGCTATCTGCCTGATCTGCGGGCCAAAAATAAAATGGTCCAGTCCTTTGCCCGGCGCATGGCATTAAACACCCCTATTCAAGGTACTTCAGCCGATATTATTAAGTTGGCAATGATCAAGGTAGCGGCTGAGCTGAAGGAAAAACAGCTGAAATCCAGGCTATTACTCCAGGTACATGACGAACTGGTCCTGGAGGTCCAGCGGGATGAACTGGATGAGGTGGCCAGCGTGGTGAAAAACTGTATGGAAAGTGCCTATAACCTGAAGGTTCCCCTCATAGCCACCATGAAGCTGGGGACTAATTGGTATGACATGCAGTCCTGGGAGTAAAAGTCATGGGTTAGTGCCTGGTACCTAAGAGGAGGTTTATTTATGCCGGAATTGCCAGAAGTAGAAACGATAAGACGCAGTCTTTTAGAAAATGTAAGTGCCCATATCATGCACATCGAAGTAAATAGAAGCAGTATTATAAGGCGGCTGGATTATCCGGTGGAAGAAGTATTCGGGCAGGCTATAACTGATGTTGCGCGGCGTGGTAAATACCTGATTCTGACCCTGGAAAACGGACATTCCATAGTAGTTCATCTGGGGATGAGCGGACGTTTTTACATGCTCGATGAAGATGCTGCCATAGAAGCTCCCCATGTTCATCTGATTATCCATCTGGACAATCAGATCAAGCTTCTCTATCAGGATGCACGTCGCTTCGGAGGAATATGGTTCACGCAGGAGCCCGAGATAATTTTTCAGCATATGGGAGCAGAACCACTGTCACCAGAGTTTACCAGTGCTTATCTGGCAGGGATAGTCCATAACCGCAAGGTAGCCATTAAGACCATGTTGCTCAATCAGAACCTGATATCAGGTATAGGAAATATCTATGCTGATGAAGCTCTGTTCGCGGCCAGGATTAGGCCGGACCGGCCGGCCGGTTCACTTTCTGAGCGTGAAATTAAGCGGCTGCGTCTGGCTATTATTGAGGTGTTGAGAAATAGCATAGAGCAACGCGGTACCACCTTTCGTGACTTCCGGGATGGCTATAATCAAGCTGGAGAGTTCCAGAACCACCTGAAGGTGTATGGGAAAACCGACAGCCCCTGCACCCGTTGCGGGTTGATGATAAAAAATGACCGTATTGGAGGCCGCAGCAGTCATTACTGCGAAAAATGCCAGAAATAATATAGGTTTTTTGTGGACAGGCACTAAGTAATTAAGCTATTCCTCCCTTTACCTTGTCCTCGCACACCTTGTTACTTATATTCATATAGTATGTATATATTTCATACATGAATGGAGTGGCGGGTTTGGAGTTTTTAGCTATCATTTTGTTTGCGTTGGCTGTTAGTGGTGACGGGTTCATGGTAGGGGTTGCCTACGGCATTAAGAAAATCAGGATACCTATTATTTCTTTATTGGTTATAGCACTGGCTTCGGCTCTGGCCGTAACTGCTTCAATGATTGTGGGTAAAGGCATCAGCTGTTTTATATCACCGCAATTGGCAGCCAGCATCGGCTCAGCCTTGATCATGATCATTGGTCTGTATTTTATCTTACAAGCAGTAAGACAGAAGATATGCAGTTTGGCGTATAATGAGGAAGACCCCCTTATATCATTAAACATAAACTCACTGGGAATAATTATACAGATACTTAAAAAACCATCCACGGCTGATTTTGATAGTTCTGGTGAAATCAGCATAAAGGAGGCATTTTTCCTGGGATTGGCTTTGGCTATGGATGCCCTGGGTGCCGGAGTGGGGTTAGCGATGGCGGGAATGAATATTTTATTAACCGCTATTAGTGTGGGTATGTTAAAATTTATATTAGTAAGCAGTGGCCTAATCGTTGGCAGGAGAATATCAGGGGAACGCATACAAGGCATGGCTTCATTATTGACGGGTTCTATCCTGCTAGCCATAGGCATCGTTGAATTCATGTAAAAGTGGTGATTTGGAGTATGAAGATTATAGGTCTGACCGGGGGCATAGCCAGCGGCAAGAGTACCGTCTCCAGAACTCTCAAAGATCTAGGTGTGTATATTATTGATGCAGACCAAACCGCTCACAGCGTGCAAGAACCATATAAGCCGGCCTGGGAGGATATGGTGCAAATTTACGGTCAAGAGATTCTTAATCCCGATAAGACCATTAACCGGGAAAAAGTGGGCGAAATAGTGTTTCGGGATCCAGATAAACTGACGGAATTAAACAAACTCATGCACCCCCGAATCATGGAATCATTTAAAGATGATTTTCAAAGTATAAGGGCCAGTAATCCCGATGCCATAGTGATTTTGGAGGTGCCTCTGCTCTATGAGACCTTCATGGAGCGAATGTGTGATGAAGTATGGGTGGTTTGGGTAGACCGTGAAACCCAGATTCAGCGGCTCATGGACAGGAATAATTACAGCCGGGAAGAAGCCATCCTGAGGATTGATTCCCAGTTATCTTTGGATGAAAAAGCCCGAAGGGCTGATGTAGTTATTGATAATCGGGGCAGCGTAGAGGAAACAATAAGCTCAGCAACCAAATATTTCAAGGCTATTTCAGATCGAACTAAAATATGATGTATTAATTAGATGAACCTGCGGAGGGTTTGTTTTGTTGCACAAATTACGAAAGCATTTCTCTATATTCCTGTGGGCCTTGATTCTGCTTTTTTTGGCCGTGGTACTTAGTTTTCCCAAATGGATTACGGTATTTTATCCGCTTCCTCATCAGGAAATCGTCCTGGCGGCAGCCGGAGAGTATACTGTAGATCCATACTTGGTCTTTGCCATAATTAGAGCAGAAAGTAAATATCAGACCGGGGCTGAGTCTCCGGTGGGAGCCAAAGGCCTGATGCAGATCATGCCAGAAACTGGTGCCTGGATAGCCAATCAAAAAGGAATAGAAGGATTTATCGCTGATGATCTGCATAAACCGGATGTCAACATAGGTTTTGGCTGCTGGTACCTGCATAATTTAGAAACTGAATTTGGAGGCAACGTGCCTTTAACTGTAGCTGCCTATAATGCTGGGCGGGGTAAAGTAAGACAATGGCAGGCAGATGGGACCTGGAACGGAGACCCGGAGCAAATGGATAAAATACCTTTCCCTGAAACCAGGCAGTATGTAAAGAATGTCCTAAAAAACTACGAAGCCTATCAGGCCATATACAAATAGAAATAACACCATTAACCGGTTTATCCGGTTATTTTTTTTACCTGCTTGGATGATAAAAGGAAAAATAAGGAATAGACAACCGCTATATATCATAGAATGTCCCAAGATTGCCTTGGATGAGGAGGGACAAAGTATGCGTTCATATAAAGTTCGTAGAATAGCTCTAGTCGCTTTTTTGCTGGGAATTTCGATCATAGCCGCAGTTTTTATGCAGAAGGCAATTTACACCAGCAGCCTGAGTACCAGACCATTTAATATAGCGGTTACTTCTACTATGGATAATTTGGAGCCGCCCTTAGTGGATCAGCATGGTCAGCGTTTAGTGGCCAGCGCCATTTATGAAGGACTGGTAACCTATGATGAAGCCAGCCAGAGCATCCAGCCACGCCTGGCTAAAAGCTGGAGATATGATAAGGACGGTAAAAGTATCATTATTCAACTGCGCCAAGACGTGAAGTTCAGCAATGGAAAAAAACTCACCGCCCAGGATGTCAAAGCATCCTGGGAATATAATTTCACAAACTCCCGTGACTGGTCCAACATCAGTATGTATCTGCCATTGGCTGGAAGTTCCGCCAAACTTGATGGCAAAAGCTCCGAAATATCAGGCATCAAAGTGGTGAATGAGCACAGCCTGAAAATAGTGTTTATCAAGCCCCAGGCAGCCTTTATGGCCACCTTGACTAACCCGGCCTTTTGGGTGATGGATTTAGGCGCCGGCTTAACCCCTCCACCGGGGACGGGTCCCTACCTGCTCAAGGAAAAAACTCCCCAATCCTTGATTCTACTGAAAAATGATTATTATTATCGTGGTGAGCCTCATTTGTCAGCCTTAAATGTTTCCATATACCCAAATGCCGCAGATGCCTATAAAGCTTATCAGGCTGGAAAAATTGATTTTCTGGATGCTATTCCTACCACTGAACTGCCTATGATCAAAAAAGATCAGCGCTATAAAGGCCTGTTGCTGGAGAAACCGGTCCTGGATATTTACTGCCTGGGATTTAATATGGGCCGCGATCCCTATGCCAGCAGCTATCTCCTGCGCCGAGCTTTGAACTATGCGATTGACCGTGAACAAATCATTAAAAATGTCCTGGGTGGAACCTGCCTGCCTGCCAAAGGGCTCATACCCACCGGCCTTGAAGCCTATAACCAGGGCATGTATGGCTATAGTTACAAGCCTGAAAAAGCTCGAGCTCTGCTGGAAGAAGCCGGATACCCACAGGGGCAGGGCTTGCAACCGCTTACCCTGACCTATAACAAGGATGCGGCTCACCAACAGGTAGCTACAGAGGTTGTCCGGCAGCTAGCTCAGTTTGGGATTACTGTGCAGTTACAGGAACAGGATTGGGATTTTTATAAAAAGCAGGTTAACAATCGCTCTATGAGCTTCTTCCGACTGGGTTGGGCAGCTGATTATCCCGATGCCGATAATTTCCTCTATAACCTTTTTCACAGTTCCAAAATAGGCGTCAGCAATTTCTGCGGCTACCATAATCCCCAGGTAGACAGAATCCTGGATGCTTCGCGAGCGCAGTACCAAGACCAGGCAGCCCGAATCAAACTCTTGCGCCGAGCGGAGCAAATGATATTGGATGATGCGCCCTGTTTGTGGCTATTCCAAAAGAAAGCGGAGAAGCTTATTAGTCAGGATGTTCGCAAACTCACATTGGATAGGATGGAAATGGTAGATTGGTACCAGGTGGAATTGGCTAAACCAGCAGTTGATAAAGCGACGGTGGAGAGCCCAGTGGTTGATAAATCAACAGGCAATTAGACAGGTACATGGGATAAGATCTGACTAATAAGTTATTAATAACCTCTACCTGTATACTTATATGCAGCTTTCGTTTATGGGAGCTGCCAACCTCGAGATACAGAAAGATGAACGCAGACTGATTGACATTAAACCGCTAGCTGTTGTATAATTTCCTTTGTCAGGTTAAGAACACCCTCAGGAATTATTATGCCAACTAAAATGCGGCGGTGGTGGAACCGGCAGACACGTACGTTTGAGGGGCGTATGGAGAGATCCGTGCGAGTTCAAGTCTCGCTCGCCGCACCATATTACAGTAATACCGGGGTTTCAGCTTATTTTGCTGAAACCTCTTTTTTTATATTTTTGTAGTATTTCGGGTCTAGTCGTATGCGCGCGTAAAAAGTTAGGGTGTAACGCGGTGTAAAGCCGTTTCACGTACGACGAAAAACAAAGGAGGTATAAATTAGTCAAGAAGTCTTTGAAGCACCAATTCTGGAACACCATTCTTCAAAGCGTTTAAAGCGAAGGTGTGACGAAATGTATGCGGGCTGCACCGCACATTCTGTAAACCGGCTTTTTTGCCAAGCTCACGCAAATCATATTCGATGCTACGCTTGGCCCACCTTTTCCCTGTTTCCGTTTGGAATAAAGGAGCATTCAGGTTCGCAGAATAGATATTAAAGGCTTTCATATATAGGATCAAAGCTTTTGAAGTTTCTTTTCCAAACGGCATAAATTGCTGTCCTCCATTTTTTGTCATCCGAAGAAAGACCTTTTGATGTTTAAAAGAGACATCGCCTACGTGCAGGGCTTGGAATTCTGAAAGCTGCATCTCATTATCGAGGAAAAGCATAATCATTACTGTCATCCGCAACTCAATAGGTTTTTTGCCAGCAGTGTTTTTAAGCAACAGCAGTATCGGATCATCTGAAAAAGGAATGATCTCCGGACAATACTTGGTGCGATATTTAATCGCTTCTGCGAAGTTTTCCTTTAATATTCCGGCTTCGTTTAGAACCCGCGAAACCACCCTTATCGACTTGATTCGACCTTCGATCGTAGTCTTTGAAAGCCCCCTTTGCTGCATATACCTAAGATATGCCTTTACATCATCTGCGATTATTCTTGTAAAATCGTCTAATACCATGGTCGATATTCTAACAGCCGGCACAGCAACCATCACTGTAACTACCGAAGACGGCGGATTAACTGCAACATGTAATGTAGAGGTAGTGATCGTTCCGGTAAGCTCAATAACCTTAGATAAGACTTCAGTAAATATGGGTATAGG
>CAZEDT010000034.1:10904-42714 GCA_964510795.1 uncultured Syntrophomonas sp.
TCGTTCCGGTAAGCTCAATAACCTTAGATAAGACTTCAGTAAATATGGGTATAGGTGACAGCCAGGATCTAACGGCCACCGTCCTGCCAAACAATGCTACCAACAAAGCGGTAAGCTGGACATCAAGTAATCCAGCTGCAGTCACGGTAAGTAATTCTGGTTTAGTAAAAGGAATAGCAGCCGGAACAGCAACCATCACCGCAACTACCGAAGACGGCGGATTAACTGCAACATGTAATGTAGAGGTAGTGATCGTTCCGGTAAGCTCAATAACCTTAGATAAGACTTCAGTAAATATGGGTATAGGTGACAGCCAGGATCTAACGGCCACCGTCCTGCCAAACAATGCTACCAACAAAGCGGTAAGCTGGACATCAAGTAATCCAGCTGCAGTCACGGTAAGTAATTCTGGTTTAGTAAAAGGAATAGCAGCCGGAACAGCAACCATCACCGCAACTACCGAAGACGGCGGATTAACTGCAACATGTAATGTAGAGGTAGTGATCGTTCCGGTAAGCTCAATAACCTTAGATAAGACTTCAGTAAATATGGGTATAGGGGGCAGCCAGGATTTAACCGCAACGGTGCTGCCAGCCAATGCCACCAACAAAGCAGTAAGCTGGACATCGAGTAATCCAGCTGCAGTCACGGTAACTAGCAGCGGTCTGGTAAAAGGAATAGCAGCTGGTACAGCAACCATCACCGCAACTACCGAAGACGGCGGATTAACTGCAACATGTACGGTAGAGGTAGTAGTAGTTCCGGTAAGTTCAATAACCTTAGATAAGACTACATTGAATATGGGTATAGGTGACAGCCAGGATCTAACGGCCACCGTCCTGCCAAACAATGCTACCAACAAAGCGGTAAGTTGGACATCAAGTAATCCGGAAGTAGCAACTGTAAGTAATTCTGGTCTAGTAACCGCAATTGCTGGCGGTAGCGTGACAATTACCGCAACCACAGAAGACGGAGGCTTCGCTGCATATTGTGGCATAACCGTAACTGTTCCAGTAAAAACGGTATTTCTAAACCACAAACCTAGATATCTTAGCCTAGGCCAAACTATCACCTTGATCGCCGTAGTATTACCATCCAACGCTACTAATAAAGCAGTAACGTTTAGTTCGTCAAACCCCGCTGTAGCAACTGTAGATAGCGAGGGTAAAGTAACCGGGATAAGTTTAGGTAATGCAACAATTACCGTAACTACGATAGACGGAGGACATACCAATATTGTTGATATACCAGTTATTATTCCTATAACCAGCTTGTCTATAAATAAGGATAATACAAATTTAAATATAGGTGCCGAAGAAACTTTAATTGCTAATGTATTACCCGATAATGCTACCGAAACGGTGTACTGGGATTCTAGTAATCGTGAAATAGCTACAGTAGATTCTAATGGTAAAGTAACCGCGATATCAAATGGGACATCAATAATTATTGCATACACTAAAGGCACCAAAAATACAGCAACTTGTAGCGTAACAGTCACCACACTGCCGGTAAGTTCAATCTCATTAGATAATACTACTTTAAATATAGGTGTAGGAGATAGCCGAGGTTTAACAGCCACAATAATGCCAGCCAATGCAAGCAACAAAGCCGTTAGATGGACTTCGAGTAATCCAACTGTAGCAACTGTAAATAGCCAAGGTCTAGTAAATGGAGTTAATGCCGGATCAGCTATTGTCACAGCAACAACAGATGATGGCGGCTACACAGCGACTTGTAATGTGGAGGTAAATAATTCAATCGTCCATGTAAGCTCAATATCTTTGGATAGAATAAACCTTGCTATGATTACAGGCGATTACACGATATTAGTAGCTACCGTAAATCCCAACAATGCTACTGATAAATCGGTAGCATTTACAACCAGTGATCCATCAATAGCTATAGTGGATGCTTTTGGTAAAGTAACTGCAGTATCAGTTGGCAGTGCAATAATTACTGCAACCACAAACGACGGTGGCAAAAAGGCTACTTGTAATGTAACGGTAAACAACCTAAGACCTAATAATCAGTATGTATACGATTCATTAAATCGATTAATAACGATCTCAATGGATAATAAAACCATTACTTATCAGTATGATTCCACCGGTAACATTACCGGAGTTAGCTATACTGGAACAACAGCCGGAGAAAACACCAACTTGGCATTAAATAAGTCCTACACAAAGTTTGAACAACCGGATAGTAATTATGCTGATTCAGGTAATGAATCTACGGACGGAATCATATCAGGAGATTACTCGGATGGAAAGTCATATGGATATCGTATTCCTAGAGGGGAAAGCAAAAGTATAGACATTGTCTTGGACATGGGGCAATCAACTACAATAAATAAAGTAAAAGCAAATAAATTGAAGGGAATCCTAAACTACGGAGGTGATACCATTACTGTGTATACTAGTGAAGATGGGGCTAGCTATCAGTTAGCAGGCAGTTGTACATCATCTTCTAATTACTGGTATAGCATTCCCATTACCAGTACAAACGCCCGCTATGTGAAAGTCAACTTCACCAAATATAACGATGGTTCATGGGGAAATGATTGGCTCTTCATTGATGAAATTAAGGTGTTTTAGGTAACTATGGTTATGTTATAAGGATTTCCCCTTTTAATTTTATTGAAGTATTGCTTTTAATACCTATCTATTCAACTTTCAAGAAAAGGAGTGCTCTAATTTGTCTAAAAAGTTTTTAAGTATAAGTTTTTTGGTATTGATGTTTTTATGTGTGAATTTAACGTTATTTCCACAGTCTACAAATGCAGCCGAATCTATTGAAGTTTCAACGGTTGAGGACTTGAATAATATGAGTAATAACGTTTACCAAGCTGTTACAATTGACGATGTTAAGCAGTTTTACCTCGCTTGTGATCCTGAAACCCGAAAATATTCCTTTGTGCTTGGACTCGTTGATGCAGCAACTGGAACACAGATTGTAAATGAGCCAATAATTACGGTCAATGGCGCTATTCCTATTCCCTTCACTTTAAACTATAATTCCCTGATGCTGGCTGAAGGCCCCATGGGTAAGGGCTGGGGCCACGATTATGAAACCCGCATTGACGAACAGCAGGATGGTAGCATAAAACTGTCTTGGACTGCTAACCGTTGTAATACCTTCAATCTGACAGGAGTTAATCAATACACATCATCAGACCAAGCCTGTAGATGTGATAAACTGATAAAAAATGTCGACAACAGTTTTGATTTAACCCGCAAAGACCAGAGCGTTTATAAGTTTGATACTTCAGGAAAAATCATCCAACAACTGAACGGCCATGGGCAATCTCTCAACTTTGGCTACAACAGCTCAAACCATTTGCAAACAATAACAGAACCACTGTCTGGAAGAACCTTAACCATTACCTGTAATACAGCCAATCTAATAGCTTGCATCTCTGATGGTATGATGCGCCAGATAACATTTAGCTATGATGCTCAGAATAATATGACTGGAATTACCTACCCTGATAATAAGACAACTACCTTCACCTACGATTCCCAGGGACAGGTATTATCGCAAATCGATGGGGAAGGTAAACAAGTATTTCTTGATAATTATGATCAACAAGGGAGAGTAATCAGCCAGAAAGATGGCATTAACCAGACTAGTACCCTTGTTTACGATACAGGAAAACAGCCAGGCAAAATAGTAACTACCGTAATTAACAAAAATGGCAAGAGCAAGACATACATCCACAACAGCAAATATGAACTGGAACAGGCTGTAGACGAACTGAATCATACTAACATCTATACATATGATACCAATGGCAACCGCACCAGTATAACGGATGCGGCTGCAAATAATACCATTATGACATACGACAACCGGAGCAACTTACTTACTACTACCGACGTGGCAGGCCATACCACAACTATGGGCTATGATGACAAAAATAACCTTACATCTATTACTGATACTAATAACAAAACCACTACCAGTAGCTACGATGCTAACAATAATTTAACCTCTGCGACCGATACCTTAAATCATATTACCAGCTATAGCTACGATATTAATGGCTTATTAGTTAGTGAAACTCTACCCCGATTAGGACAGACCACCTACACCTATGAAAATGGTATGTTAAAAACCATCACTGATCCTGTCGGAGTAACACTAAGCTATGGTTACGACAGCGCTGGCAGGGTAGCAAGCATCACCAATGCCAATAACAAGACCAGTACCATAAGCTATGATATCCGGGACAACATTATCCAAACCAGAGACCCCTTAAACAATACCGCTAATTTCACCTATGACAGTAACGGAAATCTATTGACGAAAACTGACGCCAGAGGCAACACAACCACCTATGCCTATGATGCCAACCTTAAATTGACCAGTGTTACAGATGCTTTAAGTAATATAACGAGATATGAATACGATCCAGAAGGAAATTTAACTAAAACTACCGATGCCAGAGGCAACGCAGTAACAGCCGCCTATGATGATAAAGGCAGGCAGATATCCATAACAAATCTACTAGGTAATACCAGTAAAGTTGAATATGATGCAGTAGGCAATATTACTGCCCAATACGATGCTTTAAATAAAAAAGCAGTTGCGATTAGCTATGACAAGCTGTACAACCCCTTAACTGTAACCGACGCATTAGGTAATACAACAACTAACGAATATGACCAATTAAGCCGTCTCAAAAAAACAAGCAGTCCTTTAAACCAGATTACTCAATATAATTATGATGACTTAAACCGTTTATCACAAAGCACTGATGCTATGAATGGCCTGGCCAGCCAGCAATATGACGACGACGGCAACCATACAGCCATGATAGATCCAGCTAACAACACCCTGACCGCTACATATGATCTGGCCGGTAGACTGACAGCTGTCAGTTCCCCAACAGGATCTCAACAATATGCCTGCAATCAACTGGGTTACTTGTCAAGCATCACCAATGGTCGTAATCAGAGTAGTGCCTATGTTTATGACGACGCAGGACGCTTAATTAGCAAAACTGACTCAGGTGGAACCATTGCCTATACATATGATGCAAACGGAAATGTACTTACTGTGAGTGATACCAGCGGAACTATATCCAGAGAATACGATGCACTAAATCGTATAACCCGTTACACCGATACCCGGGGTAACAATATCCAATATGCCTATGACCAAGTAGGGAATATGACCTTGTTGACCTACCCGGATGGAAAACAGGTGAGCTACAGCTATGATAGCAGCAACCGCTTAATCCAGGTAACAGACTGGGCAGGAAGAACAACTACTTACATTTATAACCCAAATGGACAGCTTACCCAAACAGTAAGACCAGATGGATCAACTGAAACCAGAACTTATGACGATAACGGTAGGATTATTCAGCAAAAGGATAGTACCAAGAATGGAGAAGTTATCAGTCAGAACGATTTAGCATACGATTCGGCAGGAAGAATAATTTCAAGTAGTCCAGATTTACAAGTATCTGAATCATTAGCTAAGAATAATATAACTTATACTACCGATAACCGTCTTGCGAGCATAAACGGGATATCGGTCACCTACGATGCTGACGGTAATATGATAACCGGTCCCCTGAATGGACAACTAGTAAGCTTTATTTTTGATTCAAGGAACCGCCTTTCGAGTATTGGCAACACAACATACGCTTACGATGCTGAAAATAATAGGATTGGTGTAACAGAAAACGGAATAGAAACTCAATACACGATTAACCCCCATACCCAACTAAGCCAGGCATTGGTGAGAACAACACCGGATGGCAATGAAACGTATTATATTTATGGATTAGGACTAATCGGGCAGGAAGAATCGATCGGCTATAGAAACTATCACTATGATCTAAGAGGTAGCACCATAGCTCTAACTGATCGATACGGAACGATAACCGATACTTATCAATACGGTCCATACGGGGAATTGGTCAACAAAAACGGTACCTGCTCCATCCCCTTTCTCTATAACGGCAGAGACGGAGTAATGACCGATAATAACGGACTGTATTATATGCGAGCCAGATACTATAGTACAGAGATGTTAAGGTTTATAAACCAGGATGTACTCATAGGAAAAATTTCTGATAGTCAAAGCCTGAATCGGTATGCATATGTTAACGGGCAGCCAATCTCCTTTATTGACCCATTTGGACTACAACTTATGAATTGGGAAAACCTCGGTAAAACCTTTAAGCAGACAGGGCAGTATTTAGTTTCAAGAGAAGCTGGAGAAGCTTATTTAGATACAATTGGGACAGTAGCAGAGGCTCATGTTATCGCATTTTCGATGACGGAAGTAGCAGCAGCTGCTGTTGTGGATACTGCTGTAGTCGGGCGGAGGACTTTAAATACAGCTTCTAAGGGTGGGGGAAATGCTAAGTCATTATTTAGGGGTGAGCGATCTTCTGTAACACCGGATATTACTTTTGAACAAGGTTTATTACCTAAAGGCACTCATGGCAATTTAGAACAACACATAACAAGTAATACAACAGCAGGTAACTTCATATCGACAACGTCGGAACGAGGCATTGCAGAACAATTTGCTGGGAAAAATGGTTATGTGTATGAGATTGAAACAACCAATTATATTGATGTTAATAAGGTACTTGGTGCAAAGTCTCCATTTCCTGAACAAATTGAGCATGCAATTCCAGGAGGTGTAAATCCATCACAAATTAAAGGAGTATGGGTAATGAAAAATAGTGTTCCGACAGGAGAATTTATCCCAAATCCGGGATTTAGAGGAGTAAAATAAATGAGTATTGAAAAGAAGAGTATTAAGCTACGAATTAATGAAGAACCTGTGACTGTTGAAGATTTGATTTTGTGGGAAGAAGCGCCTGACGATGAGGAGATGGTTCTCTTAGAGTTGACTGTTTCCGGTCGGATAATCAGTGTTAAAGATGAAAATCTCTTTTCAGCATTAACAGCATTAAGGCAAGAGTTAGAGGCAGTAAGTATTCAGATTTTGTGTAATGGTGCTGCTGAAAATGTTTATCCGTCACCAATGCAGATGTCAATGGGGCCAGGCAGATTGGCGTATAAATTGTGTATGGGAGTGCAGACTGGAGTTGCGGATATTGTTGATATTTTCGATTGTGATGAGAACTTGAAGTTTGTAACGATAGATGAACAATCAAAATATTACTCGGAATGGATAAAAAGTGTTATGAAATAAATGTATGGGATTCAATGATAGAATATTGAAGAAAGGCTTAGATATGGCTATTAAGTTTTATAAAGTAGATGAACAATATGGTTGCCTTTCAAACTTTTCAAAGCACGGATTTGAATTAGATGGAAAGTATTGGCCCACTAGCGAACACTACTTTCAAGCTCAAAAGTTTGTCGGTACTGAATATGAAGAAGCTGTCAGAATGGCAAAATCGCCAATGGATGCAGCTCGAATGGGCCGAGATAGGAAAAAACCATTACGCCAAGATTGGGAAGACGTTAAGAATGGAATTATGAGGAAGGCGGTTTTGCAAAAATTTCAAACGCATCAAGATATACTTGAAACTTTGTTATTGACTGGAGATGAGGAAATCATTGAAGACACAGTTGATGACTATTATTGGGGTTGCGGCCAAAATGGAGATGGGTTGAATGTTCTTGGCCTAATTCTTATGGAAGTACGATCAATTCTGAAGGAGACTTAAAGATCGATAGTTTAACTGTTCCCGCCATCCCTGCATTGCCTGTAAGGTTGGCGGGCTTTCTTTTGTCCAATTTAATATACTTAATAGGCACTTTTGTATTTACATATATGTTAATTTTGTATATACTTATATCATAAAAGGAGGTGTCATTCAAATGGCAGACATAATAAACATCCGCATCACCAAAGATTGTCCAGAGGTTTCACTCATGGATGAAACCGCCCAAGCCCTTGGCATGTCGAGAAACGAAATGATTATCAAGGCTATTACCATGATGGTTAACTTCGACCGGACATTCTACAAACGTCTGGAAAAATACAGCGAGAACCTCAAGGTTCCCATGTGGCTGGCGATCCAAAACACCATGGTCAAGAAATGGGCAGAGAGCAGCGCCAAAAAGAACGCATGGGAGAATAACTCAGAAATTCTGCTGGAGTATTCCTGCACAGAGGATGGCTTCATTCAGCCCAAGGAACTCTATGAAATGGTTTACAAGATAACCTTTGAAGCAGAGACCAAGGAACGCTTCAAACAGCTTTCCGAAGATTTGAACAAGGGCATGAAGCTATCAGCAGCAGATCAGGAATTCTACAATGAGTTCAAACCCAAATACGGCTACATCCCCAGACTTGAACGCGAGAGCTTTGATATCAGCGAAACTTACTGGGAAAGCGACCTAAAGGGGCGTGAGTAGCATGAAACGAATCATTTGTCCAAGATGCAAAAAACTGGCCTACTACGCAGAGAATGGCGCGGTAGAAGCCAAATGTCCCCACTGTGAGTGCTTCGTAAGGGCGGTGTTTGCAGATGGGAAGATCAAGACCAGTATTGTACCGCCGAGAACCAATCAAAACCACATACCAGCATAGAGCCATAAGGAACCGGATGAGTTACCACGGAGCCTAGCAGACGGAAAGTAGATCGATTTCTACTCCTGTTTGTTAGGCTTTTTTGTTTGGCTCAAAGTTGAGCAAAAGTATCGATTACAGCAAATTTCAATTGAGACTTATTGGTTTCCTGAAAATGAGAAGCCAATCGAGGGAGGTGAGAACGTGGAAAATGAAAGACTTAACGCAGCACTTGAATATGTGAAGGTTGGCATTCCAGTCATCCCGCTTCATGGCATAAAGCCGGATGGCTCCTGTACTTGTAAGAACGGGCCTAACTGCACCAGCAAGGGCAAGCATCCAATCTACTCTGGTTGGCAGAATCGTGGTATTGCAGATGCAGATGAGATTCAGAACTGGTGGAGAAATAATCCCCATGCCAATGTCGGCATCATCACCGGAGAATCTTCGGGCTGGCTGGTGCTGGACACAGACACCAAGAGCCAGGGCTTTGGAACACTTCAAACCTTGGAAATGCTCCATGACACACTCCCTGAGACGGTTACCGCCATCACTGGCAGCGGTGGTCAGCATAGAATTTTCAAATACCCTGACGGGCTAAAAGTCCCCAACATAGCAGGGTTTGAGAAGGGACTCGACACAAGGTCAAACGGCGGTCTGATTGTTGCCCCACCAAGCCGCCATGAGAGCGGGGGCAGTTACAAGTGGGCTGACGGATTATCACCATTTAACCGGGAGCCTGCAGAAGCACCTGCATGGCTGGTCAAGCTGATGATGGCCGGGGTGAACGAACATAAGAAAATTTCCAATGCAACAAACAGAAGCAATGCGCGGAAATCAGTCCCAGAAGGCAGCCGCAACAGCCACCTTGGGATAGGTACTAGCGTTAAAAAATCCATCTAATATTAAGTTGAGTTCTTGATCTGTATATATTCTTATTTCCCTTTCACTTTTTATACTGTATGGAATAATGGTTTTGTTTAGAGATAAATTGCTCCAACCCATTTTCTTTGCGTATTTAAAAAAAGTCTTAAGACTTGTCCAGTAATTGCGAACTGAGCCAGCTGTCAAGGTACCTTCCTTAAATCGCTTAAAAAGATGATCACGGTATTCTTCAATATATTTATAATTAATATATGTTCAAGACAGTGTTTTATAATTTTCTTCAGATCCCGTTATATATTCGGCTGCCCATTTCAAGAATGCAAGAACAGTGGATTTTAAACCAAATATTGAACGGTATTTTATCTGATGAAACGATCGTAGCGTGAGGTGCATACGACCAAATATCACCCCATGTTCTTAAGAAAAAATACGACCAGGCTCAGGCTGAAAACCAGGTGGTTGTACGCAGAAAACCAGAAAAAGACGCAGTAACCACCCTGGCTTAAAGTCTTGGTATTACTGCGTTGACAGTGGGTTGCGACCCTGCTATAATGTACACGTACATTTGAGGGACGTATGCCGAGAGGCATAAGGGTTCAAGTCCCTTTCGCCGCACCAAATAAGTTAATATTCTGGAATACTCGTCAAGCTTTTATTTTGAACCTACAGAGTTAATCAGGGAGTTCGTACTGGATGCAGATATTAAGCCCTAATATCAGGGGAAAATAGAACCATTCATGAGAACACCCACCTATCGAAGGATAGGTGTCAAAATAGGGCAACGGTATTTTGGGTATATATAGTAAGTTAACCGTGGAATTGATCCACGGTTTTTTTTGTACTATCAGAAAGAATAACTTTTTTAAAGTAGGCACCCTTCGGGTACACAGATGCTCCCGGTGGTCGCCACTAAGGTAGCGGCGCAAGCCGGGCTTTCGGTTTACTGACGGCTGTTTTTCTTGGTTTTTTTGTTCACTTCATGTTTTAACACCATAAGCTCCTGAACATTCCTCAAGATAGCCTCACTATCTACCGGAATCATTAGCCACTTGGTACCGTTGAAGGGGCGGGCCGATTTTACAATCTCCATTACAGCTGGTTCATAAATGGTGGACATAGCTTCAATTATATCCACCATCTCGAGTTTGATTACGATCAGGGCAATAAACAAATCCTTTTCGGGGTAAAGGGTACACAGAGATTTACCGGATTTCTGGTATTTAATATTCCATCCCTTTTGCATTGAACATTTACTATAGGTTATTTTAGGGGATATCTGGTATGTGCTCTGAACGAAGAAATTCATAGCCTGCCACCAGCTGCGAGCTGGTTCGTTAATATAATCGGATATTTCCTCGAATTCGGCGGTATGACTCGCATCCAGCAACAGGTCTTTCTCAATCATGGCTCACATCCCCTTTAACTCATTTCAGATAACATACAATATTGGTTTGCAGTTCATTCTCCGGTGTATCGGCGGGATCATTCAAATAAAACTCATAACACACACCGTTCCATGTATGCCCATTGGCAGGAATCCATTCCATCATCGCAGTATAAGCAGGTTCGATTTGACTATATGATCCGGTATAGATGCAGGCTACCGTTTTGCCAGCGGGAATTTCACTGACCTTTATATCACCCTTGCCACCATCTACTAACTGCGCTACCGGAAAGCCTGCTTCTATATCCAGATCCTGCATATCCATATTAAAATAGCCTACAAAAGGTACACCTGATGGTGGTACTCCAATCTCATTCAAATAAGCTATAATTGAATTGTAAGCGCTACCTAATACCTGAGGCAGATCTCCAACTGCGCACCGGGTACGAATAGAAACGGTTGGCTGAGCTGCCTGCTCCATGACATTGAATTTAAAACTCATTTAAGTTGGCCTCCTTTTTTCTAGATTATACCATCCTGAATATGACAGCTGTGTGTCAGGTTTAGGATGAGTACTTTTTATAAATTTCTAAGGCTATGTTTCCCAGCCGCTCACGAATATGAGGTGGATTTATCACCTCGACAGCACTTCCAAAACTCAAAAGCCAACCATACAGCCAATTGTTTTCCGGTAACAATATTTTAATCATGAGCCTGCCATCTTCCTGGCGGACTATATCCTCGCTAAAAAATTCTTCTGCCAGGCTCTCCATCTCCTGCTCAAAAAGCAGATCAAGTTCAACCACGTTGACCTGGTTAGGCCATTCATTTTCCCAGGATAATTGTTCAGCCGGTAGTTCTCGGGGGCTGAAAGTTCTGTCCGTAAACAGTAATTCCTTTATCCTGGACAACTTAAACAGGCGGAAATCCTCCCGCAACAGGCACCAGGCATACAGATACCAGTTTTGTCCTTTTAAAATCAATGAATAAGGTTCTGCGTGGCGCCTGGTTTTTTGACCACCAGCGTCAAAGTACGCAAATTCAATTGCCACGTTATTCGTAATAGCCTGGCGCAGCAGTATAATTTTGTCTTTAATTAATTGATTTCCTCCCCAGGGAGACAGATCAATTATCATTTGCCTGGTTTTCAGGTTAAGCATTTCAAGCTGGGTGGATGATAGGGGATTTTGCAGTTTTTCCATTAATATATCATAGCGACTATCGGGCATACTCCCGGCTACCCCTTTTAGGGTAGAGATAATAGCCGCCATATCATCAGCGCTGAGAAGGGTTTTATCCAAACGGTAGCCTTCGGCAATACTAATACCGCCGTTGGCACCCTGAAATGTCACAATGGGAATTCCAGCCAGGTTGATGGCCTCCACATCCCTCAGGATAGTCCGCACAGAAACCCCGAACATATCTGCCAGATCTTTGGCCTGAACCCGTTCTCTTCTTAACAGAACAACTAAAATAGAAATCAATCTATCGATCTTCATGCAACAAGCACCACCTTGAGAGTTAAGATAAATTGGACTTTTAAGAAAACTCGGCGTACGCCGCTACCTTAATTGCGACCACAGGGAGCATATGTAATGCCCGAAGGGTGCAACATTCAGGAATGTTATGCTTTCTGATACGGCGAGAAAACCTTAAGGCTATTCTACAGTTTTATAAGCGTAATTACTAAATTTTGACTTGGTTTATTGAGTGTTCCTTTAATACTAATGTCTTTTCTAGGATTAGATGCTTGGAATCTATCTCATTTTGGTTTATCCTCAGAAGAAAATAATCCTGTCGCTGCAATTGAGGTTGCCATGACTATGGAGATCATAAGAACAGTTACTCAGCGAAGTATAGATGTCAAAATCGGGCGACCGTATTCTGTTTTTTTGGATGTTTATTTTATATAGGAAAACACTAAAGTTAGGAGGGGGGACTATAAATAATACATTTCACGTAGAGGTTAAACAGTCTTAAGCCGGGCTCGTGATGCTTGTGCTTCTTGTTTATCCCAATACATAAGTTTATCAATATGCCGTAAAAAATCGTCCTCGTTCATGGCTGAGCTGTAATCGTAAACATCGTAGCCCATACTTAAGTTGAGACGGTAGGGCTTATCTGCTCGGAGGTTAAAGCTCCTCAAATTTGCACGGATTCTCTCCACTGACTTTTCCAAATCGTTTCTATCTGATATATCTAAAATAATTATAAACTCGTCTCCGCCGTAGCGAGCCAGAAAATCGCCTTTGCGCAAACTGCCTGTCAGTAATTTAGCGGTTGTTTGCAAGGCATCATCGCCGATTATATGTCCAAACTGATCATTAATCTTCTTGAAATCATCAATATCAATTAGAATTCCTGAAAAGCTCCGATTTGCGCTGCTGTTACGAATTTTGGCCTGTAGATGGCGATCTAACTGCAGCCGGTTATTAATCCCGGTAAGATAATCAGTATTTAATTTGCCATTCTGAATATATAAATAAATTATTAATAGAGATATGGTTATGCTGCCCCATACTAAAGCTAATCCATCATAACTTGGCTGTGAAATACCTAAAATAACTCCGATAAAGGGGAACCAGGAAAACATAAGTAAGGGGAGAAAATGTTTTTTTTCTATCCGGTTACGTCTGAGCAGGACGAAGAAAAAAGCATAGATGAGATATAAACAGGCTGCTGTTACCAATAAAGGGTACCAGGGGCCACGATGATAAAAATTATTGGCGTCCAAAAAGAACATTAACCTTGTATAAGGAGTGGTTAATACAATTAATGTATTAATAAATACTGGAACAAGTAAAGGCAAAAATAATTTCCTGATACGGTTTTTATCGTTGAATACTTGATAGTCGGCATAAAGTGACCACAAAAAAGGCGGCAGCAAACTCGCAATATGATACAAGATGTTAACCGCCATGAACAACCCGGCATATATTGCCCCTGCTTGTCCGTTCAGGGGCCAACCCAGCATATCTAAAACCAGCAAAACCATATTTGAAATTAATAAGGCTATAAATAATCTGTCTGCTAATGAGTGCTTTTCGCCGCGCTGAAACATATTAACCAGCAAGACCAAACAAACAATCAACGAAAAGATATCAAATTCTGTGTGAATTATGTACGACATAATATCACCTCAATTAAATGAATAATATATTACCATTATAAACCATTCGCACATAATTAGCTTAATAAATAAAAAAATTCGGGCACAAACTACTAAATAGTCCCAAATTGTGTATTGGATATCGTTGTTTAGGTACTTCTGATGAAGGACCTGCTAGATTAAGAGAAACAAATCGTCTAATGTATGTAAAAAGAACTGGTTATGCACCAGCTCTTTATTACAGCTTGCTGAGGCTGCTTTATTGGTTCAGTTGGGATTGATTAGTCTATAACTTGTGGTGGATTCTATCCAGAAGTTCATTTTTCTTTTCTCTAAGTTCATTTAGCTCATTTATAATGAAATTATCAGGCTGATGGCTCTTTTCAACAAAGAACATGGAAAGGCCGCCTAATCCCACATGGGTACCCACAGCGACCCCCATTTGCATGATAAATATATCTCCGCCAAAATTGCTCTCCCGGAGAAGCTTGTGTTTCAAATTCTCAGCATAGGTAAGGTCCGAAGTATAGCCGATTATTATAAAGTCAGTAATATCTGGGTCATTGCGCTTAATGAATTCGCGGACATAATGCCCAAGTACTTTTTTTCTGCCCTTCTCCTTAGCTACTATGGCACCTTTGGCATTTTTCATGGTCATTATGGGTTTCAAGTTTAATATTCTGCCGATAAAGGTGCTTGCATTCGAAAGTCGGCCACTGCGCCGCAGATGTTCAAGATCATCAACCGATAGGAAATGTTTTACCCGGGTTTTATATTGTTCATTAAAAGCTACCAGTTCTTCAAAACTGGCTCCTTGCTCTCTTAAGCGGGCACTTTTAAGAATTAACCAACCACTGCCATGGCTCATGCTTTTGGAGTCAACTACATGAATTTGTAAACTTGAATTAGGGTGTTCCTCGAAGAAATAATCCTTGGCTATTACCGCCGATTGATAGGCACCACTGGTGCCGCTTGACATGCAGATACACAGTATTTCATTATAACCATCCAGAACAGCATTATTAATGATATCTAAATACTCATTGGGACTCGGCATGGAGGTCGTTGCCGGTTCGGATAAATCCTCAATGATTTTATAAAAATCATCAGCTTGCATATCTATTTTATCTTTATAAGAATTGCCTTCTATATTTATAGTAAAGGGGGCTACACCGATCTCATACTTTTCCACCACATCAGGGGATAAATCGCAGGTTGAATCAGCTATAAGCTTTATCATAACTAGCCTCCATATTAATTGATGAGTATTGAATGAATAGCTCTAAAAATAAATGTGCTACAATTTAGTATATGCTATTTTATGTATTTTCGACATCATTTATTAAGTGTATTACTCATATAAGAAATACCTTAGCAGGCTGTTTATTCTATATCAGCTAAGCTTATATACTGCAATTAATAAAAAAAGCTTATTATCTTTATATGGGTCTACCAGAACTATTCCAATAAAGAAATAGTTCGCATAAAATACTGGAGTAAAATGTTGATTTTATTGTAAAGTTATTCAATTAACAGTCAGGTTGTAAGACATGGTATTATTGAAAGACTAGAAGTTATATTGTTTGGGGGAAAGTACTATGAAACGCTTAACCGATGCTGTTAAACGTATTTTATTGGGCCTATTTGCGGCCGTGGAGCGTTTTCCGCTAACTGTTGTATGCCTTAGCTGTGCCGCGGTATTGATCTGTTACATGATTTCCTTGCACAAAGGGCCTGAACTATTTATCCAAAAACTAATGTTTACCTTTTTATTTGGTTCATTCCTTGGAATTGCTGCCCAGTTTACTCATGAAAGGTTTGAACGCCTTTCCAAGCTGCGCTTGGCCGTCTATGGAATAGCTGCCGTTGTTACGGTAGGCTATTATTTGATTCTATGGCCTGCTCCCAATATCAGCTTTGAGGTGGTAATACGAACTATTGTAGCCGTTTTTGCTATGTTCTGTTTATCTTTATGGGTACCATCATACCAGGGCAGGTTTGATTTTAACTCCATTACCCTGATACATTTCAAAGCACTGTTGACCTCGGTACTCTATTCCGGGGTGCTTTCTGCTGGCTGTGCCGCTATTATCGCGTCCGTAGATACCCTTCTGTTCAACGTCAACAATGATGCTTACCCATATACGATGACTATCATCTGGGTGTTGTTTGCTACGATTTATTATTTATCACTGTTACCCCGCTTCAATTCTGAAGATGTTACCGAACGTGAATATGCTGAGCATATGGGGGATTATCCCCGTTTCCTGGAAATACTGATTTCCTATATTGCTATTCCACTTTTAACTGTCTATACTCTGGTCCTGGCGGCTTATTTTGTGAAAATACTGGTGACCTGGAACTGGCCTTCTGGGCAGCTAGGAGTCATGGTATTGGCTTATGCTGCGGCCGGACTGACCGTATATGTTCTGGCCAGCCGGCTTGAAAACCGCTTCGCTGGTCTGTATCGGATGATTTTTCCCAAGGTACTCATTCCGGTTGTTATTATGCAACTTACCTCGGTGGCCATTCGTTTAAATGCCTATGGGGTTACCGAGTCTCGTTATTATGTCACTCTCTTCGGGATATTCTCTATTGTCTGCGGCCTATTCCTAAGCTTCAAGCCAGTATCCAAAAACGGTATAATTGCACTGCTGGCGGCTGGATTTGCAGTCTTTTCAGTTATACCGCCAGTCGATGCCTTCACGGTATCTAGGGTCAGTCAGGTAACCCGGCTGGAAAAAATGCTAGTTGCCGAAGGCGTGCTGGTTGACGGAAAACTGAGTCCCAAAGCAGATGTATCTATGAAGTTAAAGGCCGAGTCCACCAGCATACTTTCTTACCTGGATAATCGCAATTATATTAAATCTGTAAAATGGCTGCCACAAAATTTTAATAGCTATGAGGATATGAAAAGTACTCTGGGTTTTGAACCATCCTATGTCGATAATGATATTAAAAATTTCTATGCCAGCCTCGATATGCAGAAACCTTTTAATATAAGCGGTTATGATATTTGTGTGAGCAGATTTTGGAACAGCATGAATAAGGGCAATCAGCCTGTTACTGACTTTGAGGTGCGGGGAGTAAAATACCAGCTGGTATTTACAGACATAGAGTCAGGTGACGTACGCGTAGCCATAAAAAATGTAGACGGAGTTGAACTGGTGGGTACAGGGATAAATGACTTTGTTAAGTTGCTTACCGGAACCAGCAATACGCCTAAAGAGGCTCTTTCCCCCGAAACCATGACTTTGGATGTGGTGAAGGATGGCTATAAACTGCGTATAATCTTCCAAAATGTAAATGTCACCTATGGCACTGAATCAGAAACAGGCGTTAACTATGACTATTCTGTCTGGGTGTTGTTTGGGTCCCCAAACACACCATAAAATACCTTAGGTATTGACACACGGAACACATGCAGGAGCCTAATTGGTGAACGAAATCAATAAGGAAGTAACCGCTTTTTATGTCGCGGTTATTAAAAAAACAAATTATAGACCGCCTTGCTTAAAGGCGGTCGCACTATTTTTCGCACCTAAAATACAGGAAAATAACTCCCGCGATTACCCGGCCAAAACAAGATCAATTCACACAGCTTCTGTGGCCTGTTTACTTATCTTTGATATTTTTAAGCAAGGGCGAGAAACTATAGAGGCAAGAATTTATGATTATTGGAGGAAACAATAGTGGCAATCGGTTATGCATGTATTCCTCTGGGGTTAAACGATGGCGGAATGAGGGGCTGCATCCTGAAAAATGCCAGTCCTGAGCGGCTGGATCAGATTACGAATACCAACCTGCAAACGCTGAACCGGGTATTGGATTACAATGCCACCCATGCAATCAAATTGTTTCGCATCAGCTCTGATATAATCCCTTTTGGCTCTCACCCGGACATTCAGAATACCTGGTGGATTAGCCATGCCGAAGTACTGCAGAAAACAGGAGAAAAAATAAGGCATCTGAATATGCGCGTTTCCATGCATCCCGGTCAGTACACCGTACTTAATGCTTTGGATCAAGATATAGTGAAACGGGCGGTGGCCGACTTGGAATACCACGCACGCTTTTTGGATGCCCTGGGGTTAGATGCCCGACATAAAATCATAATTCACCTGGGTGGAGTATATGGCGACCCACAGCAATCTGCTGCTCGTTTTGAGAAGAACTTTGAACTCCTGTCGCTTAAGGTCCGGCGGCGCCTGGTGATAGAAAATGATGAGAAATATCATATCTCCGAGGTACTGCATTTAGCCAGAAAGCTAGGAATTCCTGCGGTAATCGACGTCTTCCATCACCAGTGTTATCCTGCACCCGGCGGGAAAGACGTATATCAGTGGCTGGACGACTGTCGCCAGACCTGGCAGCCTGAGGACGGCATTCAGAAGATCCACTATTCCCAGCAGGAACCTGGTTTACGCGCAGGGGCACATGCCCACAGCATTCAACTGCAGCCATTCCTGGATTTTTACGACCAATTACCGGCCCAGCCGCTGGATATCATGCTGGAATGCAAGGACAAAGACCTCTCAGCCATCAAATGCCTACTGGCTGTTAATAATATGGCCGCCGAAGACATGTGGAAATTATAGAAGACGGGGGACAACTTTTTACATTTCCGGGCCTTTTCCAATGATCATTTTACCGTGAAAATATTTGCGGTGAATATCCGACGCCTGCTCTAGCCATTTTCCTAGTCCCTGTTCTTTTATAAAACACAGGTTAAATATTTTAAGGTTGTGTGGAATGGTGCTTGCCATGTCTGCTGCCGGGTTCAGGTTGGCACAGGGAAAATCTGAACACTCAAAACAAAAATCTACCTTCCGCTCTATTGTACAAACATAGGTAGCACATTTATCCTTGATAACCGGACAATTACCATCCACAGCCCGGCAACCCGGACAGGGGACCGACTCCTGCTTATAACCCTTGGCTAACAAAGCCTCAAGGATAGCCGGGTTATCTTTAGCCCGATACATTACACATTCACCGCAATAAATACCGCAGGGAGCGGCTACATGATGATTATTGCTTTCAGCCATAACAATACCTCCAATTAACGATAAGCTGTTGTTTTGGATTATTCGGCATAATAATATGTAGCTCCTGCCTAAATCGGATATAAATGTGGGGTTTTTAGTGCAAATATGGATGGAGATATAGAAATAAAATGTTATGACGGTACGGAAAATAACCGGGTGACTTAACGTTGGATCCAATGTTAAGTCACCCGGTCTGCCAGTTTACTTGTTCGGAGAAGCTCTTACCTGGGCTTAGGATATAAATTTATCGTGGCCTTCCCAGTATTTCTTTCTCAGCTCTCTTTTCAGCATTTTACCTACTGCATTGCGGGGGATTAGATCAATATATTCTACCGACTTAGGTACTTTGAAACCAGCCAGACGTTGGCGGCAGAATTCAATTATCTCATCTTCACTTACAGAATAGCCTGACTTTAGGGCGACTATAGCCTTGACAGATTCACCCCATTTTTCATCGGGTACGCCAATAACTCCAGCATCGGCAATTCCTTCAATTTGCAGCAAGACACCCTCAATTTCGGCTGGATAAATATTGGTTCCGCCACTGACAATCATGTCTTTGGCCCGATCAACCAGATAAATATAACCGTCTTCATCCATGCGCGCCATATCACCTACGGTGCCCCACTCGTGGTCCAGGAAGGCTTCCTCGGTACCGGCTTCATTATTCCAGTATCCGTCCCATAATTGCGGACTGCGTCCATAGAGGTTACCAACTTCACCCTGTTTAACTTCCTGCCCGTTTTCGCCTACTACTTTTAATTCCATGTCAAACATGGCTTTGCCTATGCTGTTGGCTTTACCCTGTTTAAGCCATTCGTCAGCGGTGATCCGGGTTACAAAGCCCAGTTCAGAGCAGCCCAGCATGTTCGAGCATTCCGCATCCTTGAAGTTGTCGTACATTTTTTGAAAGATAGTAGTATGCATGGGAGCGCCGCAGGCCACCGCCTGTCTTACCGATGACAGGTCATACTTGGACAAGGTTTCAGCCGGTAAAGATAACATCCAATCATACATAATAGGTACCATAAAGACACAGCTGGGGCGGTAGGTATCGATGATCCGCAGGGTATTTTCAGGGATAAAAACGGGGACTACCAAGAGAGTTCCGCCTACCAGAAGGGTAGAGAACATATATCCGGCGGTAGCCGCTGCATACAGCGGAGCAACGATTAAGAAAGTGTCATCGCGGCGTAGTCCCATCTCGGTTATGGTTGCAATGCCCATATTATAATCACAATACATAGTCCGGGCAGCCCCTTTAGGGAGACCGGTTGTGCCGGAGGTATAGAAAAGCAGGTGCAGGTCGTCGGGTAATACCTCTACATCCGGCTCCTGGCTGCCTCCACTGGCCAGAAAAGCTTCGTAGGATAGGGCTCCTTCGGCTTCTCCATCGATAAGAATGATATGTTTTAACTGGGGAATTTTATCTTTGATCGATAATATCACGTCCAGTTGTTCTTTTTGGACAAACATGGCTGAGGCCCCACAATTATTGATTTGGTAGGCAATTTCATCTCCGGTTAATCGGTAATTGCCCAAAGTCATTGGAATTGAAGCCATATTGACAGCAACTATAATTTCTATGTATTCGAAGCAATTGGGCATATAGCTGATAACTCGGTCAGTTTTCTTTATGCCCAAGTCCAGTAAGGCATTAGCCAGCTTAGTGCAGCGGTCCCACATTTCCTTATAGGTTTCTGATCTATCTTCGGTCTTGATCGCAACTTGTTGAGGATGCTTGATTACATGTCCCCTTATGGTGCTGATGTTATTGCTGCTAAGGCTTGTTTTTCCTGTTTTTTTGCCTGGAAAATCCATTCTTGTACCCCCCTTTTTTATAAGTCATGATAAATCGTAATTCAAACTCAGGTATACTAACTACCAATCCTCCCTTAAATTTTTTTGGCATCATCCGAATAAATCAACCAATAAGTTATTGGCAAGATTTCATAGAAACACAGCTGACGCTTATCTATTTTTTGGCCTCTTCCATAGCTAGAAGTGCCTTCCGGTCAGGTTTTCCCACTGAGGTTCGGGGGAGTTCACTGATAAACTTGACATATTTCGGTATTTTATAGGGTGCCAGATCTTTTCGGCAGTAGGTAATTAACTCATCTTCAGTCATTTTGCTGCCGGCTTTACAAACCACGAAGACCTTAATGCTCTGCCCTCGCTTCTCGTCTGCCACACCTATGGCACAGGTTTCCAGTATAGCGGGATGTCCATGCAGTACTTCATCTATTTCCCGGGGATAAACATTAAAACCACTGCTTATTACCATGTCTTTTTTGCGATCAACAATGCTTATGTATCCGTCTTCGTCTATTGTCACTATATCACCCGTATAGAGCCAACCATCCCGCAATTCACCAATGCCAGCTGAGGAGTTCTGCCAGTATCCCTTCATTACTTGAGGTCCTCGGGCAATCAGTTCACCAGGTTCACCCGGCGGCATATCTGTGGTTCCGCTTTCCAGGTCGACGATTCTTATCTCCACATCTGGCCAGGGTATACCTACCGTGCCAATCTTTTGCTGTTTATAAACGGGATTGCAACAGAGAACGTTCGAGCTTTCAGCCAGGCCATAACCTTCAATTATCCTGCATCCTGATAGTTGTTCGAATTTATTGAGTACATCGAGGGGCAATGGGGAGGCGCCACAAATTACACTGATTAATGAACTGAGCTTGGACTGGAGGGTTGCGGGGTGATTATTAAGCCCGATAATCATAGCTGGTACCATCGAGGTTAGGTTAGGTTTACTTTCGTCTATAGCTCCGAGGATATTTTCGCTGGAGGGTTGCGCCACAAGGATAACGGTTCCGGCGTAAAACATGCTCAGGTTGAGGCTGCAATTGAATCCCTGAGTGTGATATAGGGGGATAAGGGCCAGGACTTTAAGATATTCGACTTGTTTCATAAGGGGATAATACCAGTTGCCGTCCTGGTAGGATATTGCTGTCAGATTAAAATTGCTTAGCGCACAACCTCTAGGTACCCCGGTAGTTCCGCCGGTGTATTGCAGCATAGCAATATCATCTGAATTAATTAATATGTCGGGTTCCTTATCTTCGCCTGAAGCCATGATTTCATCGAAACTGTATATACCAGTGTGCACCGACATCAGTGGGGCTGGAATCTGCACCACGATAACCGTTTTTATGGCAGTATGACCGTTCTTTAATATTTCAATAGCCTTATCAGCATAAGGAGCCATTACCACAACTGTTTCAGTTCCACTATCCTTAAACTGGAAAGTTAATTCCTTTACAGTATATAATGGATTTGCTGGAACCAATATGGCTCCTAATTTGAAGCAGGCCTGAGTGGTAATTAAGAACTGAGGAATGTTAAGCATCATTAAACCGACCCGGTCACCCTTCTTAACACCCAGTTTCACTAAACCATTAGCCAGTTTGCGGGCCATAGAATTGGCTTGGCTGTAGCTTATTTCTAGTTCCTTAAAAATGATATAGGGCCGGTCTGGATAGGCTCCGGCATTACGATTGAAAAAATCTTTTAGTGGGAGCCGGGGATAGTCCAGGTGCGAAGGAACTCCATCGTCATACCATTTAAGCCAGCTTTTTTCCACAACAATTCGCCCTTTCTTATCACAATTATTTTAATGAGTGGAGTAACTTGCTAATGTCATGCGTTTTTGCAATATTATATTTATATTTGTTGATAATTACTGAATCAAGACACTTTCTCTTAGCTGTATTTTAACACAGCTAAATATAATTTAATAGTAACAAAAGGCTGGATAGTTGGCTATAATATAATGTGACGGTAACAGAATGATTTAAGAGTAACATTATTACTTTATAACATATAGAAATATGTAGGAGTTGTTTTATGTGGCACAAGCCAAAATGTTGAACCGTGATGCCATTACGTCATTTTTTTTGTGGGGCAAGCCGAATCGAGGATATCGTTGGGCTGAACGTAAAGAAATTGAGCAGGGACTTAATGTGGAATCACTTAACACCGTAGAAGGCCCATTTATGGTCGAAGACAGAAGCTCATTAAATTACGTTTTATATCACCCCTTGGAGGAGGAACCTACGCTCTTCTTGAAGTTTGCTGCCTGCGGGTCTGAACTTCAAGCCGTCCTGGACTTTGCGAACCGTTATGGCTGCTTGCGGGAGACTTCGACTGATTCTCAGTTCAGAATGGTACGGCATTTTTTTATGGCGGATTTTTCATTGGTTAGAAAGCGTTTCCCGCTTAGATACGAATATGAGCTTGACTCATTGGACTTCTGGCGTAATGAGATTAAGGATATGAAGAAAACCGTGCAGATCTGGGAATGGTTAAACGATCGCAATGAAAGCCAATTAGAACAGCTTATCAAATGGAAAGAGACTGATTCTGATTTTATTCAACCTTTTATTGAGTGGGATTCCGAATTTATCGCAAGCTCTAACAATCATGGCGGCTCGGATTCCACGTTTGCAGAAGCATTTACCCAGGGAGACACTTATTCTCTATATTCTCCTTTGGGGGATTATTCCTGTTTCGTACCGGGAGATGTATTCCTGCCTGCCCGATATTTAATTCAAAATCGCATTAACGAGAAATTAATACGTTTCCCCAGTTATATTCAACTAGCCAGCGATGATGAAGGCAATATAATTAATTGTGTTCAACCCCGCAATCTGCTGGCTGCTATGTGGCTGCAGTTTTTTGCGGTAATCAGTGGTACTAAAAAAGTAAAAAAATGTTCTGTGTGTGGAGACTGGGAGGATGTAAGCAATAACCGTTCAACCTGGACCAAACACCCGGAATGCGCTGCTCGTGAGAAAACTGCCCGTTATCGGCAAAAAAAACAGATTGATAGCAGCGAGTAAAGAAAGCCAACAACCATATTTTCTCAAGGGATGCATCTAGGGGGTTCCGGGTGGATTTATTCTTCTGTAATTAGTGAAAGAAAGATTAAGCTGCAATCGTAATATGTGCTGAAACCAAAATTCACGATTCCGCGGCAATGAATGATTGATGGGAGTAGTATGGATTAGCATGGTAGGTTGTTGAAGCATAACTGAATTATTTTATTTAAAGTACAGGAGGCAATAATGAAAGCTACTAAAAAAATCCTAGCACTTGCAACAATTTGTACAGTTTTGACAGTGAGCGCTCCCGTTTATGCAGAAACTATACCGACTAAAGCAAAAGACTTGGGGGTTGTTTCTACCCAGATGGTGAACCCGGTGTACTCCATTAATGTTAATGGAGAATATATAAAAAATGCCCATGTCTATGTATCTGAAGATCGAGTGATGATTCCGCTGCGACAGGTTTTCGAAAGACTGGGTTTTAAGGTTAATTGGAACGATAAAACTAAAATGATTGCCCTAGAGAAAATGCCGGTCTACATAACCTTATTTGCGGGTGCTGACGGATATACATTCGCTAAAACGGCCCCCCTAAAGTTAGGGAAGGCTCCAGAAATAATTAACGGAGTAACTTACGTGCCGGTGGAAATAATGAGTGAGATTTTAAAGGCTGAACTGAAAGTGCAAACCAACGGAGCCATAAGCATATCATATCCGGAAAAAGCCCCGCTGCCGTTTGTAAAAGCGAACATTAGCAGCGTTGCCAACACTACTGTAACCATTACTGATCCCCAGCGGGGGGAGGTAGTGTTAAATGTTAATGCTGCTACCGTCATTGAGGATAAGGATGGCAAGGCAGTTAAAATTGATGCTTTGAAAAAGGGCATGTCGATCGAGGTACAATACTCTCCGATTATGACCGCGAGTATGCCCGCGCAGAACAGTCCGGTGAAAATCAAGATTAGCCAGCCTGCTGCGCCGGAAGAATCATCAGCTATAGAACTAAATTGCCAGGTAACAGGTATCAATAATAATCAAATCACTGTTGCCCCGAGTGGTGCAGAAAGCACTGGGTATAATTCCGTAGTTCTCAATGTATCTGGAGATACTAAAATTACTGATGCTAAAGGTCAGACCGTATTATTAAGGGATATTAAGATCGGTATGAAATTGACGGTGAAACATTCACGGGCGATGACTATGAGTATTCCACCGCAAACCCATGCTTTGGAAATAACCGTCCAGTAAACCGCAGGGGACAAGGGTGCAGGCTCTTGTCCCCTGCATTAGGCATTATTACCCTTGCTTATTTTTTTCTCTTTGCCGCAGGGCGTTGCGCATGGGTTTACCAACTGTGGTGCGGGGCAATTCATCTATGAATTCAACCTGGGTTGGAACTTTATAGGGGGCCAGGCTTTTTCGGCAATGCTCTTTTACTTCTTCTTCGCTCATGGTTTCGTCGGGCTTCAAAATAATAAATAGCTTAGGAGTTTCTCCTCTTTTGGCATCAGGAATACCGATAGCGCAGGCATCCAGTACTTTAGGATGGGTGTACATAACTTCGTCTATCTCCCGACAAAAAACATTGAAACCGCTGCAGAGTATCATATCCTTTTTGCGATCGACGATAGTGATAAAACCATCCTCATCCATGGTGGCGATATCGCCGGTATAGAGCCATCCGTCTCTTAACACATTGAGTGTTTCGGCAGGATTCTGCCAGTAGCCGCTCATAATTTGTGGGCCCTGGGCGATCAGCTCACCTGGTTCACCGATAGGCATGTCGGTTATACCTTCTTCAATATCCACGATGCGTATATCAACGTCAGGCCAGGGAAGACCGACACTGCCTACTTTACGTTTAGTATAAAAGGGAGTGCAGGTAAGTACATTGGAAGTTTCCGATAGACCATAGCCCTCAGTTATTACTGCCCCTGATACTGCCTCGAAGGTGTTCAAGCCTTCCACTGCCAGAGGTGAAGACCCACAAATCATGCCTTTAATGGATTTAATCTTCGATTTACCTATATCAGGGTGAGCGTTCAAACCATAAATCATAGCTGGAACTGCGGCAAAGAAATTAGGTTCGTGTTCGTTGATATTCTTCAGCAAATTATCAGGCGAGGGGCCATTGACCACTACAACGGTACCGCCTGCAATCATATTCATATTGATACTGGTATTAAACCCATAGATATGATAAAGAGGCATGGCTGCCATGGCCTTTATATCCTCGGGTCTTTCAAAAGGAGGAGTAAACCACACTGTATCCTGATAGGCCATTGCTTCCAGATTGGCATTAGTCAAAATACACCCTTTGGATAAACCAGTCGTGCCGCCTGTATACTGCAACATGGCCAGATCATCAGCAGTAATCTCAATATACGGTTCCTGGTCCTCGCCTCTTGCCAGGAGTTCATTATAGTCATAGATAAAAGAAGCCGACTCAATTTCAACTTGATTGGCAGTTTGAATTATAACAACTTTTTCAACGCCGGTGTTGTTAGCCTTAACAATTTCAATCACTTTGTTAGCAAAATGGGATTCGACAAAAACGATTTTAGAACCGCTGTCTGCGAATTGATGAGTTAATTCCGGAACAGTGTACATCGGGTTAGTCGGAACAATACCTGCTCCCAGCTTGAAACAGGCCTGCAAGCAGATTACATATTCAGTCAGATTGCTGCTCATGAGAGCTATACGATCACCCTTTACATAGCCCAGCGACAAAATCGAGTTGGCCAGCTTCTGTGCGACTGAGTTGGCCTCCTTATAAGTGAGGTGCTTATCTCCCCACACTAAATAAGCTTTATCGGGGTTCTTAGCCACCCAATTATTAAAATGGTCTTTCATAGGAATCCTGGGGTAATCAATACTGTGAGGAACTCCCTGATCATAAAATTCATACCACCGTCTCTCCATAATACCCACCTCCACAACCATTATTTGTCATAATTATATTATATTACAAAAATGTATAATTTGTGTAGATATTAGAGGCGGTTATGGTCTGTTTTGTTCATGTATTTAAATTTTCCACAATATTCACAAAGTGCTGTTTGATACCAACTAATTAATTTAGTTATAATAAATAAGACTAAGATAAAACCAATAACGAAGGGAGAAATATACATAATGAAGCATAAGTCATTATATCTTGTTACAGTAATTGTCCTATTATTGTTGCCCTGTGGACTGGTAATGGGATATGAAAACAATGGTATTTATACGAAAGCTACCTTGATTCTGAATAACCCCGAATTAAATGTAATACAAGACGGCAATGCCACAAACCACAAGCTGGACTGTGCTCCTTACAATCCTGATGGAACCACTCTGATTCCAGTACGGGGAGTTTTGGATGCTTGCGGAGATACGGTGACCTGGTCTCCTGCGCAAAGGCAGGTAGAAGTAAGTAATTCTAATAGTAGAATTATCATGACATTGAATTCGGATATGGCTACTGTAAATAATGCCGTAGTTAAAATGAGCCGTCCTGCACAGGTAGTCAATGGGCGCACGATGATCCCACTGCGATTTGTATCAGAAAATATGGGCTATGAGGTTAAATGGTACGCCAACGAACAGAAGATAGAAATAATCAAGCAGATTGCAGCTCGAGTAAATGGGAAAGCAATCAGCTTAAGCGATGTGAACAAAACTCAGGCTATTTACAAATATGTACTGGAGAAAAATTATGGCCCAGCAGTATGGGAACAAAAAGATGAAAAAGGAAATCGGGTTTTTGCTAACCTTCAGGATATGATATTAAATGAACTGATAATAGGTGAAGTGACACAGCAAAAGGCCGTTAACGACAAGGTAACGGTCAGTGTTGGCGAAATCGAGCAGGCCCTCAAGGCTTATCTGGCTAATGCCCAGCAAGACCCTGGGCTGGTAGCGGTTCTAACGAAAAACTCCATCAGTGACAGCTATCTTCGGCAGATGATAAGTCGGGACATATTGGTAAATAAGTACAATGTGAATTACCTTAATTCAGTAAAAATCAGCGATAACGAGATCAAAGCCTATTTCCAGGCCAACCAATCCGTCTTCAATGAAGAGCAAGTCAAAGCAGCCCATATCCTGATTAAGACCCTGGATACCAGTAAGCCCGAGAATAATAATGCCAACCAGGCCTCGCTCCAGAAAGCTCAGGATATTCTTAAACGAGCTCAGGGGGGAGAGGAATTTGCTGCTCTGGCTAAAGAATATTCGCAAGATCCCGGTTCCGCTTTCCAGGGGGGGGATCTGGGTTATTTCAGCCGAGGGCAGATGGTTAAACCATTCGAGGATGCGGCCTTCAGTCTGCGTCCAGGACAGATATCGGGGATAGTTCAAAGCATTTATGGTTATCACATAATCAAAGTATTGGATCACAAAACCGAAATTGCCTCCCTGAATGATCTTAACAGACAAATTATTCAAGGCACCTTAATAAAAGAAAAGGCTCGTATTCACGCCGATGAACTGGTCAAAGCCGCCCAGGTGCAAAAATACTAATTTTAACTAACGATCTTATCAGACAGCCCGGTAGTTCTAGAAACTGCGGGGCCGTTTTTTTGTTCAGCACCAGAGGGGTTAAGAATTGGAATTTGAATGAGCTGTAGTTTTAGACAGATTTATAATTTCATGGGCTAAGGTTTTATCAAACGATTTCGTAAAAAAATTGTTTTTTAGACATTTTCCCCTAATCAGATATTGTGTTCAACAAATTAATGGGACAATGTGTAATGGCATAGTGGAACAGTCGCGGTAGCTGGCATGGGAGCCATTGTTATGGGGTTTAAGGAGGTTTTTTTGCAGGCGAATGGCTTAATGGGCACAATGTAACCGGTGAAAGGTTACATTGTGTAACGGTTATTTAACCACAACTTTATATGGTAAAGCTAATTAAATGAGGTATTTAGGCACCTCGGAGCAGAATTGAGCTTTGCTTAGGGGGGTGGCATGAAATTTGCAATATTAGTTGCTAAGTTGATTGACTAACATTACATTACAAAGGTTCACGGAATATAATGGAGCTTTGGTTGACATAGCCCGAAAATATTCCCTTAAGACTACAGTAAGTAGTATCTGAATGGTATTGCTATATAATATTTATGAGGAGAAGGGGTAGAAATAATGAGAACATCACAACAATATTTAGAAAAACTAGCCAGTATGAGACCCAATATTTATTTGGACGGACAATGCATAGGTCGTGATCATCCTAAGGTTGTACATGCCAGTCAGGCAATTCAATTAACCTTTGACAAAGCAAATGATCCAGAGTACAGCAAATGGCTGACCACCACTTCTCATATTAGCGGTAAGCCCATTAATCGGTTTAACCATATTCACCAATCAGCTGATGATCTGCTTCTGAAGCAGGAGATGACCCGCAAAATGTGTAACCTCATCGGCGGATGTATTCAGAGATGTATGGGTGCCGATTCCATGAATGGACTATCAGTTGCCACCAAAAATGCTGACCTCAAGTATGGGACCAACTATCATGAAAGATGGCTTAAATATCTTGAATACTTTCAGGAAAATGACCTGATAGGTGCAGCTTCCCAGACCGACGCTAAAGGCGACCGCAGCCTGAGACCAGCCCAACAGGCTGATCCTGATATGTATTTGCACGTGGTAGAGAGAAGAGATGACGGTGTTGTAGTTAGAGGTGCCAAGCTGCACAATACCATGGCACCCTATTCTGATGAACTGTTGGTCTTCCCAACCCGCGCTCTGGGTAAAGATGAAAAGGATTATGCGATTGCCTTTGCTATTCCAGCCGACGCCGAAGGAATATATCTGATTGGCCGTCAAGCATTTTCTCTGGAGAGAGAAGAAGGCATGGAAGCTCCGTATACTGATCTGGCTGATATTGAGAGCATGACCGTTTTTGACAACGTATTTGTACCTAACGAAAGAATCTTTCTGAATGGCGAAACCGATATCGGAGGCGAACTGGCTCTGCTGTTTGCCTTGTACCACAGGCACAGCTATTGTGGCTGCAAACCTGGGGTTGGTGATGTAATGTTAGGAACTACTGCTCTGCTGGCTGATTACAATGGCGTAGAAAAGACCCCTCATACCCGGGATAAACTGGCTGACATGATCAGTGTAGCCGAACTCGTTTATGCTGCTGGTATTGCCTCCAGTGTTAAATCTACTAAGGCACCTTCGGGAACTCAGGTCCCGAACATTATTTACGCCAACGTGGGCAGACGCCATGCTGGTCATCATATGTATCATGAATATGAAGTTTTATGCGATATCGCGGGCGGACTGCCGGCTACTCTGCCTCTGTCAGCTGAGTACAATAGTCCAGTTGTGGGCGATTTTGTAAGGAAGTATACCAAACGTCGTGAAGGCGTTTCGGAAGAAAATCATTATCGTGCCTATCATCTGGCCAGCGATATACTGACCGGAGAATTGGGTGCTGCAGTATTGGTTGCCGGAGTTCACGGCGGTGGGTCTCCCATCATGGAAGACATTGCCATCATGGGCAGCTACGATGTGAAGGGCAAAAAGAAACTGGCCAAATATCTAGCTGGTATAAAAGAAGACTAAAAAATAAAGTTAGCAAATGCTTCGATTGCTCTTTCGAACAGCCGAAGCATTGCATATAGATCAGTGTAACAGAGATTCGCCCTCTCCGTGTTATCACTGCATCACAAATTTAGTCCCTGGTTCAACAGTTGATGTTGAGCAGGGACTAATTTTTATCTAAATATATCAGTTGGTAAATTTATTATTGTTAACTTGCTGTTGTTCGGTAAAATAAAGCTGTGCTGTTGGCATCTGAGGTTTCAGGTATTCTTATTTCAAGAAAGGGCTTCCAGTGGGTAGAATGGTTTTGCCGAAGGTAGTATTCAGCACCATTGCTGCTGCGGTATATAACCCGAATATACCAGTTAAAAGTAAAAACCATCCTGCAACTGGCACAAAGGTTTTGGCCAGAACACCCAGATCAGTCAGGCATATTAGCCATACTGCAGGGAGAATAGCTATTATAAGAAAAGCCATGCTCTTAATACTTTTGAATATATAAGCCGGTGCCCAGGTAGTCAAACCTATGCAGAGCACCAACCAGGCCCAGCCGTCTATGCGGGCATCAAATGCTATACCTTTGCTGGCCAGCAATGTTTTTAGTAATAATTCAGAACCGGTAACAAACATAAAGAAGGCTGAAAAGAAAGTGAATACGTTACCCCCTAAAATCTGACCTTCGCGTAATTCAATAACCCCGACAATAACTTGAATAATGAAGCCGCCTAATAGCCATACTCCCAAGAGCGGCGCTGCGGCGTGCTCAACTCGACCGGTTTGCATGGCGAAAAAGGTGAAACATGCTACTGCTAAAGCTATTAATCCAGCAGGTCCGGGGTTTGCCCAAGAATTGTTGCTATTGTTATTATTAGACATAAAATTTAATCTCCTCCATTTTTTCAGGTTTTAACTTTTAGATCATATTGAAGAAAAAGTTTAAGCCATATATTCCCCCTTATAACAAATTTTGCTAGACGGTATATACTATTAGGCAAATAAATTACCTAAAATTGGGCTGATTCTGAAAAGGGCATGGCTTTGATACCGATAGGAGATTAGCTAGACGGGAAAGATCCTATGTATTATGAAACCCTGATTTGTATGTCTAAGCATATCTTACGACCACGTATTTTGTCAATCCACCAAATATCAATGACATATATAAGTAAAAAGTATCGAAAAAAATCAAATTTTAAACAGCCGGGTATTATAAAATTAAATGTCCTCAGTCAACGTGTTATTTGGATTTTGCTTGTAGGCAGTAGATGCCGAGAATTCATACCTAAACGAGGATGTTCTTTCCTCCACCCAAAAAAGTCCCAGGTCAAGCACTACAGTGTGACCTGGGATTTTTTTACCGTATCTGAAAGAATAACATATCTTAATGTTCAATTAAGATATGACTAAGCCTTAACACCTTTGTCAGCTGTAACCTTGGCCTTTTTAGCACCCTTCATGTAAGTAGACCAGTAGAAGCTACCCACGAATATGC
>CAZEDT010000035.1:0-20200 GCA_964510795.1 uncultured Syntrophomonas sp.
CATCAACTGCCGACAATCCGCAGCAGCCTCCTTCAATATCACAGGGCATGAGCTGCAAAGTTGCTCCGATTGTATCATAACCTAAATCCAATAGCAGTTTAGCTGCCACCGAACTATCGACTCCACCGCTCATTGCAATTAGAACTTTAGTTTTCACCATTATTAATTCACCTCATTGTTATACTGCTTAATTCCGCAGTTTATAGATTATGCGCAGCAAAAGTGAACAGGGGGACGGTTCTCTTGTTCATCCAGTTAAGGTGCTAGGGGATGAACAAGAGAACCGTCCCCCTGTTCACTTTTGTTGCGCATCTTTGGTCTTCTGCGAAACTTGTTAAACTGCTTACCATGTTTAAGCCCGCTTGGGCAGTTTTTTCTTGATCATTCCCAGTACTAATTCAGATTCTTCCAGTTTAAAGGCGTATACGATTAACCCGTATACCAGAATACCTAGACTTATACCCACGCTAACACTGATGAGCTGGTTAAGCTTCGCAGCTAAATGCAGGCTTGCCATTATGAACTCAATACTGTAATGCACCACCACGAACATAGCGGCAGAGCCTAATATGGATATGCTCAGACTGAACAATATCTTCCGCATCCCTAAAGGACCAGACTTCAGCCGCAGAACTACCAGTAAAAAGATTAGGTTAAAGATTCCTGCCAGGGATGAGGCCAGCGCCAATCCTCTTACCCCCATGGGATGCACCAGTTGCAGAGAAAGAAATATATTCAGTCCAATTGTCAGTACACCAGCAATAAGCGGGCTTACAGTATCTTGCAGAGCAAAAAAGCTGCGATTCAACACCTGAATGCCAGCATAAGCGAATAAACCCACACAAAAGTATACTAAAACTTGGAAGGTCATTGCCGACATGGAAGCTGTAAACTGGCCTTGCTGGAATAATAATTTAATTAAGGGCTCACCCAACGCTACCAAGCCAAATGAAGACGGAATAGTAACCAGAAAAATTGCCCTTAATCCCAAAGAATTAGTACGTCGAAAGGTACCCATCTCACCTCTTGCTGTTAAAGCTGTTAGGGTGGGGAAAATTGCGGTAGCAATCGCCACCCCGAATATTCCCATAGGCAGATTCATTATCTTCTGAGCCAGGTTCAGGGCACTAATCATGCCTTCTCCCACCGACGAAGCCAGATTCTGGGTAACAAAGAGATTAAGCTGAACTACGCTCAGGCTTACCAGCACTGGAATCATCAGAAGCATAATCCGAACGAAGCCGGGGTTTTTATAATCCCAGGAAAAATGGTATTTGACCCCCACTCGACGCAGGGCCGGAATCTGAATGGCGAAGTTTAAGACCGCCCCTATCACTACTCCATAGGAAAAGGCAGCTATACCCAGTGGTTTTACCAATGCTATGCCGATAACAATGATCAGCAGATTATAGAGTACACTCCCGATAGCCGGGGCTACAAATTCGTTATAGGAATTCAACACCCCCTGAGCAATCCCGCTCAAGGCCATGAAGAAGGTCTGTATAAACATAATATGGGTCAGGCTGACGGCCAGTGCTGCAAATTCTGGTGGCAGGCCGGGAGCCAGTAGTCTGATTAAGGGGGTTGTATAAATGTAACCGACCGTTATCAGTATTAAAAGAAACAAAAGTATATAATTGAAAACTATGCTGGCTGATTCCCAGGCTTCATCTTCCCGACCAGTACTTATATACGAGGAGAAGATGGGTATAAAAGCGGCACTCAAAGCCCCTCCCACCAACAACAAATATATAAAATCAGGAATGGAAAAAGCAGCCCGGTAAGCATCGGTCAAATAATTCTGTCCGAAAAGGGTCATCATCACCGCTTCGCGCCCAAATCCCAGGATTCTGGATATGGTAACAGCAATCATTAAAATCACTGCCGCTTTGGCCAACGTCTTGCCCGTTTCAGTCAATGTATTCAACTCCATAAATGTATTTTCCATAAATGTTTAACTACGCCAGGCAGTCCTGGCAGGCTGTATTTTACAAATATCCAGATCTCAAATATAACAAAACAGGAGGTTTTCAATACCTCCCGTAAACGATTGCAATTTCTATTGTAAAAACAGTACCCGGAAGATCGTCCAGATTTTTTTAAGATAATCTATAAATGAGTTTAACAGTTCTTTGGCATCCTGTAACCCGTTGCTGGTTTCCTTGATTAAATCCTGCCGAGAATAAGTATATTGTTCCCCCAGAGCAAAAATATTTATATTTTGCTTTTCTATTTTAAACCCAATAACCGGCTTCCTGTCTTCCGCAGTAAGGCTATTGGTTCCCTGATTGCTCGTGTTTAATCCTAAAACTATAAGAATTATTACAACGAGTACCAGTGTAGACCGGTACAATCTAGTCATAGCTGCCGAACTTCCTCCTTAAGTACCTGAATCAGTACGTTGGTAAATAGGTGGGCTGCATAAGTCGCTTCCTCCAGAGTATTATAATCGCTACCGAATTCTAAAAGCAAGGCGTGGGGATGGAATTCTTGATTGTAGGTTCCGGCTTTGGTTCTAACTCCTTTAATTAGTCCCGGATACGTTTTTTCACTCTGTGCATATAAGCGTTGCGCAAAATCATAATTCTTCTTCCAATTGGGATGTGGTTTTCTTTCGTTAGTACCGACCACAATGAGTATTTGGGCACTTTTTTTGCCCTGAATTTCTATCGTCGGGGCTTGCTTGGTGTTAGGGATGCTATCCCGATGTACATCAAACAGAGCTAGAATATCGTCATTAGACTGAATAATTTTTTTCACGGTAACACGTGATCTGGTATAGCTGGTATTGTAATCGGGATAATCATGGATTACATTTATAAAATGGGCCTGAAGGCCTTGTTTCTGCAATTCCTGGCCCATACTGGCAGCTACCGTGTTTATTAAACCTCTTTTGCCATCCAAACGGGCCTGACCGCTATCCGGCACATAGCTTTCTGCGCTATGGGTACAGTATAAATAGATAGCCTGCCCTTTAAACATTTCCGCATCAACAGCTTCTGGTGAATTAGTGTTCTTTTCTTTCATCTCGTTCACAGCCAGTCCTTCCGGCTCTGGCTCTGGCTCTGTCTCATCCTCAATTGCGGCATCATCCGGGCCAGTATACGCCAGGACTTGGATTTGTGAACCAATCATATTTTCAGCCATATTTTGGGGAAGCAGTTCGGTTATTCCCAATTGGCTCATTAAACTGTCTCCACCAGTCAGCAGCAGAGAGGTTTCTTGTAAAAGGGCCTCCCCCTGTCCGTTATCAATTTGCAGAGCAGGGAAAAGTATGAGAAGGTTAGCAGGCTGAACTTTGGCATAAGTTTTAATAAGACCGGCATTCAAATCCACAGTAAGTCCGGCAATTATCGCCAGCAAAAACAGCTGGATAAAAAGAATCCCCTTCATAAATGACCAGAAATTCTGACGCCTCATCCTGTCCACCTCACACCCCTGCTAATGATTTATCTTATGGCATGTCGGGACAGCTTAGAACTATCGACATCATTATAGGTTTTGAAAGCCCGGCCTTTTCTAAATAGTTATATTTTTAACTAAAAAATGCTAGGCTTTTCTTAAGTCTTTTATTGCAATTTAAAATACATAATGCTATAGTATTTCTGTTAGCTTGACATATCCAAGGAGGTGAAATGGTGGCAAAGAGTAAAACTCCTGCTAAAAGAGCCCGTATAGCAGAGGACAATCGTCTCAGAAATAAAGCCCAAAAGAGCAAACTGAAATCTTCGATTAAGAGTTATGAGGCTTCTTTATCTGTAGATAATGTAGAAGCAGCCAGGGAAAACTTGATTCAAGTAACCTCCCTGATCGATAAAAGCGTAACCAAAGGTGTTCTACATAAAAACACCGCTGCCCGCAAGAAATCTGCTTTAGCTAAGAAATTCAACAGCATAGCTCAATAGCTGAATAGCTAAAAAACCTGTCCTTGGACAGGTTTTTTTACTTCCTAATATATATAATTTAACACCCTATAGTTTTCTATACGCTCTCGTGGCAAGCCCGTGAGCGTATAACTTTCAACTACAAACCATCAGCTTGATAATACAACCGAGAATTAAGTAGTCTAGAGTTATTTTCACACTTAACTCTAAGCTGCACTACAAAAATCCACTATCAAGGTTTCCATTAAGATCTGTGGATCCTTGCTTTCACTCTTAAAGCTAAGGTCAACTTCCAGTAATTTTTTAAATAAACTGCGCACGTCCCCAGCTGAAAAGCGAGAGCTTTTCTCCATCATTTTACGAATCACGAAATCCTTCTGATTGCTTAAACCAGCGATCTGCGCTGGTGAATAACCGGCTTCTTGATAGAACTTTATCTTACTCATGGTAAGCAGTTGCCGGCTAATCATATGGAGCATTAGCAGATAAGGCTCCCCTTGCTCCTGCAGTTGATAAAACGCTTCCAAGGATGCAGCCAGATTACGGTTGAGCAAGGCATCGGTCAGTTTAAAAACCTTGACCTCCTGCCGACTATCCAGATCTTCCTCCAGGTCTTTAATCCCTACAGTACCTGTGTTTTTTAACAGTGATACCTTTTCTATCAGGTTCTTCAGATAATACATATCCTGCCCGCTGTTCACCAGCAGATTAATGGCCGCCGTATCTATCTGTAAATGTCTTTGCACAAATTCACTTTTAATCCAATCCCCCAACTCCTTAGGACTGAGCGGCTTTACATTAATTACCTGCGCCTGTTTGTCCAACAGTTTGACGACCGGATTAGTGCTATTGTGTTCAGCGCAACAAATCACCAGTGATTGCCCCGTTTGGTCATGCGCCAAATAATCCTCAAGTACCCGCACGATTTCCTCAGCTTTTTTTGCTTTACGGGTATTTTTGGTCATCCAAGCAGGATTCTTTATTATTACCACCCGGCTGAGCGCAAACAATCCGCTAAACTGCAAGGTTTCACCCAGTTCCAACGAACTAAGTTCATCACCATCTACCAGGACCAGCTCAGGCTCATCCCCGTTATCATCTCGTACCTGGGATACTATATCCTTAATTCTTAGATCAATGAGATAGGCCTCTTCACCCCAGAGATAATATACGCGATTTTTCACCATAATCATTTACCCCTTGAATTTATTCTATAGAGCCGATGCCAAACGAAATATATTTCCATACTATGTTATAATCAGACCGTACTCAAGTATATTATCTGATCAAGTCTCAGAAAATGTATATAATCAATGTGCATGCTAATATATTGTTACACATGTGAATAGGGGGAAGCTGTATGTCAAATAATTATGACGTTATTATTATTGGTGCTGGACCGGCAGGAATTTTTGCAGCCCGAGAAATCAGCCTGCATAGCCCCAGCAAGGTGCTGCTGCTGGAAAAAGGCAAAACCGTTGACAAGCGCAGCTGTCCCGTTAATGATGGAGCCAGCTCCTGCCTAAATTGCAAACCCTGTTCCATTATGAGCGGTTGGGGCGGAGCGGGCGCTTTTTCTGATGGCAAGCTTACCCTGACTACTGAATACGGTGGCTGGCTGGGTAACTATATTGGGAAGGAAAAGCTAGCCTCGTTAATTGATTATGCTGATAAAATATATCTGGAAAACGGCGCTCCAGAAAAGGTATATGGCAAAAACGATGAGGAGTTTGAAATGCTGCGCCAGCGCATGGCGCGAGCCAATCTGAAACTCCTGCCGGCTCATATCCGGCACATGGGTACCGATAATACCCTCAAAGTACTCCAACATCTGAAAGATGATTTGGATAAGCACATTACTATAAAAACCGGTGAAGCAGTGGAAGATATCCTGGTGGAAAATAATAGGGTTAAAGGTGTGAAAACCAATCGGGATAGCTATAATGCTCCGCGGGTAATTTGTGCACCGGGTCGAGAAGGGGCTCAATGGTTTTCCGAACAAGCCAGAAAACTGCACATTCAGTTAAGTAACAACCAGGTGGATATAGGTGTAAGGGTTGAACTCCCTGCCGTAACCATGCAGACCTTTACCGATAAGATCTATGAGCCCAAAATAGTATATAACACCAGGGAATTTGATGATCTGGTACGCACCTTCTGTGTTAACCCCAACGGCCATGTAGTAATGGAGAATACCAACGGCATTATTACTGTTAACGGTCATTCCTTTGCTGAAAGCAAGAGCAACAACAGTAATTTTGCTTTACTCTTAAGCCAGGAATTTACTGAGCCCTTTAACCAACCAATCGTCTACGGGCGGAGTATTGCCAGCCTGGCCAATATGTTAAGTGGTGGTATTATAGTACAGCGTTACGGAGATCTAAAAAGAGGTCGTCGCTCAACCAGCAGCCGCATTTCCAAGGGGATGGTAGAACCCACATTGAAAGCGGCAGTTCCCGGTGATTTATCACTGGTACTCCCGCACCGTTACATGGTCGGAATTAAGGAATGCATGGAGGCTTTGGATCAAGCTATACCGGGTCTGGCCTCTGATCATACTCTGCTCTACGGTATTGAAGCCAAGTTTTATTCTGCTCGTCCACAACTAAGCAATAACCTCAAAACCTGTATCGAAGGTTTATGGGCCAGCGGTGACGGCGCCGGAGTAACCCGAGGATTGATTCAGGCCAGCATATCAGGAATAGTAGCTGCCCGGGATATATTATCTGAAGCATAGTAATAGAGTTGCGCAGCAAAAGTGAACAGGGGGACGGTTCTCTTGTTCATCCCCTAGCACCTTAACTGGATGAACAAGGGAACCGTCCCCCTGTTCACTTTTGCTGCGCATCATCTGTAGAATACGCAAGTTAGTATAATTATGTTTTACGAATAATTTAACAGCCTGACGTCTTTTCCCTTATCTCAACTCAGTGGGTACGAAAGCATCCACCAGGCCAATTACAAAAGCTGCCAGTAAACTGCCCAAAAGGGAGACACTAAGGTAATTGGGAATGATGTACTGGGCTAAGTAAATTACTGCCGCCGCAACCACGAAACCTACTATTCCACGGCTCCGCGGGGAGATTCCACCCATAATCATCTCAATCACATATCCCAAAACAGCTATAACTACTGCGGCCAGCAATGCACCCATGAATCCAGAGACCTTGATTCCGGGCAGGAGATAACTAATTAGTAGCAGGACAATTGCTGAAACAACAAAACGCACTATTGTACGAACCATCTAAATACCCCCTTTATAATTCGTGATTTTAATATAAAATAGTCTTACCCATAAATAAGATGAAAAATACATTGATGCTAATAATAGGAGGCACCATGCAGTTAGAAAAAATAAATGGCAATAGTTACTTTATCCCGGCACCTACTAATATTGGTGTTTTTCAATTTAAAGATAAATATGCCCTGCTGGTAGACAGCGGGGATAACAAGCAGCAAGCTCGCAAGGTAGATGAGTTGTTACGAGAACAAGGTCTGGCAGTAAAATATATTGTTAACACCCATAACCATATCGACCATGTGGGAGGCAATACTTATTTCCAGGAACATTATCCAGGTACGGTGTTTCATTCTTCCGAGCAGGAAAAGCTATTTATCGAAGATAATTGCCTTTTTCCTCTTTATCTCTATGGCGGCAACCCACCGCATGAACTTTCGCGGCATTTTGGGAGGAACCAAAAATTTACTATTAATAACGTTTTATTGCCTGGCTTATGCAAAATTAATGATGAAAAATTTGATATTATTCCCCTGCCTGGTCATGCCCTTGGACAAATCGGTATTGCTACCCGCGATAAGGTTTGTTATTTAGGGGATGCCTTGTTTAGTGAGGATAATATCGCGAAATATTCTCTGCCCTTTCTATTGGATATTGCTGCCCAAATGGATTCCTACCGCAGTCTGAAAGAGCTTGATTATGATTACTATGTCCTTGGCCATGCTCCCAGCGTTTATGATCAATCTGCCATAAAAAGGCTGATAGATTTAAATGAACTGAATTTGTCTTATTATCTTGATTTGATTCTGGAATTGCTAATTCAGCCTAAAACACGGGAAGAACTGCTGGAGGAAATTGTCATTTTGCATGATCTTCATTTGGAATTTAAGGAGTATTATTTCTCCTTCTCAACTATCGGAGCCATGATTACTTATCTATATGATAAGGACCTGCTGACTCATCAGTTAGAAAATGGGAAACTATATTACTATCAGAAATAGCAGTATCGAGTCAAATAAAAATCTCACTGCTGAATAGAATAGGTTGGTAACTCACGGGATGCATTCCAACCTTTGGAATATACCAATAATTCGATTTATGACGGTATAAAATTGCTTTACAACTGATATATCCCAAGTCTTATTTAACTGGCAAAATCTACAGCTAGCCAAAGCCGGGATCACTCCGTTAAGGTAGGAGTAAGCAAGGAGGTAAAAAACATGAAAAAAATATTTGCAGCTCTTATCGTTTTTGTCGTGCTTCTCTTCCCCCTGCAGGATATCGGCACCAAGGTCTCGGGGGTCTTTTCCACCAGCAATGTAAAACAAGTGCAGGTTACAGCTACCACTCTCAGCCTGAGAACAGGGGCCAGTGCCAATCACAGCGTAATCAATAAGCTTTCTAAAGGTACCGTAGTAGACGTAATTGGCAAAATCGGTAAATGGTATGTCGTAAAGAACAGTAAGGACACGGTTGGTTGTATAGACAGCAATTATGTAAAAACCTACACCCCACCAGCTCCTAGTCCTGTTCCAGCGCCAGCACCGACTCCCAATCCGGTACCTCAACCAGCCCCAGTCCCAGGCATTAATTCCAATGCAATGCAAACCGAGATGCTGGGATATATTAATGCTGAGCGGGCTAAGGAAGGTTTGAAACCTTTAACTTTAGATAATTCCTTGTCTGATGGAGCTTACCTAAAATCCAAAGATATGTCGGTCAACGGTTACTTTGATCATAATTCTCCTACCTATGGCAGTCCGTTTGACATGATGAAGAGCCTGGGGATCAGCTACGGATATGCCGGTGAGAATATTGCCAAGCATTCGAGTGTTAAAGCAGCCCACGATGCCTTTATGAACTCCCCCGGCCATCGCGCCAATATTATGAAGGCTGAATATAACAAGCTAGGCCTGGGTTTTGTTCAGAATGGAGCTTATTTGTATGTAACTCAGTGGTTCACTGATTAGTAAACCTGGCTAGCAGATATCTATCTCAAACCTAAAGACTCCCCAAAATATTCGTTTTGAGTATGAAGGGGAGTCTTTTTTGTCCAATATTAATATTGTGGTAATTTTGTTAATATTAGTATATAAATAATTGTAAGAACTATTATTTCCAGTGAACGGGGTTGTATTGTGCAAAAACGAGAACTAATTCCCTAACCCCTATTAGCTTTCAGGAATTAACAACAACCGTACTGACTGAAAAAGGTAAGCTTGAATCCTTCTTAAGGCTTAATAAAGAATAACTCATTAAAAATACTCCTCAGCAAATGTGATCTGATGTGCTGAGGAGTATTGGCATTAGCTGCTGGCTTGAGTTTTTAATGGTCGAAGTTTTCTGTGTCAGTTTTTTCTGCCGTCAGGTTCCTCGTCTCCTCTTCTTCATCACAAACTTCTTCCTGTTTTTCATCCAAATTAACTGCAGATATGCTGAAACTGTCCTCTTGTTTTAAGGTAGGCTCAGTTGAAGAGGGATCTTCCTGGGGAGCTGATTCATTTTGTGGGCTAAGCACTGAATTATTGCGCAAGGCAAAGATAAAGATTGGAAATAGAAAAGCAAAAAACACACAAAGAACAGTATATATAGCAGATTGATCAGTATATAACTTGAAAAGATTATAAATAAAAGCGATTTGAAAAATAAGAACCCCTATGAAAAGGATAATCCCCAGCACCGGTATGCCTCCCAGCAATCCCCCGACTAGACTGACCACCGGGAACCACAGGCCCAGGTTGTTGATTTGCATACCAAAAAGATTCATTTCTTCAACTATACTGCCCATAATATACAGGTCAGCTATGGGCAACCATGCCAGCCACTCATTTTCAATTCCACGTTTTTTTGCCATCTGGGCCAGACCGATAGATTTCAATACCCATAAAGCAACGAAAACGACCATAAAAATGATACTCAATCCCGCAACAGCGGCTAAAAATGCACCAACACCGGCAGTATCACTCACTCGCATTACCTCCCTGATTCATATCCTAATCCTCCGTTTCAGCTGTAAGACTGTCCCTCCTTTCCTGTAAGGCTAATTGGACTTCGGCAAAGAATCGTACAGCTCCAGTAATTGTTGACTTAAATAAGAACATCTTTTTACCAAGATATGAACCAACCTGAGTTTTCAACACAAATAAATACTATCCAGTGCTCGGTCAAGCTTTTTCACCATCTCAGCCAGGCTGAAAAACGGTTTAGAAAATATCCCTTTCTGAACAGCATCATAACTGTATAGCGCTTGCGCTCCTGTAATTGTTTCCACAGGCTGATAAAAAATGCTCCAGCCAAAAATCCCGATAAGAGCTCCATGAGCGAGAACGCTAACCATACCCCGTTTAAATCAAAAAAGTGCGGAAGAATAATCAAGGCAGGCAAAAAGCAGCCCAATTGGCGTATAAGGGATAAGCTCATAGCCGACATACCCTTTCCGACTCCCTGCAAGACAGTACTAAGGATAATTATGGGACCCATAAAAGGTAAAAATATGGTTGCCATTTTCATACAATCCACTCCCAGAGCGGTTAGAGCAGGATCGCGGGAAAAGATTTGCATGATTTCCAAGGCAAAATTCTGCATAATCAACCAGGCTATCACCAGGATCAGTGTGGCAATAACCGAGGCCTTTATGACAGTTTCTTTCACCCGGTCGTTCTGCCGAGCCCCGAAGGCAAAACCAGCGATAGGCATAGCCCCCTGCGCCAGTCCATATATAGGCATATAAAAAATAGATCTGATGCGGAAGAATACTCCCAGAGCAGCCACGGCTGTATAACTGAATCCAGCCAGGATTTTGTTCAAATAGCTCATAATGAGCACAGCCAGTAGTTCCATAACCAGACTCGGCAGTCCCACTCGATATACCCCAATAATGATGCTCAGGCTGGGACGAAAATTACTAATTGACCAGGTTAACAGTTCTCTAGCTTGGAACATTTTAACAACAATGAAAGCAGTTGCTAAGATTTGCGCCATAAAGGTAGCAATGGCCGCCCCACGCAAACCCATTGGTGTCACCGGTCCCAGCCCGAATATGAAAAGCGGGTCCAGAAGCACATTCAACGCAATGGCAATAATGGAACCCAGCATAGGTAAGAAGGTATTACCTTCTCCCTGGATGATGTGCCCGGCAATTATGGGGATAAAGCTAAACATACAGCCCATCAATATAATGTGTAAATAGTCCCTGCACAACGAGAAAATCTCAGGTGTACAACCGAAAAGAATTAAAAGCGAATCAAGATTGGCTACCCCCAGCCAGGAAAAAACTATCCCATAGATGATACCGATAGCCATTCCGTGCCAGGCAATATTATCAGCGAAAACTATGTCGTTTTTGCCCAGCGTACGGGATATTAAAGAAGTTAATCCAACCCCAGTGGCAGAGCCCATTGAAACCAGTAATATTTCTATAGGTATGCAGATAGTAAGCGCCGCCAGGGCGGCTGGACCTAGACGAGATACAAAGAAGGTATCAATCAGACCAAAGAGAGCTGATAACAACATGCCCGCCATGGCAGGGAAAGACAGGCTTAACATAAGCCTTCCCACCCGTTCTTCTCCCAGAGCATGCTTTTTAATAAATATCTCCCCTTCCTTGCTATAACTATGTGCCAACCCCAGGAATTAGTATTGGAAATAAGGCAACTGATATTTATTAACATTTCGTGTCATTCTATGTTGAATAATTAGGTAAATATTAATAAAGAGCCGACAAAGGATGTCAATATCTTTGCAGGAATCCTGTTCCAATTTGACTAATAATTAGTAAAATTAAACTTTTTAGCCTGGGGGTACAAAATGGATTATATACACATGACTAGAGACGAATTGATACAAGAAAATAAAAGGCTTCGTTCAGAATTGGTTCAGCTGCAGGGCGGTGAAATGATAACCTTAAATATTATGACTGATGAGTCCTTTTCCCAGAAGACACCTTATATGATCTGGCCCGAACTTTACTGTCGTTTTTCACCCGATTTAAAATTCACATTTGTTAATGAAGCCTTTATGGATTTTTCTGATGGGAATGAGGAACTCATTGGGCAAGGTGTCTTGCCGCTGATTGATGAGGAATATCACACCCAGATTATTAATACCCTGCTTAGCTTAAGCCCCGGCAAACCAGTTGCGGCTGCTGAATATACCTGGATTGATGCTGACCGAAATTTGCGCTGGCGACGTTGGAAAGTCCAGGCAATATTTGATCCCAATGATAACTTAACCGAATACCATGCTCTAGGGCGTGACATTACCGAGCACAAGGAGGTTGAAGAACAGTTCCTATACCGACTAAAGATAGAACATGCCATGGCTCAAGCCTCTAAACTCTTGGTAGGTTCAGAAGAAGCCGATATAAGCCAAATATTGAAAATTATTGGCGAAGCTATTGCTGTTAATCGGGCTTATATTTTTGAATTTCGGGATGAGAACCGCAAAATTGACAATACCTTTGAGTGGTGCGATGCTGAAACCGAATCCCAGCAAATTAACCTGCAAAATCTCGACACTGAACTGTTTTCCTGGGGACTAAGAAAACTTATGCGGGGAGAAACCATTGTTATTAAAGACAGAAGCACCCTCCCTTCCGATGCCAATGGTGAAAAAGTGTCGATGGAATTGCAGGATATATATGCCGACCTGGTGGTTCCCATTAATGGCATTGACAAAAATCTGCTAGGCTATATCGGATTTGATGTTACTAAAAATCCTCGCTCATGGACAGAGGAAGATATTAAATGCCTGAGCATGTTAGCCGAGATGCTGGGAGCCTACTGGGAACGCAAAAGAATAGAAAAGGAATTACAAGCCAGTGAATCCAAGTTCAGAACTCTTGCTGATATGGCTCCGGCTATGATTTATGTATGGTCGCAATCAGTAGAGGATTCTCCCCTGCGCTATTTAAATAATGGCTATCAAGCGATTAGCGGTTACAGCAAAGAAGACACTTTAAATAAAAACGTTTGGGATTTTATACACCCCCATTTCAGAGAACTAGCTAAAACAAGAGGTTTAGCACGCTTGCAGGGAGATAAGGTTCCCTCCCCGTATGAAATAGAATTTCTAACTCAAAGTGGGGAAGGACGTTGGGCAAGTTTGTTCGCTAAGGCTATTGAATGGGAAGGAAAGCCAGCGGTAATGGGTTTAATTTATGATATTACCGATCGCAAGCAGATGGAAGAGGAACTGCGGCAAGCGCGTGACGAATTAGAAAAACGGGTAATAGAACGGACGGCAGAGCTTGTCATAGTAAATGAAAAACTACAGAATGAAGTAGCCGAACGCCAACAGGCAGAAGCAGAACTAATTCTCAGCGAGACAAGATACCGAGCCATTGTTGAGGATCAGAGCGAACTGGTTATTCGTATGCTGCCAGACGCTACCATAACTTTTGTTAACGAAGCTTACTGCCGTTATTTCGGTAAAAAGTCTGAAGATCTTATCGGCAAGCATGCTATTTCGACTATTTATAAAGAGGATCGAAACCAGGTATTTGCCAAGCTGAATTTATTAGGTATGGGCTATTTGGAAGACAGCCATACCTTGCGAGCTGTGAGGGCTGATGGGAAGATTTGTTGGCAGGAGTGGACTGGTCGCGCTATAGTAAGAAATCAAGATATTATTGAATTACAGGCAGTCGGACGCGATGTTAACGAAAGAAAAATGGCTGAAGAAGCTTTGCAGCGCAGCGAAGCCAACTTTAGAAAGCTGGCTGAAACTGCACCGGCTTTGATTTATGTTTATAGTGCGGGTCGTTTGCTTTATGTAAATTCAATGTTGGAGAAGGTAACCAAGCTTTCAAGAGAACAGCTATTGAGAATGAACATGAACCCAATGGATCTCTTTAACGATGATTATAGGGAGTTGACTATTAAGAATACCATCGCCCGACAAAAAGGTGAAAAAATTCCGCCTTACGAAGTAGGTATGACAAATGAGAGTGGGCAGCAAATGTTTGGATACCTATATGCAGATACTATTGTTTATGAGGGTCAGCCAGCTATTCTAGGCTTGGTTGTTGATATTACAGAGCGCAAAAAGATGGAGGAAGATCTGCTTCAAGCCAGTAAATTAGAATCATTGGGAATACTGGCCGGAGGGATAGCCCACGATTTCAATAATATTCTTACGGTGATCAGTGGTAATATATCGCTCGCCAAGATTATAATTGATGCCGATAATGAAGTAACGGAAGTATTGACCGAAGTTGAAAAGGCCGCCTTTCAAGCTCGGGATTTGACTCAACAGTTACTCACCTTTTCCAAAGGAGGAGCCCCTATAAAAGAAACAGCCTCTATCCAGGAATTATTACGTGAATCAGCCAGCTTTGTACTAAGGGGTTCGAATGTGAACTGTAATTACGCCATATCTGATGATCTTTGGGCGGTAAGTATTGATAAAGGACAGATTAGTCAGGTAATTAGCAATCTAATAATCAATGCTGATCAGGCTATGCCTTATGGCGGCTCTATACAATTATCTGCCGAAAACCTCCACTCAACTGAAATACCACCCTCCCTAAAAGCAACTAATTGTATTAAGATATCTATACAAGATGAAGGTGTTGGAATAGCAGAAAAATACCAAGCCAAAATATTTGATCCTTATTTCACCACTAAGCAAAAGGGACACGGACTAGGCTTAACTACCTGTTATTCTATAATTAAGAAACATGATGGGGATATAAGTGTATCTTCCAGCCTGGGTATAGGAACAACCGTAAACATCTATCTGCCCGCCTTTCCTGATCAGGTGGTGGAAATAAATGATATGCCCAGTTTGGTTTTATCAGGCCAGGGTAAGATCTTAATTATGGATGATGAAACCGTAGTTAGAGAGACACTGGGAAAAATGCTGCGCCGTTTAGGCTATACAACTGGATTTGCCGCAGATGGCCTGAATGCCATTCATCAATATCAGACCGCTCAACAAACTAATGAGCCTTATGATGCCGTGCTGATGGATTTAACCATAGCCGGTGGTATGGGAGGAAAGGATGCGGTAAAAAAACTTCTGGAGATAGATTCTGCCGCTAAGGTAATTGTCTCCAGTGGTTACTCTAATGATCCCGTCATGGCTGAGTATAAAAAATATGGTTTTAGTGGAGTACTTCCCAAACCCTATGAAATCCAAGCGGTTAATCAACTCTTATATGATCTAATAGTTAAACAAGAAGCTGGTTAAGGTTACAACATGCGGTTTTCACCCTACATCGAGCCGTGATACGCTGCTTAACAAGACGAGGTTGTTGACAATGTGTTTGTTGTCAACAACCCCGTCATCCCGTCATATGCCACCCCAACATTTATTAAAGAATATAATTTACTACAGAATGATACTAGTCTTAAAGACCCCGTCTTCGGCTGTGAAGGAATACACTCCATCGTACTTCTGGGCTACCGCTGCAATGCTTTTCGTGCCCAAACCATGATTATTCTCCGTGCTTACCGGCATATCGTCAACAAACTTCACCGTGCCTTCGTAGCTGTTGGTGATTTGTATGAAGAGCTTATCGCTTTGGGTTTTGCAGACGATTTTCATGGTTCTGTGGTCTGCGCTGGGAATACGCTTGCAGGCATTCACGGCATTTTCAATGGCATTTGCAAAAATAACGCAAAGGTCCATATCGGATACAGCGTTTTTCTCCGGTAGATCGATCTGGGTTACAACAGTAATTTGTTCATTCTTGGCCTCCGTTATTTCGAAATATAGAATTAAATTTACTGTGTAATTGCTGCAGTACTTTTCAACCGCAGCGTCTTCAATGGTTTCTTTGACCTTGGTAATATACTTTTGCGCCGCGGCATGGTTATTGTCCGCAAGATAGGCACTGACCAGATTCAGATGGTGACGCATGTCGTGACGATAAATGATGGTTTTTTCTTGTGATTCTTGTAATGCTTCCAGATGCACCTGTGCCGCCGCTACTTGCGTTATTAATAAATTCTGTTCATTTTGCAGGGTGAGCTGGTCTCTGGTTTGTTGGAAAAAGCGAATAATCATAAAATAAGCTGAAAAAGCCAAAATAAAGAGCAGCACAGCGTACCTTATAATTGGTCCAATGGTCACCCTGTCCAAATTATACATTCCAAAAGAATAAATAATCCCAGAGTATGAAAGTGGCACAATACAAAATCCTAACCAACCTTTATCTGTGTTGCTCATAATATAAAGAAATGACGGACGGATATACTTGTAGATAATAAATCCTGTAGGCAGATACATGATATAGCAAACAATGTTCACGACTTCCCTGCTGGAGCCCAAAAAATATGAAACAATAAGTCCAAGCAAAGAAAACGATGTAGTTAATGCAATGAGTGTTAAAAGAACAAAAAACACCTTGATAGGTTTGAACTTTGACACTAACACAAATGCTAAAAATACCGGAAAGTGAACAAGAAGAGGATATAGTTTCATAAAAAATATATACCCGTAGTTATGTAAAACAAGCACATCACAAATTAGTACGACAGTTACATAAAACCCGAATAGATAGCGATCCTTCTTCTGTTTAATTTCACAATCCAAGAGGAGATACATCACGCCGATAGCGAAAATAAAGGCAAGAAGAGTCCGTATATAATCCATCATGGCATTTTACCTCCGATTAATCTTCCGCCTGAAAGGAATAATTTATATAGGCTTGCTTTACTTCTTTAAAAACATTTCTTGATACGGGTATAAACAGCTCGCTTGTCGTCGTCAAACCATTGGGTGATAGGTTCTTGATATAGTCCAGGTTGACGATATAGGAGCGATGAGGCTTGATGAAACGTTTATCTAATAATAAAAGCGCTTCAAATTGAGAAATCGTACTGGTGCTTTCTATCGTAAGCCCGTCTTTTTGATGAAAATATACGGTTCTTCCCATCACCTCAACATAGATCAGCTCGTGGAAGAATACCTTAGACAGGCCGGTTTGTGCTTTTACAGAGATATATTGCTTCAGACCGCTGTCAATATCGCTGCAGGCTTTTTCTAAAACGGAAAAGAGCCTGTCTTTTTGAATGGGCTTTAACAGGTAGTTAAAGGCGCCCACAGAATAAGACTCTACCGCAAATTCCGAGCTTGAGGTCAAAAATATGATTTTGGCAACCTGATCTTTTTTTCTTATCTCGGCGGCAAGCTCGATGCCGTTTATGGCGGGCATCATGACGTCCAAAAGAAAAACAGCAAAATGTTTGCCGTTTTCTATCTGGGCGAGCAGCTTTATACTGCTTCCAAATTTACTGACTTCTAGTTTTCCTTCCGCAAAGCCGCAGCTCAAATATTCATCCACAAACCCACTGATCTGTAAAAGCTCCTGCTTATCATCATCGCAAATAGCAATTTTCAACCTGTCACCTCAATATCATCCTTCACATTATATCCATTTTACCAGAATGGTTAAAAAAGTGTCTAAGTTAAACATTCCATAACGCAAAAACAGCATTTCATACAGATTCGTTAACGAGCGATTCCTTTTGTATTAAAATTTACACGATTAAAACATTGGAATATAGATTCAAATAATCTGGGAAGAGGTGGCTGCAGTTGGATATCAGCAATATGCGGCCAAAGGACAAGGCAATGCCCGATGATACCTATCCAGTGGTGAGAGAAGACGAAACCTGCCCTCACGGGGAATGTGCTGGAGGCGAGGGCCTTGCTCCCATGCGTGAGTGCTGGTACTGCAAGTATTCGGATTTCAGAAAAGACATCAGTGAGCATCGGACCAGCAGTGTGTGTCGCTGTCCGATGAACCGGAGCGATGGAGAGGAGGAAAGACGAAAAAGCTAGTTTTGAGTTAAATTTCATTTTGTTTTTGTCCATTGGGCTACAAGGCGAGATTTACGCAATACCTCAATTAATTTATCAAAAAGAGATTATAGCAGACAAATAGTTTTAAAAATCACTACACAATCAAAATAAGGAAGGTGTTTTTTTTTGGGTCTAACACAAAGATTGATGAAAAGAATGATAATAAGCACGGTCTTAACGCTGTGCATGCTAGTGGCTATGTTGCCTGCAACAACTCAGGCAGCCACATCCCCCAGCGCCATACTAGGCACCGATACCACAGTGGCGGTAAATTATACCTATGCCGAAGCGGGCACAGTGACCAAACCCGATACTATCGAAATCATCACCACAGCAGGAGACGTAGTAACGCCATTCGCGGCGAATCATTTTACAATATCAAGCAGCAACACAATGAATACAGCAATATCCGGAGTGAGCGTGACCGCCATCGGTAGCACGACGGCAGGGAGTACAACGCTCACCATTCAAGTACAAAAGAGCGTTGGTGATCGGACAGCATACCTCTGGTACAATGGCGCAAGCATCGGCATCATCAACATCGACATAATAGCACCCACAGACCCTGTCATCAGCAGCATTGTAGCCGCGAAGGGAAGTTCGAATCCAGTACTGGCAGTTGGCGACACGGTAACCATTACTTTTGACCAAAACACAAACAAACCGGTTATCACGGCAGCAACAATCAATGGGAAGCTGAAGCTGGATAAAGGACACAGCTGGGGCAGCGCACCAAATGTTGGTAGCATCGCTTGGAACGCCGCGGGAAATATTCTGACGATAACCTTTAACGATGTAACAGGCTCAACTGTTGCAGTTGGGGATACAATAACGCTGGATGTTTCAGCGAATATTAAAGACGCTGGGGAAATAACGGCTGCAAGCACGAATGCCTGTATTATAAAAGGCACAATTACACTTGCCCCCATTTTGGCTTCCAAAACTCAAATTTTTGCCAACGGCAACCCGATTATTCTGAAAGAGGGATCGACGCCTGGTTACACCGTTGTTTATCTTGACGCCAACAACGACGGAGTAATCAATGCAGGCGATATCATTCAATCGATTTCCGATGCCACCGGAACCGCCAACGCTTCCGGGTATGACCTCAGCGGTTGCTCCATTTACGGCGGAACAGAGAGCACAGCTTTATACTGTAACACTAAAATCACTATGCTCGGCGGCACGGTCAATTATATATATGGCAGCGGAAAGTGGAGTAAGGTTACCGGTAATACGCAGGTCATTATAAGCGGCGGTCAGGTCAACTATGGCGTCTATGGCGGCGCCGCCCGTGATGGCGCGCTTATCGGTAGTACGAATATCACCATCAGCGGTGGCACGTTCTATGGCAACGCAGAAGGCGGCATGCTTTATGGCGCTATCTACGGCGGTTCTTATAATACCAAAATTAGCGGCAGTACGAATATTACCATCAGCGGTGGCACGTTCGATAAGTTCATCTACGGCTGTGGTTATGGTGGAGTTGTTGAAGGCGGTACGAATATCACCATCAGCGGCGGCACGCTTAGAGGAGTCCGTGGTGGAAATCATTTCAATGGTAATACTGCCGGCAATATCCAAATCAGCGGCGGCACCTTTAGAGATGTAGTAGAAAAATATACTAGTTTAACTAATAATGGTACAACGCCTGTCTACAAAACCAAGCTAAGACTTTCAGTCAACAGTGAAACAGATGTGAGCAGCGGTTTGACACTGGTCGGAGCTGAAAGCTATGGCTTGAATGATGTCAAGACCATGGCCAACGGTACACTTACCTTCTACCTGCCCACCGGCGCTGTAACGACGACACACAATTCATTTGCTTATAATGCAACGGTGGCGGCTAACCACGATAATACCTTTAAAAGCAATAACGCAGGGCTGACAACGGTAGTAGCGCTAACAGACGAAAGCCCGGGAGCACAAAGTGGAGCAGATGCAGCACATGCAATTGTCTGGGAATTGAACGTGACAAATGCAAACCAATACTTAGACCGTGGTAACATTACAGTAGCGGCAGATGATGCAACCTACAACCTTTATTCCGATGCCAACTTCACTGATGAGAAGGTTGGTTGGGCGTCCATTAATTTAGCAGTAGGCAACACAGTCGCCTATATCAAGGTCACGGCATCGGATACATCAACTAAATATTATGCAGTAACCATAAACAGAGCTGCACCTATCGCGCCCACCGCAGTACGAGGCGCAGATACCACAGTAACGGTAAATTACACCTATGCCGACGCCAACACAGTGACCAAAA
>CAZEDT010000035.1:20300-20871 GCA_964510795.1 uncultured Syntrophomonas sp.
CAGGTACAAAAGAGCGTAGGTGATCAGATCGCATACCTCTGGTACAATGGCGCAAACATCGGCAGCATTACCATCGACGCAACTGTTGCAGCAGCCAGCGCGCCCACCGCGGCACCAGGGGCTGATACCACAGTAACGGTAAATTACACCTATGCCGACGCCAACACAGTGACCAAAACCGATACGATCCAGATCACCACCACAGCAGGAGAAGCAGTGACGATCTTCGGGGCGACTGACTTCGCAATATCCAGCAGCAACACAGCGAATACAGCAATCCCAGGAGTGAGTGTGACAGCCATCGGTAACACGGCGGCAGGGAGTACAACCCTCACCATCCAGGTACAAAAGAGCGTAGGTGATCAGATCGCATACCTCTGGTACAATGGCGCAAGCATTGGCAGCATCACAATCAACGCTTTTAGCATCACAAAGGAAACAACACCGACGGCGGGCTTTGAAGCCGCAACCATGACATTCTCCAACATCAGCGACGGAATGAAGTTCAGCGTGGATGGCGGCACAACATATACAACCATCAGCGGTTCATCTTCCGGCAGCATCGTTATCA
>CAZEDT010000035.1:20971-41414 GCA_964510795.1 uncultured Syntrophomonas sp.
CTGCCGATTCTGATGTGCAGACCATTGCGATCACCCAGGCGGCAGCGCCGACAGCGGTTGACTTTACGGTTACGCAGCCCGGCACCATAGGCGGAACGGGGAGTATTGCAGGAATTACCGCAGCGATGGAATACAACAGCGGAAGCGGATGGACAACCGGGGACGGTTCAACGATCAGCAGTATTAGCGGCGGCACGACCTATCAGGTAAGGACGAAGGCGTCCGGAACGGTGCTGGCCAGTGGAAACTACAGCATCACAATCAATACTTTCGGCGCTACAAAGGAAGCAACACCGAATGCGAGCTTTGAAGCCGCAAACATGACACTCTCCAGTATTAGCGACGGAATGAAATACAGCGTGGACGGCGGCACAACATATACAACCATCAGCGGTTCATCTTCCGGCAGCATCGTTATCAGCGGCGTGAGCACAGCCAGCGGCATCAAGGTATATATGCCCGGCAATGGCACAACGACTGCCGATTCTGATGTGCAGACCATTGCGATCACCCAGGCGGCAGCGCCGACAGCCACTGACTTTACCGTAACACAGCCTGGAGCCATAGGCGCAAAGGGAAGCATTACTGGAATTAGCGCAGCGATGGAATACAACAGCGGAAGCGGATGGACAACCGGAGCCGGTTCGACGATCAGCAACATTAGCGGCGGCACGACCTATCAGGTGAGAGTGATGGCGTCTGGAACAGTGCTTGCCAGTGACAACTACAGCATCATTATCAATGATTTTAGCGCGACGCAGCTCAGCACTCCAGACGGTCTGGCCTGGGACGGTATTACTCCCGGCAAAGCGACATGGGCAGCGGTATTGGGGGTAAGCAGCTACAGTATCCAGCTCTACAAAGGCGGTGCGGAACAGGGGAGTGCAGTTACAGGAATCACCAATATCTATTATGATTTCACCTCTGCGATCACGGCAGCGGGTACGGGCAGCTATACCTTCAAGGTAACCGCGATTGGTGACGGTGTGACTTATTCCAATAGCACACAGTCTGTGGAAAGTGTTGCGTACAGCTATACTGCTGCCGTCAATGCATCCATCTTGCCGACAACGGCAACATTTGATAAAAAGACATCGGCGCAGGCAGATTTGCCTGTCACATTAACGCTGAACAGCAATATACTAAGTAGCATCGTAAACGGCACAACTGTACTGACCCAGGGTACAGAATATACGGTATCAGGCACGACGATAACGATATTAAAAGCTTATCTTGCAAGTCAGGCTACGGGCACTGTTACATTGACATTTAATTTCAGCGCTGGCCATTCGCAGACACTTGTAATTACAGTAAGCGACAGTACATCTTCCGGCGGTAGCGGCGGTGGTGGTTCCTCCAGTTCAACAACAACAACTACTACTACCCCGTCAGACGGTGCGTCGGTTATCGTCAACGGTGAGACTCAGACTGCAGGAACCTCGGCGACTTCGATCGTAAGTGGTCAGATTACGACTACGGTAACCGTTGATTCCACCAAACTTGCCAAAATGCTTGAAACACAAGGCGCCAATGCTAAGGTAACCATACCCTTCATCAACAATACAGATGTATTTGCAGGTGTCCTAACTGGACAAGCCATTAAAAACATGGAAACCAAAGATGCTATACTGGAGATTAAAACGGGAAATGTTACCTATACCCTGCCTGCTGGACAAATCAACATCGACAATGTTTCAGCACAGTTTGGGCAGAATGTTGAATTGAAGGACATTAAAGTAAGTGTCTCGATTTCTCAACCTCTACAGAACACCGTTAAAATCGTTGAAGACATAGCCAACAAAAACCACTATCAGGTAGTAGTAAAACCAGTCGAATTTAATATCACCTGTACAAGTGGTAACAAGACGGTAGATGTTTCAAAATTCAACGGCTATGTAGAGAGAACCGTAGCCATTCCAGACGGCATTGATTCCTCCAATATAACGACCGGAATTGTCCTTAATAACGATGGCACCTGCTCGCATGTACCCACAACCATTGTTACAATTGGCGGAAAAAATTTAGCCAGGATTAATAGTCTGACCAACAGCACATACTCCCTGATTTACAATCCTAAAACCTTTGCAGATGTAGAGCAGCATTGGGCCAAAGCCTATGTGAACGAAATGGGTTCCAGGCTGGTGGTGAGCGGCATAGATGCCAGCCACTTTGCACCTGACCGGGACATTACCCGCGCTGAGTTTGCTGCCATTATCGTGAGAGCCCTGGGCTTAACAGAAGATAACAAGTCCAAACTGTTCAACGATGTTAAGGACAGTCACTGGTTTTCAGGAAGCGTAGCCAAAGCGAACGAATATGGTATTGTTAACGGAATGGGTGACGGTAGTTTCATGCCCAACAAGGCAATCAGCAGGCAAGAAGCCATGGTTATGATTGCCAAAGCAATGAAGATTGCCAAAATGGAAACTACCCTTAACGAAGCTGACACCAGTACCCAACTAAGCCGTTTCAATGACAGCAATAGTGTTAGTGTCTGGGCCAAAATTTCCGTAGCAACATGTACCAAACTGGGTGTCATGGAAGGAAGCAATGGTAGTCTGCGGCCTCAGAGTAATATCACCAGAGCTGAAACTGCAACCGTTGTCATGAAAATGCTCAAAAAGGCTGGCCTAATCTAGACTCAGTCAGATGGGAGCTTCCAGTGCCTGACATCAACTTATCCACTTATTGGTAAGTATAGAAGTGTAAAATAAAGAGCCTCGCTGGTGCGAGGCTTTTTATTTGTAAGCGACTAACAGCCCCTACCTAGAATCATCATTTTGAATATACAGACGAAATGGATTCATGCAGCAAGATGGTAGAATGAGTGCTTGAAAGGTATTCTTAGGATAATTTAACATTAATATGTTTCTTGTTTTTATGACCTACCTTCTCAAAATTAGGCAAGCCAGTCTGAATGTCGACTTCAACTTTTACGGGAATCGCTTCGATCCCGGTTATCACTAAGGTGTTGGTTGTAGCAAGCATGGTTACCTCCATTCTACAATTTAATCTAGTATTTCTAGAAAAAGTTGTAAAATCCTGCCAGGGGAGGATCAAGCATTGGCAGATTTGTAAAGGGAGTGTGGTTGTGGTCCTTTATGCAGTGTGAAGATTAAAGAGATTACAAATGGTATTATTGGCATTCTATTAACAGGATAACATTTGTGACTGAAATATTGTTTATAGTAAAGGGGCATTTGCCGAAAGGTAGGTGCTCTTTCATTAATTTGAGTATCTATCGCTGCATCCATTCGTTCTTGGACTAATGGGCCTTTTAGCGTTACTAATTTATCACACAGTCTGCCGTCCCCTGTCGCACAGCAGGATATAGGTTTCACATCTGTAACATCCCCGACAAATTGTTTTTATTTATTTGCGGTAATCACAGGGCTTCTATAATGGTTGCCATTCCCAGTCCTCCCCCGGCACACAGGGTAGCACATCCAAACTGCTTTTGGCTGCGCCGCATTTCGTTCATGAGGGTTATTATTAACCTGGCTCCGGTCATACCCACTGGATGCCCCAGGGCAACCCCGGAACCCAGAACATTTATCTTGCCCACATCTACTTGCAATTCCCGATTGCAGGCTATTACCTGAGCTGCAAAGGCTTCATTCATCTCCCAAAGCTCAATATCATCTATGGTCATGTTGGCCAGCTTTAATACCCGCCGAACAGCCGGCACTACTCCGATACCCATAATTGATGGATCAACCGATGCCGAGGCGGTTGCTACTATGCGTGCCAACGGCTTGATTCCAAGCTCCTTGGCCTTTTCGGCAGCCATGATAATAAGGGCGGCTCCGCCGTCATTTATAGAAGAAGCATTACCTGCGGTTATAATCCCATCCTTTTTAAAGGCCGGCTTCAGCTTGGCTAAACCCTCCAGTCTGGTATCAGCGTTGGGATGCTCATCGGTATCAAAAACAGGCGTGATGCCTCAATCTCCATGGCCATATCCGCAAGCATAAACTGAATAGCTTGAAAACTAGCAATAGGTTTATTGAAGGCTTTTCTTTCCTTGGCATAATCCCGGGCAAATTCAAAGGCTCCATTGGCAACCCCTACAGCGGCCGCAGCAATGAACGGTCGAGATGAGTTAAAGGCCTTCATGGCTAGCTTGAAGCCATCGCCTTCCTCCCCAGGAGAAACTTTTTATGAACTTTTACATTATCTAAAATCAGCTCGGAGGTGTCGGAACAGCGCATACCCATTTTGTGTTCGCTCTTGCCGATAGAGATCCCCTCGCTATTGCGATCCACCATGAAAAACGACTGGGCTCTGTTTCCCTTGCTTTTATCATGAGTAGCCAGAACTGTATATTTGCTGGCGTGGCGGGCATTGCTAGTAAAGCATTTGGTTCCATTGAGGATATAGTAATTGCCCTCTTTCCTGGCAGTGGTAGACACACCGGCTACGTCTGAACCGGCATTGGGTTCAGTTACTGCATACGAAGCGAGTTGTCCATCTCCGCATATACCAGGAAACCACCAGTCTTGCTGTTCTTCCGTTCCCCCATAAATAACCGGCTCAGAAGCCAGCATGGTTATCAGTGGATTAATTGCAATACCCAGGCAGGCTTTGCAGATTTCCTCTGTTACCATACACAGGGTAACATTCCCAAATGCCATGCCGTTGTATTTCTCCGGTGCATTCATGCAAGCAATACCCAGTTCCTGCATCTTTCTAACTTCCGGCCAAGGAAATTCCTCCGATTCATCATAATCATGCCGAACCGGTACTATTTCGTTCTCCGCAAATTTCCTTACTGTACGCTGTAAAGCAAGTTGATCTTCATTATAGGTAAAACCAAATCCCACTATTAATCACTCCTTAAATATATTTTTTTATCTGCGAGGCCGGCAGGATAATAACTCCCCTAATTAATTGGAATAAAAAGGATGGCTGTCTATTCTGGTGGCTATGGCAGGAAAATTCCTTCGGGGTCAACCGTGTTATACAGCACATCTAAATCATTATAGGTGGGAGGCTTAGTTTGACCGCTAACCCTGGAGATATTCAGGTTAAACATACAGTTGTCTCTAACTTGTTCGGGGGTAAAGCCAGGATGAACCGTTTCCAGGAACATAACCCCATCATCATCAAAATGGAATACACCCATGTTGGAGATCACGGCCCAGGGACCTCCCCGAAAAGACTGGTTGTAAACCTCTTTTTTATGAACGAATTCACCGCCGGGCCAGCGGGGAATCCTCCAGCCTAGTGAAGTAATATAACTGCAGCGTTCTACAAAGCGCCGCTTCTCCTGAATCATAATAAATACTGTTTTTTTCGCCAGAGAATTTATATCAGCATTGCCCCCGCTTCCGGTTAGTCGTTTACCCCGCGGATAACCCCCGATAGAGGTCGTATTTACATTGCCATATTGGTCAATTTTCGCACCGCCCAGGAAGCCCAGATCTACATTGCCTCTTTGCAATTGCCCAAAAACGTCAAATAAGCCGGAGGCAACGGAGCCCTGATAGTGGCAGCGGGCATCTCCAACCGAGGTTGGCAGGTCAATGGGTCGGCCATCAATGCTGCCGGCTTCATATATGCATACCGAATTGGGTGCCGTGGTTTTTTGAGCCAACATTACCGCCAGCATAGGCAACCCGGTGCCTGCAAATACTACCTCCCCATCAGTCACCTCTCTAGCAGCCGATACGGCCAGAAGGTCGATGGGTTTAAACTCGCCGATTTGTGCATAGCCGTTATTCAGCATTATCTCGACCCCCTTTTCACTTTTAAGGAATAACCAAGTGCTGCACTGGCCCGCAGGTTTTCCAATCTGTTAACTCCCAGTTTGTTTAAATATTCTGCATGATCTCTAACCCCAAATATCCACTCTTGAGCCCAGGAATCAAAACCTTCCTGAGTTCGTGTCTGGTTATAAAAGTTCTTGATAAACTCACTATCTGCTTCATAGAAACCATAACATCCAGTCGGATGTCCCGCCCAGGGAAGCTCCACCACATAATCCACCAGGTGCGGGGATATCAAATTATGCTCCGGCTCCCGGCAGATAAAATCTTCCGGAACAATTTGCTCGGCAATGACAATCAATTTGTCGGCAGCTTTCATAACTTCTTCATCACTATATTTTTGTCCTAAAACTCTTACTGTGCCTTCCGAGCCGACCATTTGGACATGGGCAATACACCAGTCAGGTTGGGCGGCAGGAACCAGTGCCACTTCAGCTCCAAAAAAGGGTTCCGTATACATCTCGTATTTCTTAACCGGTATCTTGGGGTTGGAACCATCCCGCAGACCAGCAAGGCCGAGCATATCATATTCAGGGTTCAAGATATCTGTGCCCAGAGCAGAAAATGTAGGCATAAATGGTATCCCCTGGGCACCGGCTATTAAACGATATAGCATCTGCATATGGCTGTAGTCTTCACAAATTATTTCCCCGGCCTGAACTTTACGGGCTAAATTACCCGGAATTTTGCCGCATAGTTCATGACCGCTCCAACATGATTCCCAGATCTTGACGCAGTCTGCCCCGATAAGCATATCGTCGTGTGTTCCACCATTGACTTCTACTAAATGCAAGTCTCTCTTACCCTGGCGGATCATTTCCATGATGGCAGCCATTGGTCGGCGCCAAATAGTAGAACCGCTAAAAGTCACCATGTCGCCGTCATTGATTAAACTAACAGCTTCTGCCAGGCTAACCTTTTCAGGTCTGCCCATTGTTCACGTCTCCTTATATTTGATCATATGGACTGATAAAAATTGTTAAAGCAATTTGTATACCAATTAACAATAAGTTGCCGTGAAAGGCCTACGGTTCAGACTTTATTTAATTGCGCAACAAAGCCCTTGTTTACTTTATTTAGTATTTATGTAATAATTTGTTTCGCGCGTGAAACATATGTTAAGATGTTGAAACACAGCCTACAATATTAATAAGCTGTTAATTTTTCCATGGTTAGGGGAGTGGTTATCATTGGCGGGTAATTTTAATAACCAGCAGGCACAAACTTCGGTAGGTTCGCTCACTGCAGCCGTTAGCGAAAAGCAAGTCGATAAATATGTTAAAGAGATTGAATTCTACCAGCAGTTATTAAACAACCCCTATGAAGGCATAGTTTTTGTGGACCAAAATGGAATAATTAAATATGTAAATGATTCGTTAGCCAAATATAACAGGTTAACGAAAGAGAGGCTTATCGGCAAGAAACATAGCTAAATTCCAATTGATGAACATTTAGACCGAATAATTCAAACCCAGGAATACGAGCCCTTCGCCTTTTACACTACCAGCCAAAATAGAAAAATGATCGTCTCGAGAAGCCCTGTTTACATTGATGGTGAGTTTGCCGGGGTCTTTGCCCGTTACCTGAGTATAGATCCGATAGACGTTAATAAAAATTTTTTTGGCCAGGATTATATTGATTTAATAGCTCGACTGCAGACCAGAAACATTATGTATAATGTCAATGAAACCATTATCGAGCTAAACTCCTATAAAGAAGAATTTAATCAAGTAAACACTACGCGTTTTGGTATAGACAATATAATTGGGACCAGTCCAGTAATGAAAGAACTTAAAAAAAGAATTCTCCTGGTTAGCAATTCTCCGTCCTCTGTGCTTTTAACCGGAGAAAGCGGTACTGGGAAAGAACTTTTTGCCAGTGCTATACATTTTCATGGCTACCGATCAGAATCACCTTTTGTAAAAGTTAATTGTGCCGCTATTCCTGAAAGTCTTTTAGAAGCGGAATTATTTGGCTATAATGCCGGTTCTTTTACCGAAGCCCTTAAAAGCGGTAAGATGGGGAAGTTTGAACTTGCCAATACCGGCACAATTTTTTTAGATTAAATCGGCGACATGCCGTTAGTAATGCAATCGAAATTATTGCGTGTTTTACAGGAAAGAGAAATTGAGCGCCTGGGCAGTGAAGGCTCTATACCAATAGATGTAAGAGTAATATCTGCTACTAATAAGGATTTGCAGGCTATGGTTAAGGAGGGGGCATTCAGAGAAGACCTGTATTACAGGCTCAATGTTGTCCACTTTAATATTCCGCCATTACACGATAGAATGAACGACATTCCCAAATTAGTAGACTATTTTGTAGGTACACTTAATAGGAAGTTAACCCAGAGCATTATAGGGGTTACCCCACAAGCCATGAAATTGCTGCTTGCTTACGATTGGCCGGGAAATATAAGAGAGATAATAAATGTTCTGGAAGGAGCAATGAACTTTTGCCAAAGTTCTATGATAGATATAGAGGATTTACCTTTCTTCCTCCGTTCTTACCAATCGCAAAACAAAAATAAAAATTTATCATTACTGCAAACGTCAATGGATGATACTGAAAAAAATCAACTTATTGCCGCTTTAATGGAATGCAACGGAAACCGTAAAAATACCGCTAATAAGCTTGGAATTTCCAGAACTACTCTCTTCCGTTTAATGAAGAAACACAATTTGATCAAATAATTTTTTCAGAGCTGACAAGGGGAACGGTTTTCTTGTCAGCTCTTCTCTATTTTCGGGTGTTCACCCTGCTTTGTTAGGGACATTTTAAGGTTTTTGCAGTGGAATCACAGTTTTCTTAAAACTACAATTTATGGATAAACCGCTGTTTTCTCCGGGCTGTTAAGAGCTGATGTATGGTTTACCATATCACATAATTACAATCGTTCACCGAAGTTATCCAATTTGACCTTTACCTCTACCTTGATCGAAGCATTAGGTATCACTTTTTCATCGGCTTTCCCCTGTAGTTCATTTCGCCATTTAGCCATAGCATATTTATTGATGTCGATACAATCAATCTTAAATTCGTCTTGCATTCGTTCGATAAAACGTTGACAGTCCTTTTCCACATAGGCAGCAACCGTATCCTCGATGATTTTCAAACCTTCGTGGTTTTTGAGCAAGGAACGTTCACTGGTCTTTTCTACTACTATGCCGCTCAGTTTTATTTTAATCAGAAAATTATATTGGTCTCCTTCCCGCTCTACTTTTACCGACCGTTGGTTTTTTACAAATACCGTTCCTCTCTCTATGCGTCCTTCCTGACTAAAGCTATAAGGGATATATCCCCCCGATTCTAACCCACGTAATAGGATAAGGGCTCGTGTTTCCGGCCTGCCAATTTTATCTATCATCTTCCCCCCATCAAATATGGCGGTACCTGTAATAACAATTTCTTTATCCCCTGCTTTTATCGTAGGTAAGACCGGATTTTTACCATCAGTCATGTAATTGACGGCAAACTGGTGCATCGTAGTGGACACCATAAATCCTCTATTAGATGCCCCCTTCAATAAATAGAGCAGGTATGTGCCGGTATTGTCTACGTCGTCATTAATCTCCATTTTGAGCATTTCCTCAGCCCGCCCCTCAACAACTGCCATAAGTATAGTATGTTTAATCTTAGGAGTCCGCAGAGTAATGTCCAATCCTTCTTGCAGTCCCTGTCGGGCTATGTCCTCGCCATAAATGGTGGTCTGAATCATGGTGGGATTATAATTAGATATTAATGACCAGGCTCGCTCCTCCCGCGACATTCCTACCACTGGTGCAGCAGTGGTCATTATTCTGACCTTACCTTCTTTGCCGGTGCTGAGCAACGGAGTTAGAGTACCTAACACTATGCGCTGGTAATCTTCTGCTCCCGGCGGAGGATTAATCACCTTATCATAGGAAGCTATAATGGGTAAATCTTGATCTTCCAGGTCTCGATAATCCCAGCAGCCACAAATATTGATGGCAAGCAAACACACCAGTAAAAAAAAGCTGATTTTATGCATTTGACCCTTCCTTTTCTCCACGTAATTTAGCTACACCTAAATAGAGCAAGGGATAGGCTAATCCCAACACCAGAGACATGTATGATATATAGGTACCGTAATTAGATACGTCAATAATGTTTTGAGGGATAAAAGCCGTAAGCAACGAGCCCAAGCCCATAAGCAATACCATATATGGATAAAATAACTTTTCATTGCCAAACAAGCCACTCAAGGCATGAGCTCCGGCAGCCTGAGAGGTAATAATTGTTCGGGACACAATAAATAACATGAACATCAGGTAGAAGAACTCCAACCGTTCAAATACAACAACCTGAGAAACTTTAAGCAGAATAAGCCCCGGCCACGTCGAACTCTTAGTCATATCTGCCCCGAGGACTAAAAGTGAGACAATGGTCACCCAGAAATAAATCAGGGTACTCAAACCAATGCCAATAAATCCTGCTTTTAACACGTTCTTAGGACGATCGACCAGAGAGTAAAACACCAGCAAGACTTCAATTCCAGCCTGGCCCCAAACTGCATACAGAGTGGCCTGGGCCAGATCTTTAAGGGCAATTTGACCAACGGGAAGCAGATTAGTATAGTCACTAATCTGTAAAGGGAAACAATATGCCAGCATCAATAGCATTATGAAATAAAGGGATATTTCATCAAACCAGGCGGTTACATTAATCCCCTTAATTGCTACAAAGACAGCACATACGGCAACTATTATTGTAATAACTGTTAGAGGTGTTTGCGGCAGAATATATACATTGGCCAATCGAGCCACATTGGCTATAATAATTCCAGAAATCAACGTATAATACAAAATCACCATGACAAACAGGATAGAGCCCAACGCTTTTCCAAACAAATACCAGCTTACATGAACAAAATTCTGTTGGGGGTAAAATCGCAAAGCTTTCTCCAATAAAAGCCATGATATAATTGGATATGATGCAGAAATGAGTATGACCAGCCAGGCATTTTGGCCAGCTTCCGAGCTCACCAACCGGGGCAAATAAATCCATACCATACCCACAGTACTCCCATTAACCAGAAAAACGAGCTGTTTGGCTGTTATTTTCGAGGTTTTATTATTCGCTTCCATAACACCACATCCTCAAATTATCCATCCTCAGTTACCGCAGCTAACTATACAACAGCACAGCAGTTATCCATTATCCAGCCCTTCCTTTTTTACTGCGTAAACTGGACATACCTAAAAAGAGCAAGGGATAGATTAAACCAATGACCATCGCCATGTATGAAACATAGGTAGTATATTTGAATACATCTATTATGGTTCCAGGAATAAGAGCTGTTATTAATGCGCCCATTCCAATCAACCAGGCCAGCTTTGGCTTGAATGATTGATTGTTGCGAAACAAAGAACTCAGGGCATAGACTCCCGCTGCCTGGGAAGTTATGAAGGTTCGGGAAATAACATAAAACATAATCAGTAGATAAAATATTTCCAATCTTTCAAAAACCGAAACCTGTGATACTTTGAGAATGGTTAGCCCTGGCCACATGGAATCCCTGGTAACATCCACCCCTAATACCACCAGACAAATAACTATTACCCAGACATACATCAAGGTATTCAACCCAATGCTGATAAGTCCAGCTTTTAGTACTCTTTGGGGATATTCAAGCAGATTATAAAACACCAGTAAGATTTCTATCCCAGCCTGGGCCCAGATTGCCGGAATAATTGCCCGCCCCAAACCCTGGAGATCAATTTGCCCCAGAGGCAGTAAATTGGTATAGTCTCCAATCGGTATAGGCAAACAATAAACCAGCATTAATATTATGGATGAATAGAAGGATATTTCATCATACCAGGCGGTTACATGGATACCTTTGATGGTTACCAAAACAGCACATAGACTCAACACTGCTATAACTACAATAGGAGGCGTCTGGGGTAGAGAGTATATTCTGGCTAAACGAGCAACATGAGCAATAATTACACCAGCATATAATATGTAGTAAATGACTAAAAGCATCAATAAGCCGGATCCAATAATTTCCCCAAACAAATACTTGCTTACCTTAACCAAACTGTAACCGGGATAAAGGCGTAACGCCCGTTCTATTAAGAAACATGCTAGAAGCGGATACATGGCTGCAATCAATATGGCTATCCAGGCATGTTGATGAGCCTCGGCACTTAGCACCCTGGGCATAGTAAGCCAGGCAACACCTACTGTACTGCCGTTTATCAGGAAAACCAGCTGTTTAGTTGTTATTTTTGATGTCTTTTTAATAACTTCCATAAAAACCACATTTCTGACTATTTCCAACCTTAGTTTTCACAGATTACTATAGTACTGTGGAGAGGTTATCTATTTGGATAAACTTCCGTACTTTGGATAAGAGACCCACGCAATACCCCAAACACTACAGTTTACTATAAATATGAGCTGTTTCTTATTATCTTCGAAGTTCATTATTTAATTTACAATCCTCATGCTAAGTTCATAATATTGCACTTTTTTTACGCAAGGCTGCAGTACCCAGAAATAATAGTGGATATCCAACACCCATTATCCAGAACAATTTACCAACAAAGTCGCCCAGCATGGATATTTCATCGGCACTTATTGGTACAAAAGCAAAAGCCATTTGTGTTAGACCCAGGCCTAAGACGTAATATAAATATGCACGGCTGGACTTTCTTCCCCAAAGTCCAGTCAACGCATAGGAACTTGCCATATGGCAAGTAAATGTAGGACGCAAACTAAAGCCCATCCATAACAACAAGAAAAAGATCTCCAAACGTCCTAAACCAGGAATCTCCAACAGTTTTAAAACTGTTAAGCCCGGCCATATACTGATGGTTTTCATCATATCACTGCCAAATGCCAGAAGGCAGGACAAGGTCACGATAAAATAAAGAATAAAGGCAATTCCCACTGCAGTTAACCCCGCCCGTATCACTTCCCCAGACTTGACAACTGCAGGGTAGAGTAATAGGAGAATTTCCATTCCTGAATAAGCATAAGATGTGGCTAAGATGCCTCGACCAAGGCCACTCCAACCAGACCCTCCTATCGGCAGAAGATTAGTATAATCACCGGTAAATGCTGGAACTAGCCATAAGACAATTAGTAACAGAAACTGATACATAAATATCTCATCAATCCTGGCTACGACCTGAGCTCCATGAGATGCCACATAAACCGTCGCCAGTACTGAAACTATTATTAAAATTCGATGAGGGGTGTTAGGAAGTATAAAAATCATGGTAACTTCAGTTAAAGTACTTAGCACCACCGCCTGGTAGGTAAAAAAATACAAAACAGCCAAGCTAACCAGAAAGGTGCCCAAAGGTTTTCCAAATAGCAAGCAGGATATATCCGCAAAATTACAGCCCGGAAATTTCCTATATAACCGTTCAATAAGCAGCAGGACCAGGATAGGAGCAAATGCTCCTACAACGACTGCTATCCAGGCATCTTGATTGGCTTCAGCACTGGCAAGCCTTGGCAAGCTCATGATTCCTGTTGCCACGGTGTTACCTAAAATGATAAATACTAATTGCTTGCTGCTTATCCTAAACTTTGATGTATCAGGCAATGGCTTATGATCTCCTATACATTTAGTCAGATTCCTGCCGGTCATCATCCAGGTGTGGAATAGAACGGGGTCTCTTGGTCATATGCCACGGAAAAGCTTTAATCATGGTATCCTTAAGGTCAGAATAGAGGGTAGGCATCAAAGGAGACATATATGGTACACCCAGACTGTTGAGTGAAGCCAGGTGGGTTAGAATAAGCATCCAGCCCAGGGAGAAGCCAAACATACCAAATATAGCCGCAAAAAGCATTAGAGGCAGTCTCAAAACCCTTATAGCCAGGGAGAGACTATAGTCAGGAATGCCGAAGGTGCTTATAGCCGTTACAGCAACTACTATTACCATAGCCGGGGTTGCCAGACGCGCCTGCACGGACATCTGTCCAAGTATAATACCTCCGACTACACCCACAGTCTGACCTACCGGCATTGGCAGTCGCAAACCAGCCTCCACCACCAGCTGAATAACAATCTCCATTATTAGGGCCTCGATTACCGCCGGGAATGCTACCTGACTCCTATCCCGAGCTAGTGGCAGAATAAGCTCAAAAGGCAGTAATTCCGGTTGAAAGCTGATCAAAGCAATATACAATGCCGGGAGGGATACAGCCAAAAAAAATGCCAAAAAACGAAATAACCGAGTAAAGGAAGCCACATAAGGACGTTCAGTGTAATCCTCAGGGGTCTGCATCGCACTAATAAACAGGGAAGGTACCAGCATTGTGTGGGGAGTCCCGTCCACAAGAACAGCCACCTGCCCCTGCAGCAGACCTCCCACTATCTTGTCCGGACGTTGGGTTCCTTTTAAAGTTGGAAAAATGGAATAAGGATGGTCGTCAAGCAATTGTTCTATAGTGCTTGCATATATAACTCCATCTATATTAATAGACTGGATACGATTTTTTAATTTATCAATTATAGCAGGATCGGCTATATCAGTAACATAAAGTAAGGCTACCTCAGTTCGAGTGCGTTGCCCCACCATGATTTTCTCCACCACCAGGTTGTGGTGGCGCAGCTTACGCCTGACCATGGCTATATTAGGTACCAGGGCTTCTACAAAACCTTCCCGAGGACCACGGGTGGTTCTTTCACTGGGCGGTTCCTCAATTGATCTTTGAAGGCCGCCTCTTATATCAATCACCAGAGCTTCAACATATCCATCAATCAGAATCACGGTAAACCCGTCAAAAATGAAGTTTAGAAGATTAGTAAGACGATCGGTCCTTATAATTCCTCCTACCGTAAGTACAGTGCGCTGCAAGCGATCAACATAATCTTTCAGGTTGTAATCCTCTACATCCTCATCCCGGCGTCCCAACATGAGAGGTTGGAGAATGTCTTGATGAAGAGCCTGTGAATCCACCATACCTTCAATAATAATTACTACCGCTCTGATGGCTCTGGGACCGCTGATAGTAATTTCTCTTATTTTTATATCGGAGCTGAGTTTTAGCTTTGGCTCCAGCAGACCGAGCTTTTCATCCAAATCCCCCGGCAGAAGGATATCATCTTTCTGGTTTTGCTGCTCATTCTCCTTATTCTGACCAGCTGGTTTAGGCTTAATTTTCGGCATATTTCATACCATCCATTTTTCTTGTATATTTCCCTGTATTGTGCAATTTATACGGCTATCCAACCTATCATTCATAGGCAAAGAGGCCAGACTTGACCTAATCAATAAGTCAAATCCGGCCTCTTAAGACTCCCTAACTCTATTTTACTGCTGTTCGAGTACGGTGAATAAACATTTTCTTACCATCACTAAATATGATAACTGCTCCATCTTGATCAGTGCGCAGGAGTTGTATATTTTGCTGCTTGAGCATTGCCAGAGTGTTGGGGTGAGGGTGGCCAAACAGATTGTTGGCACCTACTGATATTACGGCATAACGAGGCTGCGTTTGCTGGTAGAATTCTGGGAGGAGGGAACCTTTGCTGCCATGGTGCGGGACTTTCACTATCGTCGTAGGAGTAAGCTGGCCATCGTCCAACAAAGCCTGCATGGCTTCTGCTTCAATATCTCCAGTTAGCAGGATGGAAAATTCCCGGTAGCTAATTCTCAGAACCACAGATTGATTGTTATTGCTATTCTTACTGAAAGTCTGGTTTCCAGGATGGAGTACCTTTATCCTTAGCCCTTCTTCGATATTTATCTCGTTTCCTGACTGAAGGCTAATAATAGGCAGCCGACGACGAACAGCAATTTGCTTTAGCACTCCATACTCATTGCAATCGGATAAACTGCCCGGCACGGCAATGTTTTCCACTGCGAGTTCCTCGGCCACGCTTTCTACTCCCTGCAAGTGATCGTTGTCGGGGTGAGTATTTACTAACAGGGTCAATTCACGTATGCCTCGACGATGCAGGTAGGGAAGTACGGTGGTCTTCCCTACCTCATAAAGCGCATTCCCGCCCCCATCAATCAATACAAACTTTCCCCGCGGACTTTTCAGGAGAATGGCATCACCTTGACCCACATCTATGAAATCAGCCTCCAGGTAGCCCCGGTTATAGCAACTCGCCGGCAGGAGCAGAACTATAAAAAAGACTGTCCAGATTCCCAGTGCGGGCCACAACAATTTACGATAATAAGGGTTATGCAGGCCCAATAGACCTATGAATATGGACGCAAAGTAGAGGATGATCATCGCTATAGCTGGAGTAGCTACCCAAATATAACCACCCGGCAGGTACTGCACCCAGCGAACCATCAATAAAATCAGCTCCACGCAAAATCCGGCCGGGTAAAGAAAAAGTGGTGCCAGTATAGGGATAAAAGCAGCCAGGAGAAACGTAACAAAGCCTAAGATAACTGCCAACCCAGATATATATGTAACCAGGATATTGGTGAGAATGGAAACTGGGGTTAATATGTTGAAATAGTAGGCAATTAGCGGCAGCACCGCTAGTTCCGCCGAAAGAGGCAGCCATATCATATCCCAGAACCAACCTTTGAGCGGCAGAGCTTCTCGCAATATGGGAAAGATATAGAGTAATCCCCAGGTTGCCAGGAATGTCAGCTGAAATGATATCGTAAAAAGTGAGGCCGGGTTTATGAGCAGGGTAATTACCCCAGCAATAGCCAGGGCATTTAGTAACCCGTTCTCCCTGCCTGAATAATAGGCCAGCAAGCCCAGAATGCCCATAAGAACTGCACGTATAACACAGACCGGCCAGGCTATCATGGTTCCATAAATAATGAGGATGGTTACACCGGCGAAGAACTTGCTACGGTTGGATAAAGCCAACAGGGAAGAAATCCATCCTACCAACAACAGTAAGAATCCCACATGCAAGCCGGATACAGAGAAAAGATGGATGATACCGGTTTTCTGAAAGGCATCATACTGCTCTTCCTCAATACCTTCCCGGGTCCCCAACAGCATGCCCAGGAGAATGGCTGATTCCCGCTCCGGCAGGATTTTTTTGGTCAAGGTCTCTCCCCTGGCACGAAACCTATCCACCCACAATAAAGGCCCCTTCTCTCGACCGATTAAACTCAGATCGCTCGCCTGCTTAACAGCCAGGTTATAGTAGATGCCATTATGGGAAAGATATAGTGGAAAGTTAAATTCGCCCGGATTACCCGGTCTACGAGGTGGCTTCAAGATTCCTTTAAGACTTAGACGGTCTCCCCTGGAAATATCGACCTCAAAATAACATACCACCCTGATTTTCCGGGTCCAGGTTGACGATTTTTCCGTCTTCAATATAAAAGTAGTCTTTTCTCCATCACAATAGGGAAAGCCTTGTACTGTTCCTGCCAGGCTGGTCTGGATAACTGGCAAGGATGGTGGTAAATCTATAATCATTATTACGGCATACAGAAAACCTGCCAGTAAAACCAGCAGGCACGTATAAAACTGAAAGCTGTATTCCTTTAATAAAATTCCTGAGGTAAGCAGAAGTAATATTGCAGCGATTGCAACTGCTCCAAGCTGGTAATAGGCTAATACTATTCCAGCAATTAAACTAAAAAAAGCGAGCGGCCATGATTTGGTCATATAACATGCCCTCATTAAAGATTCTACAGCATATGTAATATTGGTTAAATTACCCTTTATCTAACCGTTATCAGGCTTTTGATATCGGCAAATTTTTTATCGCCTATGCCACTGACATTGTTAATATCATCTATACTGGTAAATGGTCCATTACTGGTACGATAATCTATAATTCTTTGGGCCAGGGTGGGGCCGATTCCAGGCAACCTATCATCTAGTTCCTGTACAGAAGCGGTGTTAATATTTATTTGGGCACCACTGTTGACAAGCGATGAAACCTCCGTCGGCATGGTTGTGCTGCTTACTGATTGTGCTGATAAAGTATCAGCAGGGTTCTGTCCCTCTGCCAGGACCTCTATGGTCTCCCCGTCCTGTAGTTTGCGGGCAGGATGAACATTTTTCAAATCAGCGCTGGGAAGAACTCCGGCCATTTGCAAAGCTTCATATACCCGGGCACCCGGTTTCAGTTTATATAAACCCGGTTTTTCAACTTCACCGGCAACATAAACCTGAATCTCTGCCTCTTCCGAGCGTGCACTTGAGCCATCCGCAGCACCGGGAACGATTATTTCCGGAGTTGGCTTCTCCTGTTTAAGATCCGCATACTTCATCCCCCCAACAAAAACGATTAATAGTACTACTACTAAGGCCGGCCAAAGATAGCGTCGATCTATATTGGGCATCTGCATTCACCTCTTTGCATTATTTTCTATATTTTATTATATTTTCCTTCTTAAGGGTTTGCTTAAGGTAGGGTCCTATAAGAATCCTGGTATCATTAGGAAGTAATCAGACGGTTCGAAACCTTGGAACCTAGATTTAATTCAGTATAGACAAGAATAGAATATTCCTAAAATGGGTTGAATTTAAACTTAATCTAAGCGAAAATTGGAGATGGATTTGGTTCTGCGAAAAACATGGGGGTACGTTTAAAATGGATATAGGCAAACTGGCTCGCTTAGGAGTAGCTAAAAAATATGGCATAGATGAATTTTTTTGTAATGAAGGCGATCCTGGTTATGAGATGTTTATCCTCTTAAAAGGAAAAGTAGGAATTTATATTAGTTCTATTGACGGCGATCAAATTAAGGTAGCCGAACTGGGCCCAGGAGACTTTTTCGGAGAAATGTCCCTATTAGAATCGATGCCCCGCAGTGCAAGTGCACAGGCTTTGGAAGAGACCATTGTTATTATCCTTAATCAGAATAACTTTTCTGAAGTTATATCTCAGATGCCTGACCTGGCCTATCGCATCATGAAAGGTATGAGTACCCGCTTACGTCAGCTCAACGAGGAAGTGGCGTGCCTCAAATCAGGTAACGGCTATCCAGAAGAAGAAATTATATCTGCGTCAGCAGTGCCGGAATCAATTTGTTCTGCTGCACCGGCTGCGATGGAAACTGTTGTTCAAACGCCAGCCGTAACGGCCAGCGGGAAAAAAAGTTACCCTATCGTAGCCCCGCCGGATCATGACCAGTATCTTTTCGAGAAGGATACCCAGTGCCCCTGCTGTGAAAAAAGCTTTAGCGTACAGATGGTACGTTCCTCCAAACTACGGGTCAAAAGTATTGAAAAGGACCTGCGACAAGTGTTTGAGGGCATGGAACCACTCTGGTACATGGTTTGGGTTTGTCCACATTGCTATTATGCTAATTTCAATTATGAGTTCAAACAAATTAGCGCTGAAACCAGAAAGTTTGTGAATAATAGGGGCAGTCAACTCAAACAAGATTTCAAGATAAGTTTTTCCAAGCCCCGCAAGCTGAATGAGGTTCTGGATTCTTACAATCTTCTCCTGCAATTTTATCTTGGTGCCCAGAAGCCTGACCCCACCAAAATCGCTAAAGTGTGGCTGCGTTTATATTGGCTGTTTAAAGATGCTGAAGATATGGGAATGGCCTTGGAGGCAGCAGGCAAAGCCCTGGAATATTTTAAGGATTCTTACTATAACGGTCGGCGCAATACTACTCCTGAACAAGAGCAACGTCTCACTCTGTTATTGGGCGAGTTGAGTTTGGAGGTAGGGGCTAAAGAAGAGGCTATGACCTTCTTCCGCAATTCGATTGTACGTAAGGGTGGCAGCGCTCCTCTTAACCGTCAGGCAGAAGATCGCTACCAGGAACTTAAACAAGCCCTTATGAGAGAACAAGAAGCCTAATTTTTAGCTCAATTCTTATCATATTCTGTTGACTTTATAAAAAATCTATCTTATAATTGCTAATGTCAATTGAACAAAAAGTCAATGATCCGGAGTAGTAAACAAGCCCTAAGTGTAGAGAGCTGGCGGCTGGTGCAAGGCAGCAATATTGTTGAACTCGCCGGGGAGGATTGCAGGTGAATTGAGTAGCTTGTGACGGGACAGCCGTTATCTGTTCAAGTGGACAAATCGTGGGGCTATGGCGAAGTTGGGATCGCGCCTGAATGGCATTCAAACTATTGATGCTTTTCTCATAAATCCCTATATATAGGTAGTCTAAAGGGCTTCCAATGAAGTTGTCTACTTGCGGTAGTAATTTTCGTAACACGACCACTTTTCATCCACCAATATGGATGAAGGGTGGTTTTTTTAATGATGCTGAAATTTGCAATAAAGGATTTTCTAGATGAGCGGGAATTTAGACAAGTATCACCAAAGACCCTTGTTAATTATCAAGTCCTACTAAAAGATTTCCATTTTTATTGTGTAGACCATGAAACCATCAACATAGAAGATATTACACCAACCACAGTCAAATCCTATCTCCTTTTTTGCCAAAGAGAGAAACACAATGCCCCTGCCTCCATCAATACTAAACTTACCGCTATTAAAACCCTTTTTAATTACCTTGAGGAAATTGACGTGATTACCTCTAAGCAAAATCCCACTAAAAAAATTGGTCATATTAAAGCAGAAGTGAAAATTACAACCTTTAGTGATGCCCAAATTAAAGAAATGCTTACCTATTATCGCAGGATTAGAACTAGAGATAAGACGTATTTTGCATATAGGGATTATATGATCATTACATTTTTAGTATCGAGTGGCGTTAGACTCGTAAGCGCTCAATAATAAGGTGCCTGTTATCCTAAATTACACTATGGGATAATAC
>CAZEDT010000036.1:0-21238 GCA_964510795.1 uncultured Syntrophomonas sp.
CCAATACTAACCCCTTCACTGTAGCGCCCAAAAACTGGTTTTACCACCCAACGTTCCCGTTCCTGGGCCAGTTGTTCCATATCTCGGTCCGTTAATATCCGGGTATAAGGAATGGTATCTCGTATAATAGCACGTTCACTATCGGTTAAGCTTAAAGAATCATTAAGGTATAACTGCCACAAATGGGCAAACAAGCTCTTGGCTTGAGGCACAATGGCCCGCGGATCATTGAGTATTAAAACCCACCCTTCAGCCATAAGCTTCAATAACCTGGAATAGTCGTGTACTTCATGGCTAAATTCAGTGGGATATTGACGTAGAATTATATCCAAGGACTGCCCGAAGGCAGTTGCTTTATTTCCTCTAACGCTCAGATTTTGCCCACCCAGCAAAATCGTCTTATAACCTAGCGGTTTAAGCAGGTCTGCATACAGGAATGCTAGATGGGTTTCTTCGTAATGATTGGGATCTACCATAATCCCGACCGTTGGTACGGACTTACCGGAGCCATGGTTTGTCCAAAGATCGGCTATACCCCTGCGGAAGTTCTCAGCGAAGTTGAGGTTAGGATTACCAGCGGGGTTGAGCCAATTAGAAACCATAATTTCCCGTTGAGCACAAGGTTTATCATAGTTAAACTCGGAAAAGAATATCCCGCCGCCACTTCGTTCAAAAGCATCATAACGAGCCCAGAAAAAAGGGGGTATCTTTCCCGGCAGGTTCAAGATCTCATCCCGTAACGGAAAGTCAGGTAAAAAAAAGCCGCTAGCAGCCGTTGGATGCGCAAGCTGAGGGGTTAGTCGGTCTATCAGTTGATACAGAATTTCCGCTGCCTCAATCATATATGCATATACATCCGGTTCAAGGTAGACGGGACGGTCAGAAAAGACCTCCCTTTCACGTGGTGAGCTGAGCAGATAGTATTCAAAATTCAGTTCATTGGTCAACTCAGCAGCTCTCATGGCTAACTCCCCACGTGGCCCCGGGAAATATGGTAACCACCTACACTTTTAGTGGTCTTGGCACTAGACCAGCTAGCCCGCCCAGGGATGCCCCCACTATAGTAAAAGGGTCGATAAAAATAGCCATTACCGGTCCCGTAATAACTGTAACTCTGTTCTTCATCCGTTTCCCAATCAGCTTCTTCTTCGTCATCCTTTTCCTGAACCAGGACCGTGTCCTTATTGTTCTTGGCATTGCTGGAATCAATACTCAACGCACTGACTGGCATAGTAAAACCAGCCAAGGCCAGGGTAACGGCCAGGCTGAGCGCTACCGCTTTATTATCCGGCAATAACTTAGTAATTAAGCCAACTGATTTATCCTGTTCAGACTTGTCGGGTTTATTTTTGGGCATTTGTATCCCCCTTGTTATGAAAGCTCTTAATGTATGCCAGCCATTGATTAGTTCAGCCTACTCCAAAGCAAAACTATAAATTCATTAATAGCGCAGTTTTATTAGTGGTAGCTTAATTTATCAAACTAATAGCCGTGTTACTTAAATATTATTTGCATATTACATGTTGTTCTACTGCTATATTGTTATCCTTTAAATATTGCAGGTAAGCTACCATATCATCTTTGCATGCTTCCTGGTGGTATAAGCTTACCTGACTATATCCTAAAGTCATCAGCATTTCTACACTGGGAAGGTCATCGGCCGTCAGCTCATACTGGTTATTGAATCTGCGCCGCAGAATCTGAGGGCTAAGCTCGGAACGGTAACGCTGACTGTCCAGAATAAACACATAAGCCCGGGGCTCTATCGGTTTTAATAAGAAACCGTAAGCTACCAAGGCATTCACGTAGCGGTTTCCTCCTACCAATCCCTGACTGTGTAATGGACTTATATAGGTTAGAATCGGTTTTATATCCAGGTAATTTTGCATTAAATAAGCCAGACGCATACCGTCTACAGCCGGGATGTCGAATAGCATCAGCCTGCCCGCAGCCAGCTGTTGCAGCTGGAGCTGGAGTTCTTTGAATAAAAGGCTTTTCCTGACCGCAACCGGTTGCAGATCAAAATCCGCGTAATGCTTCAAGGAAACAAAATTGGTCTTGCGCACAAAACAGGTAAACGGACCCGCTCCCTCTACCCAGCGTGTATACAGTTCCTTTAAGTCAATATCAGCCAGTCTAAGCTCCGACATGCCGTTAACTATTGCTTTCTACCAGGCAAAAAACATGGTTTAGATTCATAATCTGCCTATTTCCGTTTTGGTCCTGGATAGTTGCAATTCCGTTTTCAATCTTAGTCAAATACCCTTCCATAACATAATTGGTTGATTCCTTATTCCAATCTTCAATCGTTTTATATATATAGATTTTCAAATATAATCCCCCCTAGCTAATACTGGCCCCAACTATAAAGGAAATAGCCATGAACACTGAAAAAACCATTATTCCTACCGCACGATTATCTTTTTTCAATTCCTCATCGATGCGAAACTGGGGCGTTAGTTTTTCAAACAAAACCCAGCCGATGATCATCCCCAATATTCCCACTCCGCCCCAGATTAAGACACCCACGAAATGGCTATTGGATAAAATAGCAAAACGCATTACATTGGCCAAACTTAGAATTAAGCCGCCAGTAGCTAGTCCCGCACTTACATTGCCCTTGTTTATTTCCTGCAAATCCTGATATTGAGTAATCATTGAAAAAATAAGAAGCCCTACTCCGACTACTGCAACACCGAGTGCATAACTTATACCTGTGGCTAAATAGGGGTTCATACCTGAAAAACTGCTTACCAGACCTACCATGCTCATTTCATCAGCTCCCATTATAATCGCTAAAACTATTATAGCACTTTGATAACAAATCAAAAGTATGGAGAACTATAATAAGTGGTAATTTTAGTAAATTTAGGGCAACTCTAACCTCTAATATTATTTAGAGATAAGTACTGTTTCGGTGCCAGGATCCCAACCGACCTGGTATCCCAGCTCTTCTGCCACATAGCGAGCCGGCAGCATGGTTCTGCCATTAATAATTTCAGGAGCTACTTCCATAATAAGAGCCTCCCCGTTTACTTTGATGTTTCGACTGCCAATGCTTAGCTCAACCTTCCTGTCCCCCTTGATAATCGTTACACTCTGGTTGGCTGCATTCCAAACAATGTCATTCTCAGCTACACCCAGAACATAACCCAGGTAACGAACCGGTACATAAGTACGACCAGCCTTGATGTATGGGGCAGAATCCATTACTCTGGCAACTCCGTTGACTTCATAGATGTTGGACCTTATTCTGAATTGTCCGACATTACTTGGTTCCATCCCAGTTATACAATTAGCGATAACAGTACTGCCCGCAGATTGGGTGATAAAACCGGTCTCATTCAGTGCATTAATTCCTTTTGTAAACGTTAGCCTAACAGCTCCATCCGGTGCCATCCGGTAGGCATCAATGTACACTTCGGACAACTTGATTCTGCTGGCAGTCCTGGCGCTCTGCCCATCGATCTTGAACGTCAGGCGGCCATTATTTACAACTATACTTTGAGCATCAATGTCTAAATCACCTTCAAATACTTGCACTTTCGGAAGCCTGGAGAAATAAAATCCATTATCCAGATCCAAAGATACTACGTTTCCAGGTGCGGCTTTATCCAGCAAACCTTTGAGTGCACCCTCGGTGATTACAATATCAGCAATTTTTTGATTTACTTTCCCTAATTGAATATTGACTACGTTTTCAACTGCAATGACAGCAGCTGGTTTTACTTCGGCTACTTTAACCTTGCCCTCAGCACCAGCGCTGCCCTTGATGGTTACTTCCACTGGTCCGGCAAAGTCAGGAGATACGTTAATCCTGAAGTCCTTAAACGTGATCTTAGCCACAGCAGCACTCTGGGCGGTTACTTCCCACTTTAGCATACGATTACTATCGGTCAAAGTTGGATAATTCGAAAGGCCACCATTGAATATCACATTACCACTGGTGGTGTTTTCATATGTACCGGTGTTGACTGTATCCCATTCACAGCCAGTGGGGAGCGTTAAGGATAGTATACCGTTGAGCAGCAAGCTTCTAGGAGCCCCCTCACTAATCAAGAACTGACCCACAGTTTGAGCTGCATGACCAGCGATTAAATCCTTTGAAGTCCCAGCTTCAACCGTAACCCCATAGTTTACATAGGTACCTACTACAATAATTTGCTCAGTCACACGGGTACCAGAAACCCTAATTTCCACCTGGTCTCCAGGCTTGACCTTTGAATCATCGACAATTAGTGAAAGGTTAACAAAAGATATCTTACCAGGAGTATTTACTCCAGCAACACCAGCCTGCACAGGATAAGTCATTAACTGGTCATTCCCGCTAAACATGGCTGTAGTAATCGCATCGACATCACCGGCAATAACAGCATTATCCGCAAAATTCCAGCCATAGCTGACTGAATCTGCAGCGTTAGTGTTAAATTTAAAACCGTTCGTAAGAATTTCCATTTTTATGTTATCAGTACCGTTAAATGTATCGGGAACCTGTTCCATTACAGTAACAATATCAATGGCTCCGCCTGTATCGGTCAAATCAACTACTTTCTTGCAAGTAGTCAGGGTAGAACCTGTCGAAGTAGATTTACCGATAACCAGATCCTGGGCCATACTAAATACTGAACCGGAAGGAGGTATCATATTCACTCTGATGTCACCATTATAATTGTGAAGATCAACGCCATTAAAATAAAGAAAGAAGTATTTGTTATCTCCAGTAGTTGTTAATGCAGCAGCCATTTTGATATCAAAAGTTTTGTTTAGGGTGATGCGGAAACCAGCAGCTGTAGCAAAATCAGCCGGAATAAATCCGTCAGCACCACCCGGCGCTACAATAATAACACCAGTATCGCCGGCAGCTGCTGCAGCGGCAGTGGAAGCATATACCTTAACCCCGGCAGCTCCATTGGCACTAAAGGTAAGGTCGCTGGGCATAGATACAGTTACAATACTGTTGGCGGCAACAGCAGTGTCATCAAGCGTTACTTTGATAGCTCCGAGGTCCTTAGTAACATTGCCGGTTATTACTGTAGGGCTGGAAAGAACCTTATAGATGGAACTAGCTTCTGCTACATTACGATTCACAAAAGTTGGTACCAGCATCGTCAAGCTGAGACATAAGGTCATCACTATTGATAGAACCTTATTTCTTTTTCTAATCATTATCTTTCCTCCTACTATTAGCGCGTTCATTTTTGCAAATAAGTCAATTGATTAGATAATCGGCTGTATGTATTCATCCTTAACAACCGCGTAATGCCCTATTTTGTCGCCTTATTCCTTTATATTTTTTTGTTTATATTTTACTTTTTTGTTTATTTATAATTTTACAATGTCGGTATTTGAAAAACTATGGCAATATATAGTAGCTTAAATATTTATTGGGAATAAAAGGCATAACCCCTTATATGAAATACTTTTACTAGAAAATGAAATCCCCAAGCCATATATAATAAAGCTCGGGGGATTTTTCAAATTATGTGGAGAGGGTATTAATCCCTACAACCTTTGCATCAGCCCTGCAAAGTTCAAAAACTAAAACCTGCACGTTTGACAGGTGCGATTTACTGAGCATATACACCTGACTTCTTCCACTTCATCTTTTGATGTAGGACACGATTGTTTCCATTGCCACGAGCACCGACAAGATAATAAGGATCAACGATATAGCCGGAATCGCCGGATGCCCTGTTCCTAAAACCCACCCCGTATAAACAGCCATGACCAGTGCCCAGTTTGACATGATAAACATCAGTACCGCCGGGATAAAAGCAACCAGCCATACTTTTGAATTTTTACGGGTATTGATGAGCCATACACTAACACCAATCAAAGCCAATGCTGCCAGCAACTGGTTGGAGGCTCCAAAGGTACTCCAAAAGATCTTCCAGGCTGGAACAGGATTACCCTTTTCATCTGTCATCGTCTGGAAAAGGAAAAAAACCGGAACCCCAGCTGTCAGCAATGTACCTAGAAGTTTGCCCGTCCAGTTCTTAAATCCCGTCAGTTCTTCAAAAATGTATCGACCCAGACGGGTACAAACGTCCAATGTGTCATAGACGAAGGTTGTAAATGCCATAAGCCCGAAAGAGATTCCGAAGGTTGCAGATACCCCAATCAGCTCCATAAAGCTGCCCATTGCGGAAGCATAAATGAAGTTGGGCGCCTTGCTTGCCATTTCAGAATCCTTGGTCAGGATCATGACACAAGCAATTGATACTACGGCAACCATGCCTTCGAGTAACATAACACCATAGCCCACAGGTTTCGCATCGCTTTCTCTCTGAAGCTGCTTGCTGCTGGTACCGGATGAAACCAAGGCATGGAATCCGGAGCAGGCACCGCAGGCGATCGTTATGAACAGAACCGGGAACATCGGGAACCAGAAGCCTGCATCCATCCCGGACTCCGCTGAAAGGTTCATGAAAGCAGGATACTGAATAGTGAAACCGCCGAAAATTAGACCGATGGCGGCAAAAATCAGGGTTGCATAGAGGAAGTAGCCGCCCAGCGCGCCACGGGGCTGCAGAAGCAGCCACATCGGCATAACCGAAGCAATCAGACAATACCCAAGAATCAGAACACCCCATACCTTTTGTGCTGTCAGGATGTCAGTGATTGGTAAGTTGACAGGCATATATTGCCCGGCCCAGATGGCAATCCCAACCAAAGGGAGGAAAATCAGAACAGCAATGCCTTCTTTCAGCTTAAAAAACTTCATCATCAAGCCCATTAGGATCGGAAGAATCAGATACATGATAGAGGAGGAGGCGATGCCGCCGCCGGAAACCGTTTCCCCGGATTCCAGTGTTACCAGGCCGACGAAGGAGCTCGCTGTAATGTCAGTGAATGCAATGATTACATATACAAGTGCAAACCAGACAAAAATCATAAAAAGGATCCATGCCCGGGTTGAAACATTAATCCTGATTACCTCGGTGATTGACTTGGCTTGATGCCGTATAGATGCTACCAAAGAGCCCATATCATGAACACCACCGATGAAAACAGAGCCGATCAGTACCCAAAAAAGGGCTGGAACCCAGCCAAACATGGCCCCTGCAAGGATTGGCCCGTTAATCGGCCCTGCTGCTGCAATGGCTGAAAAGTGCTGGCCCATGAGCATACCTTTTTTGGCAGGCACATAGTCCAATCCATCATTAATGCTGACTGCTGGTGTTTCCCGGGCATCATCCAGTTGAAAAACTGTCTTTGCCAAGAAATTTCCGTACGTGAAGTACGCCACTGCTAAAAAGATTCCTGCTCCAATTACTACATAGAGTACGTTCAAAGTATCCCTCCTCGATAAGTAACGGTTATTGCTTGCTTCTAACCGTCCTAAATGTTTCTGCTGCGCAGGGTATTTAATATCCTTCTGCTAAAAAATAGACTTCTCAAAAGTTCAGTGAACAGAGAAGTCTCTGCTATTCTATTATTCTAACTCAACCTCCCACGCACGAAGGACACAACTACCGATAAAAATGTCGATTGTATTGGCAATTAACGAATCGCCATGTTGCGAAGTTGCCAGCATGGTGACGGAACGCCACAGGGGGCGTTCCCTACAATAGGGCACCACATATATTACAATAATTCCATATCGTAGGAACGGCCCCTGTGCCGTAGTTCCGAGTTGCTCATTTCAAGCTTGTTTTCTCACCAAAAATCATTGACTAATAACATTGCTTTTCGATGATTTTCTGAAATACCTGTGTAAAAGGCAGTTGGAACAAAAATCTTTGACAGCGGTTGGGTGCAAGTATGCCTGGTTTCAATTGTTCCCTGTTTTGTGACAGCAATGGGCTCAAGCGAGCGAAAGTATACGATGTCTTTCTCGGAATGGTCGTTAGCTTTTCACCAAAAAACATCGTCCCTCATCTGTAAAGTATGGAATTTGTCCTAATGTATTTTCTAGTCACAAACGAATAACTCCTCTATTATTAGCTATATTTTATGACAATAAAGATTATTTTTAGAGAAAATACGATTCACAATTATTTGCATTAATTATGTAGAAATTAAGGACTTAGTAATCTGATATAAAGAGCACTACTATGATGATAGGATTTTTAACCAACAGCTAGCTATTTTGCTAAACGTTTTTCGCCGAGCAAGTTAATTAATTGTATGCAAATAAGCACTGCTGGGGCAGTTCTTATTTTTTTAAGCTTAATACCAAAATTACCTTCGTGGGAATGAACGCAAAAATAATTCTAGATGATGGCGACTGTCAGCGATTTATTGATAAGTTATAAAAAAATAACGTCCCTGTATCACACCTTTGCAGGATATTGGAGAATTTCGGGGAATTTACTATAAATATGTCTACATAGATAACTTGCAAGTGAAGTGACAAGGAAACTTTTGACACCACTTTACCTAACCGGTATACAGGACTATAGATTCGAAAGATTGTTGAATTGTTGGGAGCAAATCGGAGAGTAGTTGAGCGATTTATTTCGAAAGAGAACAAACCTGTGAACAGGTTACTAAAGGACCGTCCCCTCGTCCCTCCAAATGCTAATAGAGAATGGAGAATTATTAATTGGAAAAGGAAACGAAATACATAGCAGATATCAAAGGAACACGTCGGACTGTATTAATTATGGCATTTGGACTTTTGCTGATCATTATGTCGTTTACAGGTTTTGTGAATTATATGACTTTTGCCAAAAATTACAATAATTCTCTGGTGAGCACATATTCAGTAGCCGGAAACGAAGTCGTACGGAAAATAGAATACGCACTTCTTTATGGGAAACCGATTAATAATTATTATGGTATGAATGATACCTTGAATGAATTAAAAGAAGTTATTGATGATGTAGAACAGCTTAAAATTGTTACTCCGCAAGGTGAAGTTTTATATGATTTAAATGGTTTTGTCAAAGATAGCTGCCTGCCTGATGAATTGACGAAAACGTCATTATTTCAGCAGGGCACTGTAAATAAAAATCTAAGCTACCAGTTTTATAATGAAAAAGCCTATCTTTTTATCCGAATCAATGACAATAATGCCCATCACGTTGCCAACCTGGTAATGGTTTTTCCTAAAGATAATTTCTTGCAAGTAAACAGTCCATTTACCTTGCAGTTGCTTGCATATCTGATTATAATTGCGATCCTGGCTTTAATACTTTTAACCTTCATTTTTTTTAAGACCCAATTTATTATCCATAACAAATTAATTGAAAAAAGGAAGGTTATAATTGCCTTTATCATTGTGCTGGGGTCAGCCCAGCTTATATACAGCGGCATTAACTATATGCTTTTTAAAAATGCCTATGTAGATATGGCCGATACCAGTAAAATATTTATCCAGAAGATCGTGAGCAAAAATATTGAGAGCATCTATACTAAAGGACTCAGTTTGCAAAACGTTACAGGTCTTGATGACTACCTTGATTCAATCAAAGAGAGCTTGCCGCAGATAAAAGACCTTAGCCTGGTTCAACCACAAGTAACACAACCAGAAAATAGCCAGCAATTGACCTCCAAGGATGGACTAATGTCGCGGAGCCATGGATGGCAAGGGGCGCCGATCAGGGTAAATGCGACTGTTTCCAATGCCTACATAGACCAAGAAATGTTTAAAATTCTGCTGGATATGTTAACCGTACTGGTTATTTCGATATTTTTCATGATCGAGCTAACCTTGCTGGCGGTAATCCTGATAAGCAGAGGCCCCCCAGCAAGCCGACATCAAAGCGGTGCAATTGATATCAGCGCCAGTCACGGACTGGTAAGAGCGCTTATTTACTTTGTAAACGTGTCTGCGTTTATGGCGATGAGCTTTGTGGCGATTGTCATGAAGAATCTTTATGAGCCTGTTGCCGGATTATCAAAAGATGTCGTGCTGGGCCTGCCGCTTTCGGGTGAAATGCTGGGAGGCATACTGGCGATTATCGTAGCTGGTCAAACGATAGACAAGCAAGGCTGGAGGAGGTTGTTTTTTACCGGTGCCTTGTTCCTGGCTGTGGGAAACTGCCTGTCGGGAATGAGTCCCAGTGCCGTCCCCTTTATTCTATCCAGAATGATCGCTGGACTGGGTTTGGGTTTTATTATGATGACCATACGCAGTCTGATCGTTTCGCTGCCCGAAAGTAATGTTGCCATTGCTGAGTTTGGCGCGGGTTCCATCGCCGGATTGAGTTGTGGTGCAGTAATTGGTGGAATGCTGGCTGATCGGGTTGGTTATGATGCCGTCTTTTTCCTGGCCGCCTGCGGAGTAATCATCCCCGTTATTTTTGTACACAGATTAATGACCCAATATGAAATTGCGAAAAGAGAAACTAGCAACACGTCTTTCAGGGAGAAATTCACTGATTTTGTCGCGGATAAAAAAGCAATGCTATTTCTCCTCTGCATTTTTATACCTTATTTTATTTGTGGTGCATTTCTGGACTATTATTTCCCGTTGTTTGCGGCTGGCAATGGTCTCTCCCAGAGCGATATAAGCAGAGGAATTTTGTTAAATAGTCTTTTTATTATTTATCTGGGACCTGTGTTAACCCGCTATGTTATAAAAAAATTGGGAAATACCTTGGGCATGATTGTTTCAATGTTAATTGTCATTTGTGCCCTGGCAATCTTTGCGCTGTTTGGCGGGGTCGCAGCAGCTTTTGTAACCATTATCCTGCTGGGCATTGCTGAGAGTTTTGGCATTTCCATGAAAACCACCTATTTTTTGAATTTAAATGGAATTAAAGACTTGGAGATTAACAAAGGAATAGCTTTTTTTAGTATCATGGTCAGTTTTAGTAGGATGGCCGGACCGATTGTTTATGGTGTGGCTTTATCCCTCGGCGCAAGAATGGGGGTGGGTTTGATATCGTTAGTGGTCATTGTATTGCTGTTGGTATTCGTCGTTTTTACAAGGGTTAAGTCATCACCAGGCAATCCTATGACAACTGATTTGTAGGGAATGGCCTCTGTACCGTTCCGAATTATGTTTGCCAATATTTCAAGGGAATTGAGGTCTTATAGCGTGAAAATGAATCATATGACTAAGATATTTTTGCTAAGTGTTATTTCGTTATTTATCATAACTGGATGCGCTAATAATGACTTAGCTCTGCAAAGGGAAAAAACTGCGAGTAAGGGGGACAGCATTATCATTGGAGTGCCTGTTCCGCTCGAATTTGCTAAGCAAAATACCAACTTTTTAAAAGGTATAGACCTGGCACTAGCGGATATCAACGCTAAGGGAGTTAACGGCAAAAAGATCAAGCTAAAAATCGCAGATGATAAAGGGAATTTTAAAACTGCCGTTGATATTGCCCAGGAATTCTGCAAAGATCCCCGCATGGTGGCAGTGATTGGGCATTGGTTTTCCGATATTTGCCTGCCGGTATCAGATATTTACGAAGAAGCGGGGATGCTGACAATCGTGCCCACCGTTTCCAACCCGGATTTAACAGCAAAAGGTTACAAATATATATTCCAGAACATTACAAGTGATAAAAAAATCGCCGCAGAAATGTGTGCATATGCCAAAAGCAAAGGGTATGACCAAGTAGTGCTTTGTTACGAAGAAAGCTCTTATGGTGAAAACCTGGCAGATGCCATAGAAAAGGAGGCCAGAAAAAACGGTATCAAAATCGTCGATAGAAGTTCTGGTTTAGTAACTGAAGAGCAGTTCAAAAAGGCCTACGACAAGTGGAACGCTTTGGAATTTGATGCCGTATTATTGGCCCTCAATATGCCTGAAGGCGCTACTTACATAAGCGCATTGAGAAAAATGAATCAGGACGCAGGCATTATATCTGCGGACGGGTTAGATGTGGGCAATTTTGTGGATGTACTTGGTCAAGATGCCGAGGGGGTCGTAATTGCAACCAACTATAGTCCTTATAATCATAAACCTGAGTTAGAACAGTTTGCTGTAAAGTATCAAGAGAAATACAATGAACAACCAGATGTATGGGCAATACAAGGATACGAATCACTGCAGCTTATTGTCCATGCGATAAAACAAACCAACAGCTATTCACCGGCAATACTCGCCGACTATTTACGTAAGATGGAACCGTGGCAAACCGTTTCAGGGAAAATTTCTTTTAACAAGTACGGGGAAATTGACGGTAAAGAAGTTTATAAAAAGATCGTCGTCAATGGGAAGTTTCAGTATGTTGATTGAACTTAATTAATTATAAGGAAGGAATAAGTACATGTCAGAAAATAAACTTTTTAGAAAAGTGTCCCTGGATCGCTTATCCTCCCCGGAAGAACTGGATCAGCGATTAACAGTGACCTCACCCATAGGTTGGGTAGCTTTAATTGCTGTTGCTGTGTTAATTTTGGCCGGACTTGTATGGGGGTTTTGCGGCAGCATATCAGAAAAAGCAGTGGGAAACGGGATGATTATTTCCAGCGGTGGCATTAACCGTGTTATTCATCATGCCAATGGTCAGATCACTGATGTAAGTATTCATGACGGTGATTATGTTGAAAAAGGTGAGGTAATCGCCAGGATAGATCAAACAGGCCTTATTGTTCGGATTAATAAAAGTAAGGAAGACCTTGCTGCCGCCAAAGCAATCGACCTTGATAATCTCAAATTGAACAACAGCCTGCTTAATACAAATGTATATGGGAAGATTGGCGAAATTTATAGAAACTACGAAGTTGCCCAGGCCAATCTAGAGGCCCAAAGGATCTACTACAATACGCAGAAGGATCAAGCTGAGTATGAGTTAGAACAGTCAAGGATTCAATATGAGGAAGCTAAAGAAAAACACGCCAGCTCCAAAGCGTTATATGAAAGTGGTGCAGTTTCAAAAAGTGAATATAATGCTGCACAGCGCCAGTTAATCGTGAGTGAATTAGCCTACAATACGAAAAAGCAAAATTTCAATATATCATCCCTATCCCAGCTTCAAAAGGCAGAAGCTGATTATGAGTCACAAAGAAAATGGCTTAAGGATACTATTGTCGTGTCTATATTGGATTTGGAAAATAATATAAAAACGATGCAGAGAGACTTGAAAAATAACAGTGAGATCGTAGCTAACGTTTCCGGTCGTGTGCTGGAACTGAAAGCCAAAAAGGGAGACATCGTACAAGCGGGCGGTGTTGTTTGCACGATTTCTGAAGATAAGAAAGCAACCGATTCATTGGAAGCCGTGGTTTATGTTCCAGTGGAAAAAGGAAAAACCATAATGCCCGGGATGGAAGTGAATATATCGCCTAGCACAGTGAAGAAAGAAGAAAACGGGTTTATGCTGGGTAATGTAGTATCTGTTTCGAAATATCCATCCAGTGGACAGGGGATGATGCTTACACTGGGTAACCAGGAGCTGGCGCAGCAGTTATCGGGAAACAAAGCCAACATCGAGGTTAGAATCGAGTTAATTATGGATAAGGGTACGCAAAGTGGGTATAAATGGTCAACCCCCAAAGGACCAGCGACTGTGATCGATGATGGGACTTTCTGTGTAGGGGAAGTAAAGGTTGATCAAAAAAGACCCATCAGTATGGTCATCCCTTTTATTAAAAAGATTTTGCCAATCTAAATACTCAGTACGGATTTTGAGGTGATAACTTTGCAAAAACAAAAGAGAAAAAAAGTACCAGCGATCTTACAGATGGAAGCAGTGGAATGTGGTGCAGCATCACTGGCCATGATTTTCGCTTATTACAAGAAATTCCTGCCTCTCGAGAAATTGAGGGTTGATTGTGGCGTTACACGCGATGGTGTAAAGGCCAGCAACATTTTAAAGGCAGCCCGCAGACATGGTTTTATCGCCAAGGGATTCAGAAAAGAACCAGCCGAATTAAAAAATATGCCGCTACCAGCCATTATTCATTGGAATTTCAATCATTTCGTTGTTTTGGAAGGATTTGTCAAGGACAAGGTTTACATCAATGATCCGGGCAGTGGTCCGAGGACAATTTCTGAGGAAGAATTTGACCTGGCATTTACCGGCGTGATTTTAACCTTTGAACCGGGCGCTGAATTTCACCCGAGTGGGAAGAAGAATAGCTTTCTTGATTCTTTGAAGAATTGGCTTTCTGGTTCGAGGGTAGCCATAACCTATCTCGTTTTAATCGGGTTACTAATGGTAATACCGGGGCTCATGGTGCCTGCTTTCAGTAAAATATTTATTGATGACGTCTTGCTGGGCGGTAAGAATGAATGGCTGAAACCATTGCTTTGGAGCATGGGCATTGTAGTGATTTTACAGGCTTTTCTGACAGGGCTGCAACAGCATTATTTGTTGAAAATGGAAACCAAAACTGCTGTCAGCAATGCAGGTAAATTTTTCTGGCATATCTTCAGATTGCCGGTAGAATTTTTCCAACAGCGTTCTATCGGGGATATATCCAACAGAATGCAAAGTAATGACCAGGTAGCAGCCTTTTTGTCCAGAGAGCTGGCTGAAACCGCCATTGGCCTTTTGACCATCGTATTCTATTTTGCTGTCATGCTGCAATACAGTGTGATTCTGGCTTTTATATCATTATTCACAGCTGCCTTGAGCATTGCTTACCTGCTATATTCATCCAATAAGATTGAGACACTCAATAAAAAGCTGTTACAGGACCAAGGTAAGGTCATGGGCTTTTCAATATCTGGCTTATACATCATTGAAACCTTGAAAGCGTCTGCCTCGGAGTCAGAATTTTTTTCGAAATGGTCTGGTTATCATGCCAAAGAGATTAATGCTCAGCAGAATCTGGGCAAAACAACACAGATACTTATACAGCTGCCGGATTTTTTAGCTGAGTTTGCTGATGTGATTGTGTTGTTCGTGGGAGGACTCATTATCATCAACGGCAACTTAACCATTGGTTCATTAATTGCTTTCCAAGGGCTTCTAGCCAGCTTCATGAAACCGGTTAATGACCTAACCCAAATGGGTATGAAAATGAAGCAGGTGCAGGGTGACATTAATCGTTTGGAAGACGTATTCAAATATAACCTTGATGAAAATGTCAGCCGGGAAGCAGCTGTTGAAAACGAAGAAGACGCCTATAAAAAATTAGAAGGTTACATAGAGATAAAAGATCTGTCTTTTGGTTATAACCCCTGGGATCCGCCCTTGATAGAAAATTTCAATCTAAGCCTAAAGCCTGGCTCAAGGGTTGCTTTAGTCGGTGGATCGGGTTGTGGTAAAAGTACGATTGCGAGATTGATCTCAGGAATTCACCAACCCTGGTCAGGAGAAATTCTGTTTGACAGCATTAGCCGAGAGAACACGCCACGTAGTGTCATCATTAATTCCATGGCGGTAGTTGATCAGGATATCATGATGTTTGATGGCAGCATCAAGGAAAACCTTACGATGTGGGACAACACGATTTCGGAGTTTAACATTATTCGGGCAGCCAAAGATGCCTGCATCCATGATGATATTACCATCAGAGAAAAAGGTTATGATCATAATGTAAGCGAGGGCGGAACCAATTTCAGCGGCGGTCAGAGACAAAGACTGGAAATCGCCAGGGCCTTAGCGGGCAATCCATCCATATTGATTCTTGACGAGGCAACCAGTGCACTGGATGTGCATACTGAGAAACTGGTAGATGAAAATATTCGCCGTCGGGGTTGCACCTGTGTAATCGTTGCTCATCGCTTGAGTACCATTAGGGATTGTGACGAAATAATTGTTCTGGAACGGGGAAAAATTGTGGAGCGCGGTACACATGATGAGTTAAAAAATGCCGCGGGGCTTTATGCACAGCTGATAAGTGCTTAATTAGGCTCGAAAGAGGGGTTGTACCTTGAGTTTTATGAATCGTTTGGAATATACCCATATAAAAGCCGAAGGCAATAAACCGCTGCTTCTAACCAATCGTAAAGTTTGGTTGGTGGAGGAAGGCGAGGTAGATCTATTTATTACCAAGGTTTTAAAGGGTGATGCCGTAGGCAATAGAAATTACCAGTTTTCGCTTTCCCAAGGGGATCTCTTTTTTGGGATAGACCCTTTAAATGCAGATGACGGAGAGTTCTGTTTGCTGGCAGTGGGGCATACCGGGACTGAGCTGCTGGAATTTGATTTGCATCAGTTCACCACGCTGGCGATTAAGGAAGAGAAAACCGAGATTATCGATTTGCTAAAGGGTTGGACTGAAAAATGGCATATGCAGGGCATAGAGTCGGCGGCTCCATTTGATTGGGACGCTGAAATATCACTTGAACAACTGACAGCGTTTAATAGCGGTGTTTTTGTACAAGCGCTGGAAATGCTGCTGCTTGCAAAAAAGGAAGAAATATCGAGAAACAGGTTAAAGGAAGCCAACGACCAGTCCCATATGAGCAGAGGGCTGCGCGGACTGATGAACACCTTGAATCTAAAAGAAAAAGCAGATCCTGGTGCGGAGGAATTCATCATTGACAACCTTCTCTATAAGGCCTGTGATGCAGTGGGCAGGGCTAAAAAAATTAGTATTATGCCATCTTATGGATTAAAACACAATGATTCAGAATCCAAGGATCTTTTAGGTGATATCGCCAGAGCGTCACAAATCAGGATAAGAAAAATTATTCTCAAAGATACCTGGTGGCAAGAAGACAATGGGGCCTTGCTCGCCTACAAGAAAGAAAATGGTCAACCAGTAGCATTGCTGCCCATCTCACCTAAAAAATATGCTTTATACGACCCGGCTGATGACAGTCAGGTACTTGTAGACAGCACTGTAGCAGATTCTATTATGGCCCAGGTCTATACTTTTTATCGGCCTCTGCCGGCCAAGATTGTTAACTACAAAGATCTGCTGAAATATCTGGCTGATGGCATCTGGAAAAGAGATGCCATCGCTGTTCTGATTATGGGTATTTTAGGCGGATTACTCGGGATGCTGACGCCGGTCGTGACTGGAATCATATTTGACAGTGTTATTCCAGATGGTGAAAGGGTTCTATTAACCCAAATTGGTTTTTTGCTGATCGCGATTGCAGTGACTACCTTTGCATTTAACTTAACCAGGGCCTTTGCCATGCACCGAATTGAAGGGCGAACTGAAGCAGATCTTCAAGCCGCTGTCTGGGATCGCTTGCTGAGTCTGCCCGTGCCGTTTTTCAAAGACTATACAGCCGGCGAACTGGCGGGTCGGGCCATGGGTATCAGCGAGATACGAGCGATCCTGTCAGGGGCGGTCTCCAATACCATGATATCCGGTATTTTCTCGATCTTTTATTTTTTACTGTTGTTTCATTACAGCAAAAAGCTGGCTCTCATTTCCGGGCTGATCGTATTGGTTGTAATGGGCATCTCACTTTTGTTTGGCTATCTGCAAATTCGCTATGAACGCCAATTGATAGACTTAAACAATACCCTTTCCGGCAAGATATTTGGTTTGTTAAATGCGGTGAGCAAAATAAAAACCTCTGGGGCCGAAAGACGGGCCTTTAATAATTGGGCCAAGGATTTTAGCCAGGTTCGGGATGTTACCTATAGAAAAGAAAACCTGGGCAATAAAATGGCCGTTTTTAATTCCACAGTAAATGTTATTGCCAGCGGCATTATCTTTTACGCCATGTTGAAAATGAAAGGCATTGATCTGCCTGCCGGCAAATTTATTGCCTTCAACTCTGCATTCACGAGCTTTTTGGGGGCCATGCTGCAAATCTCCGGGGTGATTTTACAGCTCAATATCATCAAACCTCTATATGAAAGAACGAAACCGATTTTAGAAGCTATCCCAGAATTTGACAAAGACAAGGTTGATCCAGGTGAACTTGAAGGCAGTATTGAGATCAGTCATGTCAACTTCCGCTACCAGCAGGATGGGCCATTGGTTTTAAATGATGTGGTACTGGAGATAAAAAATGGTGACTATGTTGGCATTGTGGGGCCGTCCGGCAGCGGTAAATCGACGCTGTTCAGGCTGCTTCTGGGATTTGAAAAACCAGAATCAGGACAGATTTATTATGACCAGCAAGACATGGAAAATGTGGACATTCGTGGTATTCGCCGCCAGTTGGGGGTGGTTTTGCAGGGTGGTCAATTGATGTTTGGGAGTATCTTCGATAACATCGTAGCTGCCAGCCCAGGTCTTACGATAAATGATGCCTGGGAAGCTGCCCGTATGGCAGGGATGGAAGAAGACATTAAAGCTATGCCCATGGGAATGCATACCATGGTGAGCGAAGCTGGCAGTACCCTGTCTGGTGGGCAAAAACAAAGGCTCTTAATTGCCCGTGCGATTATCTCCAACCCTAAAATCATCTATTTTGATGAAGCAACCAGTGCTCTGGACAATAAAACTCAAAAGATCGTCAGTGAAAGCCTTACGAGTTTAGGTGTAACCAGGGTCGTAATTGCTCATAGGTTAAGTACCATTGTGAATTGCAATAAGATCGTTGTGATGGATCGTGGGCAGGTAATGGAATATGGCAGCTATCAGGAACTGTATGATAGAGGCGGTTTATTTACCCAGATGGTGCAGAGACAACTGGCTTAGCCTGGCAAAATAATTGGAAGTCTACTCCGGATAAGAGGTGAGCAATGAGTGAATAACGTTAACAAAATTCCTATGGACACAGTACAAACTGATATCCTTTCCGCAGTCTATAATGAATACTATTCTAAACTCTACAAGTACACGCTTTATAGAGTAGGTGACCCTAACACAGCCGAAGATCTGGTCAGTGAGGTGTTTGAAAAAGTACTGGTGAAATATTACACCTATAATCCAGCCAAGTCTAAGTTGAGTACCTGGTTATTTGCAATCGCGAACAATACGATTATTGATTACCATAAAAAGAATAGTCAGAAGTATCCTGTTAGCCTAGATAAGCTGGAATCAGAGTACCGGCTGGAAGATTTAATTATAGAGCAAGAATCAAAAGAACTTCTCCTTAAAGCCATCATGTGTCTAAATGATCGAGAGAGAAATATCATTGCTCTGAAATTCGGTGCTTATCTAACCAATCGTGAGATTGCCCAGATGTTAAATTTGACTGAAAGTAATGTCGGTACAATTTTGTACAGAGCCTTAAAGCAGCTAAAGGATATTTTAAAGGAACAAGGCATCTGTTAACTAAAACTGTGACTTGAGGTGAAACCAATGATTGAAAAACACTGTTTGGAATCATTCATTTCGGATATAGACAGAATCGTTGCCGGGGAGTCAGTCATTTTATCAGAATGCGAGCATTGCGATGAAGATTACAAAGACATTATACGCCTTGCCCAGTTGCTGGAGAAAGCAGATTATGCCACAGAACCTCGGGGAGGGCTGGAAAGAATATGCTCAAATATCCCCAGAATCGGCGAACTGGAAGATGATGACCTGGATATGGTTGCCGGTGGTTTGAATTTGGGTGCAATGGTAGATGAAAAAGATAAAAAGAATGGTAAATAATCGGATTAATTGATCGAATCCTTACACAATATAGCTTGTATGCAAGGATTAATATTTTTTTGTTAAAAAAACAAATATAATGTGCTACTTTTCCAAATCAATTGTATAAGTAAATAGAAGCCGTTACAGCACATATTGGGAGCTCATAGCAGTGGAAAAATAGGAGCAGCCAATTAGATAAAATGACAATTGGCTGAAAACTTTAAAGAGGTGTGGCATGTTACGCGAACAGCTGTCGTTTTTACAAGATAATCACTTTTCTCATGATAAAGTGTTAGCCTGGAATGAGATACCGCCCCAGGATGAACCCTTCGTGCAGGCTTGGGAAGAGTATATACAGGATATTCCTGAGAAAGGTGCCTTGGAAGCCTTGCGCCAAAGACTCGTACAGCTTCGTTTTCCGGTTGAGGAGGGAATAAGCGGAAATCCGGAGTACATACTCGCAACCAGGCGAGGCTTGGCTGCCGCAACCATGAAGGCAGCGACAGGTACGAAGCTGGAGGAACCAGCAGGTCTTAAGGTTTACCTCTATCAAACCCAGGCCGGCAGAATTCCGGTCATCGAAACCAGCAACAGACATGATTTTGAAACGCTGGTGCAGGTGTTCGCGCACCGCAATGAACCAGTGGCTATCCCGATATCCATGGGAGCCTGCATGGTCAAAGGATATAACAACTGGGATCGAGTGGCGAGATATAAGCAGGAGAGTGCAGCTGAATTTGATTTTAACTTCATGAAAGCCCATAAGGAATTATACCAGGATGTATTCTTAATCGTGACAGACACTGAATACAGTGGGGTACCCGCAGAAATGCTGGGACTTGCAGAGGATGAGTGGCGTCGGTTGTCCATGGTCATCCGCAGGGAACATGAAGCAACGCATTATTTTACGCTGCGTTTTTTAGGCTCTGCCCAAAACCATCTGCTGGATGAGTTTATTGCTGATTACATGGGGATCGCTACGGCTTGTGGAAGCTACCTGGCAGACTGGTTTCTATGCTTTATGGGGCTGGAGAATTACCCGGCATTTCGACCTGGAGGACGGCTGAATAACTATTTGAAAAATGTAGATTTATCTGAGGATGGCTTTGAAGATCTAAAAACCTGTATCAAAAATGCGGCGGAAAATATGGAGCGAATCAGCAACAACTTCTATAAGAATGTAAGTTCTGATAAAGCAAAATATGAAATGCTTTTAAGCTTGTCAAAAACCAATCTAATCGAATTGGCATCAGATGAAGCAGATAAGTTGTTTCGGTAGCCCGCTATTGGTATGGCTTAAGGGGATATCTTTCCCCTGCTCTCAGATGGTAGCAGTTAGATACATTATCTATGAAGCACAAGAAAGGATGGATTAATGATGGAAGAAAAATTAGTTCAATTACATGCGAAGCTTGAGGCAGACCAGAGTTTAGCTGAAAAGCTACTTGCTATGGAAACCCCCGAAGAAGTGCAAGGTTTGTTAAAGACAGAGGGGTTGGACTTTGCCCTGGAAGAAATCAATATGCTAAGAGACGCGCTAATTAAATCTCTGCTAAAAGGTGAAAACGATGAACTGTCTGATGAGGATCTGGAAGATGTAGCTGGTGGTCTTCTCATAAGCACAATTATTACTGTAATATGCGCATGTCTTGGAACCGCCTTGGGTGTGGCTAGCACTACCAACAATATAACCAGAGGCAGATGGTAGCAGTTAGATATATTATCTATGCAGCACAAGAAATGAAATGAAAGGATGGATTAATGATGGAAGAAAAATTAGTTCAATTACAGGCGAAGCTTGAGGCAGACCAGATTTTTGCAGAAAAGTTACTTGCTATAGAAATCCCTGAAGAAGTGCAAAGCTTGTTAAAGGCAGAGGGGTTGGACTTTACCCTGGATGAAATCAATATGCTGAAAGACGCGCTAATTAAAACTTTGGTAA
>CAZEDT010000036.1:21338-41018 GCA_964510795.1 uncultured Syntrophomonas sp.
TTTACCCTGGATGAAATCAATATGCTGAAAGACGCGCTAATTAAAACTTTGGTAAAAGGCGAAAACGACGAACTTTCTGATGAAGATCTGGAAGATGTAGCCGGTGGTTTTGCCATAACCGCAATTATTATTGCAATATGCGCATCTCTTGGAGCCGCCTTGAGTGCGGCTAGCGCTACCAACAATATAACCAGAGGCAGATGGTAGCAGTTAGATACATTATCTATGAAGCACAAGAAATGAAAGGATGGATTAATAATGGAAGAAAAATTAGTTCAATTACAGACGAAGATTGAGGCAGATCAGAGTTTAGCGGAAAAGTTATTTGCTATGGAAACCCCTGAAGAAGTGCAAAGCTTGTTAAAGGCAGAGGGGTTGGATTTTACCCTGGATGAAATCAATATGCTGAAAGACGCGCTAATTAAAACTTTGGTAAAAGGCGAAAACGACGAACTTTCTGATGAAGATCTGGAAGATGTAGCCGGTGGTCTTGCCATAACCGCAATTATTTTGGCAATATGCGCATGTATTGGAGTCGCTTCTGGTGCGGCTAGCTTTACCAACAATGCGAGCAGAGGTAGATGGTAGTATCCCAGCGATGAATTTTTTTTGCGAGAATGGATTTGTATGCAGGAAAAATTAACCTAGTTATTGGGGGCGTTCGTGGCTAGCGGGAATGCTTTATCTGCTAATCCCACTATTAGGTTGAACGCTAATTTTACTTAATATTATGTCCAACCCCGGTGTTAGCGATTAGGCTCGGTGAAGTTGCCGGGGTTGGAGCTGCTCTAACCAGAGGAAGATGGTAGTATCCAGGCGATGAATTATCTTTTTGAAAGGGTGGATTTATGATGGAAGAAAATTTAGCTCAATTACAGGCTAAGTTCGAGGCTGACGGAGGCTTTGCGGAAAGATTATTCAGCGTGGAAACTCCGGAAGAGGTGCAAAGCCTGCTAAAAGAGCAGGGACTGGAATTCAGCCTGGAAGAAATTGATACGCTAAGAGATGCGCTGCTTAAATCTTTGGGAAAAGTAGGCGAAAACGGTGAGCTTTCTGATGAATACCTGGCAGATGTAGCCGGCGGTTCGGTTGCGAGTGGTTTGGTTCAAATAATCCAATCGATGAACACTGCTTTCAGCGGTGTTAAAGAAATCTTTAGAAGATGGTAGCTAATAATCTGGAATATTGCCTTTAATACATAGTTATTGCCGATACTTGCTCGCTGATTTAGAACTGCGAATAGAGATGAACATTATGCCTATTGGCATTATAAAGCCACGATGGTGAGGATGATATGAACGGAAATATTAAAAATTATCTGGCGGGCATTGGCCCCAGTTTGCCGCTGGAGATTATTTCGGAGGATACATACCGCAGATTAAATAAAATCGCCGACTTATTTGAGGGTTTTGCTGCCAGTGAATACATCATGGAAACTTCCCTGAATACTGGGGCTGCCGAGGTGGATTTCTCTTTTCGGGTACTGACTGAAGAGAAAACGTGTCTAAGCAATGGGTTCAAAAGCAACTGTTTTTCAACCCTGGCTGATGACGGAACATGGATGAGGATAAAAGATTTTGTGAATTTTTGGCCGCAGTCTATGGATGATATTTGGTTTGAAATTGATTATGGTGAGTGCGGCCAGGATATACCCCAACCGTGCTTTTTCTTTAATGCCGGTAAAATTAAAAAAGGCCGTGATATTGATGATGAGCTGTTGTTTGAATCATTAAAGCACTTACTTAATCCTGAACAGCTGCAAGAATTAAGGGACAACATGATCGCTGTTATTCAAGCGCTGCCTCTTGAAGTGGGACTGTTTCAAGTAGGCGTCATGCTGGCCAGGAGCAGAGAAAGCATAAGAATCTTTACGGAAGAACTAAGCCGAGAGCAAGTCGTAGAATATTTGTCTGCGATTGGTTGGTCGAGTTCCTTTTCCCGGTTGGATGAATTGTTTCAGCTTGTGCACCCCTATAGTGACGCTCAGTACATACTGGATTTCGATGTCAGCAGCCAAGGCATCTCGGAAAAAATCGGCATTAATTTCGGGCTGAAGAATGGGGAAACGCTGCCTGCCTTTCTGGATAATCTCGTTCAGAACCACTTGTGTACTGATGTGAAAAAACAGGGTGTCTTGTCGTGGTCTGGCAGCCAGGGCAGCTACTTAGGGCGTGATTATGGGTACTGTGCACTGATTAAAAACATCTCTCACTTTAAAATAGCCTGTTCACCCGACGAAGGGTTTAAGGCCAAGGCCTATCTCCGGGTGGCGGGGGTTTATTTGAAAGACTTATGGAAACCCAAAGCCCCAACGCAGCCAAATGCTGCAGAACAGCGAGGCAAAATGGAACAACCGGGATATAAGGAAATGCAAAACGTTTTTAAGCAAATTGCCCAAAAGGCAATGCTGGACAAAGAGTATCGTGAACTATGCTTGAAAGATAGTAAGGCTGCCATTCAACAAATAATTACGAGCGATGCAGTCATTCCTGATAATATTATTTTTCTTGAAGAAGACGGAAATTGCCTTGAGCATGGTTTCGCTTATGTTTTGCCCCCTTTTCTCAAACCATCCTGGCTCCTGAGCAAATAGCCAAAGGAGTGAAAATTTGACGAAAGCACCGACGGTTCCATTATTCATAATGGAAGAGCACCATGAAGCATTTTTTATCTGGAATTATGGATATTTTAAGGGCTTGATCAATCCCTTTGGCAACACCCTGCTGCATGTGGATTCCCATGAGGATATGGTAATTGCGAAGCTCAGTACATCCGTTGATGAAATACAGGATGACCTGATTGAAATCTACGAATACGGATATCGGGAGTTTGGCATCGCCAGCTTTATTATGCCGGCGATCTATCGAGGGATGATTAACAACTATACATTTTTGTGCAGATATGACGACAGCAGCCAAAACAGAAGCAACCGATATGTTGCTTCCTATCAATCAGAGGGGAAGTTTTTTAAAACCGGCGAGGTGAATCCTTTGCTGCGAGTGCAGTTACAGTCAGAGGAAAGCCAGTGGGGTAAATACCAGTTTTACAGTTATCAGGAGATTGGTTTGGCAAGCAATTTTTCGACCAGCCAACCCTTGATACTGGATATTGATTTAGATTATTTTTCCTGTGACAATTCCCTATCATCAGCGGAAACCAAAATAGAAATAAGTGAAGGGGCTTATCTGGATTTTAAAAATAATAAATATCACCCCTTTAGAATCATGCCGGCGGCAGCTCTATCGGTAACCAAAGAAGAGGATCACTGCTACCTGCATTATAATGAATGGCAGGAAGTGCCTGATTTAAAGAAGGTTTCAACGGATGTAATTGACAAAAGAATTAATCGCTTTGTGAACTTTCTAAAAGAAAATGAGCTTAAACCAGGACTAATTGATATATGTCGGTCACGTCTTTCCGGGTATACACCTATGGACCAGTGGGAGTATATCGAAAATAAACTGCTCGAAGGGTTAGGTCAGTTATTCAGCTTGGAGATTAATCATATCAGTGAATTTGAACGTAATTTTGGAGGGCATCATGAAAACATTAGTCAGAGAAGTGATTGAGCAGGGGCGGATAAGCATTCAATCTGACCTGAAACAACAGCCATATAGCATCAGGGTACTGGATACAAGCGATTTAATGGCAGTAATGCGACTGCAAAACAATGTGATCGCCGCAATGGAGAAAAAAGAACTATATGTGCCCATTCCAGAAGATGAACTGCAGTTTATGCTAGAGGGTCATGGGGAATCGCTGGGCGTATTTATTAACAATGAGTTATATGCGGCCTGTTCAATATTATTTGATGTTGATTACGAAAACAATATGGCACGGGAGCTTAACTTTAGTGATGAAGAATTGTCACTGGTGGCACAGCTGGAATTATCGTTAGTTGATATAGAGTTGCGTGGCCTTAAATTACAACATAAGCTGGCCGGCATCCTGGTGCAGCGAGCAGAAAAAACAAAAAGGGCTAGATACATATTTACCACCGCTTCACCCTATAATTATCCCAGCATACAAACCTTGACTTCTATGGGCCTTTATATTGCGAAGTTATCTAAAATGTATTTTGATTGGGATCGTTATATTGTCTATAAGGATTTTAATAGTCCCACGAAGTTGGACACAACAAATTCCGTAATCTTACCCAACACAGCTTTTAACGAGCAACAGCAATTATTAAGCGCCGGTTACCGGGGTCATTCTCAATTCAGAGATCAAGAGGGTATCAAAATCGTGTTTGCCAAAACGATATGAGAAGCTTACATGCTTGCAAAAATAGGTTGAGAGGTTAGCGTATGAAAAGAATATATCGAGCCGAACCTGGCTATTTGATGGCATATAACCTAACAACAAACAAAATGAGGAAAATTATCGGAGAACAATTAATGTTTCTCGAAAAATGGATAGAAACAGGCGAAGCGAATGATCTCATACGGATGCTAAATGAAACTGGTTTTCTGGATGTTAATATAGAAGACCGGGAAAAAGAAGACTTGAAGCAATTGCTTTCAGCGTGTCAGGGGACGAAGGCGCCGCTCCGTGCGTTGCATATGCCTGAAATTATGAATATTGAGCTGACGACCCGCTGCCCCTTGCGGTGCCCGCAGTGTTATTGCGACTTGAACCAGGGCAAGGATATAAAAAAAGAGATCGCCTTAAAATACATAGAGCAGGCAGCAGACTTAAAAATCCCCTTTATTAATTTAAGCGGCGGAGAGACACTAGTTTATCCATACTTGACGGAGCTCGTGGCGTTTATTAGCGCGAAAGGCCTGAATTCAGCTATTGCCATCAGCGGGTGGGGATTTGACGCCGCCAAGCTTAAGGAATTAAAAAGTGCGGGTGTAGACGAGATCTATGTATCTTTAAATGGTTCAACGCAAGAAGTGAATGAGAAATCGCGAGATGCGTATGACCAAGCTATCAGTGCCTTGAAATTGTTACAAGCTGACCAAGAGCTTGCTTATTATATCAATTGGGTTGCCAGGAATGATAACGCTCACGATTTTCCTGATTTAGTAAGCTTAGCACGATCCTTTGGGGTCAAAGGCATTGTTATATTGGAATCAAAGCCTGATGCCGATTATGTTCTCCAGGCAACGTTAAGCCAGGAAAACTTTTTAATTATGGCAAATTTTCTTAAAAAACATGATCAACAGGAAATCAGTATCAGTGTGGAGCCATGTTATTCTCCCCTGCGGGCTTATATCAATAATTATTTTCTGTGGAATAGCAATATCGGGGTTAATAAGGGCTGCGGGGCCGGTCGGAACGGAATGGCAGTGGATGTGGATGGGAATTTAATTCCCTGCCGGCATTTATTGTATCCCGAAAGCTTTGAAAGTATTGAGGATTACTGGTGGCATTCAGAGGTGCTAAGTAAGCTGCGTAGTTTTGAAGATCACAAAGAAGAACCCTGCAAAGGTTGTTATTTAGAAAAAAACTGTATCTCATGCCGGGCGGTGGCAGACAAAGTTGAGAAAAATATTTTTAGCGGCAACAATTATTGTTCAGTAGGGGGAATGGAAAAGTGAAAAAGATACTAGCCATACTGACGATATTGGGAATAATTCTTTGTTTAGTTGGGCCCAACCTAAGCTATCGTGCTGCCCAGGCCAACGATGCCGGTGAGAAAGCCCCCACTGCGAGAGCAGACGGTACAAAGTGGCGGATTGCTTACTGTGAAAGTGAATCTTTTATTACGTACACCCAAACGCTAGTGGCGATTGTAAAGGGCCTGGAGGAAATCGGTTGGATTAACAAGCTCGAAGGGTTTGATAAGATTGCTGATACCGGTGATAGTAAAGCCATCTGGACCTGGCTGTCCGCAAGAGAAGTGAGCCCCTATATCGAGTTTATTGATGATGCATTTTACAACCTTAGAGAACCTGACATTGATAGGGACGGTATTATTGAGCGCTTAAACAGTCAAAAGGATGTTGATATCATGCTAGTAATGGGAGGGGCAGCAGGTGCTTTCTTAAGCAATGCCGAGCATGATACGAATATTTTTGTTTTTGCCGCCTCCAATGCGGTTCGCTCAGGAATTATTAAGTCAGTGGAGGATTCAGGCCAAGACAACGTATGGGCGCATATGGACGAACAGCGATTTGAACGTCAGATACGGGCTTTTTATGACATTGTGAAATTCAAAAAACTAGGGATGGTTTATGAAGATTCAGACAGTGCCAGGGTCTATTCAGCAGTAAATGAAGTGGAAAGTCTGGCCAAAGAGAAGGGCTTTGAGATCGTACGTTACCATGTTAAGGAGCCAATAAGCCCCGAGGAATACCCGAAATATTATCAGGAAGTTCAGGCCGCTTACAATCAATTGGCAGGACAGGTGGATGCTGTTTATGTAACCATTGCATCCTTGGAAACTAGAAAACTACCCGAGCTGTTTCAACCTTTCTACGCTCATAATATCCCTATTTTTTCTCAGCTAGGCAACATTGAGGTTAAAAATGGAGCCTTGATGACTGTCTCTGTGATGGATGAAGTCAACATTGGCCGCTTTGGGGCTGATAATATCAGCAAGTGTTTGTTAGGAGCTAACCCCCGTGATCTGGAGCAATCATTTCAAAGCGCCCCGAAAATAACCCTTAATGCCGAGGTTGCTAAAAAGATAGGATTTAAACTTCCATTTGAACTAGTAATAGTAGTTGATGAAGTTTATTAGGATATAGGTAAAGAATGGTATATATTTATTAGGATATATCCCATTAAATATATGCCATTCCCATCTATTTTAATACATTATTATACTGACAAAGCGTCCCTCAAAGGGATCTTACTTTTCAACTTTTTCAAGTTCTTCGCTTTTATCTTCGCCCAGTTTAAGTTTTGCAAATTCCTTGTCTTCTGTTAATGTCATTTGAAACGAAGGTGTCTGGTCAACCAGAATAGAGGCATTTTTAATTCTAGCTTCCAGTAAATGCCCACCACGTGTCCGGTCTTCACTAATAAAATGAAGATGATAGCCGGGAACATTGATCCCATTTACATAGGCAGGACACCAGAAGCCTACCAGATATCCCTTTACGCTCTCATACTCAAAGGTAGGTTGATTTTTAGTTACCTCTGCAAGTATGGGATAAGGCTTTTGCTGGGGAGGAACAGATCTTACCTTAACATAAGAAAAATCCCCTGAAATTTTGAAGGCATAAAAAAGATTCTGATTCTTGATCATGGTATCAAGGGTCTCCTGCAGGGCTTCATAATTCGCGAATGCTGCACCTTCAATTCGTTGATCGTCATCAAATATGGTCACAGCGGCAAAAGGAGTCTTCTGCTGGTCGTTAACCTTAACTACCGTGCCATCGTACCTGGCTTGATAAACATTTCCATCTAACACAATCATTTCACCATCAAGTGCCTCAAACGTTCCAATTCCTAGATTCCCCTTGTCTTTCAGTGCAGCAATCGACATCTGCCCATCATAAGAGCCTTTTAAAAGTGCATTGATTGTTGATACCTGATAGAGCACCTCTCTATCCACAGGATTTTTTTCCTCATGTAAACTACAACCACTTACCAGTAAACTAATCAACAACAGGTTTAGAATGATTACAACTCTTTTCATTACAAAAACTCTCCTCTTCAATATCGTTCTCGCATGGATGGTAATGGCTATCCGCATAAATGGTCTTTACATTGCTACTTATAGACATATATTTTATCATTTCCTTTCGATTTCAGACTGCACTTTTATCGTATCACTTCATTAAATTAACCCCTACCGAAGGTTACTAGCATTTACTAACCCGTACCATTATTGAACGATCGGACGGATAGCCAGTCACCGGGTCCAGATCAACAGTCGCACTTAGAAGGTTGGCGTTAGCCTCATCCCAGCCATGCGGCATTAACAATACCTCCCGGTTAAGCTGCGGATTATATTTGACTTTAATTTTTAATTCTCCTTGCTTAGATTCCAGTTTAACCATGTCTTCAGCTTCAATGCCCAGTTCACTGGCTTTAAACGGATTCATTTCCAGTAAGGGTTCAGGATTAAGTTTTCTCAGACTGGCTAGATTGCGAAAGCGGGAATGCATATATCCATAGGTTCTGGCTCCAGATGACAGAACAAAAGGATAATCCTTCTCCTCTGAGTCTATACTAGAGGTCTGCATATATAGGGGGATAGGCGGGTAGCCGGCTGCTTCTATTGGCTGGCTGTATAACTCCACTTTCCCGGAGGGGGTTGTAAATTCCTGCTCTAAATATTGGTAACCTGCCCATTGACCATAAACCAAACCATTTGGATGCTGGCTTAGTTGTTTAAGACTTAATCCCCTGGCTTGTAAGCGCATATCCAAGGCCTGGGCCTCATCGGCCCAGGGATAGGTCGCCGCATAACCCATCTCGGCGGCCAGAGCCTGCCAGAACCACCAATTGCTTCGACATTCCCCTTCATCCAAAACCGGCTCAGCCAGACCCACTACCAACCTGCCTTCAGCATCAATTCCTTCCCATATTTCATAAGAACCCAGAAAGCTAGCGGCTGGCAAAACCAGATCAGCAAGCTGGGCAGTCTCGGTCATAAAATGATCCATCACTACCAGAAATTCCAGTTGAGACATAGCTGCGTGGACTTGTTTAGTATCAGGCCAGGTTAACAGGGGGTTGCTGCCGGCTATAATCATGCTGCGTATTTTATAAGGTTGTGCACAAATAATAGCCCTGGCATATTTATTAGCCTGGGCATGTCCTGAGTATTTGAAGAACAATGGATAGTCCTCCTGCCCGATTGCCGGTATAGTGGAGCCAGACGGCACAATCGCCAAAGGTTTTAAAAATTCAGGAATAAAGCGCTCTCCGCCCTTAATATCAAGATTACCCGTTAAAGCCTGCAAAATAGCAATGGCCCTAGCTGCCTGAAAACCATTTTGATGTAGTTCAACCGCATTGCCAACTGCTATACAGGCTGGCGCAGAGCCAGCATATAAGCGAGCCGCTGCTTCAATTTGATCTACTGCAACACCAGTTATGCCGGACAGTTCCTTAAGGCTGTAGGAGCTAACCAGTTCCTGGAGTGGCTCCATGCCAATCGTCCAGGTCTTTACAAATTCTTTATCATACAAACCCGCATCTATTATTAACTTTATGAATGCCAGAGCCAGAGCATCATCACTTCCGGGACGCACCTGCAAGTGCAGCGAGGCTTGGCTGGTTAACTGAGTGCTGCGAGGGTCAACGACAATAAGCTGCCCACCATTTTTTAGGGCAGTTTTTATTGAACTTAAAGAAGGCGGATTGGAAACAGCCGGATTAGCCCCCCAGAGAACAATACAATTACTATTGGCAAAGTCAGGCTGCGGATGAAATCCAAACGTATATTGGCTGGCCATGGTCCGGGACAGGTGACAGTGGCTGCACACGGTGGAGAAATTCGGTGTACCGTACACACGGGCAAAAAGCTCGGCATAAGACTTGAACTGTTTGTCGATCCCCGCTTGCCCAATATGAACTGCCAGGGCCTGGGCATCGCTCTCATTCTTGAGAATATCCAGCTTTTCAGCTATAAGTTGCAGGGCCTCTGACCAGGAAATCCGTTGCCATCCCTGTTGTTCAGTCTTTTTCAGTGGAAATCTAATTCGCTCTGGCGAATTAATCATCTCCACCAGGGCCTTTCCTTTCGGACAGAGGTATCCCTGACTGCCTGGATGCTGCTTATCACCTTCGACTGCAATCAATTTATCATCCTCGAAATGCAATTGCATACCACAGGAGGCACTGCATATTCCGCAAACTGTTTGGACTGTCTTCTTATTTAAATCTAGCTGCATAAGAATCTTCTCTCCTTAATTTTGCCTGCTTTACTATTAATCAGACTACATCCTTGTCAGGCTAACTGAAATTGAACTGTCGCTATTATTTTAGCATTAAAACTGGCGGTTTAGAGTTAGGGATATTTGAAATTATTTAATTTATGAAATATAGCCGATTTAATTAGGAGGTTAATTACATTGACGTATAATTAGCCAAAAGGTTATACTCAATAATGACCATAACGACTATTTACTATAACAATAAGTTATATTTTATTGTAAGGAGATCCGATACAAAAGATGTCCATTCAAAGCATAGCACCCCTTGTGAAAATCGCTCACCTCACCAAATCATATGGAAATATTGAAGCTTTACGTGGCGTTAGCCTGGATATATACGCTGGTGAAATTTTAGCAATTGTTGGCGACAATGGTGCCGGCAAAAGCACTCTGATTAAGATTTTAGCAGGAGCCTTAACTGCTGATCATGGGACCATTGCAGTGGAAGATAAGAGCTATCACTCTTTATCTCCGGGAAAAGCGATCCACCTGGGAATATCGACGGTATATCAGGACCTCGCTTTGGTTGACTGCCGGGATGTTGTCAGCAATATCTTTTTAGGCCGGGAGCCGGTTCGTGCTGGCATTTTAGTGGATAGGAGGAAGATGGAGAAAAAAGCTCGTCAGGTTTTAGAGAGCTTACAAATTCATGTTCCCAACTTAAATACGCCGGTAGGATTCTTATCTGGTGGTCAGAGACAGGGAGTAGCAGTAGCCCGAGCCATCGTTCAAGGTGGCAAAGTGATTATATTTGATGAGCCAACTGCAGCCATGGGAGTTCACGAATCTGCCAAAGTCATTAAGTTACTGCAAAACCTGCGCGAAAGCGGTATGGCCGTAGTGGTAATCAGTCATAATCTGCATCATGTATTCGAGATATCTGACCGCATTTGTGTCATGCGTCATGGTCAGGTAGTCGCTATTTGTAAAACTGAAGATAGCATGCCCAATCAAATCGTGGAGCTAATCACGGGAATAACAAATATAGAAGCATACACCACAGGAGAGTAAGCTGATGCAGCAAGTTAAAAAGATGTTATCGATATGGGATCAACAATTTTCACAGATTTTGCTTGGGCTTGTATTATTTATAACAGTGATCTCGTTAAGTCTAGCATCTCCATTTTTTATGACCTGGGACAACTGGCGCAATATCCTGGATCAAAGTGCCCTGCAGATAATCATAGCGGTTGGAATGACTTTTGTAATCTGCACCGGAGGAATTGATTTGTCAGTAGGGGCAGTAACTGCTCTCGCCGGGGTTTGTATGGCTGTTGCCATGCATGCAGGTGTTTCCGTCGAAATGGCTATTCTGTTGGGAATCTCTGCGGGCATTTTAGTTGGCATGAGCAATGGTTGGTTGATTTCCCGACTTAATCTCAATCCTTTTATAGTCACACTGAGCACTATGTCCGTCGCTCGGGGTGCAGCTTTGATCCTCACAACAGGTATCCCAATTTATGGCTTTCCCAAAGACTTTACCTGGTGGGGTAACGGTCATGTTGGACCAATAAATCCGCCGATGTTGATGGCCGTATTTATTGCCTTACTGGGAGCCCTCATTCTTAACAAAACCAAATTAGGTTATTATACTCTGGCTCTGGGCGGGAACGAGGAAGCCTTGCGGCGCTCGGGAGTAAATCATAGGATGTACAAGTTAATTATTTACATAATTTGCGGTATTACCGCTGCCCTGGGCGGACTGGTTGTCACCGCCCGGCTTAACACTGCCGAACCGCTGGCTGGCTGGATGTTCGAACTTGATGCAATAGCTGCAGTTGTGCTAGGTGGTACTGATATGAAAGGAGGTAGAGGAAGCATTACCGGGACGATCATGGCTTGTCTGCTACTAGGAATGCTGCGTAATGGCTTGACCATTTTGAACATCCCCTCCTATTACCAGCAACTAGCCCTCGGTATAATAATTTTGCTATCAGTAATAATTTCAGAGTTGCGACTCAGACATGCTCCGGGACACGAAAATTATGATTAAGGAGAGATAACATGAGAAGAAGCAGACAGATATTAGCATTTTTACTTTTAGGTGTCTTTATGTTAACCATAGTTGGTTGTGGAAACAACAGCAACAATGGCAATACCTCTGATAAGGAAAAGACTCCGGTTGAGCAGGTTTCAGATGCCAAAGTGAAGGCCAATGAAAAAATTCTAATGGATCAGTTACAGCCTCTGCCTAAGCTAAAACAAGGCGAGAAAATAGGTATTTTGGTTATTACTTTAGCCAATCCTTACTGGGTATCTTTAAAGGATTCTTATGAACGGGCTGGCAAGGAATTGGGCGTTAATGTAGAAGTAATGGCAGCTCCTACCGAGGGGGACACCAAATCACAATTAGAAACCCTGCAAGCCATGATCGCCAAAGATTATAAAGGCTTGATTGTATCTCCTATTGAACCCTTTAATCTCGTTCCTGGGGTAGTAAATGCGAACAAAAAAGGTATCAAAGTAGTCAATTTAGGCCCTGGCATCAATGTCGACGCGGTAAAAAATGCAGGCGGCAAGCTGGATGCCCGCATAACTGTAGATTTTGAAGAACAAGGCCGTCAGGCTGCCAATTATATTGTTGAAAAAATCGGCAAGGATGGCGGCAAGGTAGCAATTATACAGGGTATTCCAGGTGCAGGCCAGAGTGAAGGCAGAACCAAGGGTGCCAAAAGCGTCTTTGAAAACACTCCTGGGATTGATTTAGTCTCAGTTCAACCTGCCAATTGGGACAGAAACACTGCGTACAATATAACCACTAACTTGTTGCAGTCTAATCCGGATCTTAAAGGCATCTTTTGCTGTAATGATGTCATGGCGTTGGCTGCAGCAGATGCCCTCGAAGCAGCCGGCAAAAGAGAAGGACGTATTGTCTTTGGGGTGGACTTTACCAATGAAGCTAAAGCCGCCATCGGCACTGGCAAACTGGATGGCAGCATAGCCTATTCCATGGATGCCTACGCCAAGGCAGGCATTCTGCTCTGTTTAAAATCCATACAGGGAATGGACGTACCAGAGACCGTAAAAAGCCCGTTAGCAGTAGTAACCAAAGAAAATATCAAAGAATACAGCAACTGGCATTAATATATATAATTTAAAAAACGGCTGCCCTTATATGAAGTGCAGCTGTTTTTTAAATTTGCAATTCTTATTTACCTGCCCATGCATGGCTTTAAAAGAGATTTTGCTCAGTCAATACGGGTAACACCCCAGTAACATATCCAACTTGTCCACGAACTGGCAACATCAATAGGTTTGATTATATTGCAATGGAAATGAAAGACCATGTATCACCTAAGGATGGACGACTAATTATTTTAAATTTTTTCCATTAAATAGATAATCTGCCCTTATTCCTCCTATATATTGTTATGTTCCTATTGTTAACCACAATTTTATAAAAAGCCATAAATATCAATCATAATAAACTGCTCCAAGGGAAAAAATATTAGAGGATTAATAATAGGAGGTTTGATATGAAAGATTTTTTCGGCATATTAAATGGTTCTGGCGACGATAAGCATACAGATAAAGGAGTAACAGAAAACGAAGGTCGCAATGAACAAAAACTACGACTTCGTAAAGAAGAACTAGATGTATCTAAAAATAGGGTTGATATCGGGAAGGTAGAATTTGCTAAAGAAATTATTGAAGAACAGCAGGTATTAAATGTTCCAGTTATTCATGAAGAGGTTGTCGTTGAAAGAAGATCAATAAACGAACCCAGTGACCAGCCCATTGGCGAAGGTGATGAAGAACATTTCAGTCTTTCTGTAAGCGAAGAGAAGGTAGAGGTTGGTAAACACACAGTTGTGACTGGCGAAGTATCTGCTTTCAAACGTGAAGTAGAGGAAGCCCGTGAAATTAAAGAGACCATCAGACATGAAGAAGCTCGTATAAACAAAGATGGCGATGCCAATATCATCGATGACATTGACCATATTCACTAAGCTTTAAGTTACCAAAACACCTTGCAAAATTGTATTTTGTAGGGTGTTTCTTTTTAAATAGGTGGAGGTATAAAATGGAAGATAAGTTGGATCTTATTACAATCCATCTTAGAGAAGAAGAGTTGGACATAAATAAGAAATGGGTGCAGACTGGTGAAATAACTTATCATAAAGAAGTGCTAATGGAAGAAAAAAATATTACTGTACCAATATTACGAGAAGAATTGATTATTGAGAAAATTTACACAGATGCAGCATCTCCTGACCAGTCAATTCGTACAGAAATCATCCGTATACCTATTAAGGAAGAACGTGTCCAAATAAAAAAACAGACTTTTGTTTTGGAAAATGTAAGGATATATAAACACCAATTGCATAAGAAGCAATTAATTGATGCAATATTAAAGAAAGAAGTAATTTCCTTTAAAACTACCGGTGAGGTAGATTTGGAAACGGTTGACATGAATTCAGGGCTGACAAACAATCATCTAACCACCTCCCCCAACGAGGGTACTCCCTAACCGGTAATAATAAGCTTCTTAAACATTTGTCCGTTAATGAAAGCTTCTATATTTACGTAAGAGGTGATATTATGGGAAGCCAATTATCTTATCAGCCTTTACCCGATTACCTTAAACCCGGCTTAAAAGTGCTTTTTGTAGGGTTTAATCCCAGTATCCTTTCGGGGGAGCTGGGGCATCACTATGCCAGTCCTAACAATCGCTTCTGGGATATTTTATATTCAGCTGGGTTAACACCGCGCAAATATAGGCCAATTGAAGATGCTAGCCTGTTAGAACTTGGTTTTGGCCTCACCAACATTGTCGCCCGCCCAACCCGCTCAGCTGCAGATGTAGGTGCCGCGGAATACGCTGAGGGTCGTGAGCTGCTTCTGCATAAAATCAACCTTAATCACCCCAAGGTAGTTTGTTTTGTGGGCAAGGGGGTATACCAAATATATTCCCACAAAAGACAAGCCGATTGGGGCTTTCAGTCTAGCGATATAATTCCTGGGGTAACAGACTTTGTTGCTCCGTCTAGCAGTGGATTGGTACGCATGAGTACGGAGCAGATAGTTTCTATTTATAGATCCCTTAGTGATTTTTTATTGGCTTCCTGATACGTTACATACGCACCGCAATAAGATGAAAACAGAGAATACTACTTTGGCTTGTTAATTAATTTATGAGCCCAGGCAATCGGAAAAATGATTATGAACAGAAGAAAATACAAGATGCTTTTTTGCCATTTACCAAGTTCATGGGTAATGAGTTGTGCCGTAATTCTTGATCGCTCCACCAAACAGAGGGCTTCCACAGGACAGCTGTCAATACATAAGCCGCATCCCAGACATTTATCCAGATCAATCAGTACTCCTTCCCCCCCCTCTTCAAAATAGCCGGTTAAAGCCCCTACCGGGCATATTTGAACACAGTTATTACAGGATATACACTTTTGGTTATCTGCTTGTGCCTGCCTATCCCCAGCCAAAACTGCATTAACAATTCCATAATCCATCCTTTGGCGAAGGGGAACACAGCAACAAGAACAGCAACTGCAAATGGCATATTCGTTGGGGGCAATACAATGATGAATAACATGCAGTAATCCCTCCTTATGACTTCGCCGCAATACATCTTCTGCTTCTTTTGGAGATAGTTTTTTGGGGTTCTTTTCGGATTTTCCTATCATAACATCAGCGGTAGTATTAATGGTCAGGCAATTGTGAGTTGTTTTTTGACAGTTGTTAAAGGTTTTCCGACAAGCACATTCCACTACAGTAACCGAAGCGGCTTGTTCCACAAAATCCAGGCAATGTTTCAGGGTGTAAACTTTCCCCCCGTGGTAATACCGGCCATATTCCTCACAGAGGAATTTGAAAAGATAGCCTATGATCGGTATCCTGGTCCAAGTAGCGAGATCCATATAAAAACGTAGCATATCCGGAGTATTCCCAGCCATTATGTTAAGAACCTTTCGCCGTATCCAGGATCGATCATCAATATAATGAGTTTCACACATAATAAATCTCCCCTTTTTGAATTCAATAACAGCGATGATATAAAAATAATTGTTAATTATACTATATATTACTATTAATAATGTATATTTTCTATTACAATACATGCTGAGCACATAGTCACCCTATGGCGCTTTAATTTATTTAGCTGATAGATCTGCAGTAATTTGCCAGCACCTTTTTTTGGGATTTGTAGTTAATAATAGTAATATTGGGGAATTAGTTTTTGAAGAATAATAAAAATGTTAATCATAAATAAACCACTTGAAGGGGAAGTTAAAAGTAGAATATTTATTAGGAGGTTTTAAAATGTCCAATGAAGAAGTAGTTAAGGACAAGCCTATTAGTGAGAATGATGATGAGCATGTTTTCTTGTGTGAAGAAAGAATAGAAATCGCTAATGGTTTGTATGTAACGATATGTAGCAATTCCTTAGCACAGTTGTAAACTAGCGTTGTTTTTAAGAACATTCATGAGTTTAAACAGAAGAGATTAGACGTAAAGAAGCTGGATTTGTACAAAAATGGCGATATCGTTGATGACATGTAGCGTTTGTGAAAAACACCTCCCAAACCGACTTTGCGAGGTGTTTTTTTTTACATTTCATAAATAAGTATAATAAGGTATAGTTGGGTTTTGTTTTGATTTTTTTACTTATATTTATAGTTTCGTTATGTGCGACCCACAGTATTCACATTTTCCTCCTGACCCTGCATTAATATGAATATTAGCTCCACAACTATCACATTTAACCTGAGTCATATCAGCAGTTTGCACATTCCCGTAATCGTTTGTTACGTTAAAGTTACTAACCTGATTAAACATTTCCATTTCCGGAGCTACTTGTTCAATTCCTGTTTTATTACGTTTTCTACTTGCATATATCAACCCTGCACCTACAATTGAGAAAAATAATACCATTGCTACATCTATTCCATCCATACCTTTGGATAAGCTAACCATAAGACCTAACAGTGCGAAAACGACACATATCCAACCCAGAACAGCAAGAAGTATATTCAAAAATCTTTCCATTAATATCAGCCCCTTTTAATATTTTTCCTAGCAAGTCCGGCAAAAATCTTACCTTATACTACGTTTTTGTTGATGCACTTATAAGCAAGGCCATGACCACTATTGCCACAATTCCACAAACTGCTACCTGAGTAGTTATAAATGCACCCATATGCTGGGCAAAAAAGCCTTTAAAGATCGTCAGCAGTACTGTTATCACAAAATAGATTGATAATGAGGAGAGTATTCCTGCTTTAAGCAATGTTTCATTCAAGCTCTTTATCCGAAAGTTCATCAAGATTAAACCACAGATTAATGCAATTTCCGCAATTAAAACAAAAAGAAAAGCCACCCAACTCAGGGTCGTTTTTTCTGTACTTGAGAATCCAACAAAGTATAAGATCAAAGTAATAGCAATAATTATTAAGCCTATTCCCAAGGTTAAAAACATTTTCATTTTATGATTCATTTTCTAAAAACGCCTCCTTCCTAAGCTTAATTACAGTTTGTTTCCACAGTCAGGGCAAAACTTGGGCGATCCTTTTATTTCATTTTTACAACTGGGGCAATTTTTAATTAGAGATACACCACATTCAGGACAAAATTTTGCCGTTTCGTTTTCAATAATTATCCCGCAACCTGGGCATGGTTTAGGCATGGCATTGCCACAAGATGGGCATACGCTAGATCCTTGCGCAACATCAGCTTGGCAATAAGGACAAGGGGTATAAACATTTCCACATTGAGGGCAAAATTTAGCATCTTTATCTATTAAAGCTCCACAATCGCTGCATTTTATGTTCTCGCTGGTTTGATGATCATTGTTATCGTAACCACATTTACTGCAGAAACGTATTTCTTTATCCATGACAGCGCTGCATTTCTGGCAGTTTTTCTTTTCCGTAGTGCTGATATTCTGACTTATGTTCCCCATCTGCGACCCTAAATTACCTCCGATGCCTACTCCCATGCCTAAACCGATTCCTGCACCCATGATACCTGCCTGATTTGCACCCGGATTGGTTGCGGCTCCTTCCAATGTATCAAATGAACGTTCCTGGACATAGCTATAGCCGACTATATCCATTTCTGCACGTTTTGCCAGGGCAGCTTTAAGCTTGATTACAGCAGAGTCATCTTCGGGTACATTAATGTCATTAACATAAAAGTTTACCAGTTGAATACCATAATCTTCGAGAACCGGTACCATCTTTCCTCTGATATGTTCAGACAACTCATCCAAATAAGCGTTTATCTCTAATACGCTTATCTGTTTGTTAATTAAGTAAGAGGCTATGGTATCCTTGGCCTTAGTTAAATATAAGCCTCGGAAATAATTTACCATGTTATCTTTGTCAAAAACTGGCAGAGTACCAACTAACTTTATGAGAAACTTCTTTGAGTCTTCAATTCTAATTCCAAACTGTCCGAAAGAGCGTAACGGTATAAACACTTTATATTTAGGATCTTGCAATTGAATTGGGGTAGCAGTGCCCCATTTTATATCCAGCGATTGCACTTTGTTTATATACCATACCTCAGCCGCAAAAGGTGAACGCCCTCCAAAAGGAAGGTTTATTATATTGTTTAGAATAGGAATATTAGCAGTTTCAAGCGTATGCCTGCCGCTCTGAAACAGATCAAGCGCTTTACCGCCTTTAAATAGAACTGCCTCCTGAGATTCGTTCACAATAAGTTGTGTCCAAGTCCCCAGTTCTTCACTTGGATACTTCCAAGCAAAAACATCTGGATTACCGTTATACTTAACAACTTCAACTAATGCCATTTTTAGCCCCCCAAAGCATACTGCATAATTATTAAATTAAACTAACTGATGTTTCATTGCATTAGATTGTTAAAATCATTCGTTTTTACCATATTGGTATGTATTCTGCATTATTAACCTTATTTCTATATTATAATAGATTTTTCATTAGTTTGGTAAAAATATCCCCAGGCGTACGCGTAAAAGGGTTAGGAATAAGGCAGAATTTGAGACAGCTCACTTTTTTAAACGCAATATGAAATAACTTTCCATTTATATCACTCTTTTCTCCACTGAGAGGCTTCCATTCCTTTATTTCAACAGCAGAACCATTTATAATACATATATGAAAATGGACAACCAGAGAAATGAGGCTGAATCAATTGAATAATACTGTAAAACGCATCTTGGTAGAAAAAAAAGCTGGCTTTGATGTTGAGGCCCAGCATTTGTACCATGATTTAAAGGAAAACCTGGGTATATTCCAGCTTGAAAGGGTCAGAATCATCAATCGCTACGATATTTCCGGATTATCCGACGAAGCCTATCAACAGGCCAAGAAAACTATATTTTCTGAGCCTAATGTGGATTTTGTCTATGATGAGGAAGTTGAAATAGATCCCGGCATAAAGTACTTCGCAATGGAGTATCTGCCTGGCCAGTATGACCAGCGGGCAGATTCCGCTGCCCAATGTGTTCAGATATTAACTCAGGGAGAACCACCGGCTATTCTTTCTGCAAAGTTAATTTTACTATATGGAGATATATCTGAAGGTGATTTTCACACGATCAAAGACTATTGTATCAATTCCGTTGACTCCCGGGAGGCCTCCCTCCAAAAGCCTTCTTCATTGAAAATGGAAACATTTACTCCGGAGGATGTCGCCATTCTGGATGGTTTTATCCAAAGGGAGGAAGCAGAGCTAGCCTCTTATCAAGAAGCACTAGGCCTGGTGATGAGTTTTGAAGATTTCAAGTTTTGCCAGGCTTACTTTAGAGACCAAGAAAAAAGAAACCCCACATTGACTGAAATGAAGGTAATTGATACCTATTGGTCGGATCACTGCAGACATACTACCTTTTCAACCA
>CAZEDT010000037.1:0-39668 GCA_964510795.1 uncultured Syntrophomonas sp.
GTTTCCTTAATTGCGACCACAGGGAGCATATGTAATACCCGAAGGGTGCAACATTTAGAAATGTTATAATTTCTGATACGGTAAAAAATGATGCAATATTTGTTATTCTATATTTATCAATATAAATAAGGGGTGCTAAAATGATTCAGGCCTGCGGAGCCAATTGTGAGGAATGTCCCAGTTTTAAAAAAGAATGCGCGGGATGTGAAAAAATCAAGGGCAAGGTGTATTGGGCACAGTATATAGGCCAGGATATATGCCCTATCTACAAATGTTGCCAGGACAAATTCCTGGGACACTGCGGGGATTGCGCTGAATTGCCCTGTAAAATGTGGTATGAAATCAAGGACCCGTCCTATAGCTATGAAGAGCATATTCAATCCATTAATGAACGGGTGAGATTACTAAAGGAGTGTTAAGCACAGTGAACGATTTTGCAAAAGTACCTAACATCGGAAATGTACTGGCTAAAAAACTAAATAATATCGGTATATCCAGCATCGAAGAATTACAGTCGACCGGCAGCCGAGAAGTCTTCCTGCGCTTGAGGATTGTCGATCCCACTACTTGCGTTAATACCCTATGTGCTCTGGAGGGAGCGGTACAGAATATTAGGTGGCACCATCTAGATGATAAAACCAAAGCTGATTTAAAGTTCTTCTACCACGAAGTATCCATGGCTTCCAAGGAAGATTAAATATCAAAATGCTATAAGCGGCCTATGGCTCAATGGCTAAGCACCATCTTTATGGTTAGATGATGGTGCTTAGCCTTGATTAACATAAGCGACCTATTTCATGCTGAGCGATATTCTCTTTTTCTCTTTCTCCACGTTTAAAACTCGCACTTTGATTATATCCCCAATAGACAGCACTTCCAGCGGGTGTTTGATTCGGCGCTGCGACATCTCGGAGATATGTACCAGTCCATCTACTTTTACTCCAAGGTCTACAAAAGCTCCAAAATCAACTACGTTACGTACTACCCCTTCGAATTCCATCCCGGTCTTTATATCCTCCATGCTCAGAACGTCCTGGCGAAATATTGGCGGAGGTACTTCTTCACGCGGATCACGTCCTGGACGCAAGAGGGCATCCACGATATCCCGCAGAGTCGGTAGGCCCGCCTCTAGTTCTTCGGCACTTTTATTCAAATTTAGGGACTGCAGTTTAGTACGCAGTCCTTCGCTGCCCAGCTCACTCAATTCGGCACCAATGTTCTCCAGCAGTCCGTTAGATAACCGGTAAGACTCAGGATGAATCGGCGTGGCATCAAGCGGGTTATCTCCCCCACTTATGCGCAGAAAACCGGCTGCCTGTTCAAAGGCCTTGGGACCAAGTTTAGGGACCTTTAAAAGTTGTTTGCGATTCTTAAAAGGTCCATTAGCTTCGCGCAGCTTGACAATATTATTGGCTACTGTAGCATTTATTCCCGCTACATAGGAGAGCAGCGCGGAGGATGCGGTATTTAGATCAACCCCCACATAGTTAACTGCTGATTCCACTACCCCGGCGAGGCTCTCATCCAAGCTGCGGGCGTTTATATCGTGCTGATACTGCCCGACCCCGATACTTTTAGGCTCTATCTTTACCAGTTCCGCCAGAGGATCTTGAATCCTTCTGGCGATAGATATGGCACTGCGTTCTGCCACATCCAAATCTGGAAACTCCCGTGCAGCCAGCTCGGAAGCAGAATACACGCTGGCTCCAGCTTCACTGACAATCGTATAAGCCAAACCTGGGTACTCGGATTTTTTAATAAAAGCCGCCACCATCTGTTCAGTTTCGCGGGAGGCGGTTCCATTACCGATAGCAATTGCGTCCACATGATACTTTTCCACCAGGCGGGATAGAACTTTTTCGGTACCGGCAATATCGCTGCGAGGTGGAGTGGGGTAAAATACTCCTATTTCCATAACCATACCGGTAGCATCGATTACTGCCCATTTACATCCAGTACGGTAAGCCGGATCAATTCCCAGCATGACTTTACCTTTCACCGGGGCCTGCAGCAGGAGTGAACGTAGGTTTTTAGAAAATACCTGCAGGGCTTGTTCATGAGCATGCTCAGTTAGTTCATTACGGAGGTCTCTTTCAATAGCTGGTGCCAGCAAGCGCTGCCAGGAATCTAGAACTGCTGCTTGAATCTGTTCTCCCGCAGCTCCAGGACGTCCATAGGCTCTATTTAGCATATTGATTATAGTTGCTGGCTCAAGCTCCAGACTGACTTTAAGTATTTCCTCCTTTTCGCCCCGATTGATGGCCAGAATGCGGTGGGACGGTATGCGAGCCACAGGTTCCTTATAGTCATAGTACATGGTATAAACAGTTTCCTTTTCTGGATCTCGGGCTTTGGAACACATAGATCCAGCTTGACGGCTTAGATTGCGGGCCGCCGAGCGCATAGCCGGGTCATCCGCTACCATCTCAGCGATGATATCCCGCGCTCCCTGCAGGGCGTCGGCCACCGTTGTAACATCCTCAGTTAAATATTTTTCAGCTTCCTGCTGAGGAGATTCTAATTCCGAGCAGCTCAAGATAAAATCAGCCAGCCCCTGCAAGCCTTTATCCCGCGCCATGGAAGCCCGCGTCCGGCGTTTTGGACGGAAAGGACGGTAAATATCATCAATTTCAACCGGCCTATGAGCAGACATTATTTTATCGCGTATAACGTCAGTAAGCTTACCTTGCTCCTCAATAAGGCGCAATACTTCTTCCTTTTTCTGCTCCAGGTTACGGTAAAAATTAAGCAGTTCATCAATTCTCCGGATCTGAACTTCATCCAATTCCCCGGTTACCTCTTTACGATAACGGGCAATAAAAGGAATGGTCTTGTCATCATCCAGCAGTCCTACTGTATTGGCCACTTTATTAGCTGGCAGGCCGCTTTCGGCCACAATCATGTTAATAATCTTATCTTTACTCATGTCACTACTCCCTTAAGAAATAAAACAAATCACCATATATTACATATTAACAGCTGGTGGTTAGGGAGGCAAATTGCTAGTGATAACATAATGAACAAAATATAACAGCAACTCATTTTTAATTATAAAGAGGGAGCATCTTGACAATACTCCCTCTTTATTTCATTAATATAAGCCTTACTCTTTATTATTCAAGCTGAACAACAAGCTAAAAAAACTGATTGCTAGTGGTAATGAGAAGCTTTATATGAGCTTCATCTCAGAATTTAACACCGTGTTGCCGTCCAGGTTCATAGCCCCACTACGTCCACCCACCCATAGACGAACACTCTTGCTATCGCTGACAGTTTGCACCTCCCACTTACTTATATTGCTGGCCGGTGTATCGATGGTGTTGCTAGAATAAGGTTTGACAGTAATAGTCCTGTCCCACACCGTTCTTTTTGGATTCAGCGAAAGATTGAGCAGGCTTATTCTCACCTTGCGGGTAACTGAGGTATTGTTAAGCGCCACCACTCTTATATTATCAAGTCCCAGGCTGCTGCTGATGGGACCAGTAGTCCACTTTAATATCGCCATAGTTTCTCCTCCTTTCGTAATTAATAATTATTTGGCCATATAACAATGTAATGACACCAACCTTTAAAACCTTTGTAATTCAGAATTTAGCACCACATTGCCGGGCAAGTTGTAATTAAGGCGACGCCCCCCCACCCAACTGCGTATCCTGCTGCTATAACTGCTAATCTGAACTTCCCAGCTGGATCTGTAGACTTCGGGTCTTTCGGTATCTACTTCGCCGGTTTCACCGGGGGCTAGGTTCAAAACCTTATTTAGCAGTAATCTTTTCGGGCTAAATGACAAATCATAAAACCTCACCCAAACTTTTTGCCGCTGATTGGAATCATTGTTGACAACTATAAAGGTACTATCATAACCTAGACTGCTGCTTATCGGTCCGGTGGTCCAATTTATTTTCTCAGGCATTCCATATTCCCCCTTTCGATTGTATAAATAAATATGTCTGCCATATCTTATGGAAAAGACCATTTAAGTGTTATTAAACGCCTTCTCCTTTCTCAAGAAACAGGTTCGGTAATACTGCTATCTTAATTTAGCTGCCGTTTCCAGGAAGAAACTCCTGGTCATGTTGGGAAATGTCAATATAAATACTAGACTGCCAGCATTCCGTCAAGCAATTCAATTCTATGATTTTTGTAAAAATGGGAATATAATATAGATTAAGACCTATTTGGGGGGGTGAAATGGGAATGAACCTAAAAGAAGCATTGGAATATGCCGTCAAAGACGAATATGAGGCAATAAAATTTTACAAGAATCTGGCCAGTGAGGCTGAAGACCCTGAAACCCGGTTGATGCTGGAGCAGATAGCTCGCGAAGAAGAAGGACACTATAAACGGCTCAGTGAAAGACTAAAGGCATTAAAGCTTTTGGGTTAGTATACTTCGCCTATTCATCTTTGTTAAGATCAACTTGACTCCATATGAAATCCGAATTTATTTAGGCTAAATTGAACCCGACAAGATTCATTAGGGTCAGTATCCACAAATGACCTCGTCGGGTTAATAGTTTTGGTTGATTTCTCCTGGCTAAACGCAGCTAATGGGCGGCACCATGAGCTCCGACAAATACGCTGGCGATAACCACCAAACCAATAATTAAAACCAACGGAATAGCGGCAATGATAAGTTTATTACGCACATGGCTGTCACCCTGCATATATTCCGCCAGCAAGTGGGTAACCAATACGGTATTGCCAGAGAATAACATTACCACGATAAACTGAATCCAACCTGGAATGGCCAGATAGGCAGCATGATCCAGGTGAGACCAAAGTGTATGGCTATAATAAGCCAGAACGATGAATTCAATCAGTCCAGCAGCATATTGGAAGACCAGACTCTGCTTTTGCATGGCTGTATTGACTTCCAGAAGACCCTTGATTTGTTCCTGAGTGGCTATATTGGTTCGGCTATTCATAATATCTATTTTGCTTTGCACTACTTCTATAGCTGCCTGATAATTGTCCTGTACCATTTTCAGCTCCTCGTGAGTATTGCGAAAATCTGCCAGGCGCTGCTCATAGGATTCGCTCAACTGCTTAAATAAAACTGCCGGCAATTCCAAGGCGGATTCATGGGCTAACTGTTTCTCCAGACCACTAATAAGAAATTCCAGGCGTTTTATTCCATCGGTAATAAGATTTTGGTCTCCAACCAGCTTTCCGAAGGCCATAGCCAGCCCTTCAATTTCCGATTCCAACTCTTCAGTAGCTGTGAGCGAAGCCTGAGCCATCACCAATTTAGAATGCAGGATATGAATTAACTGCCGTTCCAGCTCTTCCTTTTCCTGTCTTATGGCCAGGTGGCGATCACGTAAGAGTCCATCCAGCAAATGTAAACGTATAATGCTGCCGTGCAACAAAGGCAAACGCCGGGATAGAAATTGTACCGACTCTGACTCCGGTTCATTCAGTCCGCAGAGATAAAAGGTCTCACCATGGTTCCAATCAACTGAAAGACGAGCCAGCATTCCATGCTCCATACGCATATTAAGTGCATCCGGACAGGCAAGCAAGCTGCAGGCTTCCTCCTTAAGTTCTGCCCATTCACAAGGTGAACCCACCAATACAGTCAACTGCCCCATTAGATCCTCGGAACTAATCTGAGCCTGTTCTTCCCATCTGCTTAACTGATTTAAACCTCCTGACCAATAGTCACTTTCCCTGGCCGTCTTCACTGCAAGAATCCGCATCCGGGCATGAGAGCAATTAAGTTCATAAAATAACTCAGGCTGGTCCATGAATTTAGGATTATGGGCACAAGAAGCCACCGAGTTTGCACTTAACACTTGGGCCAATCTATCCATGGGGTCGAGTTCATCTTGGAAAAAAAAATAACAACGCAATATAAACTGAGAAATATCGGTCAACTCCTCTATGCAAAGATTTTGAGCATTTAGCTGCGATATCAGATACAAAGTTAATATTTAATAATAAAAATACCATATTATATATTCGGCAAGGAGCTGTTTTTCCCTTTAAGATCGAAGCTACCCGCTTTAAGCCGTATACCGGCCGATTAAGTTAAAACAGCCTATTTGTTAGAAATAATTTCTATACTATTTTAAAGTTATTATATTTCAGCAATTTATAGTGTTTTATTTGCAAAAACTGACATTACTTATTTAAAGAATATTATAATAGTTGTATAATACAAGATATAGGTCCTGATCAATGTTACAATTGCGACAATTAAAATGCTAGGGGTGGGGATATGGCTATAAGCAGTTTAAACAGATTCAGCGCGACAACAGATCAACCGACCCTTAATATTCCCGAAGAACTGCAAAACAGTGCCGAGAAGATCTTATCTTATGCAGGTATATCCCGGGAAAAAGCTAATACGTTTCAGTCCAATCTAGAAATATTTATCAATATGAAAAACAAAGCTATGTCTGATGCTGCTGGTCGGCAGATTAGAGAACAGTTATCGCTGCTTTTTTTTGAAACCTATACGTCGGTGTTAAAGAAAGTGCTGGCTGAAAACAACCCCAGCCGCCTCTACAAAATGTTTCTTTACTTTGGTTACATGGATGAAAGACTGCTAAGTGTTGAGCAAATCAACACTCTTTATAAGCTGGCTGATCAAGGGCTTGATAATGTTAGTTGCTCAGTTTTCGACATGAAATCCTGGTTAGACCAAATTTATAGTGGCAGCAAGCAACCTTCGGTTAATGAGTTCGGACAGGACTACCAGGATATATTCTTAGTAAAGAAAAAGCAGGGCGAATTAACCGATAAGGACAAACCCGCTTATGATTCAGATAGAAACGGTCGATTAAGCCATGAAACCGAAAATCTCTTTAAGCTGGGACAGAGGCTGTCTTATGGACAAGTAAGCGGATTTTTCCCAATTTTGCACCAAGATATGATTTGCCGTGATCTGGAAACTGCGTTGGTTACGCCAGACAAAATCAAAGCCAGTCTTAATAAAATTTTACAGGTTGATTTCTCGGCCTTTCATCGCGAGATAGTCTACTCTCATGCCGGTAAACAGCTAGCCCCCGAACTGATTATGAAACCCGTACTACCTGATATTGTTCTTATGCCCGGCTTTGGTCATCGGGGAGTAATGTGGCAGGTGCTGAGCGGTAAATCTAAAACCTCACCAGGGCGCTTTATTTTCCCAATCTTTACAGATGAAAATATGGATAATCTTATGATTGAGGTAGTAGCAAAATTCCGCTGGGACCTGTCTAAGAACATGTCAGGTTCGGTGGTAAATAAAGCTAATGAAATTTCCTTGTATACCGATTACAGTGACTATGTACAATTTTATGCCAAAAATCGGGATTTATCCGGGGAGGCTAAGGAGAAATTAAAAACGGAAATTAAAAGACACCGCAACAATCTTGCCGACATGTTTGTTCTGGATTATAATACCTGGATCAGTTATGAATCAAAGGGCTTGTTGCGTCTAAATAAGGTGGCTAGAGAAATAATGTTTAAACACTGTCCCTTTGCCAAACCAGTCCGCGCCAATCTGGAAAAAAGTCCTCTCTACAATACCCTGCTCAGCCAATTTGATAAAATCCGGGTTAAACAATGCCGAATCCTGGAGTCCCGCTATGCCAAGCTGGCCGCTCCCAATGCTTCCATTCATCCAGATCTGGCAGAAAACCTGGTTTATTACAATGCTTAAATAATTTAACTGCCAACAGTCCGGGTAGCTTGATCGATTCAAAAAATCTTTCGCTACCCGGTTTTTTATGGCATTTTTCTTTTTTGAGTAGTATGATATAATATTCAGGTTATTAAACTAATTTAGATAGAAAGTCGGTAAAATAATGATTACAACCAGTGGTTTAAGCTTAAGATTTGGAGCACGTCCTCTGTTTGAAGACGTGAATATCAAATTTACCCCCGGCAACTGTTATGGCCTGATTGGGGCTAACGGAGCGGGGAAATCAACTTTTCTTAAAATCCTTTCCGGAGAGATCGAATCTACTTCCGGACAGGTAATCATACCCCCCGGGTTAAGACTCTCCGTTTTAAAACAGGACCATTTCGAATTTGATGAATTTGAGGTAATCCAGACCGTACTAAAAGGCCATGTACGCCTCTATCAAATTATGGAGGAAAAAGATGTCATTTACTCCAAGAAAGATTTCTCCGAAGAAGATGGACTGCGAGCTGCCGAACTGGAGGGAGAGTTTGCGGAACTAAACGGCTGGGAGGCCGAGGCTGAGGCCGCTACACTACTGAATGGCTTAGGTATTACTGAAGAACTGCACAATAAAAAAATGCAAGAGTTAACTGGCAGTGAAAAGGTTAAGGTATTGCTGGCTCAGGCTCTATTTGGGCACCCCGATATTTTGCTTTTGGACGAACCAACCAATCATCTCGATATTGCATCAATTGCCTGGCTGGAGGATTTTCTGGCTGATACTGACAGCACCGTAATCGTAGTCTCTCATGACCGCCATTTTTTGAATCAGGTCTGTACCCATATAGCCGACATTGATTATGGAAAAATCCAGCTTTATGTAGGCAACTATGATTTCTGGATGGAATCCAGTCAGTTAGCCATGCAACAGGCCAAGGAGGCTAACAAAAAGGCGGAAGCCAAGATCAAGGAATTACAGGAATTTATTCAGCGTTTCAGCGCTAATGCTTCTAAATCCAAGCAAGCCACTTCACGCAAGAAGCAGTTGGAGAAACTGAGCTTGGACGACATCAGGCCCTCTTCACGGCGTTTGCCGTGGATAAATTTTAAACCAGAACGTGAAGCCGGGGTAAATATCCTCACTGTAGAAAATCTTAGCAAGAGCACAGAGGGAGAAGTTCTCTTTCAGGATCTCAAGCTGCAAATTAATAGAGGTGACAAAATTGCTCTGGTTGGCACCCATGAACAAGCCAAAACTGCGCTCCTGCAAATATTGATGGGTGAAATGGAAGCTGACAGCGGCAGCTTTAACTGGGGTGGAACTACCAGTAGATCTTATTTTCCCAAGGACCACACGGATTATTTTAATTCAAAACTTAATTTGGTGGATTGGCTGCGTCAGTATTCTCCCGATCAGGAAGAAACATTTGTGCGCGGTTTTCTCGGCAGAATGCTGTTTTCCGGAGAGGAATCCCAAAAGCAAGCTAATGTGCTGTCCGGCGGAGAACAGGTTAGATGTATGCTGGCCCGGATGATGCTCTCGGCCGCCAACGTCTTGCTCTTAGATGAACCGACTAATCATCTGGACCTGGAAGCAATCACTGCTTTGAATAGGGGCCTGACCGATTTCCCAGGAACTCTATTTCTAATATCCCATGACCACCAGCTGCTGCAAACCGTAGCCAACCGCATCATTGAAATTCGTCCAGATGGGGTATTTGATAAACTGACTACTTATGATGAATACCTGGAAATGTTCAAATAGAAGTCTAAACCTTACATTGAATTATTAAAAGGGCTGCGGTTTACCGTAGTTCTTTTTTATGCCAAATGATACCCATTTCTATTTTCTGATTTTCTTAATGAAATGTTAACAAATATTTCATTAATCCTTAATAATTACCTTGTATTATTAAAATAGATATTACATGTGAAAGGAGGACATGGGCCTTGACTAGTGACAATAATTCTAAATTTAACAAAGCTAAACTGAATTTAGTTATCGATGCAATTATGTTCGTGATTATGTTATCCATATTCACAATAAAGGGAGAAATGCATGAAGCCTTTGCCTATACTCTGGGGGTACTGGTTATTTCGCATATTGTTATGCACTGGAAACAAATCAGAGTTATGTATCGCCAGCTTATCCCGGGGGCTTGGGCACAAAAATTAGTCGCAGCTCTATTCTTAATTCTGACTGCCGCCGTATTATTGATACCCTGTTTTTATCCCTCTGCAAATGGTCCAAACGGAAATCAATTCAGAGGCGCATCACCCTATGGCAATCATGGTAATAACCACTAAAATAGCTATTAGGACCTAAGCACGGTATTGTTAATGAGCAGCCTATATACTCTAGCTGACTCGGCAACCTCCCCATTATCTACGGGGCACATTAATCAAATATTAAATCCCATATTTTCTTGTTTTTAACTTGCCCTCGATATAATTTTTCGAGAGGGCAGGATGTATAACAAAAAAATTATATTAAAAGGGTTTCATTATCCGTAAATTGTCATCTATAACTGTAAATGTAAGCCATTATTGATAATATATTTACAATGTGGTATTATTATATGAATTAAATAGACACAGAGGCACTTCGTGTTGAAGCACGAAGTGCCTCTGCCTTTATTGCAACAATTTCCATTTAATGGAGGAGGAGAGCGGTTTAATGGATACTCGTTTTAATTTATCTAAAAAGGTCTTTGCTGAACTATCCAGACAAGTTAATGATTTTAAGAAGAATCAAAATGCTATCCTGGATAATAGCACCCTGGTTCCACCTCAGGAGCGCAAAGAATATCAGCATTTGTTCACACAATATATCGACCAGCTAGAGCATCTGCTTAATAACGCCCCGATAAGCGATTCTGCCGATCACCATTTACCTTTTGTAACGATAGGCAGCGTGGTCGAGCTGGAAAATCTGCAAAATAAGCGCACTAATAAAATTATGGTCACATTTCCATTACCCAACTTAAGCAACCCGGGTAAAATGAGGCAAACATCCTATAATTCACCTATCGGGCGTGCTCTTTTCCTGAAAAATCCTGGTGAGAAACTGGAAGTAAATGCTCCCGGTGGTTTATTCCAATACCAGGTAAAGTCAATAATTTTATATCTTTCCTAAAGGTTAGGATGACTGGACCTCGGTAAAATAGCCCGGCGAGGATTCGGGATAACTGGAAATGGATTACGCAATGGCAGAGGCTGCTTTAGAATCAAACTTCAATGCCGATACTACATCCACCCAGTCCAGCGGATGCAAGTGGTAGAAATGTACTACATGATCCTGTACAAATTGGGTAGCGGTCTTAATTTACGTATCAGGACAGCATTCTTCAGTATATTGATGTCTAGGGCATCCTCCACCGCCTGAATGGAGGCAATAGCGTGAAACTCCACAGATCCGTTGTACGAAGGCCCAGGCGTCCTGTGAGCCCCTTCCATAATGCATTCCAATCCGCGGAAGGTTGTTCCGGAACTAAGAGCATTGACGATTTTGTCCCCTCCCGCGAGTACCCTTTTACGCATAGCTTCATAAAAGCTATCATTCAGAAAACCAACCTCCCTGCGATAGGTCAGGTATGTTTTCCGCTAATTAACTAATTATGTATAAAAGCTACGGTAGACGGTGGTGTTGTTTGACAGGACATTGCCTCTGCCACACCTGTCTAAATTTATGTCTAGTAGATAAATGTAAAAAGAGAGGTTAGTATTTCTACTAACCTCTCTTGATTGCTCGCAATATTAAACTGCTTGTTACCGGCGTCTAGCCTGGAAACAATCTCTGCAGTATACTGGTCTCTCACCAGTAGGCTCAAACGGTACGGTTGTCTCTTGGCCACAAGCGGCACAAACGGTTTTAAACATTGTGCGCTCTTCTCTGCGCCCAGAGTTGCCATAACCACTGCGTTCTTGTTTGCGGGCTCTTCTGCAGTCCGGGCAACGACCTGGTTCGTTTTCGAAGCCTTTTTCTGCATAGAATTCTTGTTCAGATGCTGAGAACAAAAATTCGTTGCCACAATCTTTACAAGTTAAATATTTGTCTTGGAACATATCTTCATCTCCCTTCTGGAAATACTCTTTGCCCTAATTTCCCCAAAAAGGAGATTATTTAAACAGCAAGGTAAGAGAATTGTAACTTATACTCAAGCAATTGTCAAATTATTATTAATAAGTTATATAAAAGTCGGTTTTCAAGGAAATTTTTTGGGCTCAGGTTTGTAAAGGGATCCTTCCCCTTAACAACTGGCTAAATGAATCGGGGTCTATTTTCCATCCCGAACTTTTCTTAGATAGTTTTATGACAAAGATCCGATTTATTTCTGTCGTATCATCTTTATATTTTAGCCGAAGGCCAACACTAAAACAATTATTATTATTTGGGGCTATGGAAATAACTCGAATCGATTCGATCTCCTGCAAAATCTTCCAGCAGGCTTCGTCCTTAGAGTCAATAATTCTAGTACTAATAGTTTTATCACCCTGGTTAAGAGCAGTAAAAAAAACCGTCATGGTTTCCTCAGGAGATAATGCCCCCAATTGCTTGTCGAGTATATTGGCAGATTTCCAGATCATCATTTGATGGGCCAAATCAACTTTCCGGCTGCCATGGGTTTTGCTATCGGCAAAGTGAATGCAAAAATGGCCATTGAATTTATTACCCTTTATGGCTCCCTGCCCATGGGGCATGCCATTCATAGAAGCTGCTATCTTAATTCCGTCATCCATTTGCACTATAACTGCGCGGCGCTTCCACGTCCACTTACTATTATATATCTTCTTCATCACCGCAGTATCCTCAGCTGTTAAGGGCTGAACATCAGCATGATAGTAACCAGCCCTTCTCTGTACGCAAAATTCTAGCCCCGTTTCCAGGTCAGTCACTGTGACAACTGCATATTGGGTAAATATATTGTTTACTTCCTGCCAATTCAAATACTTTCCATAGGGGGATTTTTTGTCATGTCGGGGTGATGAGTCACTATGACTAAATTTAAAATATAGCGGGATGAATGCAAATACCAGACATACAATTGCAATAGGCATGCGATACCTATACATATTAATAACCATATTTATAACTCCCTTCCCTGTATATATATACTAGAAACGGAGTGATATACTGTATTTTTTATGAAATTATATAATTAGGAATAGGTAGAATTACGTAGGATTAAATATAATAATACAAAACAATGGGAACAGATCTTGTCATTCCAGCTTTAGATACCAGAATAGGCATCAGAATCTGTCCCCATTCACCTAGTCAAATTTTTTAATAACAAGCCGCTTTAGAGCTATTTAATAGCGCAATAAAGCCGCCATGTTTTGACCCTCAGGAATTTTGTCCGCATCCATTATATAGACCGTTCCTCCGTTTATGATGGTCTGCAGAGCGGTAAAGTTATATAAATCTTCATCTCCAATTTGCGGTTCAGGATGTAACTGCACCGCATTGTTTTCCGCATCATAGCTGCCCCACTGCTGAGCCCCATTTGACATGAACAATAACTCTATCTGTCCATTATAGGCGGCTGGAGCCGCTTCAGATACTTCGTGGGTGGTTCGTCCGGTTCCTTTAAAAGGCCCGTAGTAAGTTAGTGCCTCCTGCTCTGCCTTGTGGAAATAATGCTCTACCAGCGGATATGCCAAAGTCTGCAGATCTTCAGCACTTAGTTCCTCGGGATTACCTGTAACACCTTCATCGGCCAGATATACATAGGTATTGGCTTTTCTATAAATAGACAATAGAAATTCCACTCCTATCAGGACCAATGGAGCCTTGGCCTCGCGCAGCAAATCATGTAACCCCCGGTCAACCAAGCGGAAAAAGCGCAGGATATTATTTTTGGAATCATCTGGTCCTATTCCCTGCCCATGAAATATGCCGGCCGCCTTTATATTAGTTCCCTCCAGAGTATTGCTATGCAGCTGCAACTGCCGCTGCGGATCATCATATTTCATAGCTTCGGCCAGGCTATGGGGAATATCATCAATTTCCAACTCTTTTACGCTGGCCCGAGTGCACTGGAGCACCCGGACATCATTCTGACTTAGGGCCAGGACAAAGAATTGTCCATCCTCGCTTAATAATGGCAACAAGGGTTTGAGATGAAAATGCTGACCAACCAACAAAAATTCCTCGAAATGCAGGGGCACGCTATAGTGATAGAATAATCCTCCCGACAGAAAAATAGCCAATCCATCCCGCTGCTGCTGCCAGAATTGATTATCGAATATCATGTTCTCGATTGGGGCTAAAAAACGCTTAGCTTCCGGTGAGCGCAAGCCATTGTCTATTAAGCGTTGCTCCGTCTCGCGCAGAATATTTTTCAATCTTATTCTACCCTGCTTGGTTTCAGTCCCCGCACGATAAGTGGGCAAATATATCGATACGCATAGCTCCTCCTGAGTGTTCATCAACTCAGTTAAATCATCTCTAGTCAATAAATTAATTTTTGCCACCTCCTCATCAATAGGATTATTATTCCCCGGAGATCTATTTTTTTACCCTTCGTATTTTTAAGGTATTTTTATTTATTCTGAAAAATGAACAGGGGGACGGTTCTCTTGTTCATCCCCTAGCACCTTAACTGGATGAACAAGAGAACCGTCCCCCTGTTCACTTTTTATTTACATAAGCGAGTAAACTTCTTAGGTACTTCGGTCTCAAAACGCATCAGTTCACCGCTTAGCGGATGATGAAAAGCTAAGATATGCGCGTGCAGACCAAGCCTGGCGATGGGGTTGCTATGGGCGCCGTACTTTTTATCGCCTATAATACTGTGACCGAGGTCTTTCATATGCACCCGTATCTGGTTCTTCCTGCCTGTTTCCAGCCGGATTTCCAGCAACGAATATTCTGCTGAAGTTTGCAGTACTTTATAATGAGTTATCGCCTCCAAGCCATCTCCAGGCTTGGTACTGGAATACATCAGCTTGGTTTTGGTTTCTTTAAGCCAGGATTTGACTGTGCCTTCCTGATTCTCTACCCGCCCTTCTACTACTGCAACATAGGCCCGGTCTACCACTATATCTTTCCAGGCACCCTGAAGTTGATGCTTTACTTCTTCATTTTTGGCAAAGAGCATAACCCCGGAGGTATCTCTATCCAGACGGTGCACAATAAAAATACGCTGGTCAGGATCATCTCTGCGCACATAATCGGTCAGTTGATGATAAGCGGTATATTCCTTTTCTTTATCTGATGCAATAGACAACAAGCCCGCCGGCTTATCGATAACAATGATTAGTGGATCCTCATATATTATCTTCAAGCCACCTCTGTCCTGCTCTTCATCCCTCACCAGGGACCATTTAATAAGAACTTCCTGCCCTACCCCCAGGGGATGATTGTATTGGCTGACCACCTGTCCATCGACCAGTACCTGGCGATGGGTTAACAGTGATTTTATATTGTTACGCCCTTTAGCGGGAATTTTCTCTATTAAAAATTTCATTAACTCATTCGGCTCATCTACCAGAAGCAGAGTTTGGCGCTCCTGTCCTACCTTCTTCCGAAGTGGATAGCTTTTTTTAGGCAATGTAATCCCCCTTACGCGAATCGCTGTTAAGCTATTGTCGCAAAAAAAAGGTTAGTATGCAAATACTAACCCTTTAGAATAGTTAAGTTATTGGTTTACACTTACCTTCTAGCCTGGAAACAATCTCTGCAATATACCGGTCTGTCGCCAGTAGGCTCAAACGGTACAGTGGTTTCTTGACCGCAGGCAGCACAAACGGTACTGAACATTTTGCGTTCTTCTCTACGGCCAGAGTTGCCATAACCGCTACGCTCTTGTTTGCGTGCTCTTCTGCAAGTAGGGCAACGACCTGGTTCGTTTTCGAAACCTTTTTCTGCGTAAAACTCTTGTTCGGACGCTGAGAATAAAAACTCATTTCCACAATCTTTACACACTAAATACTTATCTTCGAACATGTTTTCATCTCCCTTCTGGAAGTGCTCTTGGACTAGTTTCCCCCAAAAAGGAGAGGATTTAAAGAACAAGGCAGGAAAATTTTAAGATATTTTTGTCCAATTGTCAAATCAATTTATACGCTAAATTGGCGGCTATAGGCTTGATTAGGCATAAAATGTACTGCTTGCTATCTGCTTTCCAGGCACCGGCAAAAGCATCAGCTAGACCGTCCATATTACTATCGTAATTGGTTGAGCTAATATTCATTTCACCATACTACTAAATAATTTCCAGACTAATATTTTCAGGATGTCTAGGCACTATGTTTTTATAAAAATTCCGCATCAGTTCCATATCCTCGGCCACATTACCAGTCGGATAGAACATCGGCCCGATACCTCCGACCTTTTTTTCATAATCAAGATAGCTCATGACTATGGGAACTCCTGCCCCCATAGCGATATAATAAAAACCGAGCTTCCATTTTTTCACTAACTTACGAGTACCTTCAACAGGTATTACTATGACCATATCATCAGAGTCATTTATAATATCTATAATAGTGTCAACCAGATTACTTTTTTGCTCTCTATCTACTCCAATGGCGCCTGAAGCTTTAAAAAGTATGCTAAGAGGGAACACCATCCAGTCTTTCTTAATTAGATACCTAAGCTTAACATCCATAACATATAAAATTGCCCGGGCTATCGGAAAATCGTAATTGCTGGTATGCGGTACGGCTACCAATACACATTTTCTTACTTCGGGAGGTATTGCACCGTCAATCTTCCAACCGCTAAGCCGCAAATAGAGTTTTGAAATGAATCTCATCATTGAATATCTTCCCCTTCTTTTCCAATCAAAATGCGGTTTAACGGCAGCATAGTAAATAATCTTACTTATTAAGCGAACTCCTATAATTATCACTGCTTCTTTTCCAAATTACAATATTATTTTAATTTATACACTATATTACAATATTTCCATTTTCCGATCACAGTTAGCCCACGCGCCTGGAGCAACAACTGCAGCCAATTTTGTTTCACTTTAATTTAGTAAATCGAAAAGAGCTCTCCTGGTATCCATTAACTTAACCGGGGGAAGAATAAAACTTAATCTGATTATTTACGGAGGTGACTAAATGACTTATGTGCCTCAGAGGGTGTTTTTTGAGGAAGCCAGCTTAGATTACCCAATGGGTAAAAGAATATGGCAATTTTTCCAAACAAATCCGAAGGTAAGCCTTAAAGTTCTCAAAGTAAAACAAAGGATTCCTAATATTACCGGAGCATCGCCGGAAGATGCTTACCGAGCGGGAAAAAGAACCCTGCTGGTGGGAATTAGAAAAACGCTAAACTTTCAAAGCTGCAAACCTTCAGCTCACTACCAGCTGCCACTTGTAACTGGCTGTATGGGGCAATGTGAGTATTGCTATCTGAATACTCAATTCGGGAAAAATCCATATATAAGAGTTTATGTTAATCTGGACGAGATATTAAGCCAAACTGCCAGCTATATCGAGCAAAGAAAACCTGCTATCACCCTTTTTGAAGGTGCTGCCACATCCGATCCAATACCAGTTGAACCTTACACTAAATCTCTGGCTAACACCATCCAGTTCTTCGCCGAACAGGAGCATGCGAAATTTCGATTTGTTACTAAATATACTGACGTGGAATCCCTTCTGAATCTAAATCACCGTGGCAATACTACGATCCGATTCAGTATAAATGCCGATTCAATAATTCATAACTATGAGCATTATACCCCACCCTTGCAGAGTCGATTGCAAGCAGCAGCTAGAATTGCCGTAGCCGGATACCCCCTGGGTTTTATCATCGGCCCGGTAATCCTATTTGACAGATGGGAATTAGCATATCAAAAAATGCTTGAAGAGGTGGACACATTCTTTCTCGGTCAAAAGCCAGCCAATATAAGCTTTGAAATAATATCCCACCGTTTTACCAGTCGAGCTAAAAGCACGATTATGAACATATATCCCTCCAGCAGTCTTCCCATGGATGAAAGTCAACGAAAGTTCAAATATGGGCAGTTTGGCTATGGTAAATATGTCTATCAGCCTGAACAAATGGAATCGATAAAAACATTTTTTAGCCAAAAACTAGCTGACATGTTTTCCGAAGCAAAGATAGATTACATAATATAGTGTGGTGCTTAAAATCTCTGCCTAATTTTATCAATTCCCCTTCGTATCAAGGGTACCTCAACATCTATGGTACTTTCGGGACAGAGTTCCTGGCAGCAATAGCATCGTATGCAGCGATTATAATCGTAGACTGGCGGCAAAGAGTTATCCTCTTTAGACCAATCCAAGACTTTGGGTGTGACTGGGCATACCTTAATACATACTCCGCATTTAACGCAGCCCGTTTCAATAATATGGGGTTTAGGCAGCAACATATTGTTAAGCAGACGCAACATGGGTATTTTCTTCAGATCGGAACCAGTCCCTCTTTTTACATCAAAAGCAGGACAATGAAAGTCCCCTAATTTATCTCCCACAAGTTCAATATCGTTCTCTATATAGCTTCCGAGTCCAGCTTTCATCCCTAAGACCATGGTAGGAACAGACTCTGGATTTACACCAACCATCCTGCATACCGTCGCATCAAGCGCTATCGGATCGGTGGAAAACAGCAGTACATTCATTTCCTTTGGGCGGCCTCCTCTGGGCCCATTGCCTTCCATAGCCATAATACCATCCATAATGAATAACCTGGGTTTGAGCAGGTTGTTTAAGTCGACCAGCATCTGGGCGAAATTATTTACGTCAGGTAGTTTTACATGGTATTCACCCTTCAGCACTCCCGGTATACAGCCAAACTGGTTCTTAATACTTCCGGTCATGCGGGTAAGGGCATGGGTTTTAAGCTTAGGCAGGCTTATGATTCCATCACTGTCCAATACTCCGCGGGCAATGACGAATTTTTTATTCTGCACACCTTCCGGGAAGAAAACTTCCTCCCCGTTCTGAAAATCTGCCAGCTCTATTTGCAATTCAGCTGCTGCTGCTGCGATCCCGGCCTTACGGGCGGTCGCCTCAGGGCTGCCGAAACCCGGTGAATCACCATAACCAATCTCTGCTCCAGCACTCTGGAAAACTTCACCCACAGCTTTAAAAACTGCCGGATGGGTAGTAACGCATTTCTCAGGGGGATCAGCAGCCAGGAGATTAGGTTTAAGCAGAATTTTTTCTCCCGGCTTCACAAAATTCAAAGGCCCCCCAATCAGTTCCAATCCGCGTTCCACCGCAACTTTCACTTCAGCCGGTGCATAGCTTTCGCACCTGATGATAGCTACTTTTGACATACACTTCCTCCTTAAAAACCGTTATGGCAATGGTGCCGTAAACAAATTATTTTCTCTGACTTATTTCCCTGAACACGAAAATAAAACTATTCCCATTACTTTACCGCGGTCAAGGCGTAAAAACAAGCCGCAGGATAGTACCTACGGCCTAAAATCACAAATATGCTTTTATTGGATCTGAAAGTTGATATACTTACATAAGCTGCTTACTCGTACCGTAATGCTTCAATGGGATCAGCCTCGGCAGCTTTACGAGCTGGATAGTATCCAAAAACTACCCCGATCAAGGTAGAAAACCCAATTGCAATAGCAACTGACCAGGCAGGCACCTGCATATTCCACCCTGACAGAGATCCAAACAACGTAGATATCCCCCAGCCCAGGGCGCTGCCTATGGAACCGCCGATTATACACAGCAAAACGGCTTCGATCAGAAATTGGGTCAGGATATTGCGAGTTGTAGCACCTATCGCCATGCGAATACCGATCTCACGTGTGCGCTCGGTCACCGATACCAGCATAATATTCATAACTCCTATGCCGCCAACGATGAGCGATACGGCAGCTATTCCACTCAGGAGCAAGCTTAAAATGCGGGTAGTATCTTGAATGGTAGCCAATAATTGGGCCATATCCATAATACGAAAATCGTTTTCTGCCGTTGCTGGCAACTGATGTCTTTGTCTCAGCAAGGTGGTAATAGTATTCTGCAAAAACGGAAGCGCATCCTGCTCGCTAGCCTGGATAGTTATTGAACGCAAGGTATTTCCCCCAATCAAACGGTGCTGAGCAGTGCTTAAGGGTATATATACAATATTGTCCTGATCCATACCCATCCCGGCCGCACCTTGCGCCGGAAGTACACCTATAACCGTGAATGCCAGTCCATTTATAAGCATGCCCGAACCAATCCGGACTTTGCCGTCGGGAAATAAATTAGTTGCTACGGTACTCCCTATCACCGCTACCATGTCCATATTGTCCACGTCTTCCCGGGTAAAAAAACCGCCTGTCGATGGCTTCCAACTTTTTATCTCTGCCATTTCTGGAGTAGTGCCATTAACCGTTGCGCTCCAGCTATTACTGCCTTGCATAACATTCGCATTACTTTCTACAACCGGGGCAACGTTTTTCACATACGGCAGTTGGGCAATTGCCTCAGCGTCCTCAAGCTTCAAAGAGGCCCCTCCCATACCACGCATAGCCCCACTGCCACCGCTGGGCATTACCTGGAGAATATTAGTCCCCATACTGGCAATCCGCTGAGTGATGCCTGCCGTAGCCCCTTGGCTTAAAGCCACCATCATGATCACTGAGGCCACTCCGATTATTATCCCTAATGCAGTAAGAATGGACCGCATCTTGTTAACCGTCAGACTGCGCCAGGCAATTCGAAAAATCGTTAATAGATCCAAGCTGCTAGCCTCCTTCCCTGCCTATTTGGGTTCAATGGTATGTAGCATGGGGTCATTTTCATCTACTATTAGTCCGTCCCGCAGCCGAATAGTACGATTACAGTACCTGGCAATGTCAGCATCATGAGTTACGATAACTATGCTTAGGGCCTGTTCCCGGTTCAACTGCTGCAAAAGGGTCATTATTTCATGACTGGTCTGGCTATCCAGAGCACCGGTAGGCTCATCTGCCAGCAATAAATCCGGATCATTAACCAGGGACCGGGCTATCGCCACCCGCTGTTGTTGACCTCCAGACATCTGCGTGGAACGGTGCTCTTCCCGGCCTGCCAGGCCCATCAACCCAAGCAGTTCCCGGCCTCGCAGCTCAGCTGCTGAGCCTCGCACCCCCGCATAGCTAAGAGGTAAGCAAACGTTTTCTAGCGCCGATGTACGGGCCAGTAGATTAAAATTTTGAAAAACAAACCCAATGCGACGGTTACGCAGAAAGGCTAACTGATCCCGATCCATGCCCATAACATCATAACCGGCAAAGGTATAGGTACCTCCGTCCGGTTTATCCAGACATCCTAAAATATTCATCAGGGTTGATTTGCCCGAGCCAGAAGGACCCATAATCGCAATCATTTCTGGCTTATCCAGCACCAGCGACACTCCGCGCAGAGCCTGAACCGGATTCTCAGTTCCATAATAGGTTTTGGTGATTTGCTCAAGTTTAATATTAATGCTGCCCATGGTTCTGCCGTTCTCCTTCCTGCTGGCGCACAGTTATACTAGTCATTGCGCATACGGGCGCCACCCGCCATTCCTCCACCAATAGGTGAACGCTGCTGACTGCCGGCTTGCAGATTATTATTGCTGCCGGAACTGCTATTCTGGTTAACATCGTTAGTTCCGATAACCACTTGATCGCCGGGGCTTAGTCCGTTTAGTACTTCGGTGTTAGAAATGTCACTCAAACCTACAGTGATTGGCTTTATTGCAGGTTTGCCGCCTTGTAAAATAACCACCATCCGTTTCGTCTGTTGATCTGATCCTTTATTACTCTGCTTGGACCACCCGGTCCCTTTGCTCATACGGCTGCCGTTCTGGCTGCCACCCTGGTTGCTGCTCTTGTCGGTGCTTTGAACCTGGGTCTGATTCATACTTGGCTTACTACTCAGGTAAGTCTGGGTATAAGCAAAAGCTAAATTCGGAACTGTGGTTACGTCATTCCGTTGATCAATAATAATTTTGGCGGTTACTGACATACCAGCTCGCAACTGCTTGGATATGTCTTTAGTTGCAATATCAACTTCATATTGCTGTATATTATTGGTAACCGTAGATTGCGGACTTATGCGAGTAACTGTCCCCTTAAATGCCTGTCCTGGATAACTGGTTACAGTAAAGGTTACATCCTGTTTCTCTTTTACCCGACCAATATCAACCTCATTAACCATAGCCAGAACTTGCAGTTCATTGCTTATAAGATGAAACATCGGAGAAGAAGAATTACCCGTTTCCTGGCCCACTTCACCATTTACCTGGGCGGCTACTCCTGCAAATGGAGCTGTAAGCTGGGCATTCTTCAGGTTACTTTCAGCAATAACCACCTTGGCCTTAGCAGTCTGAATAGCAACTTGAGCGGACTGGACATTCAGCGAAGCATTACTGTAATCGCGTTTGGCTTGCTCCCAATCCAATTGCGCTACTGCACCCTGCTTATATAACTCATCCTGGCGCTTAGCAGCAATCTGGCTTTTTTCACATTCTAGCTGCGATTGCTGGAGCTTGTATTGAGCTTGCAGCAAATCACTGCGGGCCTGCTCTAATTGCGCCTGTAAATTAGCATCATCCTGGATAGCCAAAACCTGTCCTGTTTTTACTGGATCACCACTACGGGCATTAAGACCCTTAAGGGTTCCCTGTTGACGAAAATACAAGTCTACTTCATGCAGCGGCTTGATCGTCCCGGTAGCCTGAATTTCATCCACGATTGCTCCCCGGACAACTGGCATGGTCAGATAAGTCAATTCCTTCTGATTAAGCGATTTATAAGCATAATAACTTCCGCTGCAAACCAGCAACATAATAATAAAGATTACTATTTTACCCGGCTTTTTCCAGGTCTTTTTGGCAGCTGTTGACTTCATTAGTTCAGTTTCGTTCTCCGCCATTCTTATCCATCCCCCAAGCCATTAACAAAATTTACCTTTAACGGGTACTGTAAAAATCATACCTATAATTTATGAAGATTGTATGAAGATTTCCATCTAAATAAGAATGGTTATATTTTTTTAATTTTCCGATATTTATAAAAGGATTCGTGTAAATAATGTTGAATTATATTATTATATGTCGATTTCTTTAATTTAGGATAAATGACATATATATTAATAAATAGGAAAATGGGGTGTATCATCGATGTTCTGGAACAATAAAGAAGACATTCTACCAGCAAACCTTTGTGAAACGAGCAAAAAATCCGAAGAAATGCTGCGCGCAGAAGGTTTGCGTCTGGCTATGCCTTTTCCCTATTATATTCGAGACATGGATTTTAACATTGTGGAATTTTCTCCTATGATGGAGAAACTAACCGGATTTTCAAAAAGCGAAGCGATGCGTATGAAGTGCTACGACGTTTTTCGTTCCACTGGTTGTGGTAAAAATTGTATAGTTCAGAAGCATCTGGTAAGCAGCACCCATCCGGTGTGGAATGTCTATGTTGAAATCAAGGACAAACCTGGACGGCTTATTCCCACCCTGGTATCATATACACCCTATTTTGATGAAAACGGTAAGACTATCGGGGCAATCGAAGTTATCCGTGATATAAACTCTGAAAAAGAACAAATGAGAATGCTGGATGATGAGGCCCAACATCTGGGAGCCATCAGTCAGGAATTAGCTGCTTCCAGCGAAGAGACCCTGGCGGTGACTATGAACGTAATGCATATTATTGGCAAGCAGGTGGACAGTATGCAGGACTGCCGCAATGACATGAATGCCATTGGCCAAAAATCCGATGAGGCTGCAGCTCACACCACAGATATAAGCAAATCCATGCATAGTCTGAACGAATCCATGTTATCAACCATTTCTTACATGAATGAACTATCAGTCAAAGCCCAGCAGATAGGTACCGTGGTGGATACTATATCCGGGGTGGCAGCTCAGACCAATCTTCTAGCCTTAAATGCAGCTATTGAAGCCGCCCGGGCCGGCGAACACGGTCGGGGCTTCTCAGTAGTAGCGGATGAAGTACGCAAATTAGCCGAAAGCAGCGCTGAATCAGCCAAGGATATTCAACAAAAACTGGGTGTGATTGTCCAGATGGTAAACAAGGTAGAAATTCAGGCTGAGTCAACCAATGGTCTGCTCAAAGAAGGCGAGCAAGCCGTCAATAAAATTATTGGATGGACCGTTGATATCGGCAGCAGCATTCAAAGTCTGGAGTCAACTTTTAAGCACCTGGCAAGCGAAGCCAACGAAACCAGATCATCCAGCGGTTCCATGATTCAAGCCATGGAAGAAGTAACCCGGGTGGGACAAGAGCTGGCCCAGATGGCCCAGAGACTTCAAGGAGAAGTCGACAAGCTGGCAGAGCAGACCCATTTAAAATAAACCAGGTAACTTACCCTAACCAAATAAGAAAACTCGGCGTACGCCGAGCCTTTAGGCGACTGCGGATGCCTGAGTTTTCTTACCTATCAACATTAAGAAATGTTATACTTGCTGATACGGTAAGAAAACTCGGCTTACGCCGAGCCTTTAGGCGACTGCGGTCGCTCCTTGCCATCCTTGGCACCGCGACACTAGTCCATCCTTGGACGTCGGCTGCCTGAGTTTTCTTACCTATCAACCTTAATATTGACCTTCAGGTCAAATCTGTAGTACCCGAAGGGTGCAACATTCAGAAATGTTATACTTTTTGATACGGCAAAACAAGGGGTGAACTCAGCTATTCGAACTGAACTCATCCCTTGTTCATTTATTTAATTATCATTTTTATTTGGAGTTGACCATTTCTCTCACAAAATGTACTGCCAGTTTCTTAAATCCATTATTTTCGTAAAAATTGTGAGCCCGAGTTCGTTTAACATGTGAGGTTACTTCCACCGTCCTACAGTCCCTTTGTTCTGCTATGACAATGGTTTTTTGCAAAAGTTGGGTCCCGATCTGCATGCTTCTATATTCCTCATCAACAACCAGTTCCTCTATCTGTAAAAGATTACCCTGCGCCCATAGGTTACTGACTATTCGCATAGAAATGAAACCAACCACACGATCCGCAACTCTGGCGATGACATATTCCTGTTGTTTAGAATCCAGGGCTTGCATGTAAACCTGCAACATTTTTTCCCGGTCAAGTTGTCTTCCCGGCCAGAGCTGTGGAAGCAAGGCAAATACCTGTTCAAAATCCTCTCTGCGGGCTGTAACTATTTGTACCTCTGACATGGTAAACTCCTTTCCGTATGCCTACACTCATTAATTATTTTATCTCTACCAACAACGTATTTGCAAATTCCTATCACACTGTATCCCTTGCGCTGATACCCAAGGCTTAGGCTAAGCTGCGAAGTTCAGGTTAAATCAAGCGGATGCTTTATTTAAATAGCCTGATCTTTATAACCTCGTTCATTTATAATTTTGAATTCTTCGCCTAATCTTTTCTCTACGATCGCAAGGAACCCATGAAAAAGATAATCAAGCTGACCACAGCGATGGCAAAGCCAACTACTCCCAGGTATACAAAACGAGCTATTTCATGGGTATGATTGGTCTGGATGATTAGGGCTGAGCCGATCAGGGCTCCGGTAATTATAAGACTGAAGCTGAGACGGCTAACCAGTTGGGTTAATTTCCTGTTCAGGCTTGGGGATAAGTCCATCTGCAGATTCATCATCAAATGACCTTCAGCAGTGTTCTTCAACAAACGATTGAAATTGGCCGGCATTTCCTTGAGCGGTTCTATATCTTTATAGTACCTGCTGCGCAGATATTTACCCACATTCTCTGGTTTCAGACGTTCACGGTAGACCCGCTTGGCTAGAGGGGAAGCCACTTCACTGAAATTGAAACTGGGATCCAGTTTCTTGCCGACTCCTTCCACGGTTATCAGTGCTTTCATTAAAGAGGTGAGATAGGCCGGCATCTTCAACTGGTACCGGTAAGCCAGTTCCATTATTTCAGTCCGCATACGCTTCATATCCAAACCACCCATATTACTAGCGTACATGCGTTCAATCAGATCAGCAAAATCCTCCAAAAAGCCCTCGGCATCTTCTATATTGTCAAGTATGCCCATATCGCGCATTACCGACATCGCACTATAAGGATTATTCTTATTTATCGCCACCAATAACTGTCCCACATACATCAGCCTCAGGTCACTTAAATAACCTATTTCTCCGAAATCTATAAAGGCAATGGTGTCCTCGTCAATAACCAGGATATTGCCCGGATGGGGATCAGCCTGAAAAAAACCGTGCAGCATTATTTGGGAGAGAAAAGCTTCGGTTCCAAGAGCTGATATCTTGTGTCGACTCCAACCTTTTTTTTCAATACCCTCGATATCGCTCAATTTTAAGCCCGGTATAAATTCCTCGATCAGTACCCGAGGGGTACTGTATTGTCGATAAACCCGGGGAATGACCACCCTTTTATCCTGGGCAAAATTTTTATATACTCGCTCAGTATTGCGGGCTTCCCGTTCATAATCTAATTCCCGCAGCATAGTCTTGGCATAATCCTCAACCATGGCCAGGATTCCCAACCGACGAGCATCTGCCGATCTGTGCTCGGAAATTCGTGCCAGTCCCTTAAGGATTTCCAGATCGTTTCTTACCTTTTCCTCAATTCCCGGACGCTGAATCTTAACTATCACTTCTTCCCCAGTTAAGAGCCTAGCCCGATGAACCTGTCCAATTGAAGCTGCCGCCAGTGGTTCCGATCTGAATTCAGCAAATATCTTATCAGTTTGGCCCATTTCCTGGTCCAACACCTTTTTTACATCTTCATAACTTATAGGGGTTACTTTATCCTGCAGTTTTTCCAGTTCCTCAATATATACCGGAGGTAGTATATCTGTTCGGGTACTGAGTAGTTGCCCAAGCTTAACAAAGGTAGGACCTAGCTCCACAAGTGCTTCTCTCAAATTGACTGCCAATAAATGTTGATTCGTTTTCGGCCGATTATTTCTAATTCTACCACCCGCTAAAGCAGCTGAATCATGTAAGCCAAACCTTTGCATAAAATAACCCAGACCATGCCGAACAAAAGTCCCCACTATCTCTCTGCGGCGCCGGATATACTTCAACTGCCACCTGGAATTCATGATATGCCCTCCTTCTCTGCTAAACCCTTTACTACTACTATTCAAGACTCTCAGGCAGATTCCTGTCTGAATTAATAACAGCATAGATTCTAGCAAGGAGTATCTTCCAGTTCCGATACTAATTTTAATTTTATTATCTCACTGATAAAATAATAGCTTCTAGGTAGGATGACTGACTGGGGTTGGAAAACCAGCCGCCAGTCAGTCAAAAGACAAGTATGGCCTACTGGTTCTTTTGTTGGGCGATGTCCTCAGCGAGTTGATTTAAGTAGATCCAACGCTCCATAAGGTTTTCCTGGTGCTGTTCAGTTTCTTCACGTTGAGTGGATAATTTCTCCAAGAGCTGATAATCACTTCCGGCCTGGTTAATTTGTTCGTTGATTAACTTCAATTCTTCTTCCACGGCCGCAATTCTATTATCGATTTCCGCAAATTCTTTTTGCTCCTTAAAGGAGAACTTGATGGGTTTGTTTTCAAATCCTTCTGCCTGGTTTTTCTTTTTATCTGCCAGCTTAGGTTCTGGAGCCGCATTGCTCTCCTGACTGCTAACCGATTGGATTAGAAAATCCGAATAATTACCTGGATACTCCACCATCTTTCCAGACCCTTCAAAAGCCAGTATCTTTTCTGATATTCGATCTAAAAAATAACGGTCATGCGACACAGCTACCACTGCCCCTGCAAAATCGTCCAGGTAGTCTTCCAGAATAGCCAGGGTAGCAATATCCAAATCGTTACCGGGTTCATCCAGCAGGAGCACGTTGGGAGCCCCCATCAGGATACGCAGAAGGTGCAGCCTTCTCTTTTCCCCGCCTGATAATTTCTGCAGGCTGGTCCACTGGGCAGCGGGCGGAAACAGAAAAGTCTCCAGCATTTGAGAGGCACTAATCATCTTCTTACCACTCTGCAAATATTCACCAGCCTCACGAATATAATCAATGACCCTCATATCCTCTGGCAGGTCGGTGCTTTCCTGGGGAAAATAGCCTATCTTAACAGTGCTGCCTATCTCCACACTGCCCTTATCAGGAATAATTTCACCGCTCATTATACGTATAAGAGTAGATTTGCCTATTCCATTCAGCCCAACTATTCCCATACGCTCATCCCTGGCTAAAATGCAGGAATATCCTCCGATTATTTTTTCGGCTTGATAACTGTGCGATACATCCTCCAGAATGATAGTCTTCTTCCCCAGCCGACTGGCTGTGGATGAAATCTGCAGATTATCGGCACTAGCATGCGGTTGATCGGCCTGGAGTTTTTCAAAACGCTCGATCCGAGCTTTCTGCTTGGTACTACGGGCCCGGGCGCCCTTGCGAATCCAGGCCAGTTCTTTTCGAAGCAGGGCCTTCTTTTTGTCGGCTACTACCAGTTCCGTATCTTCTCTTTCCAGTTTTCTCTCCAGATAGACAGAATAGTTGCCCGGATAGTTGTAAAGTTCCCCTCTTTCTATTTCAATTATGCGGTTACTCACCCGTTCCAGAAAATATCGATCATGGGTAACCATCAGCAAAGCCCCGTTAAATCTCTGTAAATATTTTTCCAACCAATCTATAGCCTGGTTATCCAGATGATTGGTCGGTTCATCCAGAATCAAGAGCTCCGTCGGATTCATCAGAGCTGCAGCCAAGGCCACTCTTTTGCGTTGTCCCCCGGAAAGCCGACCCATCTGCGCATCAAACTGCGTAATCCCTAAGCGCGTAAGTATGTTCTGAGCATCGCTTTCCAGAGCCCAGCCGTTCATAGCTTCTAATTGTTGACTCAGATGCAGGAGCTCGGGCTGCAGACGGTCAGAAGCCGCCTCATTCTCCATAGCTGCCACGGTGCTGCGATAGTGCTGTAGAATCTGCAGAGCAGGTGCATCACCGTTTAAAACCGTGTCCAGCACCGTAGCTTCGGGATCAAAAGGCGGGTTTTGGGATAGATATTCCATCCGCAGATTTCTCTTGCTGACAATTCGTCCCCTATCAGGCTCTTCCCGTCCCGCAATGAGCTTCAATAAGGTTGATTTGCCGGAACCATTAATGCCCAACAAGCCTATTTTTTCACCCTCGTCTATGCCAAAGGAAATCTCCTGCAATAATACTTTTTCCCCGTAAGTTTTACTGACCTTATCTATGGCTATGAGATTCATGCGCACCTTTTCCTTTAAGTATATTAATATGCTATATTATAGCCCTTTCTCCCGGAACTTTAACTACCCTATTCAAGCAATATATTTGGTATACTTATTAAACAAATGGAAATGATTTCTGATACTGGGGGTAAGACATGCAGGATCATGATCAAAAAAAAGTTTTCTTTAAAATAGCCCAGGCCTCAGTGAAGAACATGGTAGGTTTTGGCTTGGCCACAGCGCTCATAGGATATCTGGCTACCCAGACCGATATTGGCGCCCTGGTAAAGTTACTAGCGATAGTGGTGGTATTTATAATGGCGGTAAGCATTAACTCCCTATTAATGTTTATTGTATATACCGTGGAAGGCATCCCCTCTACGATGGCCAACAAGCTTGAATCTGTTACGTTTTGGGATATTTACTCCTATATAATGGCGGCTCTAGCCCTGCGAATAGTAGAGGCAGGATTATGCGTCGCATATATTGTGTACTTATATAATATTTTTTTCTAAAATTATTATTACCTGCCAAAATCACCCCTAAGTTGTCTTTTTAAGCAACTTAGGGGTGATTTTTATGTTATTTATTCAACTACTTGGCGTTATTTAAGCTCAAAATGCATAGAATCGCTGAAACTATTGCCCCAACTAAAACCAGCCGGTTGGAACGCTTTTTGCCACAGTATTAAATTGGGATCGCTGGGCTCGCTGCCCGGATCAACATATCTCAAATGGTCATCGGCATTAATGTCAATCGCCGTTCCCCAGGAATGATTACTGAGACCTCTGGAAGAGTCCCACATCACATGACGGGTCACATAGGTTCCGTCCATAGTACTTATAAGGCTTAACAAAGCAACCTGACGACCGTTTATCGTGGCAGTACCATTTTTTATGTATGTAAAAGCCAGAATAAATTTGTCTGCTGCGTTTTTATGTACCTGTACTTGTCTATTTAGGCCCGGCAAAGTAATAGTAACAATATTTTCAGCCACCCATTGAGGATCAACCTCAATTCTGCCTCCACCGGTATCACGGTAACGAAATTGGCCATATGTCCCATTCATTTTGCTGAGCAAGGGATATCTGCTTTTGTCACCGGAATCTCCTCGCGATGGTGTATTGTTATTGACAGAGGGCTTGACGACCTGCGGAGCTGAGTTAATGGGACCACTACTTACCGGGGCTTGGACAATTATATTAATTTTTTCAGCACCGGTCCTGCTTCCATCCCAGGCTGTTGCCATTAGGGTGTATTCTCCAGGATCAACCTGGCTGGTATCCCAATCATAGCTTATTGAACTGCCGCTGGCCTTAATTTTGGCAGCATCGTTGATATACCAGCTCATTGCCTCGACTTTTTGGTCATCAGTAGCCGTAGCTGCAATATGTACTATAGCTCCCCGTATAAGCTCTAATTTATTAGTAGGGCTGCTAATAATCACGTCAGGAGCATCATTAGACTTGACTGGTATGGTGAAGCTTTTTATTTCACCATAGGCAGATCCTTTTGAGTTAACTGCAAAAGCTTGATAATAATATGTATTGCCAGCTTTCAAGCTGTTTATAGTTGCTGAAAAATTAGATATTTTTTTATCCCGGTTACTGAAGCTTTTTATTTCACCCAGGTCCCTGCTGGTCCCCCATTTGAAACCATACCGGCTTATCTCCCTACCTCCGGACTCTTTAATAGCACCTTTTAAATCGCCCTGAGCTTCATTTGTCTGAGCACTAACCGTTGTCACCGTGGGCTTGTCCGCGCTGTATACGGACTTGAAGCCAAAAAACGCTATGAAAACTACCAGTGTTAATACTGCCAGACCGCTAGTCAATTTCTTATTCATATTATCCTCCCCACCTGGATCTCCGTCGTAGTACTTGATCATACGACAGAGCAAAATTGTCGATAAGCTTTCGCTTCCTCATTAGTATTTACATCCCACTTCTGTGTTCTGTTTACTAAATATACTTACAATTCTATCGACAACCATGAAATATCGTCAAAGGTAAGATAAGGAAAAGGCTTGTCTACGCCTTAGTCAAGGAGGTTGGGAATCGTGAAATTAACAGCAGACTGTGCTAAACATCCGGTGAAATGAGTGGGCCTAAGGCTGATAATTTGTGTGGTACCTAGGATGACTAATATTGGCAGGCTTATCGAGCAGTTCAAACCTATTGGCAAGCACCGCTTAGCAAGTTGTTAAAAACAATGACTGGTGGATATTGTCCTGATCCCCTGGTCATTTTAATAGCAGCTCTATATTTTGTTGATAAGAAGCAAACCAACAATGCAAAAGGCAATCCCCAGTATCTTGTTAAACTCAAATCCCTCATGGTAAAAAAATACTCCTACAGGAATAAGCAAAAGGGCCAAAGAAATATTGGCTACCAGGGAACCTACACTGATGTTCCAACCGGCCCGATAAGCCAGCAGATATCCAAATTCCAGCCCAACTATTGATAAACCCAGTACTATACTGGTCCAGTTCAGGTCATTAAATGATTGAAAAAAGCCTTTATCAGTCTTATAGAATATAAGGGCAATAACCGTCAGTATGGCTGCAGTTAGATAGGTAACTAACAGGGCTGAAAAAGGATTGACATTCTGCGGGGTTGATTTTTGGCAAATATTATAGACGATATTTGATGCTACTATAAGTACAATGGAAAAAACGTAGATAAACAAATTGATCCCTCATTTACTAGGAATTTATAAGCAGATAGAAACGGAACCTTCCTGTTCTTCCAGCCTCTGTCATATTACTGTATTCAAGCTTTTCAGGCAACCGTTTCAACCATAACATCTTTTACCCTAAACCTTCACCCATAATCGGGTGAAGGTTTTTTTGCCGTATCAGACCCCATGGCGCGCAGCGCCACCACTGATGGAAAAAATTATTTTTTCAGGTATCGCCATTGATACCGGAATTATTTGGCATTTATGGATTGTAATTTCTGGTTGCCAAGGTAAACGCAAACCATATCACCCTCTAATTTACATAATACGGTACCCGCCCCCGCCCCCTCACTTGCCCCTATTTATCGTCAATCCCTGACACTGCAAAAATGTTTTCGTAGTGGAAAATCTTACTCCCGAAGCAAAGTTTATTCTGTCGTATAATGTAAAAACGATGGAGGATAATTTGTTGGAAAGTTGATTAGGAAAGGGTGATACTGTGCTTATAAACAGACGAAATATTAGTAACATAGCATTCCTCATATTCTTTTTTATTGTGACCTCCTTGGTACTTCCCATTAAGCTAAATGCCGCAACTTCAAATGAAGCAACCGTCAATAAAGCTGGGGTGGAAGTCAAAACCCTGGCTTCCGGAACCAAATATGCCACGGAATTATATGTAATTAGAAGTGGTAAACCAGGCCCCATAGTGATGGTTATTGGTGGAGTCCACGGGAATGAGACAGCCGGTTACAAGGCCGCTCTGCAAGTAACCAAATATCGCCCCAGCAAGGGAACCCTGCTGGTGATTCCTGAAGCCAATAAACGGGCAATAGCAGCTCACAAACGCGTGGCTAGTGGGGATATAGACCTGAACCGGGCTTTCCCTACTACTAAGAGCGGCAGTGCCCAGGGAGTACTGGCGAAAGCTATCCTTCAGGCTATGAAGGACTATAAGGTTGATTGGGTAATGGACATGCACGAAGGGTATGATTATTACAAGAGTACTTCCTCCACGTCGGTTGGACAGTCTTTGATCTATTATCCCTCCAGCGAAATGACTGCCTTAGCAAAAAGTACTGTTAACTCGCTCAATACAGGCATTAGTTCAAGCAGTAAAAAGTTTTCTCTGCTTAAATATCCGGTAAGCGGCAGCGCAGCGAGAGCAGCAGCTGTAACTGTAGGTGCCAATAGTTTCATTTTCGAAACCTGTTCCAAGGAGCCCTTGACCACACGTATCAATAATCAGTTGAAGACAGCTAACATGTTGCTGAGCCATTTAGGTATGAGATAGGGGACAACTCTGTTACCGGAGTAAAAGATACAGGGAAAGCTTCTATCCGCATCCCAGAAATCCTTAAAATAGAAGAATAGTTTCAGAAGCCGCAGGAATAGTTCCTGCGGCTTCTTCTTTATCATAATCATATTTTTGAGCAAGTTTTCAATTAGTCGTTTTTCCAAACAACCTCGCATATGGCCGATTTTCAAACATATGACTGTCCGACATTGCAACACTCCGACACACTTACCAACTTTAGGCCGGGAATACCTATAAATGTATATCCTTATTTAATTTGATAAATATTGTATTACTCGCAGTTTATAGAGTATATTTACATTTTCGTGATTAATATTATTACATAATCACAATTGGCATGACAATTGCAGATATATTTGTATCTGCATTAATGAGTCCGTACTGCAGTATTGATTTTAGCCCTATGCTCATCAGCCAAATTTCTACTTTAAATTAGGAGGAGAATAACAATGGAACAAACTACTATGAAAGCACTAGTTTATCATGAGCCCAATAATTACAGCCTGACTGATGTCCCCGTACCCCAGATTTTAGCACCTACTGACGTCATCGGCAGAGTTACTCTGGCTGCCATCTGCAGCAGTGACATTCATACCGTTAAAGGGGAAGTAGAAAGTACTCCTTACCCTAAAACTATCGGCCATGAATGTTGCGTTGAAATCGTAGAGGTCGGCTCCGCAGTACAAAACTTTAAAGTAGGTGACCGCTGTGTAGTGAAACCAGGCTCGCATTGCGGTGAATGTTTGATGTGCAGGCTCGGCCTTATCGCTATGTGCGAAGTTGGCGGAGTTTTCGGCAGTGTTGGCAAATTGGATGGATGCCACGCCGAATACATGAGGATTCCGGTAGCCGATATGGAAGGACAATTGTATAAGGTTCCCGAAGGCATGACTGAAGAGGATGTCATTCTTCTCCCTGATATGTTAGCCACTGCCTGGTTTGGACTGAATAATGCGCAGCTGACCGCAGGACAATCCGTAGCTGTAATCGGGGTTGGGCCGGTAGGATTATCCACCTGTCTGTTAGCCAAGAAAATGTTTGGTGCCCGCCAGGTTATTGCCGTTGACATACTTCAATACCGGCTGGATATCGCACTAAAAGAAGGAATCGCTGACATAGTAATTAATGCTGCTACTGATGATGTAGCCCAAAAATTCCTGGAAGCAACCGGCGGTCTGGGCGTAGATGCTACTGTGGAAACACCGGGCTTGGAAGAAACCATGGCTATGGCCGTAGCAATAACCAGACCAGGTGGAATAGTATCTACCATTGCCATTTTTGCCGAGCCGGTTGTAAAACTACCCGTAGTGGAAATGATAATCAAGAACCATCAGCTTAAAATGGGGATTCAAATATGCGAAGGTGTACCGGAAATGCTGGAACTGATTAAGGACGGGACGTTGGATACAAAGTTTATGCTCACCCATCGCGCCCCCCTCAACGAGATCATGAAAGGTTACGAAGTCTTTGGGAACCGTCAAGACGGATGTATTAAATGGCTTATTACCCCCTATGAAAAATAGCAGTGATTTATCACAAATAATTCTAATCGACTATTAATCACCAATTATTTTAATAATCGTCATATTCACCCATAAAAACAGTTTAGTAAACGCATACTCCGGCAAGCTTCTGGCTACAGGTCAGGAGCTTGCTTTTGTTTATGAATAAATTACATTATGATAATATTTATAGTAAAAACTTGTGTTTTTATGGGGGAGTATTCCTTTGAGCTATGATTATCGTAAAACGGCATATGGCAGATTGACTGATGCCTGGAACATGTTTATGGACACCGGTAAGCTTCAGGAGGGTATACAACGGCCGGAATCCTATACATCCTGGATAAGATGCGAACATCAACGCATATATGGCCCGCAGGTAGACCTATCGGAACAAGAGTTTGCTCAAAAGCAGGAACTTAATCGTAGTCTGATATGTAATTCCAAACCTATTATGCACCAGGTAAACCGAGTTTTAAGCAGAAAAATTGGCACTAATTACGCAATAATACTTATGGATGCGGAAGGCTTAATTATGGATATTCTCTACCGCAACAGCGAGGATATTCCTCTTGGCAACCGTTATCATGAAATGCTAGCCTGTTTCAATGCCCTTAATATTTCATCACATGAGAAAAAAATAATCGAGGTTTATGGTTATGAACACCTGTATCCGCTGGCTTCAGAATGGAATACTATTGGCGACTCGATTTTTAATGATGATAAGAGTGTTGCCGGGGCTTTAGCAATTGTCAGCGGAATAAACCAGGTTTCCCCCCTGGTACCGATTGTTAAAATTGGCACCCAATTAATTCAATCTGGTCTGCTCTTTGAACAAACCGCTATTAATAAAATGGGCTTACTCCTGGAGGATATCCCAGCCGCCGTTATCGCCATTAATAAAATGGGGGCAATATTGAACGTAAACCGGGAATTTTCTAACCTCTTTAATGTTCCCCAGGAAGTATTAATCGGACAAAACATCAGCGAGTACCTGATCGGAAACATTGATTATGACAAATTACTTTCTTCGGTTGATGAAACTTTCACTTTGGATTACGTGTCTATTCGCGGTCGCCGGAAAAGTTCTTATACTATAGTTAAAAAAAGTATCATCGGCAATTTTTATCACCATTCCTTAATAACCCTCTCCTTCAAAAAGAATCGAGCTAAAAACATCGGCTCCAAGCTGCCTATGCCAAATGATAATCTGTACCGCTTCGATGATTTGATTGGCACAAGTCCTTCTATGAAATTGGTAAAAACCATAGCCCAAAAGGCAGCCCGCTCTTTATCTAATGTTTTGATTGAAGGAGAAAGCGGAACCGGTAAAGAATTATTGGCCCAATCCATACACATGGCCAGCCGTCCGGAAGAACCATTCATTGCCATTAACTGTGGTGCTCTTACCAAGGAATTACTGCAAAGTGAGCTTTTTGGTTATGAGGAAGGTGCTTTTACCGGAGCATCAAAAGGGGGTAAGCCGGGACAATTTGAGCTGGCTGACGGTGGTTCAATTTTCTTAGATGAAATTGGAGAAATGCCTATAGAGATGCAGGTCAGTCTATTACGATGTCTTCAGGATAAAACCGTTACCCGGGTTGGCGGAACTCAGGCCAGAAAAGTGGATGTACGCATCATTGCCGCCACCAATCGCAATCTCTATGAGCAGGTTAAAAAGGGTACTTTTAGAGAAGATTTATATTATAGGCTTAACGTTATAGAAATTAGAATGCCTTCTTTACAGGAAAGAATCGAGGATATTCCTTCTCTTTGCAGTTACATTTTAGATGAGCTTTGCCTGCGCATGAATATGCCTGAGCATGTTCAGATAACTACTGATGCCATGGAATGTTTAGGTAATTATAATTGGCCCGGTAATGTCCGGGAACTGAAAAACGTCCTGGAACGTGCCATCATTTATTGCGATGCTGCGCAAATTAATTGCGAATGTCTACCGTTACCCATAAGAGAGACCTCTCCCCAGACTACAGATAATGATGGTAGTCTTAAGGATTTTGAACGTTTGGCTATAATAGAAGCCGTCTCAAAATTTGAGGGCAATATCAGCAAGAGTGCTGCTTCACTAGGTATAGCTCGCTCCACACTTTATCAGAAAATGGACCGTCTGGGAATTTCACCTCACGCGCTGCGCAGATAAGTCCATCACCCCGCACCTTTCACTTACTCTAAATGATTTTAAAGCTATTACATATGTGATAAAATTAAGGTGGAATTTCTAGTCTATGATAGACAGAACTGCTTAAGGAGTAAGAAATGAATCTAAAAGAGCTGGGCCAAAAAATTCAAAGTGCTCGAGAAGAACAAGGCCTGAGTCAGGAAGAATTAGCCCTGGCAATCGGCTGTTCGCAATCAGCCCTCTCCAACTATGAGAAAGGCAAAAGACATGTTTATCTGGCCCAATTGGAAAAACTCTCAGTTGCCTTGGATAAACCCCTTGATTATTTTGTGGAAAAAGTACCAAGTGAAAACAAGCTGATAATTGAGAATAATCATAACGATCAATTTTTAAGCCTAATTAATGATATTTATAAACTATCAGATAAGCAGCTTAACGAACTTAAGTCTTATGTTGAATACTTGAATTGGAAACAAAGCAAGGGGGATTTTTGAAGATGGATCTATCGTTGAGTGAAAGGCAATTAGCTGTAATTCGTTTAACTCAAGAACTGGCCAGAGAGGAAATTTTGCCGTATGCACTGACTATGACTTACTCAGCCGAAACCCCTTTTGATTGGCATTTGGCAAGAAAATTAGGCGAACACAATCTGGTCTGCCCCACAATTCCGGAGGAATATGGCGGACTGGGACTGGACCATCTTACTACCGCTCTGGTCATGGAGGAAATAGCGGCCGCCTGCCCCGGTTTGGCTGCGGTGGTTGATGCCAATGTGCATGCGGTTGAACCGCTCTTGTTGGCGGGCAGTCTCCAACAAAAAGAAGCATTTTTACCAGGCCTGACAGGCAAAAATGCTGGATTGGCTGCTTTCGCACTTACTGAACCTTCGGGTGGCTCAGATATAAGCAGTATGAACACCTGGGCTAAAAAAAGCCCCGGCAACCATGTAATCAACGGTCACAAGGACTATGTATTGAACGCCCCGCTAGCCAGCTTTATATTACTATTTGCGTTTACTGATTATAATGATAAATCCAACTCCATGCGGGCCTTTATTATACCCGAAGGTCATCCTGGATGCAAAATAGGACCCCGGCATTTTCTTTCAGCCCTTAATTATGCGCAAACTTCTTCCATAAGTTTTGAGGATCTTTGTATATCCAACGATTTAATAATAAAGGAACAGGAAATATGCAGTGGGTATCTGTTAATGGGTCAAACCCTGGATTTAGGTCGAGCATTGGTAGGAGCTACCTCAGTTGGAATAGCCCGGGCTGCTTATGAACTGGCAAAGGAGTTCGCCGATGCCAGGCTGCAAAGAGGCACAAGTATAAGAAATCACCAGGTAATTGCTCATGCTCTGGCCGATATGGCTACCAAAATAGAAATGGCTCGTTTAATGACCTGGAAGGCTTGCTGGCTAATAGACCAAGGCGGAGACTTCACTGTACCCTCAGCTATGGCTAAAATTACGGCCAGCACCTTCGCACAAGAAATAACTTGCACGGCAGCTGATATTATGGCTGCGCGCGCTTTTGAAAAAGGTTCCTATATTGAACAGCTAGTCCGTGATGCCAGGGTATTATCAACCATCGAAGGTACCAATTGTATTCAGAAGAACTTGATAGCTTCCCTATTATAGGAGAATAATAGCAATGTATATAATATTAGCAGATAAATGTTCTAATTGCGGTCTTTGTGCCGATGTTTGCCCTGTTGAAGCCATAAGCCCGATAGGCGTATATAAAATTAATGCAGAACTATGCATTGGCTGTGGCTTATGCCAGGAAAGCTGTCCGTCTTCAGCCATATTGACTAAATAAGACAATAAAGTCCAAAACCAGCAGAACTAGCAAAAAAGGCGAAGAGCAAGGCTTGGCAGCTATTCGTCTTTTTTGACGCTCTGGACAAGAAGGTAAGTGGGTAGTGCCGACAGGTACTGCCCACTTACCTTCTTGTCCTTTAGCACTCTCATCGTAATTAGCTCACCTCAACGACACTTTTCATTACGTTTGTAATTATATGTGGTAATTTTGATAATTTACTTGAATCTATATTACATACGTGGTAAAGTTAATGTAGTTAATTGCTGAATATACGCGTAAATATGGCAAAGCAAATTATTACGGCTGTAATGGACAACTCGCTTGGATTTGGAAATCATAAATAATTAAAGGAGGTTTACCTATGTATGAATTCTTAATGACCCCTGAACAAAAGAAACTTCGTGACGAAGCCAGAGAAATGGCCAAATCAGTAACTCGTGATTATATTTTGGATATGGATGCGGATAATATTAAATATCCGAAAGATTATCTGCGTGAATGTGGCAAGCGAGGTCTTCTCGGTTTGAGAGTACCTAAAGAATACGGTGGACGCGGACTTAACTGGGTAGATGATATCATTGCCCTGGAAGAACTCTGTGTCAATGGTTACATGTTCGGCTGCACTTATGGGGTAACTGGAGACGTAGTACCAGAAGCCATCGTTCATTATGGCACTGAAGAGCAGAAAAAGAAATTCTTGCCTGGCATCTGCAAAGGTGAAAAATTTGCAGCTGAATGTTTGACAGAACCTAGGGGCGGTTCAGACTTTTTTGGTTCAACTACCTATGGTCGCAGAGATGGTGACGACTTCATATTAGACGGCCAAAAACGTTTTATAGTCGGAGGAGAAGGCGCGGATTACTTCCTGGTTTATGCCAAAACCGATCCGGAAGCCCCCTCCAACAAATCCATGACCTGTTTTATGGTAGAACGGGAAATGGGCGTTCAAACTGAATACCTGTATGGTTTAATGGGCTGCCGCGGCGGCGGAACTGCTCGGGTTGTATTTGATAACGTACGCGTTCCCAAAGAAAATATTATTGGTGAAGTCAACGGTGCTTTCCCCATATTCTATCAGATGATGATTCCGGAAAGATTAGGAACAGCTGCCATGACTGTTGGAGCAGCGCGTCCTGCCTTGGAAATTGCCACTGACTATACGATGAAACGCAAAGCTTTTGGACAGACCATTAACAACTTCGAGGCAGTCAGCTTCAAAATCGCTGATTCAGCCATGAAATTGGATGCTTGCCGCAGCTTTATGTATACCACTTCTTGCGCTGTAGATTCCGGTGCTAATCCTAACCTTTGCAGACGTCTGGTTTCGGAAGGCAAAAAATTCGTTACCGAACAATGCTGGGATGTAGCTAACCTCTGTATGCAGGCCATGGGCGGAATTGGCTATACAGATGTTTACCCGGTGGAGAAGATCCTGCGTGACCTCCGTCTATCCATGATCTGGGTGGGCAGCAACG
>CAZEDT010000038.1:0-37820 GCA_964510795.1 uncultured Syntrophomonas sp.
GAATGTTGCACCCTTCGGGTATTACATATGCTCCCTGTGGTCGCAATTAAGGAAAATAGGTAAGAAAACTCAGGCAGCCGACGTCCAAGGATGGACTAGTGTCGCGGTGCCAAGGATGGCAAGGAGCGACCGCTGTCGCCTAAAGGCTCGGCGTAAGCCGAGTTTTCTTATGCAAAGTTAGAGGGACATTCCAATCAAGTTGGGATGTTCCTCTTTTAATTTCTTTTGGGCATAAACTGCAGTGCGGTTAAATATGAATGTTAAGGGAGACCTGGCCCAATTTTGGCTTGGAAGGATTATGCTATGAATCTGAAAGGCAGGATTAAAAAGCACATAAGTGCCAATCGCTGGCAGTACATATTTATTACCATAATATTTGCAGGAGGTTTGATCGTAGGTAATTATAAAGTTCCAGGTCTGGAAGGAGGGGTGAGAAACCATCTGCTGGACCTGATTGATAATTATCTGCAAGGTAACAGCCAGGGAAGTATGAATGGGAGCAAGTTGTTATTTTATGCTTTCCTTAATCAAGCCAAAACACTCATTGGGATATGGTTTTTAGGATTAACTGTGATCGGCATGCCTTTAATTCTAGGGATAGTATTCTTGAAAGGATTTTCGCTGGGTTTCACAATTGGATTTCTGGTTCAGGAAAAGGCCAGCCTGGGTATTCTGGTAAGCGTTTTGTCCATACTACCTCAGAACCTTATGTATATACCTCTTTTTATTATTTGGTCGGTAGTCGGGATAAAATTCTCGATTTTCATTGCTGCCGGAAGGCAGGGCAGCAATGTATCTCTGGGTCGAGCCTTGCTATCTTATACCCTGTTACTGCTGTTTTTTTTGTTTCTCGTCATGGTGGGAGCCTTTATCGAAGCTTATTTTTCACCCTGGTTTCTAAAAAAATTTGTATAGGGAGGTTATAGATTGTGATTATTGTGGTTGGTAAATGGAAAGAAAAAGTTGTCAAGTTGGTGGCGGTAGTGGTAATGGTGTTAGCATTTGCGGCGGCCATACCTATGGTCTCAGGTTTGTTTTATGAAAGAGTACCAGTTTTCAGTGGGTGGATGGATGATGAGCATCCCAGTGGCAATCCCATGCGGGTAGAAAACAATCCTCAGGAAACCAAAATTCAAGAAGATAATAAATTAAATGAAAAAATGGACCGCTTTGTGGTAAAAGTACAAAACTTTTATTATGAAGAGAAAGAATAGGCAGGAATAAGCCCCTTGTATGTCAAAAACCATAAAGGAAATTCGGCTTGTGCCGAACCTGGGGCCGCCTCTCCCAACCTCCATCGACATCGAAACATAACGTTTTGGACGTTGTCGTGGTTGAGTACTCGAAGGGTGCAGCCTTAATCTGTTATACTTCTTGATAGTACAAAGAAAATGCAGGAGGGCGCTATGGAAAAGTACATATTAGCCTTCATGGAATACATCAATTTTGAAAAAGGCTTGTCCAGCAATACTCAAGCTGCCTATAAGAGAGATCTTAATAAATTTTCCGCTTACTTGGCCGAGCACCGTCCGGCAGTTAATAAATGGGAAGAGGTTAGCAAGAAGGACATAATAAGCTTTCTAGCTTGGGAAATGGATGAGGGGGCAGCCTATTCTACGGTTGCCCGCAGTCTGTCCAGCATTAAGAGCTTTTATAAGTTTATGGTCATGGAGGATTATATAACTCTTAACCCCACTACTGATTTGGAAACCCCCAAGATCAAACGCAAACTGCCGCAGGTTTTATCTATTGAGGAAGTGGACAAACTAATGGAGCAGTGTAATGTTCTGCTGCCATTAGGCTTACGCGATCGGGCCATGCTGGAGTTAATGTATGGTACCGGTCTGCGTGTGTCTGAATTACTATCATTGCAAATGGAGGATATTAATTTTACAGCCGGCTTCCTGCGCTGTCTGGGTAAAGGAAAAAAAGAAAGAATAATACCGGTAAATAATACTTCAATTAGGTGGGTAGAAAGATATATGGGACGGGCTAGAAACACCTTGGTCAAGAGTCACCATGAAAGAACCCTTTTTCTGAATGCGCATGGGCATCCGCTCAGCAGACAGGGATTTTTCAAGTTGCTAGCCCAATATGGAGAGAAATTAGGTATTAAGAAGGAGATAACCCCGCATACTTTGCGCCATTCCTTTGCCACGCATCTGCTGGAAAACGGAGCAGACCTAAGGGCCGTACAGGAAATGCTGGGACATGCTGATATTTCCACTACCCAGATTTACACCCATTTAACGAAAATTCGTTTACGGGAGGTATACCAACAGTGCCATCCCCGAGCCTAGTTAGCGTGTAAAGTTCGCGGTTGACTAATAATGCGCAGTAAGAGGAGAACGTATTTAGACGCGTATTAACGCGGATATATTTGTGTGAAAGCAAGTAGGAACGGTTAGGGGTTGACAAGGGGACGGGGTTGTTGACACCCCCTATGATGCCGGTTGGGGTGTCAACAACCCCGTCCCCTTGTCAACCCACCCAGCTTTCAGAAAATTCGAAAGACCAACCTAGGTTTATTCTTTGCTGCGCATTATCTATAAAATGCGAAATTAAAGTAAGTTTTGTAGAGTTATCCTAATATATTCTCATTTTTTAGGACAGGAGGCCATGGTAATGAGCAAAAGAGTAATTATCATAGTATTAGACAGTGTTGGTATAGGAGCAATGGAGGATAGCCACCTGTATGGAGACGAGGGCAGCAATACCCTGGTGAATACTGCTGGGGCAGTAGGGGGGCTAAACTTGCCCCATATGCAGAAATTAGGACTGGGTAATTTGGATAATATTGATGGGGTTGCAGCCGTTGATGAACCACTCGGTGCCTATGGCATAATGAAGGAAAAAGCTAAAGGTAAAGATACGACCACTGGTCACTGGGAAATGATGGGTATAGTGATGGGAGATCCATTTCCCACTTATCCGGATGGTTTTCCTGAAGAACTAATTCAGGAATACGAGCGCAGAATTGGGCGTAAGACCCTGGGTAATGTGGTGGCTTCAGGAACGGAGATAATAAAGGAGCTCGGCCAGCAACACGTCGAAACTGGTTATCCTATTGTATATACCTCCGCAGATAGTGTTTTTCAGATCGCTGCTCACGAAGAGATTATTTCCCTCGAAGAGCTTTATGAAATGTGCCGCATTGCCCGAGAAATGTTAAAGGGTGAAAATGGGGTAGGCAGGGTAATTGCAAGGCCCTTTATTGGACAGGCTGGGGAGTTTATTCGAACCCCGCATCGCCATGATTTTTCCCTTGAGCCACCAGAAAATGTACTGGACAGGATCAAGCAAGCCGGGCAAAAGGTGGTAGGAGTAGGAAAGATAAAAGATATTTTCGCAGGTAAGTCGATTGATGACTCTTATCCCATTAAAAACAATAAGGATGGAATAGAAAAGACCCTCCAAATAGTAAAGGGCTCTGAGTTTGAAGGACTTCTGTTTGTTAATCTGGTAGACTTTGATCAGCAGTATGGTCACCGTAATGATGTCCATGGCTATGCCCAGGCTTTGGAGGAATTTGATAGCCTGCTGCCAGGCATCATAGCGGCTATGAAACCGGAAGATATACTAATTATTACTGCTGACCACGGGTGTGATCCTACAACGGCTAGTACTGACCATTCCCGTGAACAGGTACCCCTATTAATTTATGGATCGATGGTTAAACCAGCTAATCGGCTACCGGTACGGACCTCCTTTGCCGACTTGGGGCAGAGTATTGCTGAATATCTGGGGGTTCGAGCTGAAGGGATACAGGGGGAGAGCTTTTATAAGGCTTTGTTAGGCTAAATCTCTGTACTGGTGAATACCATAAAGCACATTTGTATTGATAATAACAGTAGGAACCAGGTTCTTAGCATATTTACAGATGGAATTTGTTTATCACTGTTAACGTTGCTACTGGATATAGAGGTGGCCGCCGGTTAATTACCCTGGCTTGAAAGGAGCTAAGAACATGAATGTTGTAGATATAATTATGAAAAAACGTGACGGCTATGAGCTAAGCCAGAGTGAGATAGATTTTATGGTTAAAGGGATTAGCGATGGATCAATTCCTGATTATCAGATTTCGGCCTGGGCTATGGCAGTGTACTTTCAAGGCATGAGTGAGCAGGAGACCAAAAATTTGGCGATTGCTATGGCTTATTCAGGTGAAGTTTTGGATCTTTCCCCCATAGATGGTATCAAGGTTGACAAACACAGTACTGGTGGAGTAGGTGACAAAACCACCATTATCGCAATTACTCTAGCGGCTGCGGCGGGGATACCAGTCGCCAAGATGTCTGGTCGTGGTCTGGGGCACACCGGTGGTACCGTTGATAAATTTGAATCCATACCAGGATTCAAGGTGGAAAGAACCCGCCAACAGTTTATTGACCAGGTTAACCAAATTAAGGCGGCACTTATTTCTCAAAGCGGCAATCTGGTACCGGCTGACAAGAAACTGTATGCCATTAGAGATGTTACGGCTACCGTCGAGAGTATTCCCCTGATAGCCTCCAGTATTATAAGCAAGAAAATTGCGGCCGGAGCCCAGGGAATAGTTCTGGATGTAAAGGTGGGCAAGGGCGCTTTTATGAAGGATCTGGAGTCAGCTGTGCGCCTGGCCCAGACCATGGCGGAGATTGGGAAAGAAGCGGGCCGTGATGTAGTAGCCGTGCTTACTGATATGAATCAACCGCTAGGTTATAATGTCGGTAATGCCCTGGAAGTAAAGGAAGCCCTGGATCTGCTGAAAGATCAGGGACCAGAAGATCTTAAGGAAGTATCGATACTATTAACTGCCCATATGTTAATTTTGGCCGGTAAACACACCGAGTTGGAGGCAGCCAAGGAAGAACTGAGCCAGCTACTTAGCTCTGGTCAGGCTTTCGAGAAGTTTACCGAGATAGTATCAGCCCAGGAGGGCCAGCTTAATTACGATTTGCCCTTTTACGGTTTGCCTCAGGCTACCATCAAGGAAGAGCTTAGAGCCCAAGAAGAAGGTTACATAATGGAACTGGATGCACTTAAAGTGGGTCACGCTGCCATGCTCTTAGGTGCTGGGAGGGAGAAACTAGGTGATAAGATAGACCCTGCGGTAGGGGTGGAACTTGTTAAGAAATCTGGAGACTATGTAGAGATGGGCGACATACTGGCTATCATGCATGTCAATGATTTAAACCGCTTGCCTGCAGCTCGGGAGCATCTTGGTAATGCATATCGGATTGGCAGTGTAAAACCTGTGCCAGTACCACTCGTATATCAAACTGTACAGGTTTAGCGGTTATTATAATATAGCCTGTGTCATCCTGAATATGACAATACTACTGATTTCCTTCATAGATATCGTGGTATCCTGCAAATGGGGAGAGTGCTGAAGCAGTAAATAGCAATTTTACAAAAGGAGATGTTATAAATTAATGTCGTGGCAATCCAATTTTGCAACCAATATTTTTTTTGGTAACAATGCTATTGCAGACCATTACATGGCTTTGGCCGGCATGGGAAAGCGGGCGCTGATTGTAATTGGACAGGGAGGTTCAGCCCGCAGGATTGGTGCTCTGGATGACCTGTGCAAGGTATTCAAGAAGCTTAAAATAGGCTGGGAAATTTTCGATCAAATAGAGGCTAACCCGTCCATAGAAACAGTTCGGCGAGGAGCTTCGCTGGCCCGGACAATTAAGGCTGATTTTGTGGTTGGAATCGGTGGGGGTTCACCTCTGGATGCAGCTAAAGCCATAGCTATTTTGACAGTGAATGAGATTAGTGATGAAGAATTGCTGAATCTTCAGTTTGGGGAAGTATTGCCTGTGGCAGCCATAGCTACTACGGCTGGTACCGGTTCTGAAGTAACTCCATATTCCATTTTAACTTTCCCGGATTTGGAAACCAAAAAGAGCATTCTCAGTCCAAAAATTATTCCTCGGTTGGCTATTATAGACCCCACCTATACCCGGGATTTGCCCTATCGAATTACTGTGGACACGGCGGTAGATGCATATTCTCATGCCCTGGAAAGCTATCTGGCCGTCAAAGCTAACCCGCTCAGTGACTTGTATGCCCAGGAGGCCTTGCGAATTCTGGGACATGAATTAAAAAAGCTGACTGAAGACCAAGTGCTCTACCTAAATCAAAGGGAAGCATTACTCTATGGATCTCTTCTGGGAGGCATGGCAATCAGTACTACCGGGACCTCTATTCCGCATGCCATTGGCTATTCGTTTACTTATTTTAAAGATGTTCCTCATGGACGGGCTAACGGCATGATCATGCCGGCCTATATGGATTTTAACTTAAGAAAAAGCACCCACCCCAAAGTTAAGGAAGCTCTAATTGTTTCTGGGTTTCAAAAATTTGACCAGTTTGAAGATTTAATGATCGGCTTATGCGGAAAGGCACCTGCATGTAATGCTGAAGAGAAGGATAAGTTTATTTCCCAGACAATGCAGGCCAAAAACTTGGTGAACAATATCGTTAGTCCTGACCGGGAAGACCTGGTATATATATTGGAACAAATACTGGCATAGGCAGTGAAGCAATAAAAAGGAAAGCAAAAAGAACGTTCCCTTTTTGCTTTCTCTAAATTTCTATCCCATTTTTAATTATCTCCTCGATTATCCCTATTGGGTCTCTTAAATCCTGTGGAGTAAAGGGTAGTGGCTGTATGTCTTGGCCATAATCCATTGCCTGCAAAAACAAGAATCTGAAGCCTCCAGCCTTTCAATCTGTTCAAAGTAACTTGAAAAAATAGCTAAATCAATATCACTATCTGCAGTATAGTTTCCCTGAGCATAGGAGCCAAATATAAATGCCTTTTCTACTGGCGTTTAACATGGCTTTTGCCGTTTCCATATCGTATTTAGCAATATCTCCCAATGGCTATATTTTTCAAATTGATCCATATCTATATATCACATCCTTCAGTGCTCCCTCTGTACTCGATTATAACAGCTGTATTCATTCCAGTAATTTACATTTACCTATCCTTTTACACATGTAGTTACTTACCTGTCTCCAATTTCTGTTTAAAGTAATCTCTATTGTGAACAACATGTGGATCATCCGGGATATAGGTGGCGGCTATTTCATTGTGCTTATTAGCTAATTCATATTCACCCAGCTTATCATAACAAATACAGAGCTGCAGATGAGGTAGCCAGGTCCAGCAGGCATAGTCGATTAAACCCCAATTGTCGGATGGTTTATCTAATTGGGTAGCCAGTTTATACCAGAAAGCTGCCTGCTGGAATCGTTGGGAAGTTTGAAAGTGATAAGCCATGCGGCAACAGAATTCAGCCCGAGGGCTATCATATAAGAAGGACTTGAAAATATATTTTTGGGCGTTTTCCATATCGCCGCGATCGTGAAAGCAGTCCACCAGTTTCCTGCAGGCCGCTAGATTATCCTCTATCCAGCCCTGCTCCGTGTCCAGGAACTTCTGATACCATTCAATGGCTTTATCAATGATCCGATGATCCAGCAGCTCGTTAGCATAATAATACATATCCCGCGTAGAAAAATAATCACCCGCAGCCAAACAATTTTCATAAATCCTGAGGTTACGCTCCGAATCATGACGCAGACTGCTGTGAGTCACAGCCATGTCGCTATTAATTATTTGTCCGTTAACCTCCAAAAATTCATGCACAGCTCCGATCCAGCGGAAGTTCCTGGAGCGTTTAACCAGACGGTTGCGGCGCAGGCTGGCGATAACATTGCCATAGTCATCAAATCCCAGATGATAATGCATGGTAACTGAGTCGACGGAGGGATCAAGGCTGTTTTTGAGCGCGATCAGTTTTATCTGATCTGCTTCCAGGATAATATCATCAGCATCCAGCCACAGGATATATTCCTGGCTGGCTTGCTCAAAAGCGAAATTCCGAGCCGCAGCAAAATCATCGATCCATTTGAAATCAAATACTTTAGCTTTATAGCTAGCCGCAATCGCTTTGGTTTTATCCGTAGAGCCAGTATCTACAACGATTATTTCATCAACAATATCTTTAACTGCATCCAAACAGCGGCCTAGAACCGCTTCCTCATTCTTTACAATCATGCATAGACTAATGGCTATGGGAGCTCTTTTATTATGCAAATAGGCAGCAATGTCAAAACCCCATTTATTCTTAGCCTTTTGCTTGTTCTCAGCCAGTCGTCGGTAGAAGGTGGCTAGATCAAAATCCGGTAAGTTAAAAGGATTAACATAATAAACGAAAGCATCTTTGGCAACATATAATTCATAGCCCATGTTCACTACTCTTAAACAGAGATCGTCATCTTCATAGGTCCCTAAACCATAAATTTCATCAAAGCCGCCTGCTTTTTCGAAGACTTCCTTTTTCACCAGCAGACAATGACTTAATAAACGAAAAACCTGTTGCCTGTCTCCTCGATTGGTATCTTGGAAATAGTGAACAAAATCGTCCTGAACCGAAAAATAGTTATATGGAATAGTAATGCCCTGGTGTCCGCTTACTGAATTACTTGCCGGACCTATCATGGCCGCCTTGTCATTAACCTGAAGGTGATTCAGCATATTGCCGACGGAATTACCTGTTAAAACACAGTATTGATTAATAAACAATATGTTTGCGCCCTTGGCAACGTTTGCTCCCAGGTTGTAGCTGCCCGCAATACCAGGTTTATCCTGGTTGAAAATCAGTTTTATATCGGTTTGGACTGTCAGGTACTTTCTCAAATCTGTGGAATGTGGGTTACAAAGTACAATTATTTCAGCCGCTGCTGGAGCATATTTTCGAATACTTTCCAGGCACTGTCGAACCAGATCAGTTTCTTCGTAGCATAACAAAACGATACTGAGATTCATCGTATCACCTTTCCAGTCTTTTTATTGACTAGTTTATTAATTATCTGTTACATCTGTTCTCTTGACTGGCATAAAAAGGCCCTCTGAAAGATACCAGAGGGCCAGATGCTAGAAATTAATTGATTTTTTTGATAATAATGGATGCATCTACATTGGTTAAGGTACCGCCGGCACTGTTGTCCAGAGTAATGGTTGGGGTAGTGGAAGAACTATTTCTTAGTCTTAAGGTTTGACCCCCTGTAATAAAGAGAATAACCTGGCCTTCATTCTGGCTATTGCCTGACTGTACTCCGTAACGGGAATTACTGATTACCATATCGTCGAGTACTAGAGCGAACTGGTTGGCTTGTAGAGCAGTAACTGACCAGGTAACTTCATATATTCCAGTAACATTGATGTTTACATGGCTGTCTCCTGAAACATGGGTCATACCTACCAGAAAATCACTGCTGTCAAAAATTACATCTGCGCCATTAGCAACGGGATTCTGGTCACCCAGATTATATACATAGCCAAAAGCCGCTAGACCGGCCCCAGTCGGCCCAGCAGGTCCGGTAGGTCCGGTAGGTCCGGTAGGTCCACCAGCCGGTCCAGGAAGCCCGGTAGGACCTGTAGGCCCAATATCACCCTGACTGCCAGCAGCACCTGTATTACCCTGTATGCCTTGAGGACCAGTCGGTCCGGTATTACCTTGATCACCTTGGGCCCCGGTATTACCCTGAATACCCTGAGAACCAGTCGGTCCAGCCGGTCCGGTATTACCTAGAGGCCCGGTGGGTCCGGTAGGTCCACCAGCCGGTCCAGGAAGTCCGGTGGGCCCTGTAGGCCCGATATCACCCTGATTGCCAGTAGCACCTGTATTACCCTGTATGCCTTGAGGACCAGTTGGTCCGGTATTGCCTTGAACACCTTGAGCCCCGGTATTGCCCGGAATGCCTTGCGGACCAGTTGGCCCAGTCGGCCCGGTTGGGCAGTGACGGCAGCGATGACGATGGTGGTGATGATGGTGGCAGTCACAGTCATGATCTTCATGCTGCGAATCACAGTCATTGTCCCACCATGGTTTCCACCATGATGGCCAAGGATAATTATAGTTATTACCCAAATATAACACCTCCTTTTCCCTTTAATGGAAAGCACACTATATGTTATGAAAAGTAGGCAAGATTAGTGTAATGTTTATAAACTATAATAAGCCCCCAGGTTGTCCAGGGGGCTTATCAGGCCCAGTGGGAAAACAATTGCAGATTCACCTTTTATAAACTCACGGCATATGGTATGGGTAACATTCGGGATAATATTGCTTACTTATATAATGAAAAACTAAGAGGTGAAACTGTGAAGGTTTTAATCCTTGGTGCCAGTGGCATGTTGGGGCATAAACTTTATCTCCATCTCTCTCAATATGAAGAACTGGAAGTCTATGCTACGGTACGTAGCCGGGATCTCTTGCTGTCATATCTGTCCCCGGACTTACAAAGAAATCTGCATACAAATGTCGATGCCAACAACTTTGATAACCTAATTAGAGCCATAGCTGCTACTCATCCAGATGTAGTCATTAACTGTATAGGAATTGTTAAACAAGGGGCGCTGGGACAGGACCCGCTAACCTGCATAAGCATCAATTCGCTCTTGTCTCACAAAATTGCCTGGGCTTGTCAGGCTGCCGGAGCCCGTTTCTTGCATATAAGCACTGACTGTGTATTCTCCGGCAGGCAGGGCAATTATAGCGAGACTGATCTACCTGATGCTGAAGATATATATGGAAGAAGCAAACTGCTGGGCGAAGTTAACTATCCACATTGCTTGACTCTGCGCACATCTATAATCGGGCATGAAATAGGGGCGGGGTTGGGTCTGATGGAGTGGTTCCTGGCTCAGAAATATAAGGTTCAGGGATATATCCACCACATCTATTCAGGTTTTTCCACTGTAGAGTTGGCCTCAATAATTGCCCGGTATATCTTAACTCATCCCCACCTATCCGGTGTTTATCACCTGTCCTCTGAACCCATATCCAAATATGAACTGCTCCAATTGCTAGCTAAAGAATATCGGAAGGAAATCGAGATAGAACCCGATCATGAAACGGCTTGTGACCGTTCTCTAAACTCCAGTGACCTGCGCAGACAGGTCGGTTATACTCCGCCATCCTGGCCTGCAATGATTGCCAGTATGCACCAGGATTTCATACGCACAAAATACCGGAGTTAGTCGTGGAAAAGATATAAAAGATGGATTCATAGGGGTAGAGATTGGAGGTATCCGGATGTCCCTTTTTAAGGATAAAGTAGTTCTCATTACCGGAGGAACCGGGTCATTGGGTAAAGTTCTAACCCGACGGCTTTTGGCTCGACAGGAGGATTCACCACGCAAAATAATTATTTTCTCCCGAGATGAAGCCAAACAACATTTTATGCGGGTGGAATACCAACAAAAGCAAAAGGCTACCGACGAAATTATCTACCAGGATTTTCAGCGGCGAGTGGAATTCCGAATCGGTGATATCCGCAATTATCATTCAGTTTGTGCAGCATTGGATGGGGTCGATATTGTAATCAATGCAGCGGCTCTCAAGCAGGTTCCTTCCTGCGAGTATTTCCCGTATGAAGCTGTACAAACCAATATTGGCGGGGCCGAGAATATCGTCCGGGCTATCAAGCAAAACAGTTTGACCATCGAGGCGGTCGTGGGGGTTTCGACCGATAAGGCCTGCAAGCCAGTGAATGTAATGGGTATGACCAAGGCTATCCAGGAAAGGGTGTTTATAAACGGTAATATCGGTAGTCCTTCCACCCGCTTTATCTGTGTTCGTTACGGTAATGTATTAGCTTCTCGGGGCTCAGTAATACCGCTTTTTCATGAACAGATAAAAAATGGGGGTCCGGTGACTATTACTACTGCTGATATGACCCGTTTTCTATTGTCGTTAGACCAGGCTGTCGATACCATTTTAGCTGCCTTGGAGAAAGGCCAGCCTGGAGAAATTTTTGTGCCCAGGGTGAGTTCAGCCCGAATGATGGATGTAGCTCAGGCTCTTATTGAGGATCGAAATATTGATATAGTCATTACTGGTATAAGGCCGGGGGAGAAGGTGCATGAGATACTGGTATCAAATGAGGAGGCCTGGCACAGCTGTCTGCGCGGTGATTATTATGCTATAAAGCCCATGCTTCCTGAACTCTGGCAGGAAGAGCCTGGCTTGGAGGCTCTGCAGAAGGAATACAGCTCAGGAGATGCGGTCCTCGATCTGGAACAAACCCGGCAGCTTCTTGCCAGCCACAATTTAAATATTGAATCGGAATTGAATTATGATGGAGAATTTTTACGATGAAAATAATGACCATCCTGGGTACTCGCCCGGAAATAATTCGTCTGTGTCGGGTAATCCCTCTGCTGGATCAGATGGTTCATCACATACTGGTTCACACTGGCCAAAATTTTGATCCTCGCTTGAATGACATTTTCTTTGCTGAATTGGGATTGCGTTCACCTGATTACGTATTAAACTGTTCATCTGAAAGTAGCATGGGGCAAATTGCTTCAATATTAATCGGCTGTGAAAAGCTGATGTCCAAAGAAAAGCCAGATCGAGTACTGATTCTTGGTGACACCAATAGTGCTCTGGCAGCTATGGTTGCCAAAAGGATGGGCATACCGGTTTTTCATATGGAAGCCGGCAACCGTTGTTATGATGATCGGGTTCCCGAAGAGGTAAATCGACGGCTGGTTGATCATTGCAGCGATATACTGCTCCCATACACGGAGCGCAGTCGAGCTAATCTGCTTAAAGAGGGGATTGCCAGTAATAGGATATTTGTCACAGGTAACCCCATACGGGAAGTGCTGCAATACTACGCCGTTAATATTAAGGCCAGTGTTATTTTAGACAGTCTTGAACTTGAAGCGCAAAGATATTTCCTGGTGACCCTGCACCGGGCCGAAAGTGTAGATATTCCAGAACGCCTGGGTAAGTTCATTGAGGCCTTGCAGCTGCTGTATCTGGAATATGAAATGCCGGTAATTTGCTCTTTGCATCCGCGCACCCGTTCTCAACTGGAAAAAAACGGGCAAATTATGGCAGCTGGCGGGGTCAAGGTAATGGAACCGCTGGGACTATTTGATTTTGTTCAGTTGGCAAAGAGGGCTTTGTGTGTCCTTAGTGATAGTGGAACGGTACAAGAAGAGGCTTGTATTTTTCAGATTCCTAATGTCACCCTGAGGGATGTTACCGAAAGGCCCGAAACCGTTGAAAGCGGCAGCAGCATTATCGCCGGTTGTGAGCCCGAATCAATTCTTAATGCTGTTAAAACTGTACTGAGTTTGGGCCACAATTGGGAGGCTCCCCATGAATATATGAAAAATGTTGTGAGCACTGCTGTGGTAAAGATTATTACCGGAATTATGCCGCAGTAGGCGAACCAGGCATGGAGTTGGTTCCTTGCCTGCATGATTGGAGGAGATAACATGGGCCAATCCTTAATGAACAGACCGAAGTATTCGATTATCTGCTTAATCTATAAAAGTGTTGAATGGCTGCAGTTTGTTTATGAACAGTTATTTAGATACACCGATATGAGTGACAAGGAATTCTTCTTCGTAGCCAATGATGCTAATATTTCAGTACAAAACTACCTGCAGGACAACTATATTCCCCATTATATTTTGGAAAACAGTCCCGAGCAAAAAAAAGAATGGTTTATCAACAATGTCTACCGAGGCTACAATTACGGTGCCAGTCAAGCTAAGGGCGATTTTTTGATTTTTATTAATTCTGATATGGCTTTTACCCCGCAGTGGCTTGAAAAATTATGGGCAGCTTATAACGGTAAAAATTGTGTCAGCCCGCGGCTAATAGAATCTGGAAAATCCAAAAGCGGGCAGTTTGGGATAGAAAAAGACTTTGGACGGGATTGCCAATCTTTTCAGGAAAGTGATTTCCAAAACTATGCCGCTTCGATAGCTGAACCACGGATAGAAAATGGCGGTTTGTTTATGCCTCTTTTGATTCGCAAGGAGGATTTCGCTATGGTTGGGGCTTATCCGGAAGGGAATATCGTACCGTGGAGTGAGCTTTTTAATCCCGTCATAGCTGAAGCAGGCCATGCCTGCATTACCGGTGACAATGTCCTGATGCTAAGACTGATGGCCCGGGGAATCGTGCATCAAACTGACTTTAGTAGTATTGTTTATCATTTCCAATGCGGGGAAGCCGATAGCCAGGAAAGTACTTAAAGACTTCACCTGTCCTTGTTTTTGGCAAGGGATGGATTGCTGACTATTAAGAGAGGTTGTGTTTTAATGTCTAGGTATTCCATAGTCTGTATCTGCCAGGTATACAATGAAATGCGAAAAGGCAACCTGGTGCGTTTCGTGAAACATGTAAAACCCCTGGTAGACGCTCTGATTGTCTATGATGATGGCAGTACTGATGGCAGCTATGAATATTTGCTAAGCCAAACTCCTTATGTTATCAGAGGCAGTCATAACGATTTTGCCAATGAAACCAGTCACAAACAAATTTTGTTGCATGAGGCCCTGAAGCTGGTGCCTGATTTTATTCTATGGCTGGACGCTGATGAAGTATTAACCGCCAACGCTGCGGATTGTCTGCAATCCTTATGTGCCATGTGTATAGATAATAATATGGATGCGCTGGTTTTTCACGAGATTAATCTATGGCGCAGTCATTCCTGGAGGAGGCTGGATAGCCTGTTTGATACGGGCTGGTTTGTCCGTTTGTGGAAGGTAAGTCCAGGAATGTGTTATCCGGAGACTCGACCGGGATTGCACCAGCGTTCATATCCTTCAGGTATAGAGCGGTTGGGTTGGGTCGATATAGTTAAGGTTCTCCATTATGGATTTTCCTCCCAGCAGCGACTGGCCCATAAATACCTGGTTTATCAGTCCCATGGGCAGAGGGGTTATGATATGTTGGATCGTTTGATCAGCGAGGAACAGCTGGTGTTGGAAAAGGTACCGCGGGAGTTATTTCCTGAGGATCTTTGGGTAGATGATGATAAACCAGTGCCCTTGACCTGGCAAGAGTCCCTGGCTTATGTGGAAAATTATCGTGACGAAGTTTTCAAACCTCAATTCTCTATAATCTGTTTAATTTATAACAGTGTAGACTGGTTAAAATTTGTTTATCAGCAGCTCTACAGATACACCAATATGAACGATAAAGAGTTTTTCTTTGTGGCCAATAATGCCAGCGACGAGGTTCTGAGTTACCTGCAGCATAAGGCTATTCCGCATTATGTTTTTAATACCCCTGATCAGCAGGAAGCTGGTGAGGAAAATAATGTTTACCAGGCCTATAATTTTGCGGCCAGTCAGGCTCGGGGAGAGGTTTTAATTTTTATAAGCTCAGATATGGCCTTTAGCTCAGGTTGGTTTGATAAGCTGTGGGCTGCTTATAATGGTACCAACTGTGTAAGCCCCCGCCTGGTGGAATCTGGTAAATTATTGAGTGGCCAGTACGGAATAGCCAGGAATTTTGGGCAAAAGTATGATACGTTTCAAGAAATAAATTTTCAGCAGTTTGCCTACGCCATAAGCAAGCCCAGGGTAGAAAACGGCGGTTTGTTTATGCCCCTTCTGGTGCGCAAGGAGCATTTTGAGCAGGTAGGAGGCTATCCGGAGGGTTCCGTACAAGTGGAAAGCAATCTTTTTCAGCCGGTTTTGGCCCAGGCAGGGGAACAGTGTATCCCTGCCAAAATAGCCCTGATTATGAAATTAATGACTCGGGGGATAGTTCATCAAACCGCTTTTAATAGTATAGTCTATCATTTCCAAAGAGGAGAAAAAGAAAGCTAACCGGGAATTGCAATGGTGCCATAACTCTCCGTGGAATATCAACCGGGTGGAATTGTATGCAAGATTTATAAGATGTTCAGACAGGAGGGCCCAGATGACTTGTATAGCATCTATTATTATTACCACCTTCCAGAGACCTCACTTATTGAAGTGGGGACTGTACTCTCTGGCTCAGCAGGCCATGCCTGCAGATTTTGAAACCATTGTATTGAATGATGGCTTTCCTGATGAAACAGAAAATATTTGTAAGCAATATGAGCATAAACTGAACCTGCGCTATATTTTTACCGGCCAGAGAAATATGAATGGAGGCAGCAGGTGGCGAGTACCCGGATTTGCCATCAACATAGGTGCAAAACTGTCGCAGGGTCAAATACTGATTCTTGCCTGTGCCGAAATGTTTCATTTGAATGATGGTATCATCCAGTTAAGCCTGCCTTTATTGAATGACCCCAAAAGGCTGGGCATACCTATAGCCAGAGATGATCAGGATGGGTCTTTTCTTAACTATATAAATACTCACAACGGCCATTTTGATTACCAGGCTTTTTATCATAATTATCGCTGGTTGGACACCAGATTGCCCTTTTTAACCTCCATCAGACGCGACGAATTTTTTGCTATTGGTGGCTATGATGAAGATTTTACAGGCATTGGCTATGATGATAATGACTTGATGGAAAGGCTTTTAAACAATGGCTGCTATTATTATCAAACTGCTGCCAATGCCATACATTTATACCATGATAGAATCTTTTCCGGTCGGGAGAACTCCCCCGAAGCCCAATTTAATGGCCGGTTGTATTACGAGAGGAAGGGGCAAATAGTTCGCAACCTGAATCGGGACTGGGGGAAGCACAACCTGTGACGACCATCCTTTTTGCTGGTAGAATATTTTATTAAATACGAAAAACATGAACTAGCCGAAGAAGAATTTTGATCCTTACTAGACACAAACAATAAGGAATAAGTTGAATTGACGTTGTTGGGCTTACACGTTTTTCCTTTTTTGTGCATATTATATAGCGGTACCTTCCATTTGATGGCAAAGGAGGAATATATGTTGGGCAAACACCGTCACAAGAAAAATGGCAATGATGATCACCCCTATCCATGGCCATCCTGGTATCGTCCCTGGTGGATGCATATAGAATTACAGAATAGCGAAGAGATCGATTCGGATTGCCAGGAAGCCGGTGACCATGATGATTGTCATCACCATGGTCACCACCACCACCATGGTCACCACCACCATGGTCATCACCACCATGGTCATCACCACCACCACCATCATCACCATCATCACTGCCGACCCGGACCGACTGGCCCTACAGGTCCGACAGGACCTACCGGTCCCATAGGACGCACTGGCGCTACTGGTCTGCAGGGTAATCCAGGAAATACAGGCAACACTGGTCCGCAAGGAATCCAGGGTATCCAAGGTAACACCGGCCCGACTGGACCTGCTGGCACTCCCGGTGGGCCACCCGGACCTACTGGTCCAACCGGGCCACAGGGTCCTCAGGGCAATACTGGACCGACTGGACCACAAGGCATTCAGGGGGTTCAGGGGGTTCAGGGCATACAGGGTATCCAAGGCATCCAGGGAATCCAGGGTGTTCAGGGTATCCAGGGCATCCAAGGAATTCAGGGAATACAAGGTATTCAGGGTAATACAGGTCCGGCAGGACCCGAAGGTCCAACGGGCAGCACCGGACCAACCGGACCGCTAGGTCCTCAGGGTGAACAGGGTAACACTGGACCTACCGGACCGCAAGGTATTCAGGGAGTTCAAGGTATTCAAGGAATTCAGGGTATCCAGGGAATACAGGGTATCCAAGGTGTTCAGGGTATCCAAGGCATCCAAGGCATCCAAGGTAATACCGGGCCACAGGGGCCAGAAGGTATTCAAGGTAATACCGGGCCGACTGGCCCTACTGGGCCTCAGGGCATTCAGGGTGATACCGGACCTACTGGCCCTCAGGGTATCCAAGGTATCCAGGGTGTGACTGGGCCTACTGGGCCGCAGGGTATTCAAGGTATTCAGGGTGACACTGGACCTACCGGGCCTCAGGGTATCCAAGGGATTCAGGGTAACACTGGGCCTACTGGGCCTCAAGGTATTCAAGGTGTTCAGGGTGACACTGGACCTACTGGGCCTCAGGGCATTCAAGGTGTTCAGGGTGACACCGGACCTACTGGGCCTCAGGGCATTCAAGGTATTCAGGGCGTAACTGGACCTACCGGGCCTCAGGGTATCCAAGGGATTCAGGGTAACACTGGGCCTACTGGGCCTCAAGGTATTCAAGGTGTTCAGGGTGACACTGGACCTACCGGACCTCAGGGTATTCAAGGTGTTCAGGGTGTGACTGGACCTACTGGACCGCAGGGTATACAAGGTATTCAAGGTGATACTGGGCCTACTGGGCCTACTGGGCCTCAGGGGATTCAAGGGATTCAGGGTGACACCGGACCTACCGGGCCTCAGGGTATCCAGGGGATTCAGGGTAACACTGGGCCTACCGGGCCGACAGGTGCGAACGGTCTAAACGGTGCCATAGGTCCGACAGGTTCTACAGGTCCGGCGGGAGCTACAGGTGCGGGAATACTAAGCTTTGCAGACTTTTTTGCATTGATGCCTCCTGATAATCCAGCAACAATTGCTCCCGGTGCAGACGTAAGCTTTCCGCAAAATGGACCGACTACTGGGGCTGCCATTGCCCGTATTAGTCCTAGTACATTTCAGCTGTCTGCAGTTGGCACTTATCAAGTCTTGTTTCAGGTGAGTGTGGACGAAGCTGGCCAATTGATGTTAACCATCAATGGTGCTGAACTAGCCTATACGGTGGTCGGGCGAGCAACAGGTACTACTCAGATAGTTGGAGTGGCTCTTGTAAATACGGTAGCTGCCAATTCATTACTCACTGTACGAAATCCTGCTGGTAATCCAGCGGCCCTAACCATCACTCCTATCGCTGGAGGAACAAGAGATGTTTCAGCACAACTTGTTATCATGCGAATCGCATAGAAGAAAATAAAATGGCATAATCGAGTCAATATCCATGCAGCGCCTGTCGCAGTCCGTTTTATCAGATCGTCCGTGAGGAATGATTGCGAAAGGCGCTGCTATTCCAGACTAGTTGCGAATCGGGTGGAATAACCTTGGGGTTTATGAGTTCAGTAGATACACCTCCATTCAACCTTGAAGCCGGACAAACGGACTTCGTGTCATTTTGTCCGGAACAAAAAAGACTAGTACAGTACAGTTCCATAATAGGTGCCATAAATATGCAAAGCAATTACTTGTGCAACCATTAAATCACCATATGCAAGTACTTTACATATGTTAACAAAAGAGATGTCATAAGGAGTTGCCAGCTTGTGCAGGTTTCACTCAGTATATGCCTGATAATAAAAAATGAAGAAAAATATCTATCCCGCTGCTTATCAAGTGTTAAAGATATCGCCACCGAAATAATTATTGCAGACACTGGTTCAAGTGATAATTCGAAAATAATTGCCAGTGAATTCAGCCCCTACGTCTATTCATATAAATGGACAAATGATTTCAGTTCCGCACGTAACTTCTGCCTGGATAAAGCTACGGGAGACTGGATTATGGTTCTTGATGGCGATGAAGAACTGGACGAGGGGTGTCTGGAGCTTTTGCAGGAAAACATGCAGAGGGATAGAGAAGCCTACCTCGTGACTGTAAACAATTATTATGATAAAGTCCCTGAACTACTGGCTATACCAGATTTGCAATTACGTTTGTTCAGGAATAACAAGCAATACAGGTATAAGGGTATCATCCATGAACAAATCCTGGACAGTATATTGGACCATAATCCTGCTGCCCGGGTTGAAATTGTCCGGGATATCAGTATTACCCATTATGGATACGATGCAGACAACGAAAAACGATTAAAACGTAATACTGAGCTGCTTAAAGAAACTTGGTGTCAAGAAGACGACGAGCAGTTTACCCATTTTTATCTGGGGCGTGAATACTACCACCATCGCAAGTATGCCGAAGCCCTCGATCACTTTTTGTTTGTATTTAATATAGGGGATGCACAGCAAAAATATTTACCTGAATTGTTGCGTTCCATTGCTATTTGTATGTATATGGTGAATAGACTTCCGGAGGCCCTTGGATTTATCAATAATGCCCTTGAAATTTTGGCCGATATGGGAGATTTATATTATTTAAAAGGCTATTTCTGTAAAGCTCAGGGTTATTATGCAGACGCCTATGAAGCTTTTCAGAAATCCTTATCAGTTGGAGCGCAGCCTCTCAATTATGCTAGCTCCTACTGTCAGCACGAATATAAGACTCATTACTATCTGGGAGGTCTGGCCGAGTACTTTATGGATAAAGATGATGCCTTGCATAACTATTTTGAAGCACTCAAACAAAATCCATATGCACTTGACTCTCTAAGACGGATGATAGCCATACTTAATCCCAGAATTAATTCTGAATACACTATTAACTCCCTTAATAAGGTTTTTGATTTGAGCGATACAGGCCTGAGCATTGAAATGGCCCTAATATTTTATGGAGAAGGAGCATATCAGCTGGCGCTTGACTGCATACAGCGATTGGAAAATAGCGGCCCAATAGCGGAAAATATCAGACTGCTTAAGGGCTTGAGTTTGCTGCGTAATAGACAGTTTCAAGAAGCCGAGGAAGAACTCCAACTCATTATTAATAACAAAACACTTTATATAACCGCCCGGCAATATCTATTGTTGTATTACTGGTTGGTTCAAGATTATCGGAAAGTTTCAGGATGCCTGAGAAGGATAAATAACGCCGGAGCAGACGCGGATATGGTCTATGTTCTTAACCTGTTGATCAGAGGTAATTCTACCAAAAATAAGAATACCGTTTCTAGCCAGGTGTATGCTCTGGTAAAAGAAATAATGGATCTGCTGATTGAACTGGGAGATAACTGCAGGGTAAGTGAAGCATTTCAAAATTTGGGGCCATTATTAGGAGAACGACCATCCCATTTGCTGGCAGAATATTTTTACAAATACGAAAAATATGAACTGGCCGAAAAAGAGTTCCGCTGCTTACTGGAAGCCAATGATAAGGATGCCTGGACTTTTTATTATCTGGGGAAAATATTTTGGGTTCAGGGTGATCTAAACAGTGCAGAAAAACATCTGCGCGAGGCCATTGAGAAAGGGTTGGATACCCCTAAAATACGAATGGAGACAGCCCGCTTGTATCAGGAGCAGGCTATAGCAGCACTGAGCGAATGCTTCAAGCTTTGTCCCGTTAGCAAAGAGCGAGAAGATTATATTCAGGTACTTGAATCTGTGCTGCTGGAGGTCTAATAAAGAAAATGATCTTGACCAGCCTATTACTCATTTCTAAAAATAATCATTTCAGGACAGTCCAAGGTATATGCGAATATATGCGGAATTCATTATAGCTATAAATTAGAAAAATTACCTACACAATTGTTTGTAAGTGGAAAAATAACACAGCAATGGCATATTCCCCTGCACAGCAAAATATAATCTAATAAAAGGAACCGGGGAACCATGCATACCCGGGGGAAATCCACCCTGCTGGCACTCTTGATGTATTCTGTTACTAACAGTATAAGGTTGCTGAGCAGCAGGTGTGCCCCGTGTCTTGGATCATGGGTCCTTGCACCTTAGATGGGAGGTACATAATAAATGAGAAACAGATATCCAATTGCCTGCTTATTCTTGTTGATATTTATCTTTTCTCTGGTCGGACCGGCGTTAGCCAGTGGTGATTTAGAAACGGTAAAAGCCGAGGCCTACATATTAACGGATGCGGACTCGGGAAAAGTATTGCTGGCTAAAAATGAACATAAGCGCCTACCTCCGGCCAGTATGACCAAATTAATGACCTTACTTTTAGCTGTAGAAGCCCTGGATGAGGGGAAAGCTAGCCTGAAGGATAAGGTAGTCACCAGTGAATATGCTTCCAATATGGGAGGTTCGCAGATTTATCTGGCTCCTGGTGAAGAAATGACTTATGAGGATATGTTGGTTGCCATAGCGGTAGGATCAGCAAATGATGCTTCAGTTGCGGTAGGCGAAAAATTGGAAGGTACCAATAAAGGCTTTGTAGCGAAAATGAATGCTAAAGCCAAACAGTTAGGTATGAAAGATACCCATTTTGTTAATGCCAACGGTTTGCATGCTGAGGGCCATTACACCTCTGCTGCTGATATGGCGATATTAGGACGCTATGCCCTAAAGCATGCGCGTATCCTGGAGTATACCTCTATTAAAGAATACCCGCTTCGTGATGGTAAGTTTAAGCTCTACAATACCAATAAATTATTATGGTGGTATAAGGGTGCAGATGGATTTAAAACTGGAAGAACCGATGAAGCTAAGAACTGCTTAACTTCAACCGTTAAGCGTGATGGTCTGCGCTTAATCTCAGTGGTAATGGCCTCTCCTGAAGTTAGAGGTCATTTCCGGGATTCCATGGAAATATTTAATTATGGCTTTGCCAAATATGCATATAAAACCTTCGTTCCCCAGAACAGTGTATGTGGACTTGTGGCCGTGGGCAAAGGAAGTCAAGAGCAGGTGGAAGCAATAGCTTCTCAAGATGCCGGTTCCATTTTCCTAAAAGGGGAAAAAGCCAAAATCACCAGCAAAAAAATTCTTTTAAAATACATTGATGCTCCGGTATGTAAGGGCCAGAAACTGGGCGAGGTACAAATCTATAAAAATGGTAAAATCCAAAAGAGTGTTGACCTGGTTTCGACCTCTAATATCGGGCGAGGCGGAATGCTGAATCAGATAAAGAAGATGTTTGTTGAAACCTATCTTTTATAATTGGAATTTTGTGGAAGGAATTGTTCCCTCCCTGTAGAACTCTTCCCATAGTGGCAGTATCTACAAGGAGGGGACTTTTGCATGGACACAGAAATGAAACTGGTCAGGAATACGCTGGTAGTAAAACTTAAAGGTGAACTGGACATGCTGGTAGCAGATAAATTGCGTCAAGAGTTGGATAGGAAACTTGAGTTCAATAGTGTGGACAAGCTTATCATTAATTTAGAGAAGGTCACATTTATAGACAGCTCTGGTCTGGGGGTTATAATAGGTAGATACAAAAAAATTAACTCCCAGAAGGGTAAGATGTATATAGTTGGCGCCAACCCTTCGGTGGAAAAAATTCTGGTTTTTTGTGGAATCAATAGACTGGTTCCGATATATGGCAGCGAACAGGATATTATAAATATTTAAGGAGGTGGGTACCAGCGCCGGGCTGGACAGACTATGAACATTACGAATTATGTACGTTTAGAATTTCAAAGTTTACCCGAGAATGTATCCTTTGCCAGGTCTTGTATAGGCTCTTTTGCATCCCAACTTGATTGTACCCTGGAAGAAATTGAAGAGATAAAATTGGTGGTTTCCGAGGCAGTATCGAATTGTATAATCCATGCTTATGATAATAGGACTAATGAGAAAGTACTTATAATGGCTAGCATTACAGATGATCGATCACTGGAAATAATCGTGGAGGACTTTGGCCGGGGCATACAGGACATACAACAGGCCCTGGAGCCTACCTTTTCGAGTGATGAGACCCGAATGGGACTGGGCTTTACCTTTATGAAATCCTTCATGGATGAAATGGACGTTATCAGCACACCAGGTGAAGGGACCAGCATCAAGCTTAGACGGACTTTCCTGGCCCAAAATAAAGAAGCATATGCGTGATAGGGGGGAGATGAATATGCCCCCTGATAAGCTATATCAAGATAATGAAAACCTTCTGCGCGAGGCCCAGAACGGAGATTTGGAGGCACGTTCCAGAGTCTATGAAGCTAATATTGGTTTGGTTTATATGGTTTTGGAAAGGTTTAAGGGTAGCTCCTATGAATACGAAGATCTGTTTCAGGTAGGTTCAATTGGCTTGCTTAAGGCTGTTGACAAGTTTGATTTTGCCTATAACGTTAGGTTTTCCACCTATGCGGTGCCAATGATTATTGGCGAAATTAAGAAATTTCTCCGCGATGACGGAATCGTAAAAGTCCAGCGGGGGCTAAAGGAAACCTACAGTAAAGTCCGTTGGGCCCAGGATAAACTAAGAGGCAGTCTGGGCAGAGATCCAGTTATATCGGAAATAGCTAGCCTGCTGGAAATAGAAAAGGAAGAAATAGTTCAGGCTATGGAAGCTTGTCAATCACCGGCATATATGCATGATGTCGTTCCCGGCGAAGAAAAAGAACAGCTCTCGCTGATAGATAAACTAGCCAATGACGAAGGCAATGTACTTATGTTGGAACAGATGGCTTTGCGTGAGGCGCTAAGTAAACTGGATGATCGTGAACGTGAAGTGGTTCTGCGCCGTTTCTTTAAGGATGAGACTCAGGCCCTAATAGCTGCAGATTTAGGCGTATCACAGGTCCAGGTGTCACGCATTGAAAAAGCTGCTTTGGCCAAACTGAAAGATATTCTTGAATAAAAAACTATTACTGATGCAAAACTACAAAGAAAAGGGGGACAACAGAAAGCTGGAATGTCCCCCTTAATTATTGCAGAAAGGGGTAATAGTAATGCAGGTTAAAGTAGCAGAAATAGTAGGTGAGTCAAAAAAAGATTGGCATGACGCAGTAAGAAGTGCCGTTAAAGAGGCCTCCCGCGATGTGGGTAACATTACCGGTGTAGAAGTATATAACTGGACCGCTGACTGCCAGGATGATCAGATTATCGAATATAAGGCTACTATAAAAATAGCCTATACAGAATAAGCACATAAAAGTGAACAGAGGGACGGTTCTCTTGTTCATCCAGTTAAGGCGCTAGGGGATGAACAAGAGAACCGTCCCCCTGTTCACTTTTACTGCGAAAGCTGAGGTATGAATAATTCTTTCCTCCACAGCCCATAATACCTTATTAAGGGGTGAAATACCGTGTACGGAGAGAAGAGTGAAGCTCTTAAAGCGGCTGAAAAGCAAGAATATCAAAATCTGGTTAATCGAATTAAGCCCAAGCCTCCCGTGTTGACTAATTGCCTCTGGGCTTTCGTAGTGGGCGGTTTGATTTGCTTAATCGGTCAGTTATTTATTAGTTATTTGCTTAGTCGGGGCTTGAATAAGAACGATGCCGGAGCCGCTACTGCGGTTATTATGGTATTTTTGGGAGCCTTGCTCACAGGTTTAGGTGTATATGATAAGATCGGGCAAAAAGCTGGTGCTGGTTCCATCGTACCGATTACGGGATTTGCCAACGTTATAGTAGCATCGGCAATGGAATTTAAGAGAGAAGGTTATATCTTTGGGGTAGGGGCACGCATCTTTAGCATTGCTGGTCCAACCTTGCTTTTTGGGTTTACCGCTTCAGTATTAATCGGTCTTATTACGTTTTTCATTAATTAAGCAATAAGGCGGAATTTATATGGCATTGACAAAAAAAAAGGGCATGCAGACAGTGAGTTTTTTTAACCCGCCGATTATCACTTCCTGGGCTTCCTTGGTGGGGCCGAAAGAGGGAGAGGGACCCTGGACACAGGATTTCGACTGGGTGTTGGGTGATTATTACTTCGGGGAAGCTAGTTGGGAAAAGGCTGAAAATAAGATACTCCGAGAGACAGTCAAAATGGCGTTGGCTAAACAAGGTTTATTGCCTATGGATGCGGAACTGCTTTTGTCTGGCGACCTTCTCAACCAGACTATTTCCTCCAACTATGCTGCTCGTGAATTGAATATCCCCTTCCTGGGACTATATGGAGCCTGTTCAACTATGGCTGAGTCTTTATTAATTGCAGCCATGCTGATTGATGGCGGCTTTTTCGAACGTGTGGTTCCAGCGACCTGCAGTCATCATTATACTGCTGAAAGGCAGTTCCGTTTTCCTGTCGAGCAGGGGGTACAGAGCGCTGCATCATCCCAATGGACCGCTACAGCAGCTGGAGCCATTGTTCTGGAGAATCAGGGGGTTGGTCCGCGGGTAACCAGTGTTACTATCGGTCGGGTGGTTGATATGGGGATAACCGATGCAGCCAATATGGGTGCGGCTATGGCCCCGGCTGCTGCCAACACGATAAAGGCCCATTTCCAGGACACTGGCCTGGCCAGCGACTATTACGATTTAATTGTAACCGGCGACTTAGGAGCAATCGGGATGAATCTTGCCAATGAATTGTTAATTCAAGGCGGAGTGGTTCCTGCACCGAATTATAGCGATTGTGGAGTTTTACTCTACGACGGTTTACAGGGAGTTAACTCAGGCGGTAGTGGCTGCGGGTGCTCGGCGTGTATGTTGTGCGGTCCCTTATTAATTAAAATGGCCCGTAAAGAAATAAATCGGTTGCTTTTTGTAGCTACCGGAGCCCTAATGAGTCCTATCGCTACCTTTCAAGGCGAGAGCATTCCAGGGATTGCTCATGCGGTAGCGATCGAAAATGTTTAAAGCTGGTGGCAACTGGAAATATTCTATCCATATGGAGGCTGTATTTATGTCATATTTAATGGCTTTTTTAATAGGTGGTGGACTGTGCGTTATCGGACAGTTGGCTATGGATCTGACTAAACCCGGTATTACTCCCGGCCATATCTTGGTGGGCTTTATTACTACAGGTGCCTTCCTTAGTGCAGTTGGCTTATACCAACCACTGGTCGATTTAGCCGGGGCCGGCGCTACCATTCCCTTAAGCGGATTTGGTCACAGTCTGGCTCAAGGGGCAATAGAAGGTGTAAAACAGAAGGGCCTGTTAGGCGCGTTTAGCGGCGGAGTTGCCGCCACTGCTGCCGGCATAACCGCAGCCATTGTATTCGGTTACTTGGCGGCGATTTTATTCAATCCCAAAGGTTAGTTACTAGCTATTGTCAAGTTGTCAAGGGGACGGGGTTGTTGACACATCCCGAGATACCAAAAATGTGTCAACAACCCCGTCCCCTTGACAACTACGCAATCTGCGAAATCGGAAATTATTAGGGGGGTAGCTAATGACTACAGTGGGTATACCTCAGGGGCTTTTTTACCATTACTATTATCCCTTGTGGAAAACCTTTTTTAAAGATCTGGGAGCGGCTGTAATAAGTTCGGGACCGACCAACCGACAAATTGTGGAGCAGGGTATCGCCACAGCTGTGGACGAGGCCTGTTTCCCGGTTAAGGTCTATTTCGGTCACGTTCAGGAACTCTGTGCTCAGAAACCGGACTATATATTTATGCCTCGCCTGGTAAGTGTTGAGGCTAGAAGCTATATCTGTCCCAAGTTTATGGGAGTGCCTGATATGATCAAAGCGGCTATACCTGATCTTCCGCCGATAATCGATATGCTGGTTGATTTAAGCAATAAGAAAAACCTGTTGCAGCAAGAAGTCAGCCGGGTCGGTAGGATCTTTACTTCAGATGCTAAAGCGGTTACTCGGGCATACCGGCATGGAATGGCGGAACTGCATAACTGTCTTGAAATTTGTGATAAAGGCTATAGTACCACTGAAGCTATTGAAATCTGGGAAGGTAAAAAAATTATACCCTTGCCATCTGCCTGTGATTTACAGGTTGGAGTGCTGGGACATGGTTATTCCTTGTACGATCAATGCATTAGCATGAATCTTATTGAACGGTTAAGAGCTATGGGGTGCCGGGTCCATCTGGTAGATGGTTGTGACCAAGATGAGATCGAAAGAGAAGCTGCCACGTTACCCAAAAGAGTATTCTGGACACTGGGCAGGAAGTCAGTTGGGGCTGCCTTACATATGGCTGTAAATCCTGAAATTGACGGAATTATTTACTTAGCCTGCTTTGGCTGTGGTCCTGACTCCATGATTGGGGACCTTATTGAACGCAAAATTTCTAACCAGCCATTTATGATGCTAACTATCGATGAACATACCGGAGAAGCCGGATTGCTAACCCGGCTGGAAGCATTTTGTGACATGTTGCGCAGAAGGAGGGATATTGACCTTGAAAGTAAGCTTCCCGCACATGGGTAATCTGCATATAGCCCTTAAAGCGGTATTGTCAGGGTTAAAGCTGGAGGTTATACCCCCTCCGGCCGTCACTAAACGGACCCTGGAACTGGGCATGAAATATTCTCCGGAATTTGCCTGCATGCCAATGAAAATTAATGTCGGTAACTTCATTGAAGCGCTGGAATTAGGTGCTGATACTATCGTAATGGGCGGAGGCTGGGGGCCTTGCCGCTTTGGCTATTATGCCCAGGTGGAAAGAGAAATTTTAAAGGATCTGGGTTATGATTTTAAACTGGTAGTACTAGAAGCCCCTGATTCCAAGTTATCTGAGTTAATCATCCAGTTAAAAGGCTTGGGCCAAAATGTAAGCCTATGGGAAGCTCTGAAGGCTATCAACTTCGGCTGGGTTAAATTGGGTGCCATGGAGATTGTAGAAAAGGGACTGGAATACTGCTTGCCACGTGCGATAAATAAACAACAAGTGGAGAAGATATACCAGCAGGCTATACAGGCAATTGATGAGGCAAACAATAAGAAGCAAACCCTTAGAGCCGCCCGAGAAGCGGTGCAGGCCATGCGTGCGGTGGAGATGGTTAATCAACCAATTCTGAGAATCGGTTTGGTAGGTGAGATTTACACTATCCTGGAACCAGCAGCGAATTATGAGATAATCAGGCTCTTAAATCATATGGGGGTGGAAGTGCAGAGATCTATCTATTTGACTGATTGGATAAATGACCATCTAGTGGGGGGGCATATTAAGAAGTCTTCCCGTAAAAGAATAATTGCCTCGGCACAACCTTATCTTAATTACTGGGTAGGTGGGCATGGACAGGAAACAGTGGGATCAAGCGTGGATTTCGCTCGCCAGGGCTATGATGGGGTCATTCAAATCGGGCCACTAACCTGCATGCCAGAAATAGTGGCTCAGTCTATTCTGCCGCTGGTAAGTGAGAAAGAGGGGATTCCCTGTATGACTCTGTGGTTTGACGAGCTGTCCGGTACAGCAGGAATTCAAACCCGTCTGGAAGCATTCACCGATATGGTTTACCGTCGTAAGTATACAGCAACTGATCTTAAGGAGGCGCAGGCTTGAACGTTTATCTAGGAGTAGACATCGGTTCCGTGAGCAGCAATTTTGTCTTAATGAACAATCAATTTGAGATAGTAAAAAAGATTTATAAGCGTACCCTGGGCAATCCGGTGCAAGCTATTCAGACTGGTTTTAGTGATTTGATGGCTGATTGTGAAGACGTAAATGTTAAAGGTGTTGGGACAACCGGCAGTGGTCGTAATTTGGCCGCTACCCTAATGGGTGCAGATATTATAAAAAATGAAATAACTGCTCATGCTGTAGCAGCCGCCCACATTTTTCCAGAAGTACGCACTATCATCGAGATTGGCGGACAGGATTCTAAAATAATTCTTATAAAAAACGGTGTAGTTAATGATTTTGCTATGAATACGGTCTGTGCCGCGGGTACGGGCTCATTTTTGGATCAACAAGCCTCCCGGTTGAACATTGAAATAGAAGATTTCGGCGGGAGAGCTGCTCTTTCCCGGCAGGCAGTTAGGATAGCAGGAAGATGTGGCGTTTTTGCGGAATCAGATATGATTCACAAGCAGCAGATGGGATTTCCTATGGAAGATATTATGATGGGTTTATGCGAAGCCTTGGTAAGAAACTACCTTAACAATGTCGCCAAAGGCAAGAAAATTGAAGATCCGGTGGTTTTCCAGGGGGGAGTAGCTGCTAATGTGGGCCTAAAGACCGCCTTCGAAAAAGTGTTGCAGAGACAAATTCATATTCCCCGCCATTATGACGTAATGGGTGCCATCGGTGCGGCCATCCTGGCTCGTGAAAAGGTACATGCCGGCAGGCAAAACAGTCAATACCGAGGCCAGGATTTTATCATGGATGGAAAATTCCGCAGCAGCAGTCACGAATGCAAGGGATGTGCCAATCTCTGCGAAGTAGTAGGGATAAAACGCGATCAGGAGATGCTAGCCTACTGGGGTGATCGCTGTAAGAAATGGGAGACCAGCCTGAACCAAAGTCAATCGAGTAATCTTCAGGTAGTATAGTCGGGGCAGACCCATATTCCGCACGATAGATGTATCTGCCCCGGCCTTTTCCCTATACTTAAAGCTAATCCAAGGGCGAACAATCTTGTTGCCCCCACCATAGAACCACCTTCCCCCAACCAGTTTAAAGCTACATTAGGTTTTCCTTTACCGATTCTTCCTCCAATATAGAAAGGATTTTTTCTTTGACCAATGCATGCTTGGTATCCTGGTTAAGAGTTATTTCCAGTAGTATCCGAGCCGGGCGGGCGGAAAAAATATAAATCCGGTCCGCCAGAAGCAGAGCTTCCTCAATGTCATGAGTAATAAATAGTACTGAAGATTTATACTGTTGGCATAGCTTTTTCAGCCAGAGCTGCATGTTGCGCCGATTGATTGCATCCAGAGCTGCAAAGGGCTCATCCAGAAGCAGAATGTCACTAGCCTGTAGATAGGTTCGTAATAAAGCCGCCCGCTGCCGCATACCGCCGGAAAGTTGTTGAGGATAATAGTTAGCAAAGCCCTCCAGACCAAAATCCTGCAAATAGGTAACCGCTTCTTCACGAGCTTTTTTCTTGGACATCCCTTTTAATAGCAGAGGAATACAGACGTTGTCCAGGATGTTGCGGGAAGGCAGCAGCAGATCCTTTTGCTGCATATAGCTGATTCTGCCAGTCTTGCCTGTCCAATCTTGCCCGTCAATCCAAATAGTTCCTTGATCAGGCTCAATTAATCCGGCAATTATATTAAAGAGGGTGCTCTTCCCACAGCCGCTGGGGCCAATAATGACCACGAATTCGTCCTGGTCCAGCTGCAAGGAGACCTGGTCCAGGGTATGAATCTGGTCCAATGATTTACTGACTTGGTTAGCTTCAATCTTTATGGCATAGCACCCCCTCTATTATTATTTTAATTACAAATCTAGGGCAGGAATTGGTTCGTGAAAGCTTTGCTTGAATCAATATTGTTCTTAATCAGTTTATTTTCATACATAAAATCGGCAAAATTCTTCCAGACTTCCGGCTTCATTTCTCCCCAGCGCGGGGCGTCTTCCTGATAGCGGGGGGAAAGATAGGCCTGACTGGCCATGACCAGTTCTTTATTGATTTCGGGTACACTTTTTATGAGTATTTGGCCGGCTTCCGTGGGATGAGAAATCGCATATTGATAACCCTTACTGCTGGCCTGCATGAACTTTTTCACCAGCTCCGGATTTTTGGAAATTTTAGCTTCACTGCTGATGATGAGGGGGCTATAGAAATCCAGGGCCGGAGCTTGATCTTTCAAGGCAATAAAATTAAGGGGCATATTTCTTTGTTCGGCTTCAATACCCGTCCAGCCATAATAAATCCAGGCAAAATCAACATTGTTCTCCACGCTGGTGAAGAAATCGGCTGAACCCATGTTGACGATTTTGACAGTGTTAAAATCAGCCTTATTTTTTTCCATAAGAAATTTAATAAATGCACTTTCGATAGGTGAGCCCCAGCCACCGTAGGTCCTGCCTGCGAAATCCGTGGGAGTCTTTATGCCTTTCGTAACTGGAGCAGCAAAACCTGAAGTGTTGTGCTGAATGATAGCTGCCAAGGCTACTACGGGAACATTTTCGGAGCGAGCGGTGGTGACATCCTCCTGATAAGAGATACCAAAATCGGCTTTGCCAGCTGCTACTACCTGGGAGGTACCCCCTTCCGTGGCTTGCGTAATTTTAACGTCCAAGCCAGCTTCTTTAAAGTAACCTTTCTCCTGAGCTACATATAAGCCGGTATGGTTTGTGGTGGGAAACCAATCCAGTAACACTGTGACTTTTTCCAGCGGAGTCTCTTTTTCTGCCTCTTTATTAGTCGTACATCCCGCCATGGATAAGAGCAAAATCAGAATCAATAGCCAACTAAAAGATTTTCTCATATATTCTCTCCTTTCGATAATGGAGCCAACAAAGGAGCCAACAAAGGGACGTTCTTTTTATTGGCTTTTTTATTGACTTACTGGCTCAGTTGTTATTAACGATTCCAGGGTACCAGCAGGTATTCCAGCAGATCTACTATTTTAACCAGTAATAAACTGAGGAAGCATATCACTATGACGGTAGCCAGGACCTGGTCAGTTTGATAGCCTTTTTGGGCCAGAGTCATGAAGTAGCCCAGACCTTCTTCGGCCCCCATCCATTCGCCTATTATGGCCCCCATTATACTGTAGGTAGCAGATATCCTTAGTCCGGCAAAAAAAGCTGGCAGTGCAGCCGGTAATTTAACCATTTTTATTATCGCGAGACGCCCAGCACCCATAGAGCGAAAAAGTTGAATCTGATCGTAGTCCACCGAGTCCAGGCCATTCATCAGATTTATCAATATAGGGAAAAAGCCCACCAGGATGACTACCAGGACTTTGGGCAGCAGGCCAAAGCCGAACCAGATTACAAAAAGGACTGTAAGTACAATCAGGGGAATGGTCTGCGAAATAATTACCAGGGGATATAAGGCCTGTTTTACCCAATAAAAGCTATCCATCAACAAAGCCATAATGATGGCTATCAGAAGCGACAGCAGCAAACCCAACCCCGCTTCCAGCAGGGTAGTGATCGTATGGGGCATTAACAAAAAACGTATTTTAAACAGGCTGACTAATACTTGGCTGGGTGACGGCAAAAGCCAGGGAGGCGTCGAAGAAAATCGTACCCCGACTTCCCACAAGAGCAGGAATACTAATATGGCACCTAGAGGCAAAACCTTAGCCGCTGTATTTGGAGATCTTTTCATCCATGGTCACCCCATCAGGTTTGTAATCAATCGTTACTAAGGATATTACCCGGGGTGCTCCAGCCGCAACACATACTTCCTGGGCTTTTTTAACCAGGTTTAACAAGCTATCCAGATCACCTTCTATGGTGGTGTCATTAGGACTGACAACATAGTTGAGGCCAGAATTCTTAATCATGGCAATAACCTGATCAACCACCGGATAAATATCGGCTTCAGCTACCACCGGCAATACCTTCAAACTTAAATTGGCTTCGGGCATAAAATCCGCTCCTTATCAGAAAAAATAAAATCCTTGCCTGAAACCAGGTAAGGAGCGATAAGAAAACAGCATTATTATGCTCCCTACGCTGGCATTACCCAGATCAGGTTCCAGGGTCAGGACCATTCCAGATCCACTCTCAGCCGGATTCATCCAGCTCCCCTTTATTGATTGAACAATTATACTATACAGTCAGAGCCAGGTCAATGTGATATTACGGAAGTCCGGGCATATTAACAAGCCATTTACGATAAAGATATATAGAAGCAAGCGCTCATTGCCTTGGCATAATAAACCTATATGGTAAAATTATACTTGTGTATTACTGGTTTTGATTTAAATATGTAATTGTGTAAACAGTTTAGGTATAAACTCTGTGATTCAAGTAATGTCCACCTTTATTTGGTATTACATAGCATGCTTGCTTAAATGGGAAATTCAGAATGGGGGTATAGCCTTGATGATGGTTAGAGTAATTACTGATACGTCTTGTGATTTGCCCGAAGCAGAGTTGGATAAATACCATATCGATATGATGCCTTTGAAAATAACCTTTGAAGATGGTCATACATTCTTGGACCGTTTCGAAATCAGCCCCGCTATGTTTATTGAGAAGATGCAATCATCCAAAAGTCTGCCTAAAACTTCGGCCCCCGATCCGGCTGCTTTGGTTGCCTGTTTTGAAAAGGGACTCAGGGAGGCTGGGCAGGTCCTGTTTGTGAGCCTTTCGTCGGGCCTCAGCAGCACCTATCAAACCGCGATGCTGGCCAGCCAAATGGTTGGCAGCGACAACATCAGGGTATTTGATACTTTAACTGCCTCGTTGGGAACCGGCATTGCAGCCATTAATGCTGCTTGCATGGCAGCTCGAGGATTTAGCCTGGGCACTATAGTAGAGCAATTATCTAACCTGAGAAAGAACCGGGAAGTACTATTCACCCTGGATACATTGGAAAACGTAGTCAAAGGAGGTCGTCTGAGCAAATTACAAGGAATGGCCGGTAATGTTCTCAATATTAAGCCCATTCTAAGAGGCAATCATCAAGGTGTACCTGAAGTAGTGGAAAAGGTCAGAGGCAGAAAAAAAGCTCTAAACTGTCTGGTGAATATGTTGGGTGAATTACTGGGCGATACTGTACAGGAAAAGCTCATCGGTATCAGCCATGTCGCTTGCCCGGAAGATGCCGCCAAGTTAGCCGGGGCTATAACTGACAAGTACCATCCGAAAAAGGAGATAATAATTGCAGAAATGGGCGCCACCATAGGAACCTACGCTGGTGTGGGCGGGTTAATGGTTAACGTATGAGAAAAAACACCTTGGTGCCAATTCCCCTGTGTTTACTCAAGCAGCTAAGAGCAGGCCAATAAATGTAGGTCCAGGAAGTTGACCTGCTTACTAACAAATCGTGGTACTAGTATGGTATTATCCGTTAGCTGACCGAGCCGGATTGAATAAGTTTTCTAGCCAGTTCGACACTGCTGGGCAGATTGATGATCCTTCCAACCAGGCTTTCTGCCTGGGATAAATCCATACGGGGACAGTTTTGATATATGGGAAGATGGCACAGGAGATTCCAGGCCGGGCGCAGCATAATACCTTGCTTATGGGCCATGGTTAGCAATCGATCACGTACCGAGGCAATTTTATCATCCAGCAGCAGAATGTTTAGCCAGTAATTACTGCAGGCAAAGCTAGCTTCATGGTAGACAGTACAAACACTTAGATCCTGGAGTGACTGCTGGTAATACTCAGCCAGGTTTCTTTTGGCGGTCAGGAAGGCAGGCAGTTCTTCCAATTGAGCACAGCCTAAGGCGGCGTTGAGGTTTGGCAGGCGATAGTTATAGCCTATCATATCGTGTTGGAATAACCAGGGATGAGGTAATTTAGCCTGGGTGGAGAGGTGTCGAGCTTGTTCGGCCAGATCTTTGTCCTGGCTAAGGATAGCTCCGCCTCCTCCGCAAGTCACGATTTTATTACCATTAAAACTAAGTATAGACAGTCGTCCCCAGTGTCCCATGTGCTGACCTTTGTAGAAAGTCCCGAGTGCTTCAGCAGCATCCTCAATCAGATCAAGATGGTACTTCTCGCAGACTGCCAGTAGTGGGTCCATATCAACCGGTTGTCCAAAGGTATGCATGGGAACTACCGCTTTAATTCTGTGTCCATTTACCCGGTTGTAACAGATATCAGAACGCATTTCCGCTATTCCCTCCAGGTAGGTATCAAGTTTATAGGCATCTATTCCCAAATTGCTCAATTCACTATCTACAAAGTGGGGTATGGCTCCGCAGTAGCTGATGGCATTAGCGGTGGCTACAAAAGTTAAGGCGGGTACCAGAACTTCATCATCAGCTTTTATACCCAGTATTAATAAGGCCAGATATAAAGCGGCGGTGCCATTAACGACGGCTACTACATGTTGCATACCGGTATATTCGGCCAATTTTTTTTCGAAGGATTGAACATACTCACCAGCTGATGATACCCAGCCAGTGTCTAAACAATCCTTTACATAAGCCCATTCATTCCCTTGAAAACAAGGTGCATGCAGAGCCAGGGGGCGGTCATCAACCGGTAAAATACTCGTGAGTCTCTGCAGAATAGATTCTGCATCTCCAAAATTCTTCATATATTATACCTTTCACTGTGGTATTGTTTAAGATTCGAAGCCTGACTGAACCAGGCAATGGTTTTAGTCAAACCTCTAATCAATCCTTCTTGGCCTCCATATTCCGGTTCCCATCCTAAGAGTCTTTGGGCTTTACGATTATCTGCCCAAAGACGGTCAACTTCACTGTTTTCAGGTCGCAGGCGGTTTGGATCAGCCTCAATCTTCACCTTGACACCTATAATATCAGCAATCAGTTGAGGCAGTTCACCAATGGATATTTCATAATTACTGCCGATATTAATAACTTGACCGATAGATTTATCACTGGAAGCAATGGCTATAAAGCCATTTATAGTATCTTCGACATAGTTGAAGTCTCGGGTGGGGTAGAGTGAACCCAGGCGAATACTGTGTTTTCCGTCATTAAGCTGGCTTATTATAGTGGGAATTACTGCCCGGGCCGATTGACGGGGACCATAGGTGTTAAACGGACGAATGATAGCTACTGGAAGTCCAAAAGAGCGATGAAAAGATAAAGCTAGCTGGTCAGCGCCAATTTTACTGGCGGAATAAGGAGATTGGGCCTGCAGGGGATGTTCTTCATCCATGGGTACCCACCTGGCCGAACCATAAACTTCACTGCTGGAGGTATGGACAACTTTTTCAATCCCCATATCCAGAGCTGCTTGCAGGATATTGAGAGTTCCTTTTATATTGGTATCCAGATAGCTTGCTGGGGCTTGATAGGAATAGGGAATCCCCACCAGGGCAGCCAGGTGAATTACTACCTGACAATCCTGCATGGCTTTTCTTATTTGATAGGAGTCACGGATATCTCCCGGGAAGACATCCAGTTTAGTATGGATGTCAGGAGGGCAATGATCCAGCCATCCCCAGGAATTAAAGGAATTATATAAGACCAAAGCCCGTACGTCATGTTCATTCTTAACCAGGTTTTCGACTAGCTGCGAGCCGATAAAACCATCTGCACCAGTTACCAGGATCTTTTTTTTCGCTAAATCCACCTGCGTACCTCCGCTTCATTTAATTAAAACCAATAAATGTCTTGTGTTAAATATATGCAATTATCCAACTGCTCGGAACTGCAGAAAAATATGGAACCACTTACATTTAACGAGAATACATTGAAGTAAGGTGAAAAATAATTAATACTCCGGTTCTTGTTAAGGCCAGCTATTACAGAGGGGGATAATCATGGGAGTTATGACATTATAAAAGGAGATGCCGAGGTGAGAGCAATGAATTGGATGATACCAGAAACTACCAGTAACCAAATATATAATCATAATTTTGTATTTGCCAATCAGGCGGGCAATTTTGCTGCGGGCTGGCATAAACATCAGCACCCGGGGAGTACGATAGTCTGGGATAAAAAAAGTCATGGCATAAGATTTAGCAACTGGACCCATTCTTTTTCCAGTATAGAGCAAAAACAAAAATACCGTATACCGGTTTTTGAAAGGCAGGTCTGGGAGGTTGGGGTCTGTTTAAAAGGCTATTATCGAAGTCACATCCGTATAATAGTTCATTTTTACTCTTCAACTTCCGGGGATACGACTCATGAGACTTTGAATTTTGAAATTAAGCCGAATTGTCCTTTTTATTATGGTGTGGTGACCGTGCCTGATGACTTTGACTATGCTTATTTGGAACTAGGTGTTCATGGCTGTGGAACGGTCTTATTGTCAGAGGTCATATTCAGAAGGGTTTTCCCGGTTGACAAGTACAGTACTGATGCTCAAGGCAGACTCAACATAGCAAGTGTTCAGGAACTAGGGAGAATTATCGAGCCGGTACGGGTCAAGGGGCCAGTAGAGGTGATTGCTCATGTGAGGAAAAGGAGTGTAAACCTTTTGGAGGAAGAGATAGCCGAGGCTACACCGAAAAATTCCATCGCTCGAGATGTATCTAAATTCAGTGTTTATTCCTTTATTGTTATTAATAAAGGAAGTGACAATGTTTTCATTAATTTGCAATACAGCCCGAATGGGATTAACTGGACGGATGAATCGGTACCAGTATTAGTGGGTCCTGGGCAGGTAAAGACGGCAGTGGAAATGTTCTATGTGAAGTATATTAGAATCCAATACTACAGTGAGAATGATAACAGCAACCCCATTGCAATTTATTTTCAGGCGCAGTATTAATACCGGCAGGCTCAAAATAAACACTTTGTTACTGAAAAAAATAACTGATTTGGAAGTAACAGTTAAAATTCTATATTAATACACTAAAGCAGGAGTTTTTACCATGGGACTCTCAATTCAATAAGAAAGGAGAGAGATAGATTGCCAAACTATAAGATTTTTCAAGATTATGCAGATGCCGCGCGAATTAGAATATTTGGTGCTGATAGCAGTGGAAGCATAACCTCATTTCTAACTGATAGCAGCGGTAGAATGGAAGTAGCCGGTACTATTGCGACCAGTGGAAGTGTTACAATCAGTGGCAATGTTGGTGTAAGTGGCACCGTGGCCGTCAGCGGAAATGTAGGAGTAAGTGGTACGGTAGCCG
>CAZEDT010000039.1:0-37640 GCA_964510795.1 uncultured Syntrophomonas sp.
TCTGTTACCATTGACCAGTAGAGGAAAGTCTTTTCACCTTCCGGTGCGTTAAAAATTTCTGATGGCCGCATGCCTTTCTGAGCATAGTAATGAATCATATAGGCCAGGCCATCATTTTTTATAAGTTTTTTATTTCTTCCCCATCTGTTTCGCCCAGAGAATTAAAACCACTTAGATTCATGATTTGTTCGCTAATATTGGCAATCTCACCTGATAAAAGCAGTTTTTTTAACAGATCTTTGGGAGTAGGCACAGATAATTTCTCTAACAGTCGTTTATCCTTCAGATCCGGATCTACTACTCCTTTTAAGATGCAAAAAAGAGCGGCTTCTTCATCATCATAATAATCTTCGCGTTCGTGAGCTTTATTAAAACGAATTTTAGAAGCATTTTCCCGAATTTCTTTAGCCTCATCCAGTGTCAATGCCTGGATTGTAAAATAGACTTTTGAACCTGCCAGATCAGAAATTCTGGCCATGTATAATTGTTTGCGGGGCTTGCTTACAATGTCTTCAGGATTAATGCTCAGTAGCATATCAAGTGTTTGACTCATAAATCAGTCCTCCTTATAGCTTAACCGTTAACCGTATCTAGAAGTTCCCAATTGCTAAAGGTGAACGCACACTCCAATACACCTTTTGTTTTTACTTCCCAGTTGGCCAGGGACAGATCATTAAAAGCTGCGTCTTTGATTAATATACGTTCAGCACCACTTGCAGCCGGATCGGCCAGGGCAGAGAGAATCTGCAGGCGAGGATTTATCCCCTGCTTAATGCTATCACTGAGTTTTAACATCATACGGCTGTTCATCTTATACATTTTGAGGGTACCGGTTCCCTTATAACCGGTTAACTTGGTATCCATCCCCAGACGGCCACACATGGCGATTTCTTCTTTTTCCAATTCAACTTTAGCTTCCAGACCGTAGGCCTCGGCGACTTTTTCTCCATCCAGCCATATCTCGCCAAAAGTACCGTTCATAATGTTTTCAGCAGTTGCCAATTATATTACCCCCTATCTTATAAATTAATGACTAAGTTAACATCTTCAATCGCATCCAGCGGTCTAACCGAGGATAGGAGGAATACCTTATCCCTGGTATTAGCTTCTTTGATCTGCTGCTCTTTCCAGCTATCGACAGGCTCACCGATGCTTTTCAGATAGATTTTTTGGGCGGGAACATTGATGTGACAAAGGTTTTTGCCAGGGTCCAGAACCCTTTCGAGTTCCAAGGTTTCATAGTAGGCATTGATAGCTGCTATCAACAATAATTTATTGGGATAACTATTCTGAACCGAGCCTATGTACTCGTCCTCAATGGTTTCCTTAATATCGTGGTAAACCATGTCCAGAATCCTTACCAGCTTGACCTTCTTCCAGTCTGCCCCTTTGGCTTCAGTAGTGGTTACCAGACTGGTAACACCGCGCGCGATTTTCACCTTTTCTCCATCGTGGTATAGAATCAATTGCCCGGCGTTGATTTTAGTATCCGCCTCAGCTTTAGTTAACTTGGGCACATCATTAATCTCAGGCAGTACCCGGAAAGTTGGGGATATTGTTAATGGAAGACCAGCGATCAAGCCCGCAATTCTAGCTGTAAACTGGCTGGCGGAATAGGTATTTCCTTTCATCACTATGTTTTCCGTAGTGAAGTTGATCACTGCTTCATGATCTGCACTTTCATTAGGCAATACCACCATAATCTTGCGTTCTTTGTTGTCCCGCATGCTTTTTGCCCAGGTTGCCACCGTACTGGTACTAGCAACTGCAATACCGGGAATAGCCAGGATATTGAATTTGATGGTTTCCAGATAATTCAAAGCTGTCGAGTAATCAGCAGCCGAATTGGGTATTACCACGGCTTTGATCTCCTTGGGAGTACCCATAAATGCATGTTCCAGATACATTTGGTTGGTCTCCGATAAAGTATTAGGTATGTCGGCAATATCCAACAACTTATACTCGGTCAGATTTGTAATGCTGCTGTCTTTTAGTACTAGGGCCAGTATCCCCACAGCGCCTTGCTCAATAGCTTTAATAGCCTTGCTTTGAAAAATAATATTAACTGAAGGTAATCCCACAGTTATCCCTCCTTAAAATCGTTATTAATAATCTGCATAAGATCATACTGGGCTTGCGGTCGGGTACTTAATGCTCCCAAACCTATTGTGCAATAGAGTTGTTTGTCCCGGGATTCGACTTCCAGACTAAGTATTTGATATTGCGTTCCATCAGGAGCAGTCAGCATCATAGCTTCCATCAGTTTTTGCTGAAGTTGCTCCGTAATACTTAACTGCTCCAGCACATTGACGTTGCCATCCTGATCCAGGGGCGCGTAATATACTATCTGCCAGATTATTTTATTATGGTATTTGTCTCGGTTCAGATCCTCACTCGTTCCCCTAAGTAACTCAACAAAAAAGCTGGGTCTTGCGAACCCAGCCGGGAGGTTATTAAAATATATGTTCGTTATTGTAGGAAACGTGTTAGTAAGAAATTGTTTAATGGTAGCAAAACTACTTTGGTATATCGCACTCACCTCTTTTTATCCGCCTGGTTACACCTTTGGCTAACACTATCTATAAAACGAATAGGGTGCTTAAGTCATTGTTTATTCCATAATCTTTTGTTTTTCTTGTTCAGTTATCATGCCTAATACGACAGCCCTACTCAAGTCTTCTTCCGAGGCCCAATTTAAAGAATAAGCCCTTTCCCAAAAGTTGTATTCTTTACTCATCATACAGCACCACCATTCTTTAATAAGAATTGCACCAAGCCCTGCCCCAATGCTTCTAATTGGCTTTGTATTTCATGGTTTTTTAAGCACTGCTCCACCATGAAATGCCCGATCAGGTCAGCTTTATTTGCTTCTTCCTGTCGTTTTATGGCTTCACTGCTGGGACTCACTTCATGTTTAGCCACTTATAATTACCTCCTTTTCAGCCATTTGGCAGGTAATAGATGATAAACCGGCATAGACCATAAACTTTCCCTGGTGCGGGAAAGACAAATCGAAATTTGCCTGGCCAGAGATGCAGTCTTCCTCAAACTCGTTTAGCAAAACCTCTTCATGATATACCATAATAGCTACCTTACCGTTATCGTTTAATGCTGACCCATTATAACTGATTTCTTTTAAACTAAATGAGATAGAACTTGCATCAATCGGCATTGCCTCAACAACCATTTTTCTTACGTTTCCAATACTAGATATCGCTCCAGTCTCATCATTTAATTCGTATATTGAATCACCTTTGATAAGTGTTGACAATTTTTACTTTCTCCTCTCTATTTAGGTATATAAAAGACTCCCCATCTGGCATAAACCTGGTTGTTCTCAGTACTTCCTCCGGTCGATATCTGAAACGAAGTGCTTATCGGTACTTGTTGAGGTAATCTAATTACCGCATACCCCGGGACTTTTAATTTTCCCGAAGTTCCTAAATTTCCGTTGTTATACCATGTACTGTAATCAACTGGATCCATTAAACCCAATTGATTTAACCAATAATTATTTTCATAACTACTGTAATAACCTTGCTGGCAATTGTATCCATTGATTGACGAAGTATAATTATCCATTTTAACCTGAATGTTTAGATTGCGCCCCACAAACATTAAGACTAAATATCCTCCCAAAATAGTTACAGGTCCAGGTATGTTCACGAAATAATTTGTAGAGGTATATGCGGCTTGGCATGAGCCTTCTGCAATCGCTACTTGTTTGGTTCCTGCGAATGGCGCATGTGAAATTGTGGAATTAACTGTACTTACATAATTCTTCAAATCAACCGCCTTAGCATGTAAACTTCCTGAAGGGTCTGATCCATCTGTTCTAAGACCCAGATGATAACCTAACCATCCAATCATCTCCCCAGCTAACCCCATCATAGGAATTCACCTCCTGTCAATATTCCAGCATTATAGGTATAATTAATCTTTTTCCTGATTCCGCCTGCCGCACCATCACTTGGAGGAAGATAAAGGTATTCTGTGGACGGTACTCCAGAAGAATATAGTATGGTAATGTATCCATTGGTACCATAAATTTCGTGTATAGGTACACCCGTATTTCCGGAATACATCTTAAAATGCAGTGCATTATTACCTGTCCACACCCCACTTGATGCTGCGCGATAATAACAGGGATGAGCTGCATCCTGAGAGGATTCCCCTACCAGGTTAAAATGATTGGTTGCATCACCGCATTTTTTAATGATAATCCAGTAGTTGGCCCCGGCTGTCAATCCCATTAAATTGAGCGGTACATACCAGTATCCATGGCTAGATGGCAAAAACTCCTTAGGTACAACAACCGTTTTTAATAAAGTTCCATCAGTTGATCCTGCCGGGTCAAAATTTGATCCTCGAACTTCAATAGTCATATCTTGCCCAATGCCATCAGCATCAAGATCCAACTCCAATCTGCTCATTGCACTAACACCGGTTGCCGTAAACCTGAAAGCATAACTGTTTAAAGATACATCGTTGGTAAACACACCATTTCCAGTTTTGCTATCAATTAAAGAACCTGTGTATAACAACGTAAATGGCTGCACTGTAAGCAACTCATTCAAATTGGCTTCATTAATTATTGATACACCATCTTTAAAGGCATGCATTCTTTATCGCACCTCCTCCACATCGTTCTTTTACAACGCACACATTCTACACCCCCTGAACTGATATCTTGCACTCAACCGTGAGCACAGTATTATTCGCCTTGGACCAGGGTTGCTTTAAGAGGTTCAGCATAGTCCCGGTACCGGCTGTATCACTGCCTTCCACAAATATGGAAACCTTTTGGTGGTTTCCATTGGCTTCGGAAGGCAGCAGTTGGGTGCGGAACCTTATCAGGTTACCGGTGCGGTTGATGACCGAAACTGGTTTTCTGAAAATCTCGGTAATCGTTTCTCCAACTGCCGTATCATCACCTATTACCAGATACGGGGCCGAAAATGCCTGAATCCTCTCCGCAATTTTCTCCAAGCCCAGGGAGGTAATAAAATTGGCGAACGGGCCCTGGATAGAACCGTCCGCCTGTTCGAAATACCATTCACCTTTTATTAACGATTTTTCATTCAATTAGAAACCACCACCAATCCACATATTGCTTCAGTACTCCCACAAATATAGGGTAAGCTCCCGAGACTGGTAAGCAGTTCATCTGCTACACCAGCCTGATCTTTGCCATATACATACTTGTGCATTAGCCTGGTATCATTCCCTTTCTTGCTCTGCTGGGCGGATAGCATCGCTTTTAAGAAATCGGCAATCCCCATGAGCCTTCCCCCATATTCAACCTTATAGGTTAAATAATCTGGTGAGGCGGAACCAATGCTAACTTTTTGAATCAAAAAAGTACCATTAATCCCTCTTTCGGGGAGTTCTATTCTGAGCAGCTGGCCGGGTGACCAGCCTTCGATCTCAGTTTCAAAACTCCCCTTCACACGAGGATTAGCATGTTGAAGCAAGTCAGCCGTTCCCGCGGCTTCACCAGCTTCTACCGTACAGAGCGAATCATCATCAATCATATGCTCGTATACGCCATCCCCGCCCTGAATAGCCGCAATAGCCTCCTGACTTCCCAGATCTTCCACCACTGTAATTACATCAATTGCCTGTTTAGCCCTCAGTTCCATAGTTGTTCCACTGAGAGTGGTAGGAGTGGCCGTCGATGCTTTAAGGTATTTATCTTTTAGATTCAAAAGATATGCACACTCAGATTCATTATCAACGTTTTCTATGCCAATTGTTTTGGCTGCCTCTCCCACCTTTAGTGATGCTTCATTAGGTTCCCAGGGAAGCAACCAGGTCCTGGCAACACCGTCAGCTTTCCACTGCAAGGTCTGGAAGTCGCTCATCATCGTTCCGCCATTAACAAAAATCCGGTTTCTTAGTGTTGCAGTATCAATGTTGTGTTTGATTTTCCTGATTTTCGATCCACTATTAACGAATATAGGGGCTTGTTCCGCTAATTCTGTGGGATTGAAAAAATGCAAGTCCTTATCATAGTCCACATACCAGTCCCAGCCCACGTAATCACACAATTCCTTAAAACAGTCCGATGGCCGTTTATAGTTGAAAGCCATTCTTTCTATATAAGGAGCATTGGCGTTAACGTTGTTGACTGTAAAACCATGAGCATACTTGGCCACTATATCCCTGAAAATAGCATCTGCTCTCTGATCGACATAGGTTTCAACCACCAGACGTCGATCAATCATATAGGAATAATCTCGGGCAGAGCAGTTGAAAAAAGTTAGCTGCCCGGTTTTTGCATCCTCTTTCACCACATCGATAATACCGGCAAACAGCTTTTTATTGTCGTTACGGACAACGATCTCCTCCCCGGTAAAAGGCTTGTCCCCAGCCACAACCACAAAAGAGCAAGCATCTTCTTCATTGGTGAGAACCTGCTCAACTGACCAGTCGATCATAATATCCGAAGTACGGTCGATCCCAGCTATGGTGAAACTAATATTCATCATAACTCTCTAACCCCCACTCTAAGAAGCTTCCTCTGAATAAGGTTAACCACTTCTTCAGGGTCAGGGCCACTAATATTGAAGATCACATTACCTCCAAAGCCTGAGGAAACCTTATTGAGCGGTATGACTGCTTCCGGTCCGGCTTCTCCTATAACAGCCAGAGTAGCCCTGGTCACTATACCTCCATCACCCAGCGTAGGAACATGAGGGAGGTTGATACCGAATTTTTGTCCACCAAACCCCGGAACCCATTCGGGTATTTCGACCTTTATACTGTTCATGGCATCAATGATCTTGTTAACCATACCTACAATTCCGTTAACATGGCCTTTTAGTCCACTAACGACAGCATCCCAAATGTTTAAAAAGGATTGTTTAAATTCAGTCCATTTGGTGGTAGCCCAGGTTACGATAGCGGTTAAAGCGGTAGTAAGTATGTTTTTCAGTTCAGTCATTTTTTCGGTAGTTCCACTTTTCAAAAGATCCCAGGCCCCAAGAGCTGCCTCTTTGATTCCGTTCCACACCGTTGCGGCTGCCTCGCTGATAGTTGTCCATGTATTGGATAAGAATTCAACTAACGATTGTATTATACCTGAGACACCATCATATAGGCCCTGGATAGCTGTAACCGCGCCTGTTTTTAATCCATCCCAGGCCAGAGTAATAGTATCCAGGACAGTGGCTACTGTTACCCTGATGGTTTCCATGGCGGTAGCGAAGGCTGCCTTTATACCCTCACCGATTTGATTAACCACACCGCTTATGGTTGCTCCCCATTGGCTGAAAAATCCAGTTATATTGGCTATGGCTGTCGAAATGGTAGTTTGAATACTCTCCCAAGCAGTTAACACACCATTTCTAAAGGTTTCGTTATTGGTCCATAGCAAATAAAGACCCGCTGCAATCAATGCAATAGCGGCAACAATTAGACTAACTGGCCCACCGAGAACAGTGAAGGCAGTCCCCAGGGCTGTAATCCCGTCAGACACAGTGGTTAATGTTCCTCCCATTCCTCCGAGTGTTTCACCCAGAGTTCCCAGTCCCTCTATGTTCATTTGTTCACCTAAAGGCCCCAACGCGCCAACGGCCGCACCAACCTTTGATAGTATGTCACCTGTAGTTCCTAATCCGGCGTTAAGGTTAGATAGTTTAGAACCAACCATATCGACGCTAGTCGCTGCATCACCCATTCCTGCGTCTGAACTTTCAGGCGTAGTGACAGCCTTGGCCATTTTATTGCCTAGCTGGGCATACGATTGGCTGGCCTTCTCCATAGCTGACATTGATTTTGCCATATCACCCTGGAATGCCGCACTCATGGATTTACCAGTCTGTATAAAACTCTGTTTGGCATTCTGAAGTAAAGCCATTGATTTGTTTATTCCTTGCTGGAACTGCTGCGAATCAAGTTCTAATACTACCTCCAGATTTCCTGCTTGCATGCCGTCACCTCCTTTCATCACTTCCGCCTAGTGCTGCATTAACTGCCATTACAATTCTTATCTGCTCTTCTACCGTTTGCACCTCCCGCTCTCGCCTGGAGGGCAAAAAATCAAGCGGACTAAACGGTTTGATTTGTTTTTTCGGATCACGGTGAATATTGGCTAAAGTGCTACATATTAGAGCCGAACCATGTAATGATCGTTCATACTGAACCTTGAACCTCTCCAAAAGCGCATAGAATTGTGCTGGCGTAAGATTCCAGAATTCCCGGTCACTTAGGCCCAGATCATGCCGCCCAACGGCCCATAAATCTAACCAATTGGGCGGTTGATTACTAAAGGGCTTTCATTGCCAGCTTCACCACTTTCCGGCATAGCTGCCCCAAATCCCTCCTGTAAAACATCAACTACCGTCTGAATATTACCGGGATGGATAAAAGCAGCTACCTCCTCAAGCGTCAAATTCGGATCTTCGTGCAGGAGACCCGCCCAGAGCAATGTAACCAGGCCCGATGCCGTCATATCCTGCCACACATTAGCTGCCAGAACATTTTTGCCGCTCACCTTTTCGAACGCCATAAAAGCTCTAAAATCCAGTTTAAAATTTCGTTCTTTATCCAGGGTTATGCCCACTATGGGAACAGCCTTATTCATTTGCCTACCCCCTAGGCTGTAGCCAGGATCGGCTTACCAGTCACCTTTAGAGTTGCTGCAAAGGATAATACACCATCAAAAGGCGCATCAGTACTTAGCGCACTTACTATTCCGCTAAAAGTCCAGGTAATCGCGGGAGTTCCGGGGAAAGCAATTACATAGGAATTACTGGTGCCAGCGTTGAAATCCGCATAGAGCGCAGCCTGGCCTACTTCATTCGTAAAGTTTCCTTCCAGAGCAACCTCACCGCCATCTTTTAGACCTTGAACAAATTCCCGATAACCATTAGCACTGTTGTGGGAAGTAACTTCAATAGTGTCAGCCGCCATTGACGGGCCACTAATCTTCGTGAGTTCCGCAACCGCGGTAGTACCTTTTTTTAGAGTAGTTCCAAATGCTGTATTTGCCATTAATATTCCTCCTTATAACTCGTTATATATAATTTGAAATTCTATTGGGATTCGATATAAACCAGTCTCAGTTTCATATACATCTTGTTGGTTAGTACAAAAAGCAGACTGGCTTCCTTGAGATCCAGGCCATGTTTCCAAAGCTGATATTACTGCATTAGCGACATTTTTGGCCTGTTGATATGAATCTCCATAACAGGATACCTGGACCTTGATCTTGGATAGCCCACTAAAGCCAGAATGACTATAAATGTGCGGCTTACTCACTACCGTGTATACGCAGTAAGGTCTAGCGGTTCCCTGTGGTGCAAGCGCGGGAAATAACCTAGTGCTTACTAGAGCAGATATTCCTCCATCTTGACTCAATCTAGTATGCAGGTCCGTTTCAAAACTCATTTTGCCACCCTCTTAATTTCCTGCCGATAATAATAGCTGCCTCTTTAACAGCTTCTTCTTGGCTATTGTTCAAAACAAATACATTGTAACTAGCCGTATCGGGTATGTAGACAGGATAAATATTCTTCCCTGAAATGTGATTAAAGCATCTCCCAAAAACCTCTTATAGTTGCCACCCCCTATTCATTTAAATTAGCTTCAACATTTATTTGATCCATACAAAAACAGCCCCACCTCCCACCCGCATTCTTCAAATAACAAAAGAGCCCGCAGGCTCTTTTGTTATTTATGGTTGAAGCACTAAAACTACTAATGGGAAAAAAGTAATTTGCATTAGAGCGAATTAACTACAATGCCAGTATAACCCCTTATCTGTCAAAATAATTCGTAACCTTTTCGCAGTTTTTTTCAAGTTATTTCTCGATAAATTCGCATTATACTCTAATTATTTTTCTAAATAAGTATTGATTGTAGATATACCGAGTAGTTTTTCCCCCTCATCATCTGGTAGAATCCCTAAACACCAAGCCATTTTGTGGATGATCTGTTTTCGCTTTCGGTAATAGACGTCTTTCTCCAAACCTTGAATACCAAGGTCAGAGCAAATGTACTGCCATGATTTTTGCTTATTATAGGTTAAATCGATTATCGCCTTTTCTTCCTCATCTAACATTACCTCAACGGAGTGGTCAATGATTTCAATTATGGTAGACAGTTGTTTTATCTTTTGTTCCATCTTAAAAATTGAATCCAAGTCCTTTATTGCATCATTCTCTACCGGTGAGTAAACTCCATAGTTTTTGCCTTCTCGCAACTGGTACGATGAGACCAATGTTCTGCTGGAGGGCATCACGTTATTTTGTAATGCCTTTATTCTTTCCTCTAGGGCATGTACTCTGATAGGAAAGCTTTTGTAGTTGTACAATATTGCCTCTGCTTCCTGATACCACTTGCTTTTTTTACTCATAAAATCTCTCCTTTATACTTATTAATGCAGATTGAGCAGCAATTAAACAAAAAAATAATAGAGCCCAACGGCCCTATTATTTTAGGTATTAATTTTTGTTTTTTATAATGTATCCATTGATTATAGTATCATATCGTCATTATTTATAACGTTGCTACAATTTTCCATTATTTATTAATAGTTTTTTGAATATCTATATGCATTTCATTATAACAACTTATTTGTTAAATCTTTCTTAAAATATTCGCAATATTTTCGTAAGATCCATATGTATATTCAATATTGGTCGATTAAATCTCATCAGAGTTGCAGCTATTTACGGACAACAACGACGATTGCTGGACCGCCTCCAGGAAATATGAGTTTTGATGAAAATCAGGGGCTTGCATGGCAGTATGGAATTGCAGGACTATTATTCTTATGTAGACATCCTGGCAAACAAAGGAAGCCTGGTTCTGGAAGCTCTCCAGGATCTGCCGATTAAGGGGAAAAAGGTGAACGTGAAAGAGGTGGAGTAACTACGGCCTATAACTAAGTCATAACAGAAACTTTATTAATCAGGTTACCTATTTTTTCGATATAACAATTTATTATGTCGCCATTTTCTAGAAATATAGGTGGCTGAAAACCCATTCCAACTCCGCTTGGGGTTCCAGTACAAATAATATCCCCTGGTATTAAGGTTAAACCCAGCGATAAGTCGCTGATAATCTCCGGTATATTAAAAATCATTTTATTTGTATTGGAATCTTGTCTTAATTCACCATTTATACTGCATTGGATTTTTAATTCTACCGGAAATGGTATTTCATTTTTGTGTACTATAGAGGGTCCCATAGGACAGAATGTGTCCAAACTTTTAGCTTTGAACCACTGTTTGTGCTTTACCTGCAGATCTCTGGCCGAGACGTCATTAATTATGGTGTATCCAAAAATATAATCTTCTGCCTCTTCTGGTTTAATATTTGTTCCCTGTTTCCCGATCACTATTGCCAATTCAACCTCATAATCTACTTGCCTGGTAGTCTCATATGAAAACACAATTTGTTCGCCATGGCCAATAGCCGGTGTGGCAGTTTTTGTGAAATAAATAGGATGATCAGGTATGCCGGTGTCCGAAATCTTAGTAATCTGTATTTCCTTGGCATGGTCTGCGTAGTTTTTGCCAAGACATATAATATTTCTTCTTGGATAAGGAAAAGGAGCGAGCAATTTTACTGAGCTTAGCGGTAAGCATTTATAATCAGCAGAACTAATATTTTCTTCCAAGCCTCTAATTAAAGCTTCATTCATGTTTTCTATTAATTCAAGCATGGAATTGATTTTTATTTTATTATTAAAACCATCAATGTCGTTTATCGGTAATACTCTATCACCAATTAAAATTCCTACGTTTTCATTTCCGTTATAATTATAATTAACAAATTTCATAATAAACCTTTCTTTTCTATGCTTTTATATTTTGTATTTATATTCTTATAATATGTGTTTAAGGTCTGTTTATTATTTAAACAGAATTAATAAAAAACCTTTGTGTAGGGGTTTCTTTTCACCGGTAATTACCCCGCCATCGACCAATGGAGGTATGCTTCTGAAATTATTTCTGAATGCATACCCAGGTCGTGCTTCCGTCAGGGAGTCCAGGATGGCATCCGGGATAGCTCCATCCTCCACAAAAGAGGCGACATTTGCGGCCGATTTGATGTTCCACCTCTCCGATTGGGAGCATAGGGAGATTTGGAATAAATATGTTTAGCTATACAAATCAACACAAGTAATACACATCGCCACTTTGTTGTATTTCATTCATTTTTAACAGCCTTAATAAATGGTTTTGAACAGCCATTTTTTCTGATAACTGCAGGATTGGGTGATCTAAGCGAATACCCTTTCCGTAAAAAATCTGTTTTTGGGACAATTCGTCCAGGGTTCTGGGCTTCTGCAGAGAGTCGCGTATCATTTCTTCTTTGCGAAAGATAATGTCGAGGTACCTCTGGAATCTGCCAGGAATATCATCTTTGATGATTCCATTATGTGAGGAAACAACGATATTGGGTTTTATCTCCATACATTTCTTAATTGAATCTATATAATCATCCAAATTGCTGCACTTATGCGCATACCATGGTCCAAAGTCACTTAATGTTATATCGGCGCTGAATAATATACCTACTTTTTCTTCATAAAAACAGCAATGACCTGGCGTATGCCCGGGTGTCAAAACTACCCGTAATCCTACGGTTCCAAAATCCAGTAAATCCCCATCTTCATATTCCCGATGCACCGGAGAGTCCTGCAAGTTCATCGATCTGATAAAATCAACCGCCACCGTCTTCTGTCCGTAATCCTCATAACCATAATATTCTTGAAACACCTCCATTGAGCGAATGGCTGGTGCATCAAGGCGATGTGCCCATATCTCGGCTTTAGGAAAACAGGGATTGTTAATTATGTGATCTTCATGAAAATGCGAATTAATAACAACATCGATATTCTGAGTAAGCAGAAAATCTAGATTTTCCTTTCCACAACTATTATCAATTACTGTTCTTATCTCATCATTTATATACAGGCAATTACAGTAAGGGTATTGCGAGCTATTAGGTGCACCGACCATGCTTAACTTTTTGGTTAAAGGAATAATCATTAAGAGAGCTTCCTTCCATATGGAAATAGTTAGAGCTTATTCTCCGCTGTCTAAGGCACCAGTAAAAACAACTTCCAGTAAGGAATACAAATTAATAAGGCGATTAAGGAAATAATCATATAGGCGACTGAAAAAAGAATCATTTGCTGATGTGTAACCATCTCGCCGTCGGTTGCGTAATAAGCAACCATGGCAAGGCAGCAATAAACCAATTCAACCAATTAAAATGACTTTTTTCAGCAACCGGAAGAATCCCTAACAAAACATATCCCATATAGGATGCACTCAAAAACATGGGAGACGTACTTGCGCTGCCGGTACACATGGTTAGGGATACTACGTAATCAGGAAAGAGCTCCAAAACCCAGGCCAAGATTGCCCAAACCAATATTCCCAGTACCTGCATTGCTTCCCCGCTAAGACCTGCAGGGGGCTGGTGCAGGGCGATGATTAATCCGGCAACAACTGCTAAGATATGACCCAAGCCTTTTCTATAACCACGCAGTTTTTTTCTGGCATAAGGCGATACTCCATTCATAATCGCGTTAATTGTGATTGGGGATAGAGTGGATGTATGAGTACGAGTAAAAACAGGGCTGACATCGTGTGAGAAAAACGATGCCAGCCTTCGCAAAATCATTTCCAAAGAAGATCTTTTTAACCGGGTTCATTTCAACGCATGGAAGACCTTGTTGCTTTCATATTAGTTTAGGAAATAGAGGCCAATACTTTCTTCAGGAGCTTGTTAATTTTTTCATCCATAAAGGTATTCGCCATTATATTCCAGTCATATTCGTCGAGCTCAGTGCGAATTAAAGCCGTCATCTGTCTCTTCTGAAGAGATTTCAGCTGTATAAACGGATGACCCAGTGTGTCATAGAGGGCACAAACCTTGGCTTTCGCTTTATCAACCAGCTCATCTGCCTCGGCCAGTTCATCAAAGATTCCACGCTCGACGCAGAACATGGGGTCAACCAGTTCACCCTTCATGATGATGTCGCGATAATTTCTATCAGAATCGAGACCAAAGCGCATGATATTACCCATCGCTGGAGACAGGGACATACCCAGCTTGATCTCGGTCATGCCGACCTTGACCTTGGGATTGTTGACGACGATGTTATAATCGGAGGCCATGGCTACAATCATACCAGCAGCAGTTGCACCACCATTAATGGCAGAAACTACTGGCTTGGTACAGCTGAACAGCTTGAGCAGAATTTCTTCTTCAAACTTGAACCAATCAGTGACTTCCTCGCCGCTGGCAAAGGTAGTGAAGGTATTAAGATCAAAACCGCCGGAAAAGAACCTTCCTGTTCCGGTCATAACCATTCCTTTAAGGGCTTCTTCAGCATTAAGCTTGTCTACCGCTTCCTCAAGACCCTTAAGGGTTTCGGTGGTAATGGAATTAACCTTGGGGTTATTAAAGGTAAATACTATGATGCCGTCTTCTATTCTGGATTCAAATGACATAAAACCAACCTCCCATTTAAAATCGCAGTTATATTACTTCCGCCGCACCAACCTCATCGTACATCCCGTTAACAGCTCTCCTCACCCCCTAAAAGGATAATTTCAGTGGGCGGTTTTTTCCCTAGCTTTTCAGGACCTGACACGAACAATTACCTACTACCGTTTCATATTTATATTCATTAATACTTCTGTACTAAAATAGATTATCCTGCCAATAATAAAAATGTATTGCCCTGGGTTTTAGCCGGGAAGAAATGTTAGTGATAAATGTATTTGTTCCTGCAGTTGGATGATTTGTACAGTCAATGGTACAATTAGCAAAAAGATTATAAAAAGTCGCAATAGATTAATAATCATATCGGCTTGAGGAGGTATCGTATATACTATGGGTCTTACATCAAGAAATGAATTAAGCATTAAACAAATAACTGATTACAGATCAGACCAATTCCTTAAAGCAATTGAACTATACACTGATCTATTCCCTCCTGAAGAAAGGAAAAGTACAGAACAAGTAATAGACCTGTTGAATAAAGGAACATATCATCTTTATATCCTTAAACATAATACGAATCATGAGGTTATAGGTTTTGCACTGGTAATGATTAATAAAGACCCGGATTTCCTTTTTGTCGATAATATTGCCATAGACCGTAACCACCATGGTTCAGGCTATGGTACTACCTTAATGCGCCTGTTGATTGAAATGCAGAACAAATCATCAATGGGAGTATTTATTGAAGTTGAACGCCCTGAATTAGCTCTGGATAATATGGATAAAGTTATTCGCGAAAAACGTCTGGATTTTTACCGCAAGCTGGAGTTTAAACAACTGCAAGGTATTGATTACAGATTCCCGATTCAGGGAGATGATCCACTCCCACTGATCTTGATGTGCAGGCCTGCAATTGGTCATAGCAAACTATCAGCTTCTACAATCGAGCAAATAATAAAAGCTGTGTACTTTAATATTCATTCTGATGTGGATAATCTCGACGAAATTTTTCAGTCTTTTGCACATACAATTATTGACCAGGTCTTCCTTGATTAGTTGATTCTTGAAAGCAGATCCTTATATATGCCGAATTGTATTCACCAACCAAGTGTTTGAGCAGCTGTGTATCGCTGCTTAAGCACTTGGTCTGCCCGCGTATCCCTATCATTACCATTTCACAGTCTCCAGTACCACTATATAACTTCAATACCATTGCTTAGCGTACCCACATACTGATTCAACTTTAGATCAGTAGTACTTCCTGGAAGACGGTGATAGTGAATGTTACAATGAGCAAAAGGTTTATCAAAGGGGGCTTAAAGCATTGTTTAAGGTAATGATCGTGGAAGATGATCCGAAAATGAGAGAAATTATATTTGAAAATACTATTAAATGGGGTTATAACGGGTATGCGGTTAATGAGTTTGACGCAGTGCTCAGTAGTTTTTTGAATTTTGAGCCTCACCTCGTGCTAATGGATATTAATCTGCCTTCGTTTGACGGTTTTTACTGGTGCAACCGTATCAGGGAGGTCTCCAGGGTACCCATTATTTTTATATCGTCTCGGGATAGTAATATGGATATTATAATGGCTATGAATATGGGGGGAGATGATTTTATACAAAAACCATTTTCTCTGGAAGTACTAATGGCGAAAATAAATGCACTTTTAAGAAGAACCTATTCCTATGGAGATGTTGAAGCCAATGTGATTGAACATAACGGAATAGTCCTGGACTTGAAGGATAACCACCTGTTGTATAACGATCAAATAGTTGACCTTACCAAGAACGAATACAGGATTACCTATATACTAATGAAAAAGCCGGGACAGGTTGTAAGCAGAGATGACATTATGCGAGGGCTGTGGGAAGATGAGAGCTTTGTTGATGACAATACTCTAACCGTTAACATCAACAGATTGCGAAGGAAACTCGAAAATATCGGTTTGAAGGATTTTATTCAAACCAGGAAAGGGCAAGGTTATATCGTTCCATGAGATCTATAGAATACTTGCTTGACCGGAAATATTTAATTCTATTCTACGTTCTGTTAATGACCTTTGTAACTGCAGTAGTATATCTGGACCCGGCTGTTAAAGTATGGGAAGACAATATTTTATACATGAATATTGTAGCCCTGTTTGCATTTTTGATTTATCTCCTGGGGAGTTATACAACTAGGAATAGATATTACCATGAAATTAACAGGATTATCCACGATGGGCACGAGCTACTCATATACAGTTTGCCTGAGACCCACAACTATGAACAGAAACTTTTTAAGCTACTATTAATAAAAATGTATGATGAACAGAATGCCAGGCTTGAAATAATTAATGCAGAAAAAAGAGATAACTTCGAATTTATTACCACCTGGATTCATGAAATCAAAACTCCGATAGCTGTTAGCAACCTGCTGATTGAAAATAATAGAGGTAAAGAAAGTGACGGGCTGTTAAACAGTCTGCAGGAAGAGATGGATCGAATTGACCGGCTGGTGGAACAGGTTCTCTATTATTCTAAAGTCGACGATTTTTCCAAGGATTATTTTATTAGTGAAATAGCTCTTAATAAACTTATTAATGAAGTAATAAAGAAACATGCCAAGACTTTTATTCACAAGAATATAAAAATCGAAATAAGCAGCATGGATATCGAGGTGAGTTCTGATAAAAAGTGGCTTCTGTTTATTCTTGACCAAATTATCTTTAACTCCCTCAAATATACAGGCCAGGGATGTGTAATCAAGATATATCCCGAAAGGGACGAGCGGGAGAAAAGGTTAATTATCATGGATAACGGTATTGGAATAAAGGCCGAGGATCTGGAAAGGGTTTTTGATCGAGGGTTTACCGGCTACAATGGCAGAGAATTCACCAAATCAACCGGTATGGGTCTATATCTGACTAAAAAACTGGCTCGCAAATTAGGGCACGACGTTTCCATTGATTCAGTTTATGGGCAGTTTACCAGGGTTACAATCCATTTTGCGAAATTGGGAGATTATTATATTCGTTCTTAAAACATTTTTTAGCCGGGCCAGTTTGCAACTGCTGGCCTGCTTTTGGTTATTAATATTCAAAGGCAAATATGTGTTTCTGAGCAATTTTTTTGGCATCGGTATTTATATATCCGTTTTTAGCCATCATGGAAAGCACTACTTCTTGCCTTTTTATGGCGCTGGCAAGATTTTCTTTAGGATTACAAGTGCTGGGAGCCTGAGCCAGCCCGGCCAACATAGCGCATTCTGCCAGAGTAAGATCTTGAGCGTTTTTGTTAAAATAGGTCTGGCTTGCACTTTGAATGCCGTAAACACCAGATCCATAATAAATTACATTAATATACATTTCTAATATTTCTTCTTTCGAATACATGCTTTCAAGCTTAACAGCCAGCACAATTTCTTTAAGTTTACGGCTATAAGTTTGTTCACTGGATAAGAATAGGTTTTTGGCAAGTTGTTGGGTAATTGTACTTCCTCCCTCCCTAATCTCCCCTGCCTTCATATTGGTTAAAAATGCTCTTCCAATTGACCGGCCATCGAAGCCATGATGCTCAAAAAACCTATGGTCTTCAGTAGCTATAATAGCATATATGAAATCTTGAGGGACCTTACCTAGCTGGGTATAGTCAGGTACATTAGCGGTGATTTGTTTAGCTAGTTCTTGATTAAGTGAGTATTTTTCATTACGGCCTATTATATATGTGAGACTGTTTACGCCTATAAGAATTATCAATAATGTGATTATATAAAATTTCATTTTCCGCATTATTGTTAACCCTCCTTTATACTGCTTATACAATTTGATTACACATTTATTCTAACAATCTTTCAGTTCATGAACCATTTACTAACATTACAATTAGGGCGATATAGCTTACATTTTTGTAAGACTAATGATTATTCCAAAAGGCTCCTATTAAGAATAAACGAAATAAAATACACAATCCCTGCATTTATAGACATGCAGAGCGAGCAAAAAAGGCGAAAAGCAGGCTTGTAAAAATTCCGTGATTGAGGCGTACATACGGTATGCAGATCGAACGATATTTTTGTATAACGCAGCTATTTGCCTTTTTGACGCTCTGAGGCTGCTGACGAGTTGTCAGCAGCCTAGATCTATTGCTTGCTTATATAGTTATTAATCCGAGTTTACAATCTGGTTATATGAATTTACTGTCAGCAGATAATAGATAAAATAGATAACCGTATAGGTGGCTATGGTTATGATTGTTGGTGTTACCAGGCTTTTGTTCATCATTTTTGATAAGACCATAAGTGCTGCCCAGCTATGCGAAATTCCTACAATTAATGGAAACAGGAATATATAGAGTACCTGCTTGCTAATGGAAACGCGTATTTCTTTCCTGCTAACCCCTATATTTCGTAAGATACGGTAGTTTACCCGTTCCTTTTCGGCTTCGTTCAACTGCCGGAAGTAGATAATACTGCCGGTAGCGAGCAGAATTACAAGTCCCAGGAACCCTCCGATAAACATTAGCATTCCCCGACCTTCCATTTCCATCATGTAATCTGAGTAATATGAATTCAGATTATGGTCAGGAATTAGTTTTTCCAGTTCAGCAGTCAATGCCTTGCTTTCTTTCTGCTTATCTACAACTAGTACTCTTAAAGTCTGAGATTTCAGGTTCTTTGTCAGTCGGCCATAAGCCTCATCTTTGACCACCAGGGTTGACCAGGTTTCATAACTATTGGTAAGCGTGGTGGACCTGACGTCTACGATATGGAGTTTGTCTCCATTTTTTTCGGTAGATTCCAAAAGAGCATACTTATCTTTAAAATCCCCTTGGATATAGCTAACATGCATGAATAAGGCTTCATCGTTATTATTCAGGATTAGCTTATCCCAGCCCTTTATTGCTGCCAATTGATTAAAACTGCTTTCAGACACCAGGGTAAATTTATATGACTGCTCCTGATTCGTAATGCGTATCTTACCATGGAGCTCTGTGTATTCAATTTCAGCAGAATGAAGCAGCTTATTTCCCTGGTATTTGCCGATTGTATGGTCAACTTTTTCATCCAGATCTTTACCCTGCTGCATATATACATAACTAAAGGGATTATTCTGGTTTACTTCTTTATTAATATCATGGTAAAATCCGAAGCTCATACCTACCGCAGTCAGTGTTGTTGCACTAAGTATAGCAATGGTTGCCAGCATGGTGGCATTACTCTTTATTCGGTAGAGGAGATTAGAAACACTGATCAAATTCATACCCCGGTAGTATTTATCCTTATTTTTCCTTGACAATCTAATAACTAACACCATAAATGAATTGAACAAACCATAAGTTCCTGCAATTACCAACCCCAAAACGATTACTGCATATACTAAAAAGTTATCAAATTCTAATGGATTAAAAGCAACCACATATCCCGCAATAATAAATATTATGGATACCAGGGCCAGCAGCACAGATGCTTTTGGTTCGCTTTCCCCACTTTGTTCCGCCCGGAATAAATCTACCAATTTAAAGCGATAGATTAAGCTGTAAGCATGGAGCGAGATGATCATAAACATGATTAAGAAAACAACCACCGTACTAAGTACTGCCTGCATGGACAGGGCAAATTCTACTCGTACGAAATGCCCCATAAGTCTTAAGAAAAGCATTACAAAGAGTTTGGAAAACAGACTTCCCAAGATAATGCCGAGACCTAGGGCGACAATTCCCATTACCAGGTTTTCATAATACAGCATTCGGGCTACTTGTTTTCGCTGTACTCCCAGAAGCGTATAAAGACCTATTTCCTTGTTTCTTTTTCGGGTAAAGAAAGCGTGCGAGTAACCCATGAATACTGCGGAAAATATTGCAATGGCAACGGCACCCACCTGCAGTATAGTACTTGTCCTGGGCCCCACCGCATTGATAACCTGTTCATTATATTGAATGGAACTAAAGGTATAGAAAATGACAATCGTAAAAATCATGGAAACAAAATATAGGAAATAGGTTTGAAAATTTTTCTTAATATTTTTAGCTGAAATCCTAAATAAAGTCACGGTTCTCACCCCCCAGGACGGCCAAAACATCCAGGATCTTCGCGAAAAATTCCTTGCGATTGCCCCCTTTAACAAGTTCTGTAAAGAGACTGCCGTCTTTAATGAAAACTATTCTCTGGCAGTAACTGGCGGCAAAGGCATCATGGGTAACCAGCATGATGGTAGCATTTTTATTTTCATTTAAGTCACTCATACACTGCAAGAGTTCCGCAGATGATTTAGAATCCAACGCACCGGTCGGTTCATCAGCCAGTATAAGACTGGGATTATGAATAATTGCCCGGGCTGCAGCAGTTCGCTGTTTTTGTCCCCCAGATACTTCATAGGGATATTTGAATAATATCTCTTCTATTCCCAGGGTGAGGGATGCTTCTACCACTCGCCTTTCAATTTCGGCGGCATTAACATTAGCCAGAGCCAGCGGGAGCACAATATTCTCTTTGATTGTTAAGGTATCAAGCAGATTGAAGTCTTGAAAAATAAATCCCAGTTTATTTCTTCTGAAAGCAGCCAACTGTGATTCGTTCATTCTGGCAATATCAGCCCCATCTATGTTAATGCTTCCGCCAGTTGGCCTGTCAATTGTCGCGATTAAATTTAAGAGAGTCGTTTTACCGGCTCCTGAAGGTCCCATTATACCAACGAATTCCCCTGGCTTTATATCCAGATTAATATTATCAAGTGCGGGGTAAAGGTTTCCCCTTGAACCATAAACTTTTTTTAGATTTCTTGCTTCCAGAACGTTATTCATAAACGTTTCCTCCTGTTTTTAATCTGATTTCAAGGATTATTGCTGCCACTATTTATGACCTGATCCAATCACATGTTCCGTCAATGCACTGCAGGACCGTATACACTCGACCTATCGAACCGTAGACTTAAATCCATTGGTGAATTGCAGAATAGCAGTCATATCTTCTCCTCCTATTTCTAAAAACTGCTGAAAACAGCAATTAGAAGTATTATTTGCGGTTTAAGCTGTTTCTATTGTACGTAAATGCGTTCATTCCAACCATTGTTTTACCTAACAATGCAGGATCACAAACTTACATTTTTGTCACTGTGGCGATATTATTGAGATTTACAGTGTGTTCAGCACTATTCCATTTTACCTCCCGGCCCCAGCTCTTTAGCGTATTAAGCTAAGCTTCTTTGACATCAAACTAACTGCAGCACTATGAGATAATTCCTCTTCGCGGACTGATCTATAATTTACTACCAGGCAGATTGGTATAAATAACTTATAGTTACATATAATGTCTTTGCTATTGAGCTGTTAAACTGAAAGAATTATGTCAGCAGATCGTATTTATAATGTATGAAATTCAGCATAATCTCCTGCTCCGATTTATAGAATTTATTAACAAGTCGGTTGATATAGCCAGAAGCCGTCTATAATATATAAGGTAATTAAATTGGCATTTAATTAGAGAAGATTTAAACTCAATTATTTATTTGGAGGTATTAATAATGAAGCTACTAAGGAATAGCACTGTACTTGTTTTACTCCTGGGACTGATATTTATATCGTCTGGCTGCAAGATTGCTGACAAGAACAATGATAAGTCCCCTTCCCCATCGACTCCTGTTCAGATGACCAATATTGCGGTTTACTATCCTAAGGTGAGTGATAGTGATACCTACCTGGTACGAGAAGTGCACAAGGTTAAAAAAACTTCCGATATGCCTAAGACTGCAGTAGAAGAATTGATTAAGGGTAAGCCAGTTACTGCGGATGCCTATCGCGTCATCCCCGCTGCTACTAAGGTTCTGGGAGTCAAGGTTGATGATCAGGGGCTGGCGACGGTTAACTTTTCCGCCGAGGTGCTTGATGCCAATGTCGGTTCAGGCGGTGAAGCAATGGGGATAGCCAGTATTGTTAATACGCTGACTGAGTTTACTAACATTAAAAAGGTTTCCTTTATGGTAGATGGCTCGGTCGAGAAAGCCATGGGCTGGTGGGGACACGTAGGTCTATCAGAACAACCATTTAGTCGTAATATATCAGCTGTATATGAACCGGCTATCTGGGTAACATCGCCTACTCCCGGTCAAATCATCAGCAATCCTGTTGAAATAAAAGGAAATGCACAGGTATTCGAAGCTACGGTAAGTTATAGGATTAAAGATGCCAGCGGCAAAGTGTTAGCGGAAGGTTTTACCAATGCCAGTGAAGGAGCTCCGGGCCGGGGAGATTTTAAGACCAAAGTGGGCTTTGATGCTGCTGGAGCAGGTAAAGGTCAGATCGAAGTCTTCTGGTCGAGTATGAAGGATGGCAGTGATCAGGGGAAAGTTATTATTCCAGTAGAGTGGAAATAAATTATTAACCCCCCTGACTTTCGATGATTAACAATATTACAGAGACTATTTCAGATTTTTTGTAAACCTCCAAATTGATGCTAGATACGATCATCAATTTGGAGTTTTTACTTATGGAGAAAGATCAGTCAATCAATCATGTACAGGAAAAATCTTGAAGTCAGAGTCAGAAGTAATATTATATTATCTGGGTAAACTAGAATTTTTGTATTAATTTATATATTTAACAGTCAGGAATATATTTATCGAAAATAACATCAAAGTAAAAGTTACTCCCAACCCCCTTTTGGCTTTCCACTCCTATATTTCCGCCCATCATTTCTACCAACCCTTTTGAAATTGCTAGTCCTAGTCCTATGCCCCCGTAGCACATAACATCGTTTCCGTCTACTTGACTAAATCTTTGAAATAACTTACTTATATTTTCTTCTTCTATTCCAATTCCAGTATCAATTACATTAAATTTGTATTTTACTTGGTTGTTTTGCAATTCTTCAAAATCAACTAATATGCTTATTTCTCCAATAGCTGTAAATTTAACTGCATTTCCAATAATATTGGATAACACCTGACGTAATCGTATTGAATCGCCTATTATGTCTCCAGGCATTTTGTAGTTGATTTTTTTTTGCAACCCGATGCCTTTTTTGAAGGTGTTACTCCTGAAGACATCTGTAGTTTCTTCTAGGATTCCATATATATTAAATGGTTTATTTTTTAAACTGATTTTGCCTTCTTCAATTTTTGAGTACTCTAAAATATCATTGATGTTTCTTTTCAATACTTCACTGGAAGATTTTATTGAATTAATAAACTCTCTTTGTAATTCTGTTTGATCCGACATTAATAAAAAGTCTGCCATTCCAATTATTTCCGTTAAAGGTGTCCTTAACTCATGACTCATATTGGCCAAAAACTGGCTTTTAGCTAAATTTGCTTGTTCTGCTGCTTCCTTGGCTTTTATAAGATCTTCTTCGGCTTGTTTACGAGCTGTAATATCACTGTGTGTCCCGATCAACACCAATGGTTCTCCGGATAAATTTCTACGCACTATTTTACCTCTGATCAGCACCCACCCATAAGAACCATCTTTACGTCTAAATCTATATTCGTCTCTAAACTCATCATATAAACTCAAACCTATTAAATACTTACGATGTTCCATCAATACTCTTTCTTTGTCGTCAGGATGGATCTTTTCAACCCAATGTTCGGTTGTATTATACTCGTCCTCTTCCCCATAACCAAATGAACTTTTAGTTCTATCGGATACAATCATTTTGTCATTTTCCAAATCATGTTCCCATATCCCGTCATTGTCACCTTCTAGTACAAAACGCCACCGATGTTCGCTTTCCAATAGATCATCTTCTATTAATTTGTAATCTGTGATATCTATACCTGTTGCTTGGTAGTACATAACTTCTGCCTGGTCATTGAATATTGCTTTATTAGTCCATCTTTGCCACAACACATTTCCGTCAGGACTGATAAATTTATTTATGTAAGTATGTATCGGTTTATCTATAGTAAGGGATAAGTATCCACTCATAACCAGTTGCCTCATATCGTCAGTTAATAAGTCTAGAAAATTATGCCCTATAAGTTGGTCTATGTCTTTTTGTAAATATTCACAACCATATCTGTTAACGAATGTTAATATACCATCTGACAGAAAAGTACAAATTACTGCGTCCACATTATCTAATAGTTTCTCAAGCACAAAATTATTTTGTTTAACATGTGTCATAATTATTTACCCCATCTAATTGATTCTGATTTTTTATTTTTCTACATTTATAATAACAAATTAATTTGTAGTTCATTTTAGATTTTTTAAGCGGCTTCGATAAATAACAAGCAATGATACTAGATATCAACACTCATTTCTATCATTAAGGAATATCTGTATAATTATAACATTGTTTCCACTTTAAAAAACCCTCTTTTACCTAAAATAGTGGTAATATACCTGATTTTTCGGCTAAAGAAATACACCCCCTAGATAGCTTTCTTACTCTACCGTAGGGGGCGCTCTTGCTTAATATCCATTTCAGCGAGGGATTCTTTTTAACATATATGTGTTATATAGGTTCTTATTCCATTACAACTAATAACTGTCCATTTTTTACCTGCTGGTTTGGTTTTACGGTTACACTTAAAACTTTACCACCGATCGGAGCAACGATTTGGGCCTCCATTTTCATGGCTTCTATTACAATCAGGCTTTGGCCGGCAATTACTGTATCTCCATCTTTGACAAGGATTGCTGTGACTGTTCCAGGAATGCTGGCACCAATCTCATAGGGATTGTCAGAATCCGCCAGTACAATCGATGAAATTATTTCGCCTTTATTATAACCTTTATCCAATATAGTAATTTCTCTTGGGTTTCCATTCACTTCAAAGTCTACTTTTCTGAAGCCTTCTTTATCAACTTTGCCTATTTGAACAAGTTTGATAATAAATACTTTACCTTCGTCAACTTCAACTTCACAGACTTCACCTTCGCTTATTCCATCAAAAAAGACCGGGCTGTTCATTCTGCTCAAATCACCATATATTTTTTTGAACTGCAAATACTCTTCATAAACTTTGGGATACAATGCATAGCTAAGATTCTCTCGGGCAGATGGGATAATATTATACTTTTCCTCCAACAGCCTGGCTATCTGATCAAAATCGACTGGCTCCAATAGCTCTCCCGGCCGACAGGTGATAGGTTTTTTTTCTTTAAGTATAAGATTCTGAATGTCCTGCGGGAACCCACCTACCGGCTGACCCATCATACCTTCAAAGTAGGCCACAGCCGAATCCGGAAATGCCAGGTCCCTGCCCTTTTCTAGAATATTTTCAGGAGTTAAATCATTCTTGACCATGAATATAGCCAGGTCCCCCACCAGTTTTGACGAAGGTGTTACTTTTACAATGTCTCCCAGCATATCGTTGACGCTTTTATACATTTCCTTGACTTCTTTAAATTTGTGCCCCAGTCCAAAGCTTTCGACCTGTGGTTTCAAATTCGAATATTGTCCACCGGGAATTTCGTATTTATAGACTTCAGCCGTTCCTGATTTTAGACCCGATTCAAATTGGCTATATATAGGTCTTATGTCACTCCAATAGTCAGCTATTTCTTGAATATCATCTAATTTAATGCCAGTAGCCCGATTGGTGTTTTCCAATGCTGCCACCACTGAATTTAACGCTGGTTGGCTGGTTAGACCGGACATGCTGTTAAAAGCAGTATCCACTATATCTACTCCGGCTTCTGCTGCCATAAGCAAGGTAGCTACTCCATTGCCACTGGTATCATGGGTGTGTAAATGTATAGGTATGGATATTTCGTCTTTTAAGGCTCTAATCAATTTATCAGCTGCATATGGTTTTAGTAACCCTGCCATATCCTTAATGCCGAGAATATGGGCTCCCATTTTTTCTATTTCTTTGGCTGTCTCGACATAATAATTAAGTGAATATTTATCTTTGCGCCCATCCAAAATATCTCCCGTATAGCAGATACACGCTTCGGCTATTTTGCCGCTCTTTAAGGTTTCATCAATAGCAACTTCCATGCCTTTCAACCAATTTAAGGAGTCAAATATCCTAAATATATCGATACCCGAATTGGCTGACTCTTTAATAAATTCTCTAACTACATTATCAGGATAATTGGTATATCCAACTGTATTAGCTCCCCTGATTAACATTTGGAACATAATATTGGGTATCCTTTGGCGTAGTTCAATTAATCTTTCCCAGGGGGACTCCTTTAAAAAGCGATAGGCAACATCAAAAGTAGCGCCACCCCACATCTCCAGAGAGAATAAGTCATTACCATAATGGGCTGTTGCCTGCGCAATCCTTAACATGTCAACGGTTCTGCCTCGGGTAGCCATTAAAGACTGATGAGCATCCCGCATGCTGGTATCGGTCAGTAACAGTTTGTTTTGAGATTTAATCCAATCAACCACGCCCTGGGGACCTTGCTTATCTAATATCTGTTTGGTACCAGACAATTCCTCGCTGCTTGGAACCTTCGGAACTCTGGGTACGTCATAATCTACCTTTATGCCCTTGCCTTCATTAACTACTTTTTCACCAATATATTTTAGTATTTTGGCTTCAAGGTCTTCTTTCGGAGTTATATCAAAGAGCTCGGGGGTTGAATCAATAAATCCAGTATCACATTCACCCTTTATAAATTGAGGATGAGACAGAATATTTAGCAAAAATGCTTCATTAGTCTTAACCCCATTAATAAACGCTTCACGTATGGCTCGCTTGGCCTTATTGATGGTATCATCGAAAGTTCGTGAGGATGAGGTAATTTTAACCAGTAAGCTATCATAGTACGGGCTAATTATCGAACCCGTATACCCATTGCCGCCATCGAGCCTTATGCCAAAGCCTGATCCGGTCCTATATACATCGATCTTCCCGGTGTCAGGTGCGAAACTATTAGTAGGATCTTCCGTTGTAACTCTGCATTGGATGGCAAAGCCTCTTAGATTAATAGCATTTTGACTGGAGATACCTATTTCTTTCGAATCTAATTTATAACCCTGGGCAATAAGAATTTGACTTTGAACAATATCAATCCCGGTAACCATTTCGGTCACGGTATGTTCAACTTGAATTCTGGGATTCATTTCTATAAAGTAATGATTGCCGTTTCTGTCGAGTAAAAATTCAACAGTTCCTGCACTTCTATAGTTTACTGATTGGGCAATTTTAATTGCATCAGCGCAAATGGCCTGTCTTTTCTCTTCTGACAGTGCCCAGGCAGGTGTGAATTCAATTACTTTTTGATGCCGTCTTTGAATGGAACAATCTCTTTCGTACAAATGAACAATATTGCCATAGTTGTCACCCAGGATTTGGACTTCTATGTGTTTAGGATGTTCCAGGTATTTTTCAATAAAAATATCATCTATTCCAAATGCTTTATGAGCTTCGTTTTTAGCGCTATGGAATTCTCTTAATAAATCAGCTTCGCTTCTTACTATTCTCATGCCTCGGCCGCCGCCACCAGCTGAAGCCTTCAACATAATTGGATAGCCGCATTCTTTAGCAAATCTTATAGCTTCCTCATCAGATTTGAGAGCTTTCTCAACACCAGGGATGGTAGGTACACCAATACTCTGAGCAATAATTTTGGACTTGATTTTATCCCCTAGTTTATCCATCATTTCAGGAGTTGGACCAATAAATTCTATCCCGGACTCAATACATTTCTGGGCGAACTCAGGATTTTCAGATAAGAACCCATACCCAGGGTGGATTGCATCTACGCCCTTTTTGATGGCTAGATTAATTATCTCTTCGATACTCAAGTAAGCCTCCACCGGGCCTTTATTATTTCCGATTAAATACGATTCATCTGACTTGGTTCTAAATAAGCCTAGTTTATCTTCTTTGGAATAAACTGAAACGGTTCTAATTCCCAATTCATGGCAGGCCCTGATTATGCGTATGGCAATTTCCCCTCTATTGGCAATTAGGACTTTTTTAAAAGCAGCCATATTTACACTCCCTTAGCTGAAAATCTCATGGTATATATGAGTTTAATATCTATTTAATGCTCATTATAATATATCTCGAAATTGGGTAATTATTGTTTATATTTACTGCCTGCATAGTGAATTTTATTTATTTATCTCATATAATAATGCACATTAATTATTGCTGATCCAACATTAAACCATTCTATACTGATACCGCGGTATCGTCAACCGCTCCCGATCCAGATCAGGCAGGTAAAACAACTACCTCCAGAATTGGAAAAGGATCAAGGGTGGGAGCGAGTTATCATTAACCCCGATCCCTCCCTTGACATTAATCAGACTATTGTCTTATATTTAGTTCATGACCAATCCGCTATGCGCCATGGGGGTCTGACCTGAAAAAAGATTTTTCATCCATCAGTGGTGGCGCTGCGCGCCAACGGGGTCTGATACGGCAAGAAACCCTTGCTGACTTCAGTCGGCTGCGTCCTTATTACGATTATATCCACGGTCCCCATAGGGTTGGAGTTTATCAATCCATTTTTGTTCTAGTTTTTTTAGCGCATCTTTTTCGTTAAAATAACCCTCATCTTTCTTCTCCAATAGCTCCAATACTTCAAAGGCAAAAGCTTCTGCGCCAAATTCTTTTAACTCTTTTTTTAGTTCTGGATTCCAGTGATGCCCACTTGCCATCTCCGTACGCTTACCATTCAGCGTTTTAAGGTTGCTGGTACTGGTAACAAATATCTTGTCATTTATAGTATTTCTGATCTGGTACACACCGGCGTCTATTTTAATTTCTTTATATAGCTCTTTGAGTTCCTTTTTTCGATCCATTTTCCTCTCCCTTTCTCTGCCTCAGACCTTGAGCCAATAACGACTGCCGTCGGGTTCTCGATCCATAAAACCGTATTCGATCAAATACCTTCTTAAGGTTACATAGTCATCATAAGCAGCTTTTAGAATCTGATTGACCTCATTTTCTTCATAGTTTTCACCAACTTGAAATCGTTGGCAAATTTCCCGAAGTACTACTATTTTCTGTTTTTGCTTCGGGGGGAAGGTCTTAAGTGGACCTTCAATACCTTCAGGAAAGTACTTGCTTACAATTTGTTCATACTCACTCCGGGTAACATTGTAGCGGTCATCGATCATCGTGGCGTTGTTATGGATATTTATGAATGCTGGAGCATATTGATCCCGTTCCTTCAATAGTTCCATCATTGCTAAAAACAGTTTTGCTTGACGCTCTTTTTCCTTGAGTACGAAACGATGATTGCGGATCGTTGAAGCACTTCCGATACCCATTTCTTTCTGAACCTCTTTGTCGCTTTTCCCCTGATAGAAAAGTCGCAAAAGATTTTTTTGATGATCTGTCAAACCGGTGAGTTTTTTATCAATTTGAAGCAAGTATTCGAACACCGACCCATGTATTTTTTCAATATGCAACAGCATATAACGCTCTACTTCATAGAGAATCCCTTCCTCCGGATAGATGACTCCTTTTGCAAAGCTTTGACCACAAAGCAAACAGGTAAAACAATGCGATTCTTCAATATATCCATGCTTCAGGTCTTCTAAAGAAGCATTCCAAAAACTCTCAGGCACGCCCATCAATCAAACACTTCCTTGTTTGAGTTTGTTTATTACATAGACATTATATTATTTTGTCCGTTTTAACACAAGTCCTATGTATAATGTTTCTTTATGACAGGAACAAACATTTTGATTTATTTGATGTAAACATTATCTACTGTTATTCATGTCTGGCATTTGTTACTCCTGCCCTTTCCAAAAGAGGATTAGCTCATATCGTTATTGCTGTACTTGCAGGAATATAATTCCTTTTTGCCGAAACAGGAAAGAAAAGGAATGGAGTGAGGTATAGATGCAAACGGCACAAGGATTTGGCATGGTATTCTTTGCATTTTGGGTGATAATTATGCTTGGCAGCATAGCAGCAGGAGTGTTCTTTATACTAGCTGCCTGGAAAGCAATGAGAGCTCATGAATCAATCGCAGAATCAATGAGAGTAATTGCTGGTACATTACAGGACCAAAATAGGACAGCAGTTTCAACCACTGAAAATAGAGATAAGATTTAGCTAACTTTACATTATGCCCCTGCGGGCGGATTTATAAAATATGGGCAAAAATTAGTAAGGAAGATTCTCGTATCTTGAGAAAACCTTCCTTACTAAAATTTATATATTTATGGATGGGAAGTAATTCAATGTTTCCGGTACAAATAGAAGCCGCAATATTCCTGCCTGCCCTGAATTTGTTTCACATTGCAGCAAACAACTAGATATATAGTTCTTCAACTTCATTTGGATAATTTGCTAAAACCACCCGCGTTTTAATTTTCAGAGTTGGGGTAAGCTCGCCTCGCTCTTCTGTGAATTTGCGAGGGATAATTCTATACCTTTTGATTGCCTCAAATTCAGCCAGTTGTTCGTTAACCTGATTAATTTCATTGTCAATCATCGCACAAAGTTCTGAATGACAGGCCAGGTCCTCGCCTACCTCAATACAAGTAGTCATTCCGTTGACAACGGCATAATTCAGCTTCGATTCATCAAAAGCAATACCTTTTTCCTGAAATTGCTTAATAATGGAGTCATACATTGGAACCACCAAAGCAGATATGTATTTACGATTATCACCAACAATAACTATTTGTTCAATTATGGGACTGCTGGTAAACTTCAATTCCACATATGCCGGGGAAACATTCTTCCCTGTATCCATTACTATAATAGCTTTCTTGCGATCCACAATTCTAAGAAAGCCATGATCCATTTGACCAATATCACCGGTTCGGAACCAACCGTCAGAAGTAAAGCTTAGTGCGGTTTCCTCGGGATTATTTAAGTATCCGCTGATAACGCTATCTCCCCGTACCAGAATCTCGCTATCCTCCGGATCTAGTTTAACCTCCATATTTGAACCAGCCATCATAGGAGCCTCCCAACCAATACGTACACAGCGTGCCTGTACCATGTTGATCCCGGAAGCGGTTTCGGTCAGACCCCAGCCATCAAGAAGAGGAAAGTTCATTCCCCAGTAGTTTTTCTGCAGATCAGCGGGTAATATGGCTCCCCCCGAGTAGGCCTTGTTGACTCTCCCACCAAATACATTCCTGAATATAGAGAATATCTCCTTGTCTGCGGTCAAAAACTCTGCTTTCAAGCTGGTATCCAAGTAAAGGGTTGGATCAGTAGTAAGGTCTATTACTCCATTTTCATCCATCCTGGTCTCCAGGACCTTGCGGCCTACGTTAATAGCCCAATCATATTTTTCTTTCCCTTGGGGACTGGCACAAATTTGTGCAGCCACTCCATTCCATATTCTATCCCAAAGTCGTGCCACCAACATGAGAAAAGTGGGTTTTATTTCATAAAGATCCTGCAGAATGGTTCTGGGGCTTTGCGCATAACCAATCATTCCCCCATAAGATATACAGGCACTGTGGTTATCAATACGGTTCCAGTTATGACTTAATGGCAGTATGGAGAGTACTCTATCATCAGGAGTAAATCCAGTATTTCCATAAAAACCGACCTGGCTTACTGCCAGCGTTCCGCTCAAAACGTTTTTATGAGTTAACGGACAGCCCTTCTGGTTCCCGGTGGTTCCCGAGGTATACAGAATAGTACAGATTTCATCCTGGGTGATGGACTGCCAGCAGTCCTTATAGGCATGGGGGTGAACAGCCCGGAAATGCTCACCCAGGCCCCACAGTTCCTGCATATTTATGACATTTTTAATTTCGCTCTGGTAGGTGGAATTCATTACTATAATGTACCTGACCGTTGGAAGTCTATCCCATACTCGTAAGATTTTCTGCAGTAATTCGTCGTTTTCCACACAGATACAACTAACCTCAGAATGATTACTGGTGAAAATGATAGTTTCACTGGAGTCATCAGGGTAGATCGTTGTTACCGCACAGCCAGCGGCCCGAGCACCATAATCAGCCCAATCCCAAATGGGGTTGGTATGTGCCATAATAGAAACCCGGTCACCTTTTTTTAGTCCCAGAGCCATAAAACCTTGTCCAAAGTTTTCCACCCGTTCAGCAAATTCGTTGTAGGTCAGGGTTAAATAGCCACTGCCGTTAACATATTTTTGTGCGGGACGATGACCACAATACTTGACAGTATTGTAAAACATATGTACCGTACTGGGTACATCGCGCATAAAGTTATCCAATAACGGATTCCCCGGTCCTTGATATACGTAGCTATCCGGCGCTTTTAGAACCATTTGTTCGCCTCCTATCACATTACATAAAAATATTTTATATGGTATATTCTGGCTAATCTTTATATATCCTGCCATATCTTATTATATTTGGTAAAATATTCTATTTTAGCAATTCAACTGTATTGCTCTTTGAGCAATACACTCAAAAGCCCCAGAGTATGTAGCCAAATCTGCTTCATACTCTGGGGCTTTTGAAATTTTAAATTTATATAAACTTAGCAACAACAATAACTTGGCTGCTTTAATTAAAGTAAGCCGGCCTTTATTATGGGGTACGCTAAGTCAACCTTTGGTTTTAGTTATAAGGGTTTAAAGCGGCACATTTAATTTAATCGTTTTGGGCTTTGTCCAGCAAAATATTAATGGACCAACTTGACTAAGATATATTTAACGCGTATACTACTCCTTGCCGAACGTGTAAAGAACGTTTTACGACGCGGGATGGAGCAGTTGGTAGCTCGTCGGGCTCATAACCCGAAGGTTGTCGGTTCAAGTCCGGCTCCCGCAACCATAATTTTTAGGACTTAAACAGTCGAACTGGTTATTTATTAAAAATCAGTTTATCATTACATATAGTAATTCCTTCTTACATCTTCATGTCTTTCTGGTTTATTGTGAGGTTTGTCAACCAAACTTTCTCCGAGTTAAGTTCCGCTACAAAATCTCCTCAAAAATATGATAGGCAATTTCAGCAAATACTTCTTCGCTGGCGAACTGGGGGATAAGACGGTTCCGTTTATGCAAGACAGGCACACCCGAACCAGTCACACCTTGCTGGGAGATGTATTGTTTTTTAATTTCAGCCAGGAACTCTTCTAAGCTATAAACTTTAAAACGCTCCACCTGATAACGGCTGGCAAGTTCTTCAAGCAAGAGCACCGACAGTTCCGCATAATTAGCCTTTCGTTCCATTTTTAGCATTTCTATTAAGCGAGGAATGATCTGTTCAAACAACATGCGTTTACAAGGTAGGCTATGGCAGCCCATAATTTCCCCGATTGATAAAACGCTCTTTTCAGGCCAAGCGGTTAGCACCTGTAAAAAGAAGTCTTCCTCTTTGTCTGGGGTCAGGTAATAGTGTTTACCCTGCAATCCCCGAAAGACACGCAGTGCATCATAATACCCCAATTTCAGATTCCTTCTGGCCATGTCTCCATCAAAATGCAGTACACCTCCCAGGTCATCAACTGGACTAATATATTGGATCTTCAAGTCCCTATTATTGATTTTTTGGTGCCGTCCAGGTCCGAAGGTGCGAATGGCAATGATGTCAGTATAGCCTTTGGAAACCAACAGGTTAACCGGTAGATTATCATGAAATCCACCATCGATAAAGCGTTTTCCTCCCAGGGGTTCCTGTTTGAAGACTGGGAGACCAGAACTGGCCATTAAATAATCTACCAGCTGTCCTGTTGGAATATCTTCTATAAATAGTTCCAGGGGCTTCATGTCGCTCAGGGAAACGGTTACAATGCCTAGGTCCATAGGTGACTGCCGCAATTTTTCCTCATCGATGTTTTCCACCAACAGGTTTCGCAGAGGACTTACATCAAGTCCTCCATCTCCCAGAATTTCTCGTAAGCGTTTGAAATAATAAGAAAGATTTCCGGTTTTTAGATGCCTGGCTTTTAACTCTTTCAGGCGCAGCTCGTCTATTTCAATCACTTTGGAAGGACTAATATTTTGCCACATTTCGTAGGCTTTTTCGATATCCCCCTGGACGATCATCGCACCGTTCAAGGCTCCCACTGATGTTCCTGCAACCGCTCCGATCTCTAATCCAAGCTCCTGCAGCGCTTTAAAGGCGCCAATTTGATAGGCCCCTTTGGCTCCTCCGCCTTCTAAAACTAATCCGTACATAAATATCCTCCTACTGAGTATCGAGGTAGAATATGTTATTAAGGAGTAACCCGAAAAGTGCTCCTTAACCAAACATCACATCTTATACCACACTCCAGGTGTCTGACCGTGACAATTTTTATAACGTATGTCACCATACGAGGCATCCATATTGGGTCTGGGCGAATCCGCGTTAAAGTTCTCGGCCCAAATATGGCAAATTGGTTTATTAAGTTTTTCTGCTTTATCTACAATATGGGCTGTTACCGAGCTATCCAGATGCCCATTACCATCCCAAACGACGATTAAAATATCACTTTGTTCGGCGATAAAATAACCGGCTTTAAGATATGCTGTCTTTCTCGTTGGTGCAGGAGGAATTTCTATTATTTCTATGGCCCTGTGAGACAGCCAGTATTTGAATTCTTGCCGGAGTTCAGCCCCATAGCTATCCATCCTGTAATCATCAGATAAACCAAAATCGTTTATATAATCATCTTGAGGAACCGGCAATACAGCAATCAACCGAGAAGCTTCCCTTCTTAATAGCTGACGAGCAACCAGGCGATCAGCCCCCACTGCCAGTGGTGAAAAAACGGTAAGATAATGATCCGTAAACTGATGTTCAATGAAACTTATGGCTTTATCTACTGCTTGTTCTAATTTATAAATTTGTTGCGAATCCAAATTTCTATGTCCTGCGATTCCAATTCTAAGCATTTCCCGATTTACCAGGTAGGTCAGAGTATTGAATTCTTTGACATTCACGTGCATCTCAATAATATTATCAGGGGGCAGACTTGATAATTCGAATTTGCGTTTATCAGCCAGACTGCTCATTTTAATTAGGTTCTCCATAGAACGAGCCCCATGAGTATACTTGGTTACCTTTAGAAATGCGTTCAGAACTCCGGCCTCAATTTGAAATTGGCAATCTGTTCTTATTTGGGGCGCATTGGTTTCCAGATATTGTCTCAGAATAAATGCCCTGCGTATCATATAGAGCCTGTCTTCAACTGTGTTGGGGTTTCCATTGATTCCTCTTATGTTTATATAGGCTCGCAGCCGACTTATAAAATCAGGTTTTTTGGCATTACGATCCTCCAGGTTGTCACCGGTTTGAAACTCTTCGAAGGAATGCCTGGTTGCACCGGCAAAAACATAAATGCCTCCACCTAAAGGATGGGTTGCTCCTTTGTCAGTGAATTCTCCATCCTGCATGGGAGTCAGAAAATAGCGCAGCCATCCTAATATTCTTCCTTGACATGGGGTATCAAACTCATCCCAGAAGACCAGCGGCATTTTACCTTTTAGGTTGAGGTCTCGAATCTGGTGAAATGCAGTTTGCAGTTCATCAGAAGATTCGAATTGAGAAAGGTTGAAAGTCAGCTGAGCATCTTCTTTAATGCCCAGCCCTTTGGCTATCTCCTTGACCACAAATGACTTCCCCGATCCGGGAGGCCCAAACACAGCAACGCAGAGAGGGGTCTCGGGATTTTTTAACTCAAGATAATCCTTCATTGCATTGTTTACGCTGCGAACACCTTCTATTTCTTGTCGATCCGCACTTGACCAATCACCAATGGTTTCCACAGGAACATCCGGCAGTGCTTCCAGTGCACCTTGAACCACGATATTCCGTGCACATTCATTTACTGACCTCTGCGAGCCTTGTATACTATATCCGGTTTTATGATTTTTTAATAAATTATCCTCCAGAATAGTCCAATTATCACGATCCTCTTTATTTATTATGGCATCTATTGGCGAACTGAAGCATCCCAGGTCGCCAATTTGATTATTCAGAAGATTATCAGCACTCTCGCCTGTGCACCTAAGCTCCCGGTAGGTTCTGGCTATTTCTTTATTGGGGAATCGCAGGTGATTACAGCCATCATGTTCAACTACTTCGTAACCCTGAACATGTAGTTTACGGGCTAATTTTATTCCTATACAGCTGGCTTCAATCCAATCAACTGAGGCCGGATTTTCGGCCCAGGCAGCAACTAGAGCTCCTAAGAGACAAGTATTATAGCCCATCATTTGCCCTGGAAACTGACTGGCGAAATCACCTTCCTGTCCACTGCGGTCGAAAATCAAGGTGCTGGTATCCTTACCAACGATTACGGCCCCACTAGCCCCTATTGTAACAATTACTTGTTTGTACTTTATTGTCTTGCTTGTCGCATCAACAAATGGACAATTCGTACTAAGAACTGCCGCCACGACTTCCTCCAGCATCCTTTCCCACGATAATGATATACCTATCTTTACCGAGCAAGAGCGCAGGTCGCTTAAAGTAGTAAATATCGTAGTTTTATCTTGAAAGCCTAATTCACGGACCCTATCAAGTAAAGGATTTTCATGATTTTCATTGTATTGGCCGATTTTCACTATGATATCCTGAGGACTTTTTTCTCCGGGATCACCCGATAAAGCCTGTGGCCAGCCCTCTTTACAAGTTCGAAATCCCAGATTACTATCCTGAATTACGAGTAAATCAGGATGACCGGTTAGCTTGGCAGCAGGGTAATCCCAGTAACCCGGCTCAAACTCGTGCCATTTTTCTAAGCGGAATGAATTATGCTCGAATCCGGGATTAGGAAATTCTCTCCATACAGTCCAGGAAGTCGTTATCCGGTTATCCTTGGGCCGGTTTAGCAACTCATCATCGAGTTTTATTCCTTCAACCGCTGCTATATCCTTAGGTATCATTTCATTTAACAGCTGGAGAACCATAGCCGATCCACCTGGCTTCGAACTCAATCTAACCTTGGAATCTTCCTTTTGCTTTTTCCAGTAATACACCCCGCCCCTTACTATAATATCTTCGTTATGAATTCTAAACCAATCTACAGTTGGATCGCCACACACCTGTATGAGGCTTTTCATATTATCTGCCTCCTTTTCATCAAACTAAACTCATTATATTAATCGTACTTTATCTTGCCGTATCAGACCCCCATGCCGCGCAGCGGCACCACTGATGAATGAAAAACCTTTTTTCAGGGCAGAAAGTATAACATTTCTGAATATCATTCCATCAAATGAGACATCCTTGCTCGACAATATTTTGCCGCACAAACTTGCTGAGTGGGATACCGTAGGGAACTCTTCCTGGTTACCAAGTAACCAGAGGCAAGATAAAAATGTTTAGTACGAAAATAAATTACCCTGATCTTTGAAAACCCAATATGCCTG
>CAZEDT010000040.1:0-37135 GCA_964510795.1 uncultured Syntrophomonas sp.
GCACTCCCTTTTTATTTGTAATATTTGCCATTTACACGGAGTTTAATACAACCTCTTACCAAGAGCAAATCCAAAAATATTGTTGTTAGTCCTTATTTCTACAATAGATTAATTGGCTGCATTTTTTCCAGCAATTCTACCAAACACCATGCAGTCAGTGATTGAACAACTTCCAAGGCGAGATGCTCCGTGAACGCCACCTGTTATTTCACCAGCTGCATATAACCCCTTAATTATGTTTCCCTCTAGATCAATCACCTGTGCATTCGTATCAATTCTAATACCACCCATCGTAAAATGGACTTTAGGCCATAATCTCATCGCATAATACGGTGGATTCATTATAGGTGAAGCATTTTCAATTAATGGTTTTCCAAAACTTTTATCAACCCCAGCTTTAAAGCTTTCATTAAATCCCTTTAACGTTTCTTCAAGATTTTTATAGGGTATCTCATAAAAAGCGGAAAGTTCTTCAAGTGTGTCAAACACTCTTACTACATTCTTCTTAATAGCAGCATCTATGTTCCATCCAGACTCTTTGACTGCCTTTGAGTCAGCAATCCCTATACAAGGATGACCAATCGTAAGCAATAAATCGGAAAGAGTTTTCCGGTCTGTAAGTTCGTTTACGAATCGACCTCCGGTAACAGGATTAATAAGAACTCCATACTGAAAAACTATATACTCTGAAAACATCGGGCCATCCCCATAACCTTTTTCATCAGGTGAAGCCCATGCTCCTAACTGGATATGAGATAGCTGTACAGGTGCAGCACCTACGTTAATGGCTTGTTTTATGACTTCCGCGGTTGCAAATGGTTTATTGGTAGTATCAATTTTTTCAGTAAGACGCGGGTCTTGTGCCATCCTAAAACCAACGTCAGCTCCAAAACCACCCGATGCAAGAATCACTCCTTTTTCCGCTTTAATATAGATATCCTTGCCTCTTTCAGAGTCTTTATAATCATAGTCGTCTCTAACAACAACACCACATATTCTTCCAGCTGAACTGCCAATAAGATTTTTCAAATATGAGTTAAACCTAACCTTCATGTTTAACTCATTCATTTTTTCTATCTGCTTTTTAATAATGGTCGCCCCCGTAATATTCTTTGCAGTATAGCAACGTGGGACGGAGTGTCCTCCAAAAATATCAATTCTATCAAGATATTCAATACCCAGATAATTAATTGACCATTCAAATGCAGCATTGGCGTTATCAACTAAAACTCTTACCAGATCAGGATAATTTAGACCAAGACCAGCCTTAAGCATATCCTCATACATCGTATCAGGAGAATCATTAATACCATATTTTTTTTGCAGATTTGTTCCTGGCGCTGCAATTCCACCATCACTAATAATTGAATTTCCTCCATAGGCTTTCATTTTTTCTAGAATAACAACGGATGCTCCAGCTTCATGAGCCTCCAGGGCTGCTGAAAGTCCTGCAAACCCACTTCCTATCACAACAACATCGGTTACTTCATCCCAAGTATTTATCCTATCCTCATAAATTCTGGTATTTTCATTCACGCTAAATGCTCCTCATTTAAAGAATTCAGATCGTTTAAAATACTGGTTGAACTCTTCTGTGCGTCTGATGTAACCTCAGACGCACATCCATAAGCAATGTTTTGGTTTTACCCTATACAGTCGTCTTATCTTTAAACTTTAAATCTGCCTACTTCAACTTTCAATTTATCCGCACAGTCCTTGGTTTTGACAATTTCTTCACGAACTTGATTCGCCTGGCAACTTGTTTCCGATACTCTGTTCGCAATATCTGTTGTTCCGCCAGCTCCTTCATTAGCTGCCTTGGCAACACCATCAATCGCTGCCAGAATATTTTGTATTGATGCTAGAAGTTCTTCAGATGTCGCACTAAATTCAGTTACAAGTTCATCTACAAACCGAGCATCTTCATTATATTCCTCTGCTACAACAAGCATGTTTTTGTAATCATCATCTACATTTGAAGACATAAATCTCAATAAGTCATTGGCGCTATTAGATAAACGTTCCACAGATCCGGTAACCTTTGATGTTACTTCCTGAATTTTCAATACCGTGTTCTTTGATTGCTCGGCAAGTTTTCTAATCTCATCTGCAACTACAGAAAATCCTCGCCCTGCCTCTCCTGCCCTAGCAGCTTCAATGGCAGCATTCAAGGATAATAAATTCGTTTGTTCTGCGATTTGCATGATTGATGCTGATAAAATATTTATTTCTTCTACTACCTTTGATTCACGAATCGCTTGTTCTAAACGATCTTTTGTATTTGTAAATATCTCGAATGCTCTTTTTTGGGATGCATCAACATTTTCTTTGGTCTCTTGTGCTCTCTTGCTTATCTCACCAGCAGCGACTGAACCTTCCTGTGATCTTTGAGCGATAGATTGAACAGCTCTTTCGATTTCTTGAGATGTTGCCGACATTTGCTCTGAAGATGCTGCAGTTTCTTCCATACTCGCTGCAATTTCCTCGGTTGTAGCAGATACATCCTCCATATGATTATTTAGCAACTCTACATTCTCCAGGACATGATCTACTTTGTTTTCTATTGCATCTGATTCATTGCGAATACTGTTCACTAGATGCAGCAGCTCATTCTTCACATTGTTTATGCCATTTGTAATGGTTCCTATCTCATCTTTCCGCAGTAAGAGTTTTTCGTCAATTTCTAAAGTGAAATCTCCATCAGCAATTAGCTTTAGATAATCTGTCGATTTTTTTATTGGATTCGTAATTTGGTTTGTAACCATGTTAATAATAAATGATATGATAAGCAGCATGATTATCGAAATTAGTAGGACATTTTTTGCAATCCGTCTTGCTCCAGCCGCCAATTCATTCTCCGCCATAAATGAAGCCAATATTAAATCTGTGCCCTCCACCTTATATGGATTTACAAGATATTTTTCTCCATCGATCGTGACATTAAATGAATTCAATTCCGCAGAGAGCAGCTTGTCCAGGCCTTTTATTTCAACCTTATCTATCTTTTTAAAGGTATTATGGGGGTTTATCCCGTCCGCCATAATCACACCTGAATTATGTACAATCATGGTATAGCCTGTATTACCTATTTTCATCTTGCTTAGCATGTCGCATATTACAGATTGTTGGACATCAATTCCTACTACACCTACAAGTTTTCCATTTCTATCGGTAAATGAACGCACATTACTTGTACTTAAAGTTTTTTCATCCGCACAAAGGTATGGAGCTGTTCTAATAACATCTCCATCTCCACTTAGAGCTTCAGTATACCAAGCTCTTTTTGTAGGATCATAGCCGGCAGAAAGTGTTTCTGCTGGCCACTGTATATATCCTCCTGCTTCAGTCCCCATATATACGTACATTGTGCCTGCATGACTATTGGCATATTGTTCAAAGCGTTCATAAATAGCTTGTTCAATACCTCCATTTTGGGAAGGTGCGACTTTACTTTCTAAAGTTGTGTTTTTATAAGTTGTAATACTGTCGTCAGCCTGCATTACCAATGGATTAGTGGCAAACATGTCAATATTTTTATCAATTTGGTCATAGAAAACGCGAATTGTCTGACTTGCAATCTTCATTTGTTCGGAAGAGTTACATAAATAATCGTTATAAGCCTTTGTGTTTACTTGATACATAATAACTCCACCGATAACTGCCGTTGTTACCAATAGAGATACGATTGACATTGCTAAATATTTTGCTTTGATACCTTTAAATAATCCGGTCATTTAATACCACCCTTCACAGTATTTCTCCTATGATAGGTCTCACAAGAATGAATGCACTTACTATCTTGTCACTCCAACGAAATCTTCTTGTTAAGTTCCGATCAGAATTTATTGCAGGTTTAATATTGCGTTTTTGTTTTTACCCTCCCAAAACCATTTTGGTCCCCCCTCTTGTCATGTAATCGCAAATAACACCAAGAGATTAATATCATACTTTTAAGCAGTGTCAATGATCGGCTTAAGCTTTATGCATTACCAACATTAGGAAGCAAATTCCATGCCAACTATGAGAAATCAAGGAAATCGATCCCTCCCGTCATTTTCTCATAAGATACTGTGTGTATTTTGACTCACTGAAACAATTTTTTGAGTCTACAGTTGTACATATAACAACTATTGATCTATAAGATTTTCATTGGTTTAACGTGTAACTTCCTTATTTATATGAATGTCCTGTATTTAATCGCAGAGCAGATAAAAAATCTCTCCCTAGCTACGTGAATCCTAATTATGCCTTCATTCCCATCCAAGTAGACAAAATCCAGATATGATTAAAACGCGGATTTACTTTGTTATCGGTTTGGTTGCCATAACAGTGGCTTCTCCGTCTATAACAATTTCACCCTTTTGGTTTACAACTGTTGTTCTCATATATGCTATCCTTTTTTCAGGAACTATTTTTGTAACTTCACCAATAGCAGTTATTGTATCACCAAATTTTACCGGTAATAAAAATTCACAAGTTTGGCTTAAGTAAATAGCATCTGCGCCCGGTATAAGCATTCCAACTAATGTGGAAAAGAATGAAGCAGTTAACATCCCATGAGCAATTCGTTCCCCAAAGCGAGTAGTTTTTGCATACTCAGCATTAACGTGAACTGGGTTTATATCACCTATTAATCCAGCATATGTGTAAACATCGGATTCACTAATTGTTTTTGAAACACTTTTTTTCATCCCAACATAAATTTCGTCAATACTATAACCACTCATATTTAGACTATTTTCATCTAAGTTATTCATAACTTAACCTCCCTCTCTTTCACTTACTAACTTTCCAAATTGCAGACTGGTTCATTCATGCAAAATGCCAACCGCTCCTAACAAAACAGATCATTGAGTGCTTATATTACCTTCACCCCTAAGCACCAGGGTTTGTAGATCCAAGTTTGCACTTCACGCAGTCTGGCCCCGCTAATATAGCAGGGCCAGTAAATGTATATATTAATTTTGATTTTTAGAATTATTAAGATTATGAATCCAGTTACTCAACCATAATATGGGTGAGACATCTGCTTGAACAGCGTTATATTTTCCCATTTTCCCGCAATGCCGCGATCTCTGCCTCGGCATAGCCCAATTCCGTCAAGACTTTGTCGGTGTCCTGCCCCAGAAGCGGAGAACCATTCCGCAGCGTTGGCGGTGCGGCAGACAGCTTCATGGGGTTTGCCATATTCGTGTGGCGTCCGATACCGGGGTCATCAATCTCCCAGAACATTTCTCTGGCCGCCAGTTGTTTGTCTGCCATGACCTCTGGGATGTCTTGTACCATACCACCGGGGATCTTGGCGGCGGTAAACAGTGCATCGGCTTCCGTTCTTGTCAGATTAGTAAAAAACAGAGCGATGAGTTCGGTCAGCGCATCATAATTTGCTAAACGGTATTCATTTGTTGTGAAACGCGGATCGTTTGCCATTTCTGGCTTACCGATTACATCGCAGAATACAGCAAAATCTTTGTCGGTAGTAATAGCTATGGTATACAGACCGTCCTTGCAGTTGTATACGTCATAGGGGGCAAAGCTTGCATCGCGTGTTCCCATACGGGTCAATTCTTGATCTAATACAGTTTTGTGAAGAATGGGATTTTCCAAAATCCCGAACAGTGCATCCAACATAGCGACTTGCAAGTGCTGCCCTTCGCCGGTCTCCAATTTGTGCAGATAAGCCATTACAATACCGTTTGCCAATAACAGACCGGTAAAGCTATCGCCGATGCCAGGACCGACACGCAGAGGATCGCCATCGGGATACCCATTAACATCCATGGTGCCGGCCATGGACTGGATGACGTTATCGTATGCAGCCAACGCCTTATAGGGACCATACTGACCGAAACCGGATAATGAGGCGAAAATCAGACCAGGGTTGATTTTTTTCATGTCCTCGTAGCCCAGACCTAATTTTTCGAGGGTTCCGCATTTGAAATTTTCCATTACAATATCTGCATCCTTGACCAGATCACGAATAATTTTTTGCCCTTCCTCGCAGCCAATATTAAGCGAGACACTTTCCTTGTTTCGGTTGATTGATGCATAGTAGCCACTATAGTCATTCTTGAATGGTGTCCACTCACGGGATTGATCACCACTCCCTGCACGTTCGATTTTAATGACACGTGCGCCCATGTCCGCAAGCTGCATGGCACAAAACGGGCCGCTGTAGGCTTGCGTAAAGTCAACGACGGTTACGCCTTCTAATACTTTCATTGTATTCGTCTCCTTTACAATCGGTTAAGCTAATGCAACGATATTGGCATTGGCTAGCGTTTGGATTTCATTTTCACTGTATCCCAATTGGGTCATGTAGGCCTTTGTGTGTTCGCCCAAAAGAGGTGCCCCGCCGACAATACCGCCGGGAGTACCACCCATTTTGATGGTCGTTCCAGGAATTGTCACCTTGCCAGCACCCTTGTCCTCAACCTCTACTAGCATTTCATGGACGGCAACATGCTCGGTGGCCATGGCTTCGGGAACTGTGTAAACGGATGCGCAGGGCAGTTTGGCTTCCCGCAACTTGGCCTCAATCTCGAATTTGCCCATCGTCTTCATAACCTCTTCAAGCTCCAGCTTTAAACCGCCCTCGTAGTGGTCCCCTCTGGATTCGTTGCTCATGTAAACAGGATTCTCTGCCATTTCTTTCAAATTCAGTGCGGCACACATCAATTGCCACTGACGGTCCGTAGAAATACCCAGGGATACAAATCCATCTTTTGTGCGGATTGAATCATAGGGAGAAATGGAGGGATAAGAATTGCCGGTCCGCGGTAGCACTTCACCGGTAATACTGTAGACCCACGGGCCGGTTTCCATCATAGCAAACATACAGTCTAACTCGGCCATGTCGATGAATTGACCTTTGCCAGTCCGCTTTTTGTATACCAATGCTAAGTTGATTGACATGGCTAAATAGGCAGCCGCTATATGGTCTACAACATGGAATCCCACACGAGTAGGCGGACTGTCCTGAAAACCGGTGCGGTCCATCATACCACTGATAGCCTGCAAAGTAAGTTCGTCGGCAGCTTTGTGCTTCAGCGGGCCGGTTTGCCCAAAGGGACTCAGCGATGCGTAGATCACTTCTGGGTTCACTGTTTTCACCGCTTCATAATCCAAACCATACGATTCCATCTCGCCAACAGGAAGATTTTGTACGACCACTGTTGCATCCTTCACCAGCCCCAATACCACATCTCTGCCCTCCGCTGTGGAAAAATCCACCGCCAGACTCTTTTTTCCCCTGTTCAGATATGTGAAATATGCGCTGTGTCCGTTCTGAATTGGCGCCCATGCTCTTGCAGGGTCAGTTGCACTCGGTTTCTCTATTTTAATGACCTCGGCACCAAAATCCGACAGAATCATAGTTGAAACAGTGCCGGAATGGGCCTGCGTAAAATCAACAATTTTCACGCCTTCCAAAGCTTTCATGATATTTGCCTCTTTTCTTATAAAGATTTATTTATTACCTTTAAAATTGCATTTGCCTATGCCAATTATAATTTCAGGCTTGTTTCTCTCTTCACATATTGTTGTTAACTATTTTTTCAGATAGTTGGTAATTACAACACGCTGAATCTGATTGGTACCTTCATATATTTGGAGGATTTTTGCATCTCTTAAATAGCGTTCGGTAGGATAATCTTTCATGTAGCCATATCCTCCTAAAATCTGAATGGCATTAAGGCACACTTGTACGGCCATGTCAGAGGCAACGCATTTGGCCATAGCAGCTAATTGACCAAAAGGTTTTCCGGCATCATCTGCACACGCTGCTTTAAGCACCAAACATCTGGCACTCTCTATTTGCATAGCCATATCTGCTAACATAAATCCAATACCTTGAAAATCAATGATTGGTTTACCAAACTGCTTGCGTTCTTTGGCATATGCAAGTGCAGCTTCATAAGCTGCTTGAGCAATCCCTACTGCCATTGCTCCAGCACCCAACCTGGCATTATCGAGTACGTTCATGGCGATTTTAAAACCCTGCCCTTCTTTGCCGAGAAGGTTCTCTTTAGGAATAATTAAGTTGTCTATAATAAGTTCGCAAGTAATGGAACCACGAATACCCATTTTGTTTTCATGTTTACCAATATTTAATCCAGGCGTTCCTGCCTCAACAAGGAATGCACTAATCCCTTTGGTACCAACATTTTTCTCAGTCTTGGCAAATATGGTATAAATCTCAGCAGGCCCAGCATTACTAATGAAGCATTTGGTCCCGTTCAGAACATAATTATCACCATCCAGAACAGCTGTTGTTTTAATAGAACCAGCATCTGAACCAGAATCAGCTTCTGTTAAGGCAAAAGCACCAACTTGACCTGCCGCCAAACGTGTAAGGTAATTCTGTTTTTGTTCCTCTGTGCCAAATCTTCCAATCGTAAGACACGAGGTTGTACTGTGAATATTCATTATTGATGCGGTAGATGCACAAGCCTTGCCAAGTTCCTCAACGATCATGGCATACGTTGCGGTATCCACCTTGGTTCCACCGTATTCTTCCTCTATCGTCAGCCCCATAAGCCCCAATTCGCCCAAAACTTTAATATTATCCTCGGGGTATTCACCAGTGGCGTCAACTTCTGCTGCCCGGGGGGCAATCACCTCGGTGATCACATCTCGAGCCATCTTTAGGACCATTTCCTGTTCCTGTGTTAAATCAAAATTCATTGTTCATATCCTCCCATTGTTTAAATAGACTGTATTTAAAATGCATGGATAGATCTTTATAAAAGGCTTGGAAACAACGGCATTTTTCACCTCTACCAATTCTCATTTACATAGAACTCCACCCAGAATCATTTTCATTTTAATATCACGTCGCCAAGCCTAAGCAAAATCATCCAGTATGTGAGACACAATTACAGATAGCGCTCCGAGCTTCCAGAGATGATCCATCTGCAAGGCAGGGCTCCAAGCATTGGCTTATTACTCCGTATCAGATTTTCATCTATATAATTCCGTACATAAGTAGTTGTTCCCCTGAGTCCTTCGGCTTCAAACTACTCCATGTTGTTAATAATGCCCTTGCTCATCAGCGCCACAATCTTTTCCTCCGTGTAGCCGATCTCCCTGAGGACCTCCTCGGAGTGTTCGCCCAAAGCAGGTGCGGGTCTCATGGTGACATCACCGGGAGTCTTGTTAAACTTCATAGGAATACCAATGGTGCGGAATTTGCCAATCACAGGATGATCTACCTCAGGAGCAAGCTCTCTAACCTTCACATGTTCGTCGTTAAAAAGTTCCGCCATACTCATAACAGCACCAGCTGGGATTCTGTTGCTCTGAAGCAGCGTCTCAATCTCCATCTTGTTCATCGCAGAAGTCCCCTTCTCAATTTCGGGAACAAGTTCTTTCAGATTTGCAACTCTAAGCTCATTTGTGCTGAATCTTTCGTCAGCTGCAAGCTCTGGAAGATTCATGAGACCACAGAACTTCTTCCAATGACCATTCGACATGCACCCTATAACAGCCCATCCATCTTTGGCCCTGAATGCACCATAGGGAGCGACATCTATATCATGGGTGCCAGTTCTGGGCGAAATACTGTTGGAAATGGTGTATTCAATAATCGCTTGGTCCAACATATAGATACTTGCATCCAACATCGAAAGATCCAGTTGACATCCCTTACCCGTGGTCTGCTTGTTCAACAGTGCCATTGAGATTGCAAATAGGAAGTTGAGCCCAGACCAGTTGTCCTCTAACGAAAAACCAGGTTTTGTGGCGGGGCCGTCTGCTTCACCAGTTTTGTCAATGAGACCAGATCTCGCAGCAACAGTGATGTCCGCGTACGCTTTATCTCTCAGCGGACCTTCCGTGCCAAATCCGGAAATAGAACCGTAAATGATCTCGGGATTGACCTTTTTCATCTCTTCATAGCCAAAACCCAGCATTTCCATCGTACCGATCTCGAAGTTTGAAATAACTACATCAGAATCCTTGACCAGATCCATAATGATTTGTTTTCCCTCAGGACTTCTCAGATCCAGAGCGATGCTCCGTTTATTTCTGTTATAAGTCGCAAAATAGACACTTTCATCGTTTACTAAGGGGCCCCATTCTCTGGATTGATCACCGGAAGTACTTCGCTCTACCTTGATGACATCTGCACCAAAATCGCCCAAATACATTGCACAATACACGCCCGCCAGAGCCTGGGTGAAATCCAACACTCTAACTCCCTGAAGTACTTTTTTCATGTTATTTTCTCCTTATCCAATTTTTTGCACGTTCTATCAGTTAGATGACACCTGCGGCTTTTAGCTCGGCAATTTCATCAACAGAACAAACTTCACTATAAATCGTATCGTTATCTTGGCCTAGAAGAGGTGCCGAAACAAAATCAGGTTCACCAGCCGCGTCGTGGAATTTAATAACCTTGCCGGGCACAGCTATGTCGCCAATCGCCTTGGTGGGAGTATTAACAATTATATTGCTGGCCCTGACTTGCTCCTGGGTAATGGCATCCTTTATCGCTTCTACGGGAGCGACGGGAACCTTGACACTATCTAACAGGTCGCAGATTTCATTTTTCGTATAAGCAGAAAAGATATCTTCAAGCTTGTCTCTCAGGTCGCCGAAGTAGTGTTCTCCTCTTTTGGAGTTGTTCGCATAATTGGGATCCTCTGCCCACTCAGGCTTGTCCATCGCGCCACAGAACTTCTGCCACTGGTCGTCCGTAGAGACGGCGATAGCGACATACCCATCCTTGCACTTGATAATATCGTAAGGTGTGATAGATGGATGCGCATTTCCAATACGGGAATGACCTGACGTTGCTTTATCAACAATTGCAACGCGGTCTTCTGTTGCGCAAAACAGGGTATCAACCATGGAGGCCTCGACTCTCTGACCAACGCCGGTGCCCCTTGCATGGTACAAAGCCATCATCACCGCTGCGCCGAGAAACGTGCTGGAATAATGATCACTGATAAATGCACCAACTCTCATGGGCGGATTGGGTTCGGGGAAACCTGTAATGTCCATAACTCCGCTTCTTGCCTGCGCAATACTGTCATAGCAGATATAGTCCTTAAACGGGCCAGTGCTGCCGAAGGCCGTGAGCGCGCCATATACCAACTTTGGATTTATCTGACTCAGCACATCGTATCCGAGGCCCATCTTTTCCATCGTGCCAACCTTAAAGTTTTCCAGGACTACATCAGCATGTTTAACCAGCTTTTTAAAGACTTCTTTCCCCATTTCTGACTTGAGATCCAGTGTGATGCTCTTCTTGCCCCTGTCCATAAATGCATGGTAAATAGCCACGTCGTCCTTAAAGGGAGGGTAAACTCTAACCGGGTCGCCCCCGTCAGGCTTTTCGACCTTGATCACCTCGGCACCAAAGTCAGCAAACTCCATAGGACAAAAACCATTTAGAGTAGTAAGATCTAAAACTCGAACACCTTTTAGTGGTAACATGTCAAATCTCCTTTTCAGTATTTTACAAGGGAAACTATTTTTGCGGGTTGCGGGTCACGGGCCTGTCCAATTGACATGCCCGCCACCTCAACTACATTTTCAGCTTCAAGGGTCGCGGCCCTGTCTAGTTGACAGTGCCCGCAACTGCCTCGACTTCATTTTCAGCTTCAAGGTCACGCCGTTTGTTATCGGCAATGATTTGATCAAGGGTCATGTCGCCGAAGTCCTCTCGCACATATTTAATCGCAGACAACATGGACAGGGCGGCAAGCACGCCAATTGGAACAGCCGTCAATATCGCAAGGGTTTGCAGCGCACCCAGATCCGCTTTCGCAAATATGAAAGCAAGCGGTACAACTGCCAGCAACACAGACCAGCCCATCCTGAGGCTTCTTTTGGGTTCGTCATTCTCACCTAAATTCTTTGTTACCGACGCTGCCAAAGTCCAGGAAGCTGAATCCAGCGTCGTTGCCAGGAACATAATCCCCACAATCATCCAAATGGTCAGTACTACTTTACCCAGAGGAAGCGAAGCTACCAACGCAGTAATCGCGGCGGTGGCTCCTTGATTTTGAAGCACTCCGACGAAGTCTGCCAGATGGTTTAACTGCATATACAGTCCGTAGTTGGAGATCGTTCCAAAATATAAGAAGCAGCCGAGGCTACCGGCGCCGACTACGCCCACCAGCATCTCTCTAATAGTTCTTCCCTTAGATACCTTCACACAGAATATCCACATCCATGGGCCAAGGCCGAGCCACCACGCCCAGTAAAACGCCGTCCACGCTTCAGGGAAACCACCATTTTTAATTGGATCTGTCCACAAACTCATGTGAACAAAGTTTTGCATCATAAATCCAAATCCGTTGGTGAACGCTTTAACCTCAAACATCGTGGGGCCCGCGATCAGTACAAAGACCGCAAGTGCAATCGCAAAATAAGCGTTCCAATCAGACAAATTCTTCATTCCCTTTTCCAGCCCGACCCATGAGCTGACGAAGAACACTACGCAGACAAAAAGCATCATGCCAACCTGAAGCCCAATCCCATCGGTAAGACCGGTCAAATGTGCCAGGTTGTCAGTAAGCATGGGTACACCGAAAGCAAGGGTGCAGGAGAGACCGCCGAGAATGCCAAAAATGAAAATTACGTCAATTACTTTTCCGAGCAGACCGTTAGCAGCTTTCTCGCCAATTACTCTTTCACAGCTTAAAGTAAGTGTGAGGCCAGGTTTTTTCAAGACGTAATAGCGATATCCCAGCGAGACAGCGCCGATCACAAAGAAGGCCCACGCAGTGATCGTCCAATGGAACAGGGGATAGGTCGAACTAAGCTCTGCAGCATATTGGCTGAAAGGCTTGGCACCTAGAGGAGGAGCTGAATAGTAGTATATCCACTCAATACAGGCCCAGTATAGGAGGCTGGAACCCATTCCTGCACAGAACAGCATAACCAGCCAACTGAATGTCGAGAACTGAGGTTTTCCCTCGCCGAGCTTGATTGAACCATATTTGGAAAAAGTAAAATATAAAATGAAAGCAACCGCAGCTGCCCCCAGCCACAGATAACCCGGCGTCAGAACGTTTATTACCATGCTTCTAAATTTATTAATTCCAGCAGGTGCGTCAGGATTTACAAGCAGGTAGGCACAAAGAGAACCAATCGCCAGTAAAACGATGATTATTGGCCATAGATCGATATCCCCGAATATCCCTGTTTTCTTTTTTGTTTCTTTTTGCATTGGATTCACTCCTCATCATTTTATTAAGATACATAGTTTTTCCTCTGTTCGATCAAATCTTCTCTTATATATCCAGATACGTTGCGCAACACTGTATCTTGTGCTTTGACAACATGTTCTTCCTCAGCAGTTCCGCGCGAAACTGCCTTAGTTACCTCACGTTTCCGAACATGGCCTCGCACAATTTGTTAATGCCAATATATATAGCAAGTTCTATGCCAGATTGGATATGTCGGGAATCAGACCTTTTTGTCGCCTTTTACAAGAAGTCGTGCAGGAATTCTTTTTACTTTTGACTCGTCAAAACAACCATTTGAGTCAAAACCATAAGATTTGCAATTTGCCACATCACTTTTTTTATTTGACCATTAATATGTTATTATTAATTCGTAGTCATAACCTTACTCATATTACGGAACACTCATTTTAGAAAGGGAAGATAGACCAATGAGCGTACAAAAGGTTTCAAACGGTTCTGATCTGCCTTGTCGAGGATTGTCGAGAGACACTTTGCTCAAAATTCTTGATAATATCAACCATGAGATCTATGTGCTTGATAAGAATTTTATAATTCTATATATAAGCAAAAGCAGCTTAGAAAACTATGGCCTCTACCCTCATGAAATGATTGGTCAAAACCATAACAGTTTTGTCGGTAAATACTGGTACCCTTCTGTGAATTCTCTAGTAGCAAAGGAAAAAAGGACTGCCTGTATTGCGCAAGTCTCCGTAACCGGCAAGAAGTTTATTTCAACCGCTGTTCCTGTTTTTGACGAGCACCGTGATCTGAAGATGATCGTTAGCATCGTCCAAGAGGAGGCCCAATCTTTGGATTTGACCATTGATCTCCAAAACAGCGTTGCTTTGTCTTCCCGCATTAATATTCTGACACGGTCCCCCAAGATGCACATGTTGATGGAGACGTGCGACAAGGCAGCGAAGGCAGACGTCCCTGTTTTAATTCAAGGCGCATCGGGAACCGGTAAAAGCATGCTGGCAAAATATATCCACCAAAACAGTCCCCGCTGTAACGGTCCTTTTCTTTCCATCAATTGCGCTTCCATTCCTGAGAATCTGTTGGAATCTGAGCTTTTTGGATATGAATGCAACGCCTTTACCGGCGCCAGCACAAAAGGAAAAACGGGGCTTATTGAATTGGCCAATAACGGAACTCTCTTTTTGGACGAGGTCGGAGAGTTAGCCATATCCTCACAGGCAAAGCTCTTGAATGCAATAGAAAATAAACAATTCATACCTGTTGGTGGCCTCAAAGCGCGGCATGTAAATGTTCGTATTATATCCGCGACCAATCGAAATCTGCAAAACCTGGTTGAGGAGAAAAAATTTCGTGAGGATTTATTTTGGCGGCTTAACATCATCGATTTAGAGATTCCCTCGCTGGCAAGCAGAAAAGAGGACATTGTTGTTTGGGCAAATTATTTCTTGCACGTATACAATGAAAAGTATACCCAGAATAAAACAATTTCTACTGAGGTGATACAGGTATTTCGAAATTACGCTTGGCCAGGTAATATTAGACAGTTAAAGAATGTAATTGAACGCGCATTTATCATATCGCAGAAATCTGAAATCGTGGTCTCTGATCTGCCTTCGCTTCTTATCACGGAATGGAATCATTCATCATTGCAGAAGGCAGCTGATCTTAAATCGCAGTTGGAGGAATACGAGAGGGTCTATGTGTCGAAGATGTACGCCAAATATAAGAGTTCAAGAAAGATGGCGGAAGTGATGAATATCAGCTATACAAAAGCAAATCATCTAGTCAATAAGTACTGCCGTTCGGCACAAAACTAACAGCAAAGCCAATTTGGCAATATTCGCTCTTGCCTTCGCTATGTTTTATCAGCTGGAGCAAAGCACGGTGTTTCTTACACCTACAATAGCCGTTTCGGATCATCGCTACAATATTTGTTAAGTACGTTTTTTTAGAGGTGGAAAAGGTATGAATGATGATTACAAGCAGTTCAGCAAAGACGATTTGACACGGGAGCAGATTTTTGAGATCCTTGAAAACATTTACAACGAAGTCTATGTTTTAGATAAAGACCAAACCATTATCTATGTCAATTCCGCTTGCCAGAGACACTATGGCTTGCTGCCTGACGATTTTATCGGTAAGAACCACGGAGCGTTTGCCGGTGATCTGTGGTATCCATCGGTCGTTTCCCGCGTATTTAAGGAAAAGAAAAAAATGAGTGTTAAGCAGAGGACATTCCTGGGATACCCTATTACTTCAACAGCGAATCCCGTTTTAGATCAAAATGGCGAAGTAGAAATGGTGGTATGCGTTACTGAAGAGAAAATTCAACACCCTGATATACAGTATGATCCTGCCAATAAAGCAATCAACTATGCAAAAGAGTATCCTGATACAACGGAATTCGAAAGCAGTCAAACGATCTCCCGGGACCCAAAAATGAGAGAGGTTCTTCATTCGGCACACAAAGGTGCAATGATGGATCTGCCAATCCTAATTCAAGGAGAGTCCGGAACGGGAAAAAGCATGCTTGCAAAATATATCCATGATTTGGGAAACAGAAAGAATATGCCGTTTATGGATATAAACTGTGCAGCAATTCCCGAGGCCCTTTTGGAATCAGAACTATTTGGGTATGAACCCCATTCTTTTACCAACGCAAGCTCAAAGGGTAAAAAGGGTTTATTAGAGATGGCAAATGGAGGCACGCTGTTCCTCGATGAAATCGGGGAACTGGCCATTACATTGCAGGCAAAACTATTGGATGTGATCGAGAACAAGCAGTTTATTCCGATAGGTGGAGAAAAAATTAAACTTGTCGATGTACGGATCATTGCTGCCACAAACATAGACTTGAAAAAGTCGGTCGCCCAAAAGCTGTTCCGCGAAGATCTGTTTTGGCGGATCAATGTTATGGATTTGGTCCTCCCCCCGCTCAGGGAGAGAATCGATGACATTGTATACCTGCAGCAAATATTCTTGGATAATGCAAACATAATGTATGGCATGAATAAAGTATTTTCCGAAGAAGTGAAAGAAATTTTTCTCCTGTATTCTTGGCCGGGTAACATCAGACAACTAAAAAATGTCATTGAGCGTGCGGTTATCATAGCAAAATCAGATATTATCCAGGAGCAGGACTTGCCAGATATTGTTATCCGCGAAGCACAGGAAAACAAGGTATATTCCTTTGATTATGAGACTTATATTGATCTTTGCACCAAAAGCATCGTAACCGAAGCCTACAATAGACACAAAACCTCCCGCAAGGTGTCAGAAGCGCTGGCCATAAGTCAATCCACGGCAAATCGATTAATCTCAAGGTATATTAATACGGAGAAGCCGATTTGAGCAGTTGCCCCTTTATTCTGTCATTTAGACTATAACAGCATTTACAATTGCTAGTTGTGTCCTTCGGGTATGGAAGCTTAATACTTGCCCGTCGTAAGATGAACTTCTCCACTTCGGTATTTAATTTCATAAGATTTGCGACCTCATAGGCCTTTGGGATAAATAATTCCACAAATTGTCCATTTATTTGTTATGAAATATTACGGAGATTGGATGATTGCATGTGGTTATATATATTTCACCGTTTCTGTTATATCTTTTCGAATATCATGTCTAAAATTAGGTTTGGCTCTATCTGAAGGATACCCGATCGGAATAAGTGCTACCGGAATAATATTATCCGATAAATTAAACTCCCTCCTTGCTGTACCCTGATGAAAAGCAGCCACCCATACTGTTCCTAACCCCTGCTCCGTTGCTTCCAGCATCATATGAGTTCCAACTATCGCTGCATCTATGGAGCCAAATGCATTATTGGTTCCGAACCAGCTTTCGTTTTCATTGTAACAAACCAATAAAAAACAGGGGGCATGGTAATGGAACTGAGTAATGTTCTTTACTTTTTCCCTTCCTTCATCACTCTGTATGACGTATATCTTTTGAGGCTGCATATTTAGTGCAGTAGGTGCATTTCGTCCAGCTTCTAGTATTTTATCTAGTTTATCTTTTTCGATTTGCCTGTCGCTGTAACTTCTGACTGAATATCTTTTTCGTGTAAGTTCTAAAAAGTTCATAATTAACGCTCCTATCCAAACTTCTTTCCAGTAGCTCTGGTTATTCCAGCTGTTCAACCAACTGGTTTGCAGTAGATTCTCTGATTATTTTAAACACTTAGATTATTATCCTGATTTATCTTATTATCTCGAGCCGTTGTAACTAACATGGCTCCTGCCAGTACTAACGCTGCACCAATCCATTGAACCAATGAAAGTCTATCGTGGAAAAGCACAGCGGCAAAAGCAAACGTAATAAGAGGCTCAACCAAGCTTAGTATACTGGCTCTAGTAGATCCAAGCAGTTCTAGCCCGCGAAAAAAGGCTACAATGGAAACAACAGTTGAGAAAAAGCTAATCCCCAAGATGGGTGCCCAGGCCGAGTTTTCAAAATGGATATTAAGCCTATTTGTGCTTATGGCAATAATTAGTACAGTTAACGAGGTAAATAAGGTAACAAATGCCGCAGTAATAATTGGTGGTGCTTGTTTTATTGTTCTGTTACTTAAAATAATATAAATAGAATAAATAACACCAGAACCTAACGCCATAAGTATTCCCCGAAAATTAGCTATTTCAATTGAATTTCCAAGCACCAATGCCAAACCTAAAATAGCGATTACAATAGAGGCAATTAGTTTATTAGTAAGTTTTTCTTTTTCAAAAATTGAAGCAAGAATTGCAACAAAAACAGGGTATGAATATGAACATAAAACCGCAAGAGATACAGAGATATATTTCACTGACGATAAATATAAACTCGATTGTAGTGTATAGAAAACTCCACCAAGAAATAATACGGAAATCATATATGACTTGGTAACAGATATTTGCTTGCCTGTTAACGCTATGATAATAAACAAAAATATAGCTGCAAACAAAAAACGTATAGCCAGAATCGTCTCGACATTTGCGTTGCCTTTATATGCCATTACAGTGAATATAAGCAATAGACTATTGCCCGTAGCGGCTATTAAAATCCAGAATACTCCCAGATAATATTTGTTCATTCTTCCCCACCCAGTTCTATATGCATTTGTTGAGATTAATAAAACTTGATTGTTTAGAACCATTTATTGATATATATGCAATATCCATACCAACAAAGAATATCCCACAAATCAGCCCTTTATATCGTTTGCTTATAGGAAGCTGTATAAAATTTAACTCACCAGAACAATTCTTTGAATCAAAAACCATACAAATTGCTCTAGCTGATATTAATGTAAAAAGCTAAGTGGATTAGTGTAGTAATATATTTGTCATTAAAAGTCGATATTTTAAGCACAAATTGTTATATAATCCTTGAGAGGGATTTAGATTACTACTCGTATTATTCTCAAAGTTGTATGTGCTTTTTAGAGGTATGTTATTTCTATCTATTCTCTAACAGACCATGAATGGCGTTTTGCATAACATGCTCCGCATTACTGAAAGCTTAAAACGGAGGGAAAATATGAGCATAAGCAGCAACAAGCCTGTAGGTGGCTGAAGCGCTAGACATAATTACCTGTTCTTATTCATTGAAGTTCATGTTAGTATAATCTACAAAAATCGGCCCAAAATTTCATTAATTGCATAGGAGGAAAAACTATTTGAGATACGAAGGTAATATTTTCAGACCACCCAGCGAAGCAAAAAGTTACATTCTTCAGTGCACCGTAGGATGCTCTCATAACAAATGTACCTTTTGCAGCTATTATAAAGACAAAAAATACCATGTTCGTACGATGAGCGAAATAATAGAGGACATTCGAATGGCCAGTGAGTATTATGGCGACCTGAACAAAGTTTTCTTGGCTGATGGTGATGCACTGGCAATGGACACAGTTGATTTATTAGAAATACTGGATATCTTATATAAAACATTCCGTAGTCTTCATCATGTTGGGATTTATGCAAGTCCAAAATCAATTCTCGCTAAAAATGAGTCAGCGTTAGAAGCACTGAAATCTGCCGGATTAACCATTGCCTATTTGGGCGTTGAAACGGGTGACGAAGAACTTTTAAAAAACGTTCGAAAAGGCGTTACTTACGAAGAAATGGCGGAAGCTGGTAAAAAAATCCGGCAGGCAGGGATTTTGTTATCGGTTACAGTAGTATTGGGCCTGGCTGGAAGAACACCAAAGGCAGTAGACCATGCCAAAAATACGGCAAGGCTGTTAAATGAAATCAATCCCGATTATATTAGTCCCATTACTCTCATAGTGCAGCCCCGTACAGAACTTTATCGCAGAATGAACAGGGGCGAATTTGAAGTTCCGGAGCCCTTTGAAGTGCTTGATGAGATGCGTTTACTGCTAGAGGGTCTTGAAGTTCAGGAAACTGAATTTCGAAGTAACCATGCATCTAATTACGTCCCTATAAAAGGACGATTCCCCCAAGACAAAGAAAAAATACTGGATTTAATTAATAATATTATAAAATCAAATGACCGCAAATATTTGCGTCCTGATTATATACGAGGATTGTAGGAAAAAAAATAGACGGATGCTACAGATTAATCGGGGCTAACAAAAAAACAGAAACATATTCGATCTCCCTACGTGACGCCTTCCTCGTTGGCGTCAACAATCCCGGAAGATACATTATCCATGCTCCAAAAAAAATTTTTCAAACAATTATATCAAGGAGGTAACCATATTTGAGATACAAAGGTAATATTTTTAGACCACCCAGCGAAGCAAAAAGTTACATTCTTCAGTGCACCGTAGGATGCTCTCATAACAAATGTACCTTTTGCAGCCAATATAAGGACAAAAAATACCATGTCCGCCCTATGGTAGAAATAAAAACAGACATTCGAATGGCCAGTGAGTATTATGGCGACCTTAACAAAGTTTTCTTAGCTGATGGTGATGCACTGGCAATGGACACAGTTGACTTATTAGAAATTATGGATATTCTATACAAAACATTTCCCAGTCTTTATCATGTTGGAATTTTTGCAAGTCCAAAATCAATTCTCGCTAAAAATGAGTCAGAGTTAGAAGCATTGAAATCTGCAGGATTAACCATTGCCTATCTGGGCGTAGAGACGGGTGACGAAGAACTTTTAAAAAACGTCCGAAAAGGTGTTAGTTACGAAGAAATGGTGGAAGCAGGCAAAAAAATCCGACGGGCGGGGATTTTGCTGTCGGTTACAGTAATACTGGGCTTGGCTGGAAGAACACCAAAAGCAGTAGACCATGCCAAAAATACGGCAAAGCTATTAAATGAAATCAACCCTGATTACGTTAGTGCACTTACGATAATGCTACAGCCCCGTACGGAACTTTATCGTCGCATGGAAAGGGGCGAATTTGAAGTTCCGGAGCCCTTTGAAGTGCTTGATGAGATGCGATTACTGCTAGAGAGTCTTGAAGTTCAGGGAACTGAATTTCGAAGTAACCATGCATCTAATTACGTCCCCATAAAAGGACGATTCCCCGAAGACAAAGAAAAAACACTGGATTTAATTAATAATATTATAAAATCAAATGATGACAAATATCTGCGTCCTGAGTATATGCGAGCATTTTAGAATACTCGTTTAGATGATGGTGCACAGATCTTGGAATGAGACCTGTGCACCATCATCAAGTATACAGGGGACATTTATTTATCTCGGTACCTGCCTATCACCTGCTTATATGCATCGAAAATCTGTTAAAATGACTTTCGCTTTGTATAATTTGCAGCTGCAAGTAAAAATTATTTCTCCCATAGCTTTTTCTCCTTTATTTTACCTTTCCATACAAAGGATTTAAGGTTGCAGTATTCTGTGAATCACTACACTCCATTAAGCAAAAGATTAGCTCACAGCTTCGGCTTCCCTATGGATTTAGATGGAGTTACTTTTCATTGGCTTAATTAAATGCAGTCATTATTTGAGTATACATATCTTCACCATAAATTTTGTGGGCGGCACTAGTAAGATGGTATTCATCCCAGAAGAGGTATTGATCTGGATTTGCAGCAGCTGCTTCGATTGCCGGGTAGGTTCTTTCACATGGCTTACTTAGCGCAACTAAATTATACTGACCAGGGTTACTTATAATCTTTTCAGTAGAAGCAGCAATGTCAAATAAAACAATTGCAACGCTCAGTTTTTTTTCCAATTGTTTCACGGCAACCGGAAGTTTAGTATTCACACTAACTGTAAATGTTCCTGCAGCTTTTGTTCGTTGATAGACAACTTCATAAGGCAAATATCCTAGATTTGGAGAGTTCACTACTAAGAATCTATGAGCTCCTAATGCTTGTAAATGTGATATAGCAGTACTTATATTGGCAACAGTTTGGTTGGCTACTTTTTCAACGGTACCTGCTAACTCGTAATCCATAAATTTATAATAATCGTTAATACCAGCAAAAATGAAATATAATGCATTAGCATCAGCCTTCTGCCCCTTTAAACTGTTTTTAAATTCCTGAACCTGACTCATTACCCCTGTTTTTTGATTTACATCCATCCATGAGGAATAGTTCTCCTCACCACTTGTTGCTCCACCTACCGCATAATCAGTCAATGATACCCCTATTTTTTGTGCTAAAACTTCAACAGCTGTGATACCATTCGAATATCTACCTTCCCAATATAAATTTTGTTGGGGATCAGCAGGCTTTAAATATGCCTCGGGAGATCTATTAGGATCCTTCATAATCGTTGCGCTGATTCTTTGAGCTGCCCCATTGTCTGAATAACTATCTCCAAAAGCAAATACTTGAGTGATCTTCGGCGCACTTTCAGATTTTTGGGTTAGACATCTAGCACCACAAGCAATCTTAAGTTTTTCTTTCAATGTCTATTAACCTCCACATTTAATAGATATCAATGAAGCAAGTTCCATGCCAACTCTGAAAGGTCGAAAATCACCCTTTTCTTCATTTTTCATAAAAATACTTTAAGGATTTTGACTCACGGGACAAATATTCTAGTCAATAAGCATGGGAATTGCACCGCTGCCCGGTCCAGCTAAAAAAGCAAGTATGTGTTGGGAAAAGATGATGCACAGCAAAAATGAACAGGGGGACGGTTCCCGTGTTCATCCAGTTAAGGTGCTAGGGGATGAACAAGGGAACCGTCCCCCTGTTCACTTTTGTTCTTAGCGTTATTAGAGCACAGGGAGAAATTACTCTTATTCCTCAGCCTCATTTATTTTTTATCCGCAACTAGCCTTATATACCAGCTTTTACAACTCCATCCAGTCCCAACAATGGCTCGTGGCAGGTAAAATTTTCGCAGATATAAGCGGTTGCCTGACCATCAATGCTGCGCATTTCCTGCAGATAGCTAGCCTTATCTGTTAATGCCTGACCATCACCCGCATCCTTGAAAATTACAGTAGTATTGGGATCGTATCGAGAATGAAGGTACTCCAGGATTTCACGGGTATCATTTTTATCAGGGTAACCGGCTACCACCACCTCGCGGCCAGGGAAGATCTGGTAAGCTGCTGCTATGTTCCAGAAAGAATGTCCTAACGGATATTCCTGAATGCTGCCGGCAAAATAATCCAAGGCTTGCTGGGCCTTAGTCTCCAATTTACCATCACCACTTAGCCGGGCCAGTCGCAAGAAATTAAACGCAGCCACTGCATTATCTGAAGGAATGGCTCCGTCGTAGTGCTCCTTGGGGCGACTTAGCAATTGCTCAGCATCTGAACCGTAGAAAAATAGTCCCGCACTCCGCTCATCCCAGAAATATTTTAAAAGATCATCATTAAGACGTAGGGCTGTAAGCAAGTATTTACTATCAAAACCAGCTTCATAAAGCTCGATCAAGCCCCAGATAAAAAAGGCATAATCAGCCGCATAAGCCAAGTGTTCTGCCTTGCCTTCCCTATAGCTGGCTAAAAGCCTGCCGTCCGGGCGTCTCAAGTTACTCAAAACAAAATCAGCTGCTTGCCGCGCTGCTTGTAAATAGGAATCCTCCTTCAGGATGCGAGCCCCCATAGCCATGGCTGCAATCATCAGCCCGTTCCAGGCGGTTAATATCTTATCATCTTTTAAAGGATGCACTCTTTTCTCACGGCTAGCAAATAATTTTTGCCGCGCCTCCGCTAGTTCAGCCTTTTGTTTAAGGAATTGTCGGTTGTTTATTAGATTGGGAATGTTTTTCTTTTCAAAATTACCTTTCTTACTGATATCATAGGCCTGACAAAATAGCTCAGCCTGTTTACCCAAAATTTCCTTAATCTCGTCTGTGGTCCACAGATAGAACTTACCCTCTTCCCCTTCCGAATCAGCGTCTTCTGCAGAATAAAAGCCCCCCTCCGGGTGAGTCATATCCCTCAGTACATAGGTGAAAATCTCACGAGCCACTTGCGCATAGAATTCCTGACCGCCCACCTGGTAGGCCTCTAAATAAGACATAGCCAGCAGAGCATTATCATATAGCATTTTTTCAAAATGGGGTGCCAGCCACTGGCGATCAGTCGAGTAGCGCGCAAAGCCGAAGCCGATATGATCATATATGCCTCCCCTGTACATGCATTGCAGGGTCTTCTCCACCATCTCGATAGCTTTATTCTCCTGCTGGAAATGGGCATAACGTATGAGAAATAGTAAATTGTGTGGTGAAGGAAATTTAGGGGCTGAGCCGAAACCTCCCCATTGGGCATCAAACGCCTGGGTATACTGCTTAAAGAGCTGACTGAATGTATCAGCAGTTAAAAGCTGCCCTTCCTCGTGCGTCTCTGGCTCCTGAATCAATTGGCTGATCTGTTCAGCCGACTCCAACAAGGAATGACGATCTTTTTGCCAGAGCTCAGCAATGCGAGGGAGTAATTCTATCAAGCCTGGCATACCTCCCCTGGTAGTCCGAGGTAAATAGGTGGCTGCATAAAAAGGCTTCTTGTCGGCATCCATAATGATGGTAAGCGGCCATCCACCCCGGCGGGTTAGGGCCTGACAAACCGTCATATATATATGGTCTATATCCGGCCGTTCCTCCCGGTCCACCTTAATAGATACAAAATCCTTATTTAGTAGTTCGGCTACATCATTATCCTCAAACGATTCATGGGCCATTACATGGCACCAATGACAGGTAGAGTAACCGATGCTAAGAAAGACGGGCTTGTCCTCTTTTTTAGCCTGTAGAAAAGCTTCCTCTCCCCAGGGATACCAGTCCACGGGATTATCGGCATGCTGTAACAGGTAGGGTGATTTCTGGTTTATCAATCGGTTATGTTTAGAGAACAATGCCATATTTTCACCTCTAAATTATTTTCTACTGCTAGCATATTTGAAAACGTTAGCAGTTTAGAATTAATTTGCCCCATAATAACAGAAAACAACCAACCGAGCATCGGCTGGTTGTAAATATTTCAATAATAACTTGCTGGTAAAAATAGCTTTTTTATTATGCGTCAAATATTTTGCTTAATAACCTCCAATGTGTAGCCTACACCTCTGATAGTTTCAATACGGACGGTTGATCTGTCTCCCAGTTTTTTACGCAAATTATGAACATGTATCTCTACATTGTTTTCAACCACAAATTTTTCATTTCCCCAGACGCATTTCATAATCTGCTCTTTGCTGAATACTATGCCCGGATTACACATAAACATCTGCATGACCTGGGTTTCCTTGAAAGTTAGCTTAACTTCTTCTCCGTCAACTTCCATCAGCAGCTTGTCAACAAACAAACCAACATTTCCGATCTCCAACTTATTGGAAATATCGGTAGTTTGCAATCGCTGGGCCAGAACTCCGATCCGGGCAGATAGTTCTGACATGGCAAAAGGCTTTACCATGTAATCATCCACTCTGGTATTCAGGCTATTAACCCGATTATGCACTGCTTCGGATGCCGTCAAGAGCAGTACAGTAGTATAATCTTCTTTTAGCCGGAGATGGGTTAGTATATCCAACCCGCTGACTCCCGGAAGCATAATATCCAGAATTATTACATCATAATTATTTCTGTCTGCCAAGATTAAACCTACATCCCCATCATCGGCTACATCTACCTGTATGCCTTTTTGTGTCATTATATTTGCAACCGCATCGCTGATTTTTACTTCATCTTCAACCAGAAGTATTTGCACATTTTCCAACTCCTCTGCTGCAATAAATCCCTGCCAATTCAATTCACAACAATTTCATCAATTTGTTTCAAATTTCTCTTCTCACCAATTTTTTGTACCCAATCATCAAAGAGGCTGTAAACTACCGGTACCAGCAGCAGTGTAACGAAGGTTGATACCAGCAATCCGCCGATAACAACCGTAGCAAGCGGTGCATTGGTCTCTGCACCGTCACCCAGAGCAAGGGCCATGGGCAGCATAGCTAAAATCGTAGCCAGAGCTGTCATCAAAATCGGTCGTAATCTCACTTTACCTGCCTCAGCAATTGCTTCATCTCGTTCCATGCCTGATTCTCGCAATTTGTTCAAGTAGTCTACCAACACGATAGCATTTGATACTGCAATTCCAGCCAGCATTATTACCCCAATAAAAGCATTTACACTAAAATGTCTCCCGGTTATAAGGAGTGCCAGAATAATACCAATTATTGCACTGGGAAGCGAAAACATGATTACAAAAGGATTCATAAAAGATTCGTACTGAATAACCATAACGACATAAACTAACATTAACGCAAGAAGTAAAGACAATAAGAGACTTGAGAACGCTTTCTGCATTTCTTCATCTGCTCCGCCATAGCTGACTGTATAACCAGCCGGAAGCTTAATTTTATCAACTTTGGACTCAATATCCTTGGTAACGCTGTTAAGATCGCGATTCAGCAAATCGCAGGAAACTGTCGCTCTGCGCATCTGATTTAACCGGTCAATCTGTACGGGACCGCGGGTCAGCTTAAAAGCGGCCAGATCTGATAATTTCACCTTATCTCCACTGGGAGTGATAATGTTTAACCCGGTAAGTGTTTCCAAATCCTTGGCATGGCTTCCTGAGCTTGTTACTCTGATATCTATTTCCTTTCCGGAAATGGCGCGGTACTTGCCTGCCACCATCCCATCAATCGCTGTTGTTACCTCGCTGGAAATATACTGGGGAGTCAATCCATAATATAAGGCTTTCTGGCGATTAACGCGTACCTGCACCTCGGGGTCACCGTCAGCCAGAGAGGATCTTACTTCACGTGTTCCCGGTACTTGTTTGACAATTTCCTTGACATCTTTGGAGAGCCCCCTTAATACATTCAGATCATCTCCCTGGATCGCGATGGAAATGGCAGATGAACTTTCACCTCCATCATCAGTTTGAACCTTTACAGTCTTTTTCACATTGGGTATACCAGCCAGTGACTGACGAATCTCCTCGGTTACTAATACTACACCTTTCCGATTATTCTTCGGAATTAGCTTTACAGTAATCTTAGACTTGTTGGTACCTGAAGCTGACCATTCATCAGTGTTTCCTATACTGGTAAATATGGAATCCACCGCTGAATTTTGCTTGATTATTTTTTCTGCTGCGGCAGTTATTTTTTCGGTTTCACTGAGCTTTGATCCTTTGTCAGCTTCCAATGCAATAGAAATCATTCCTTGATCTGATGTAGGCATAAATTCAGCTCCAACAAATGGGATTGCCATCAGTGACACAACAATCAGACCGGTCACTGATAAAATAACAGTTTTTCTATTGCTAAGTGCCCATTGTAAAATAATTTTATATTTCTCGCCCAGATTATCCAGCCAGTCGCCTAAGCGGTTCATTATTTTTCCTATTGATCCCTGACCATCCCCTTTTTCCATGGCTTTGTCAGTGAGCATGCGGGATGACATAAACGGAACTATCGTTAGGGAGACAACCAGTGAAGCTAAGATGGCCACACAAATAGTGAAAGCCAGCGGTTTAAAAATGACACCGGCCATTCCTTTGGCCATCCCAATAGGCAGGAATACCGCCAGTAGGGTCAGGGTACCTGCCAATACGGCTCCCCCCACTTCACTGGTTCCTTTAAGGGCAGCTTCTTTAGGGGATAGTCCCAGACTGCGGTGCCTGTATATGTTTTCAAACACGACGATAGAGTCATCCACCATGCGGCCCACCCCCAGGGATAAACCGCCCAAAGTAATGATATTTAAGGTGCTGCCATTGTAATACATTAAAACGAAGGTAGCGACAATTGACAACGGAATTGCAATAGCAACGATAGAGGTACTACGCAGGTTGCGAAGGAACAATAATATAATCAGAACGGCCAGAACAGCTCCTTCTGCCATGGTTCGGGCAGTACTTTGTATTGACTTGTTAATATAATCCGATTGATCGTCAACGATTTGAGCATCGATTTGGCCTTTCATTTCTTGTTTGATCTTTTCCATTTCTTCTTTTACAGCTTTACAGCCTGATACCGTATTGGCACCGGTTCCTTTCTGGCAAATGATACTTACAGCTGCCCGGCCATTGGTACGGCTGATTTGTTCGGTTTCCTGGTAGTTTTCACCGATTTTAGCGATGTCTTTCAGGAGTATTTTATTACCATTGGCTGTGGTAAGGGCAACATTGCCGATATCCTCAATGCTTTCAAACTGTTGCATGTTACGGACAAAATACTTCCTATCACCGTAAATAATTTTACCCCCGGACATATTGTAGTTCTCTGAACTAAGGAAACTGCTTACCTGTCCCAAACTTAGACCGTAGTTTTCTGCTTTGACTGGATCAACACTGACCTGCACCTGCCTTTTATGGCCTCCAGCTATACTAACGGAAGCGATTTCAGGTATGCGAGCCAACCGCGACTTGATTTTATTATCCGCAATAGTCTGCAGTTGAGCCAGGGATAGATTTTTCGCGGTTATCGTATAGGTAATAATAGGCATACCGGCAAAGTTAAATTTCATAGCTTGGGGCTTCCTAATACCTTTGGGCAGTTCTGATTCTACTTCCGAGACTTTATCTCTGATATCGGTCATGGATGTATCTATATTAGTACCGAATTTAAATTGAATCATGATCATCGAAGATCCAGAATTAGAGGTTGATGTAATTTTATCAATATTATTGATGGTGGCCAGCGCACTCTCAACTGGTTTGGTAACCTTCTCTTCTACCTCTTCAGGACCAGCTCCGGGATAATTGGTAAATACTGCTGCATAGGGCAGTGTCATGTCAGGCATTAGAGCAACCGGGAGCTGTGACAGGTTCATTAAACCCATAATAATTATTGTTGTCATCAGTACAATAATACTGGCAGGTCTGTTTATGGCGAATTCAGCAATTTTCCTCATCTAGCCGCTCCTCCATCAGATATTTCTAACAAGGTATTTTCCTCAATGAGTGTATTGCCTTTGGTAACTACTGTTTGGCCATTCTTAACCCCTTTAACTATTTCAATATATTTACCATTACTAATTCCGGTTTCAACCCTCACTTGATGACTGCGTTTCTTATTGGTAACGACAAATACGACACTTTCTCCATTTTGTGGAAGTACTGCCGACATGGGGATACCCAGTATATTTTCTTTGTTCTGGGTTGCCAGCTTTACCTCGGCAAACATACCTGATTTAGCTTGTACTCCGGGATTATTCTGCAGGGTTATGGCTACCGGATAACTCCGGGTACTATCAGCGATGCTGGCTACGCTTTTTATGATCCCGGTAAGTGATTTACCAATGGAATCAACCCATACTTCAACCGGGATTCCGGGCCGTATCGAGTTAATATCCGATTCACTGACCTTTATCTTAATCTCCAGATTATCGGTGGTGTTTATAACAACTACCGGGTTTTGTAGGCTGGCGGTATCACCAACAGCTACATCAATGCGACCGACGATTCCATTAATAGGGCTGGTAATTTCACAGTTTTCACTGTTTTTCCGGGTGGCGTTCAAACCTGCCTGAGCCTGGGCTACCGCAGCTTCAACTGCTCCAGTACTCAGCGTGCTTACCTGATCCTGGGCAGTCTCCAGTTCTGTAATGGAGGCAGCCCCCGCATTATACATCTCCTGAGCTCTTTTTAGAGTACGCTGGGCAGCTTGCAACTGAACCTGGTTGGAAGCCGCTGCAGCTTGGGCCGCGGCCAGAGTTGCCTGGGCTTGCTGAACTGAAATGTCAGAGGTACCTCTATCCAGGCTAATCAAAACCTGGCCACGGTGAACCGACTGTCCTTCTTTTACATGGACTGCGGCAATGCGTCGGGATTCTTTGGCCATGACGGCTTCTTCGCTACTTCCTTTTATAACTCCGGAATAGCTTGTATTTTGGCTTATGTTCATTTTTTTTATCAGGGCAGTATCCACTTTGATGGAACTTTCCTTTTCAACGGCCTGATTCCTGGAACCGCAGCCTCCTGTTGCCAGGACACTAAAACTCAGTAGAACTACAAGGGCTGCGAAGTGATATACTCTCTTCATAATATTTCCTTTCCTTCTGCTTAAATATAATTAGTAGTTTACAGGGAATATCTTAAGACTTGGCCATAACGAATCTTAAGAATTCTTAAGATTCGCAAAATCTTTATATACTGATAACAAGGCAGGATGATTGACAGACACGTTGAAACAGATAGTAACTCCGGCTACCTATTTGTAAACTGGCTATTAAACAACTGTTCGTAGAATCCTTTACGAGCCATTAGTTCCTGATGCTTTCCCTGCTCTAGGATTGTTCCGTTTTGCATAACCAAAATCAAATCCGCATCCCGAATCGTAGACAATCTGTGAGCGATCACAAAGCTGGTCCTGCCCTGCATCAGATTTTCTATTGCTTTTTGAATTTCTACTTCAGTTCTTGTATCAACACTTGAGGTAGCTTCATCCAGAATCAATATCGATGGATTGGAAAGAATAGCTCTTGCAATGGTCAGCAGTTGTCTTTGCCCCTGGGATATATTGGCACCTTCCTCATTTATGATTGTTTGATAGCCTTGCGGCAAGGTTCGGATAAAATGATCGGCACAGGCTGCCTTGGCTGCAAGAATCACTTCATCCAAGTCTGCATCCAGGCAGCCGTAGGCGATATTATCCTGTATAGTGCCGTGAAAAAGCCATGTATCTTGCAATACCATTCCAAATATTTTTCTTAGCGGCCCGCGGTTCATATCCTTAATATTTACACCATCAACGGTAATTCGTCCGTTCTGAAGCTCATAAAACCTCATAAGCAAATTCACTAAGGTTGTTTTTCCTGCCCCTGTCGGACCAACAATGGCAATTTTATCACCCGAATTTACGTAAATATTAATATTCTCCATCATAGCAACGTCATTGCGATAACCAAATTTCACATTTTCAAAAGCAACTTGACCCCTGGGGTTTTCGAGCACTATGCAATTCGGCTGATCCTGTGCTTCTTCTGGTTCATCCAAAAATCCAAAAATGCGCTCTGCAGAGGCTACGGCAGACTGAAACATATTATAAACGTATGCTGCTTCTGTCATTGGCTCAGAACACATGGTTACATACTGGATAAAAGCCTGTATATTACCCAGCGTCACGGTTCCCTGGACAATGAAAATGCCACCGGCAACTGCAACTACAACATAGGCGAGAGCCCCTAAAAAATGAGTTACAGGTGAAATTACATAAACAGAGAAATACGCTTTCCGGGTTGTATCACATAGGCTTTCGTTGATCTTATTAAAAGTTTCCATAGAATCTTTTTCTTTCCCAAAGGCCTTTATTATCAAATGGCCGGTGAACGCCTCCTCAATCGTGCTGTTTAAGGTACCAAGTGTTTGCTGGTTAACTGCAAAACAGCTCTCTGTTTTATGCGAGATTTCTATTGTTACAAGAATGGAGGCAATAATTAACAAAACTACTATCAATGTAAGAATAGGACTGATGGTCAGCATGATTATTATGGCTGCCACAATCGTGATCACTGAGCTGATAAGCTGTATCAAACCATCCTGCAGACTGTCGGCGATTCGTTCCATGTCGTTGGTGACTCGACTTAAAATATCTCCTTTTTTATGGGAATCATAGTATTTTAGCGGTAAGCGATTAAGTTTACCGCTTATTTCATTTGTCAACTCCAAGGTTAGCTTCCGAGCTACTCCCGCCATTAAATATTGCCCAATGTACATAAACAATGAAGTGAATAGGTAAATGAGCAGCAGAATACCGATAATTGCTCCCATTGTGCTGATGTCCACGCTGAACCTGACTCCACTGGCGATAGATGCTTTTATACCATTATAAAGCAGGTCTATTGCCTTTCCGATTACCAAAGGGGCGGCGAGCATGAGAGCGGTACTGATCAACACCGTAATTGCAATCATAGTAATCATAAATTTTTGTTTTACTAAATATTTCATCAGTCTTGTGGCAGCAGCTTTTGCATTTATGGCTTTTTCAAATGTTATATTATCCAGGCAAATTTCATTTAAAGCAAGTTCCTGATTTATATTCTCTTTCATGATATCCTCCATTATCATTATGTCAGCTCATCTTCGCTGAGCTGTGAATATGCAATCTGCTGATAAACACCGCAATTTTTAATTAATTCCCTATGGGTACCAATTCCTGCAATTCTACCGTCATCCAGCACAATAATCCTATCTGCATCCATGATGGTATTGAGGCGTTGCGCTACAATAATAATGCTGGAATCACCAATCTCATTTTTCAGCGCACTCCTGAGCCTTGCGTCCGTCTCAAAATCCAAAGCAGAAAGGCTGTCATCAAATATATAGATTTCCGGCTTGCGGATCAGTGCGCGGGCGATTGCCAGCCTCTGTTTCTGTCCGCCTGAAAGGTTATTGCCGCCCTGTGCAACATATGAATGATATCCATGCTCCATACCCGTAATAAATTCATGTGCCTGCGCCACTTGCGCGGCATATTTGATGTTCTCCTGGGTGGCATCCCCCTTGCCAAAAGAGATATTTTCAGCTATGGTTCCACTGAAAAGAAATGCTTTTTGAGGAACATACCCAATCTTATCCCGCAGTTGTTTTTGTGACAGCTTTCGAATATCTATACCATCTAATAGAATACAGCCGCTCTGTATCTCAAAAAATCTTAAAATCAAGTGTGCTATGGTTGATTTACCCGATCCGGTACCTCCAACAATGGCAGTAACCTCACCTGGTTTTGAATCAAAACTCAAATCATGCAGCACAGGTTTTTCTGCATTCAGGTATTGGAACGTAACATTGCGAAACTCCAGATGAGCGTTGGCTTTTCTTTCCATAGGTACAACCTCTCCGTCTGCAATTTCCGGAATGATCTCCAGCACCTCATTAATTCTTTCGGCGCATGCCTGTGCGTGGGGAATGTCCAAAAACATCATAGCACCCATAATTAGGGCATACAGAATGAGAAAACAATATTCTATCATCGCCATGATATCGCCAATTTGTATATAAGATGCTGCCGCTCTTTTCCCGCCGAACCACAGAATGCTTACAATGCCGGCATTAATAATGAGCATAATAAACGGCAGAAAAGCTGCAAACAGCTTATTAATGCGAATAGCATTGTAAGCATAATCCTTGGCTGCTGCTTCAATCCTGCTTTTTTCATATTTTTCTCGATTAAATGCGCGAATGACACGAACACCAGTAATCATTTCCAGCATAATCCGATTGATATTGTCCATTTTCACCTGAATCAGCTTGAACATGGGAATGATCTTTTTTCCCAAAACAGCAGCAAACACTAAAAAAATTACCATCGTTGTTACAATAATGACTGCCAGCACTCTGTCCTTTGCAAAAGCCAGGACCAAGCCACCAATTACCATGACAGGCACGGGCAGCAGCATTTGAATAAACATATCCGTCATTTCCCCGATTACTGTAACATCGCTGGTTGCTCTGGTTATCATCGAAGCAGTCCCAATTCTATTAAAATCATTAATTGATAAAGACTGGGCTTTTCTATAAATGGCCTCACGAATATCTCTGGCAAATTTTGAAGATAGATCAGAAGACAGCCAGGAACCAATTATCGCAACCACAGCCGTGAATGCTGCTACGGTCAGCATTAATAGACCAGTTTCCATAATATTGGCAATATTACCTTTGGCAACGCCATTGTTCACACTTTCAGCCGTAAGCATCGGGATGAACAGAATTCCAATTGTCTCCAAAAAGGTAATCAGCATTACAGCTGTCAGTGTTCTTTTATATGGTTTTAGAAAGTGAAAAAGTTTTAACATAGAGATACCTCATTTATCTTGTTTTAACATTGGCGTGTAAACCATAATTTTTCCTTTATGAAAAACCACAGCAGACAGACCATGCATTAATGATTCTAAAATAAAAAAAATGTATGCTATCGCATACCACCATGAACAAATTATTATTGAAATGCTTCTCTTTCGTAAATCATTGACATTCGCTAATTGGCGGCAAACAACTAGCAATGATGGCAATATAGATTAGATTTTTTTATTTCTAACTTTGATACCATACAAAAACCTGAAAGTATTATTAAACTGTACTATTCATTCTATTGAATTTATTTATAATCTTATCTTTATAAATAATACCGAATATAAATGATATCGCAGCTAACACGGATATGATTATGGTTGGTATGTAATTTTCATGATAAATATTGGACCCAATGCTTACAGATGCTAAAAGCCACGGAAATCTGCTCACAAGTAAAATCACGAAAAAGTTTATAGGCTTTATGGGCGTTAGTCCTGCAACATATATTAAGAAATCCTTTGGCAGTCCGGGAATAAAGAAAACAATGAACATGATTGTGGAAAACTTTCTATCGTTAACACTTTCCATCCACGAGAATTTTTTCTTTTGTAAGATTCTTTCTACCAAAGAACCGCCCAAAAATCTGGTAAAATAGAAAGCCATACTAGCCCCTAATAACAATCCTGCTATTGTATAAATCATCCCAAAAGGTACCCCATATATATATCCTCCAGCAATTTGGATTACTTCTCCGGGAATCGGAGCAATCACTACTTGAAGCATTTGAAGAAAAATATACACAAATACCCCCAAGCTGCCCATCGAAAGTATGTAATTTTGAAATTTATCAAGAGATAGTGTCAACTCAATAATATCAGGCAAATATTTTAACATTAGCATAATTGCCAAAACGCCTAGTATGGCTAATGATGTTTTACAAATACACAGTTTTTTTTTATTTTTTTCCACAAGAGTTTTTTAGTCCTTCCTCATATTTTTTATATTTTTAGCAGTTTACAGGTAATATCTTAAGACTTGGCTATAATGAATCTTAATAATTCTTAAGACTTGCAAATAATGAAGATTTTAATCTTTTTGCATTATATACTGATAATTACGGAGGGAGATTGACGAACAAAATGAACAGTATTCTGATAGCTGATGATAATAATGAAATAAGAGAAGTTGTCCGGGTTTTATTGGAGAGTGAAGGCTTTGGGGTTATTGAAGCTGTGGATGGCGAAGATGCTGTAAATAAAGTTGATGAAAATATTGATTTAATCATACTTGATATTATGATGCCTATAAAGTCTGGCTTTTTGGCATGTGCAGAAATTCGCGAAAAAACCAGCGCCCCTATTTTATTCTTAACTGCTAAAACTCAAGACTCAGATAAATACATGGCATTTTCTGCAGGAAGTGATGATTACCTATCCAAGCCGTTTTCATATATAGAATTGGTTTCAAGAGTAAAAGCCTTATTGAGAAGATATTACGTATACAAAGGAAAAGATAGTATGGTGCCTCTGGACACAATCAATATCAATGAACTACGCATAAATACTTCTTCAAATGAAGTTAGGATAGGTGATAAAGAAGTTACGCTGACTGAAATCGAGTATAAGATCCTGTTATTGATGGCGCAACATAGAAATAAAATTTTTTCAGCACAGAATTTATATGAAAGTGTTTGGGAAGAACCATATTTCTATAACTGTAATAACACTGTAATGGTACATATAAGAAATTTAAGATGTAAATTGGAAAACCATCCTCAAAATCCTAAGTATATTAAAACAGTTTGGGGAAAGGGGTATAGGATTGAATAAGAAATTTTCCTGCAGCAAACTGGAAATTAAGTTAATACTAAGTTTGGTGTTTTCATTTGCTATATCTGTAAGCATATTTTTTTTATTACAAGCTACAGGAGAAGATATATTAGAAAACTATTTCAGTGAAACATCATTTATAGAGAACCAAAAGAATCAAGCCGTTTCTCAATTTAGAAGGTATGTATTAAAGAACAATTTGACAATAAATGATCATAGAAAAATTGAAAGCTGGATTCGCAACGAAAAATATGTGATCGTTTATATTTATAAAGACAAAAAACTAATATACGCCTCTGATGGTAATAACAATACTACTAATAGCAACGGAAAATATCCAGAAATTCCAATTCTAATAGACAACCAGATTTATGATATCGAATTTGCCGATACGAAAGCTCAAATGTATATGGAATGCTTTTTTGATTACAAGTATTATTATATGATTAGTTTTTTATTTGTGGCTATTTCCTTTGTGTGCTTTATACTTATAATGTTATTTTTTATCAATAGAAAAACCTCATATATTGAAGTACTCGAAAATGAAATAAAAATATTAGAAGGAGGTAACTTAAATTATCAAATTAGTATAAAAGGAAATGATGAGCTTTCTTCTTTGGCTCACGGTATTAACGAGATGAGAAAATCATTTATTGAAAGATTAGAAAATGAAGATAAAGCACGGTTGGCAAATAGCGAACTGGTTACAGCCATGTCACATGATTTAAGAACACCTCTTACAGCTCTTGTAGGATATTTGGATATTATAGAATACAAAAAATATAAGACTGATGAAAACTTGAAACAGTATATCCATAATAGCCGAGAAAAAGCCTATCAAATCAAGGATCTTTCTGACAAATTATTTGAATACTTTACTGTATTTAATTCCAATGAGGATGCTTTAGAGCTAGAAACCTTCGATGGGATTCAACTTTTAGACCAGCTAATAGATGATCAGATTTTATTATTACAAAATAGCGGGGTTGATATTGCATTTGATTCATGCAATACACCTTTTCATATAGAAGTAAATTTAATCTCCATACGCAGAGTCTTTGATAATATTTTCTCTAATATTATCAAATATGCTGATAAATCCATGCCGGTTAAAATCAAATACTATATTGATAATCAATTTTTATTTATTCATATTGAAAACCACATAAATAACAACTTAAAAGCTGCTAATAGCACCGGGATAGGTATGAAAACATGCCAAAAAATCATCGAAAAGCATAAGGGGGAAATAACTGTTACAGGAATCGAGGATATCTATTCTGTTCAGATTAGCTTAGCAATTAAACTAAATTCAAATGGGCAACTATTATCAAAATAACCTTCTGATTTTATGGGCCATGATTGACGATTACAACTAGTTTATAATCTATTAATACAAGATGCTACTTCACCTGACTTGTCAGGGTTGAATAGTATCTCTATCTCGCCAATAAATTTCGAAATCCTTTTTGATCCAATAATTATTGGATTATATAGGGGTAATTTATTTACATGGCACCAATGACAGGTAGAGTAACCTATGCTTAAGAAAATTGGTTTATCTTCTTTCCTGGCAACATGAAAAGCTTCTTCACTCCAGGGGTACCAATCTACTGGATTGGAGGCATGTTGTAACAAGTAGGGAGATTGCTCATTTATTAATCGGTTATGCTTACTAAATATATAATCAGATGCAGACACTATTCGTTTTCCCCTTCTCAATATTATTTAATATTTTATAATTCCCCATATAAAAAAATCTAATTACCATGATAAATTAGCAATACCTCTATACATCAAACCAAGAAATTGTTAATCTATATTTATTTAATAAAACTTGAAGTTAATTTTAGATGCGGGAGAAATATACAAACACGTATCTCAAAATATGGCAGGCAGCCATCTTCTGGGTTTCATAACCGGAGATGGCTTTTATATGAATATTCCGCGCGAGATTGAACACCTCGACCGCGCAAATTGAACACCCTCGC
>CAZEDT010000041.1:0-36087 GCA_964510795.1 uncultured Syntrophomonas sp.
TAAACAAATGTTCTATAATAATCGCAGCGCCATCTATTGTATCTAGAGGAGGTTTTTAGAAGTGGATTTATTCACTCTGAGTAGTGAAAAAAGAAATGCTGATGCTGCTCCTCTGGCTTGGCGGATGCGGCCTCGCAATCTGGACGAAATTTATGGTCAAGATCATTTACTGGCTAAAGGTAGTCCCTTGAGAAATGCTATAGATAAGGATAAACTCTATTCTTTCATACTCTATGGTCCTCCGGGAACTGGCAAAACCACTATCGCCCGAACTATTGCTAGCGTCACCAAATCGCATTTCGAATACATGCAAGCGGTTACGGCCGGAGTTTCTGATATACGTAAGATTGCGGCTGACGCCGGCGAACTCATGAAGTATTACCAACAGAAGACCATTCTCTTTGTTGACGAAATACACCGTTTCAATAAATCCCAGCAGGATGTTCTACTGCCCTTTGTGGAAGATGGCACCCTGACCCTAATTGGAGCCACCACCGAAAATCCTTTGCATGAACTAAATTCAGCTTTGCTGTCACGCATGAAGGTTTACATGGTACACCCGCTGGATAAGGAAGCTCTGTCCAGCATTATAGTTAGGGTTTTACAGGATAACGAACGAGGACTGGGTGAATTAGCGGTAAGTTTCGAAGAAGATAGTCTGAGCCTGCTTATACAGACAGCCCAGGGCGATGCCCGCATGGCTTTAAACATATTGGATACCATTAGCAGCTCTTATACTGACTCAAATGGGCAGTTGCGTATTACTCCGGACTTGTTGGAAAAAGTTACCGGCAAACTTATTGTAAAATATGACCGCAGTGGCGACTGGCATTATGACAGCATATCGGCCTTTATAAAAAGTATCCGGGGTTCAGACCCCAATGCCGCTCTCTATTGGCTGGCGGTTATGCTGGAAGGTGGAGAAGACCCTAAATTCATAGCCCGCCGATTAATCGTACATGCGGCTGAGGATATCGGCCTGGCTGAACCCTTCGCCCTGACCATGGCCAATGCTGCGGCAGATGCAGTACAATATGTGGGCCTTCCTGAGGCTCGTATACCCTTGGCCGAAGCGACCATATACCTTTGCACGGCTCCCAAAAGCAATAGCAGCAAAGTTTCCATTGATGAAGCCATGGCTGCTGTACGCCGCCAGAATAAAATAGTAGTACCTGCCCATATCGCTGATACCTCACACTCCAAGGCCGGCTCCTTGCTGGGTAAAGGACTTGGCTATAAATATCCTCATGACCACGGCGGTTACGTTGAACAAAGCTATCTTCCTGCTGAGCTAGGTCAGCCAAATTTTTATCGACCCAGTAATAACGGTTACGAACAGAGAATTAGAGATTTCATGGCGACCCTCCCTGTTTCCAATACAAAAAATACCACTTTGCCATAATTAAGCTTACGATGGATTATAAGTTTTAAGAAGCCAGTCTAACTCTTTATATTTTTGTAGTATAATTAACGACAGGTCTTCCCCATCACAAATGCTGTAGCTAGGAGAATTGGAATGAGTGACGCCAAGCGTTTTCAGGACCTGTATATTCTTCGCGTAATTGCCACCGTGGCGGTTATCGCTATTCATACTACATCACAAACCATGACCCAATCGGCCCTGGGCTATTACGGCAACCAATTGGCTCGATTTTCTGTCCCTATGTTTCTGATTCTATCTGGATTTTTACTCTTTCAGAGTGAGCTAAATGCTCATTTTCTACCCCGCTCCCAGTTTTATCATAAGCGTTTTCAGAAGATTCTTCTGCCCTACATCCTGTGGACTATTTTCTATAGCCTGCTTCTGCATTATTATTTTAATGGTCTGCAGAATTTAAACATGGTTCTGCCTGATCTGGTTCGACATTTATTTTTGGGTAATGGTTTTTCCCACCTGTATTTTGTAGTCATAATCATTCAGCTTTATTTAATATATCCATTCATACGCCGCAGTTTCCAGGCTCACCCCCGTCTTTTCCTGCTGGCTTCTTTTATATTATCCCTGGTTTGCCAGCAGCTACTTTACCTGGATGCAATTTGTACCATTCATCTCTCTGTATATTATCGGCCAGTATATTTGATTGCCTTTCCGGTATGGATGTTCTATTTCTTCCTGGGTATGTATCTGGCTCAAAACGATCAAAATCTAGAAATTTCAGGCCGCATTTCGTGGAAAGCCTGGTTGGTAATATGGGCTGCCAGCCTGATCATTCTTCTTTGGGATAGTAATAATACGTCCAGTTTTGCCCTTTCTATCAAACCGACGGTTATGCTGTATGCATCCGCCAGCTTTTTCCTTCTGCGCACCTGGCTAAATCGTTACCCAATCCAAATCGGACCTTTTATTACCTGGTTTTCAGAACAATCCTTCTTAATCTATCTATTGCATCCCCTGCTGGCTAATTTCCTGTTATTCTTTGCGCTTCGGGTTGTGAATCAGCCTGATCTGTGGTCCAGCAACCTGGGCACCCTGGGCAAATTCCTTCTTACCCTAATATTTACCCTAGCCGCTACCTATCTGATTAGCCGTACCCGACTGGCCAAACCCCTGGGAGGCGTCAATAGCAAGTCATTCTAACCATCAAATCAGGCAATCTAATAAAGTAATAAAAGGGCTCTTCAAGAAAACTCGGCTTACGCCGAGCCTTTAGGCGACAGCGGATGCCTGAGTTTTCTTACCTATCAACATTTAGAAATGTTATACTTTCTGATACGGCAAGAAGTTTATACTCCTGGAGAGCCCTTTGACTATAATATCATTACAGTAATTGCTTTAGTGCGGATAAGCCAAACCTAATATCTTGCCTGAATATTAGTTCTAGCTGCCATGTTGGTAGCTGCAACCGCCATTTCCGCCCAGGTGATGGCGGCCTTGGGACGAAAATTCTGCTCGGCATCGGCATTTAGTAAACCCAATCCGTCTGCCAGACCTACGTAGTTTTGCTTGTCGCTAGTGATTTGGTTTAAATCTCTAAAGGAAACAGTAATCCCATTTTTCATTCGGGCAATATCCTGATAACCCAGGCAGTTCACTAGCCATACTGCCATTTCTTCTCGGCTTATACTTTGTTCCGGGTTAAATTTGCCGTAATTGCTTATAATACCTTTTTTAACTGCCTGCTGTATAATTGCCAGATCCGTATCATCAGCTTTAATATCCGTAAAAGCCAGGCTAATATCATTATCATAACTATAATAATTAGACCTGGTGGCTGCTACCAGTATTCTTATTGCCTGCCGCCGGTTTATAGTGCCATCTGGTATAATTCGCTCCGGAGCCAACCAACTCTCCTGCAGCAGAGAAAGGGCCGGAGCAGCCCAGTGATTCCTAAATGCAGCATTGCTTACTGTAGGTTGCTTACCCCGTCCCCAGCTTAACATCTCGCCACTCAGGGCATCAATCTGATTGGGTTGAGCATTGCGATACACCAGAAGAGGGGCTCCCACCTGGCCAGATATTGCTTCCGGAAAAATATAAGCCAACTCAAAGGGCTGGTTACTTTTATAAATCTTCTGGGCCTTTTCCAGGCTGATTAATTTGCTGACAGCAGCCAGTTTAACCGGATGCCAGTTTACCCAATAGCTGCTGAGGCTTCCATTCTGCTTGTTAATTTCTACTCTGATTCCTCCCTCACAGCTGATTCCATTAATCAGGCGAGCAAAATCAAGATTATAGACATCCCGAGTTTCTTTATCCCCAAGTCCCTTGCGCAGTACCAGTTGATTTTTCTTTTCCGGGTTCAACTTTTGGATAACATCCTGAGCCCTGTTCAGAGCTTCTTTATAGCTTATACCTGCTTCCCCCGGTCTATTCTGGGCAGTATAATTGTCGAATCTGCTTATTTCCCCAGTAAGAACATTAATGCTTAGCTCCGGGCCGTTACCGGATCGGTGGTTATTCTCTTCTCCTACCAGGCTGTAATTCCAATATTCTTCATTATATCCCGCTCCGCTGGAAGAACCCCCGCCGCTTCGTCTCAGTTCACCTGTTATACCCAGTTTTTTCATTAAACCTTCCGCAGTCTTTTTGGCCAGCTCGGGATTTATCTTCTGGCTTAGCTGAGGTGGGTTTTCTTGCTTGCTAACAGCTTGGGGATTAAAAGGCTGCTCATAGATACGTTTATCCTGTTCAGCGATCTTGGTACCATCCCGCTTTAAGGCTTGGCCGGTTTGACAATCAAATAATTGGCTATCGGTATTCAGTTGATAGACCGGGATAAGTATTCCGGAGTCCATATTAAACGGCTTCAGTACATAACTAGGATAAAGACCTATCTCATCTACCAATTTGGCTGTTAGCTCGGTTTTTGACATAGTCTTGCCCACTTTGGGAAATTGGCCATCATGCCAGCTATAACTATAGTGAGTTACCTTGCCAGAGGCTGCATCCACCCCTATATAAACATTATCCCAATCCACCTTAATTCCGTTTACCTGCCGATGCCAATAATAACTATAGTACATTGCCAATCTACCCTGGGGATTATAGTATTCTTGTTTATTTTCCTGAAATATCAATGTTGCAGCTTTATCAGGCTGAATCTTCTGTAAAAATTTCTGGGCTATGGGGTAAGCCTGTTCCCGGGTCAACACCACCGGTTTGCCCCGATAATAATCAGCCTGGGGATTATAATTCATGCTTAATATCTCTCCGGTCAACGCATTAACAGCAGCAGATAATTCTGGTCCGTTATATCTACGTCCATCTGCTTCCCCTTTTAAACTAAAGTTCCAGCACGGCTGGTTGGCGCGACCGTCTTCGGCATATTCTGCTTCCAGTTCTTTGCCTGAGAGTATCTCCGGAAACGCAGCCCAAAGAACTTCCAGTGCCTTCTCCTGCGTGATAGCTACCGGTTTTACAACATTAGCAGGAAGATTATAAGATGGTACCACCTGTGTTCTCTCTACTACTCCCACCTCAGCCTTAACGGATGGATTCAGGCTAAGCAGCATGAGCAGTGCCAATACCACTGTAATAGTTTTTTGCAAAACGTTTTGCCTCCTCTCAGTTCCTAAACTTTACGCAAAACAAGTATTTTTCCGATAAATACAATTAGCTTTGCACCTCCTTCTAATTTAAAATCAGACTTTTTTCTTCGTTATTCCATTTATCTCAAACTAACATTAAACCATGCTAGTTTTTTCCTTAACCTTAATAAGTTCTACTCCGCCCTTATATTTCCTGCCTTATTTCACAATAATTTCCTCCCCGGCTTTAAACCAGTAATGGCAGGTTGGGGGCCAAACAACATACGGGCTTTGATATTTGTCCTGGTTGAAATATTAAATTCAGATACAACAGTAATGATGTGTAATACCGGAGACTTCGTATATTTGGAGAAGTAAATTCACAATATGTTATTGCGGATTTTGGGGTTGTTATATTTAACAAAAGAGACAGGCTAGTCGGAAGAAGTTATTGGTTGTTTATATCTCGATCCAGGTAAGGACTGGTAGATGGTCGGAGGCAAGAGATGCTAGTATTCGATAATCTATCGCTGCACAGGAGGGGTTAAGCAGTATATAATCCATTCTTTCCAGTGGATTATCGGCTCGAAATGTAGCCGTTAGGGAACCGGTATTGGCTTCAAAGCTATCCTGCAGGTAGTTATTTAAATATTTAACGCCTAGATCATCAGGAGTTTCGTTTAAATCTCCGCTGAGAATTGCTGCACTCGGAGCAGATAAGATTAGGGGTAAGATATAATTCTGGATTTGTTTGAGGCGGAGTCGGCGGTCTAATTCCAAATGAGTATTGAAAAGACTTAGCAGTTCACCTTTGATATCTATCTGTACTTCCAGCATAGCCCGCCGGGGTTTACTGGCAGGCAACCGGTGATTCTTAGTTTTTAATATGGGGTAGCGAGATAATATGGCATTACCAAATGAGCCAATTCGATAGGTTAAAGCTGGACCAAAAGCATAGTCCATCTTGAGCATCCTAGCCAGACTTCCAGCCTGATTACGAAAATAACTGCGCGGTCTAAACATATCAACCTCCTGCAATGAAATACAGTCCGCATCCATGTCTGCCAGGACTTCATAAATCCTGGCGAGGTCAGTTTTGCCATCCATACCCTGGCCGTTTTTTATGTTATAGCTGGCCACCTTGACAATAGACATGGTATCTCCCCAACCTTTTCTTCCATACATATGAGCCATAACGAAGCTGCACCACTAATAATAATGACCACCCCGCAGGATGGCCATCTATTTTGTAAATTAGTTTTTTTCTTTAACCGATTACTTCATCAATCACTTTCTGCAGTTGAACTTTGCCCTGAGCCCCTACAATTCTTTTTACCTCTTTACCATCATTAAAAAAAGTCAGGGTGGGGATACCTCTAATGCCATATTGGGTAGCCAAAGCTTTATTCTCATCTATATTGATCTTAACTACTGATATTTTACCCAAATTCTCTTCTGCGAGAGTTTCGACGATAGGTCCCAACATCTTGCAGGGTCCACACCATGGTGCCCAAAAATCAACCATTACGGGTTGACCCGCTTCCAAAACTTCGCTCGTAAAATTATTTGTGTCAATACTCTTTACATTCGCCACGATAAATCCTCCTTAAATTACATTCAGGGTCAGCAATTTATTTGATAAATCTGCCCATCATTTTTACAACTTCGTTGAAGATTTGTTCATTATCATCTTCATTCATTGACCTATATATACAATCACGGGCATGACTTTCAAATACCAGTATCCCCACCTGATTTATGGCTGATTTTATAGCCGCAATCTGGTTCATAATCTCACTGCATTCATCCTCTTCCTCGATCATACGCTGGACACCTCGAACCTGCCCTTCAATTCGCTTGAGTCTGAGCAAAAGACTCTTCTGGGGATCACTCTGCATTTTATTAGTTCACTCCCTTTCATACCCCCATCGGGTATTTACAAATAGTATAAAATAGCAGTATATGTTTGTCAAATCCAAAGCAGAAAAAAAGGCGGCTAAATTGCCGCCTATTCAAATTTTTCACTTAAAAAACAATTGCTACCAGACCAGATAATAAACACCGATGCCTGAAGCCAGAGCAACTGATAACCACAAAAGGGTCCTCAACATTTCCATTTTCACCTGCTTAGTTAGTGCTTCCATAATTATTCCCCTTTCTCACGAAATTTAGGTCTGTATATCTGAATATAAACAGATTTTATATTTAATCTTCATTATATCTTTATCCTGACCAGTATAACACAAATTATTATTACTGCGAATATATCTGCTTATTTAACCGTAGTCCCTGGCGCAACTATCATAATAGTATTTCTGGCAGGAATAATTTCTTCAGAAAGAAGTCTTTTTTCAATCTCTTCACCTTTAATTTTTACCACCCTATAAGTGCTGACTTTTTTACCCTCTTTACCTTGGGTTACAATCTTATCGCCGGGCTTAAGTTTACGATCAACCTTAACCTCTATCTCTGGACTAATCAGAGTTTGTTCTTTAATCAATAATATTTCTTTACCTTTATCAGTCTGACAACCAAAAATTTTCACCAGCAGCTTATTGTCTTCCACAGCTAGATGCAGCATCAATGGATTCCCCAAATTGTTGATTAATTGTACCTTCCCCGAATCAGTTGCAGTCATACTTAAATGAGCTGATTGGCCAGCATTTTCCATAGTATTGCTAAGTTTTTGTATAATTTGCTGAAGACGGGCGGAGGACTCCTGGTTCGGAGGAGTTAATTGGTTTACGGCTGAATTTATGGAAAATCCATCGCCGGGCATAACAATAGTCCCATTGATTTTGGATAAGATTTGTTTTAATACTGGATCATTAATTTGCCAGGCATCCAGATCAGTTACACTAACCCCGATTAAGGAGTCAATACTTTTTATGTCTTCTGCCTTAACTTTTGGGTAGAGATCTTTTACAACCAAAGAAACCGGGCCAAGTGACCCCCTAGCCAAGCTCTTGCGAATAGTTTCCAGGCTAGCCTCCAGGTCCACAGTATAACCATTATCATGGACCAAATATTCCAGATATCCTTTGGTGTATATAACCCGAGCATCTGTAGCTGGTTTATCTAATTTGTTCTTAATCTCCAGGATCTTACTATTTAATAGATTTTTATTCTTTATGTCGAGAACCGGTGCTACATTAATGGCTTCACCGCGAATTACCGCATGTTGCAGGTTCCATCCCAGCGGGGAAGCATTATTTAAATATTCATCAACTTTATGCAGACTGGCATCTAAATTATATTCGATCCCTAATTCCGTTAAAGGTATAGAGACCACGTCACTGTGCTTAACTATTTTAAGTCGAAGTTTGTTATCCCATTCTTTCCCCATTTCAGCCTTCAGTTTTTCCCCAGCATTCTGCTGATTTAGGTTGGAAATAGAAATTCCGCCCACAGCTACATTGGATGGGTATATGGCTTCATCTCTTCTGGCAAGCGCCACGGATACAAGTGCAATTGTTAGACATGCAGCCAGTATTCCTAGAGATATGACCTTAATGATGATTTTCTTGCCGCCTGTCATACCCGTTCTCCCCAACTACTTATTTGGCGCATTGAGAAAGTTCCACGAATTTGCCTTTGCTTTCGGCTAAGTCACAAATTTCTTCGGTAACAACCGTACCCTCTGGAATTATTACCGTGCCATTGGCATCCTTAATATCCTGAATTACTCTCTTACCAAGCAAGAATTGTTTTTGCCTTTCCTTAAAAAGATTGGTACCATCACTGCTGGGACTGCCTGTACCTTCCTTAATGGACTCCGAAATTGGAGCCGGGGATGTCGGGGGCTGAGCTGTACCTGCTTTTTCCTTTATAACAATAACATCAGCACCATAAGTAAGTACGTTTTCGGCATCTACAATCTCAATTTTAGACTCATCCAAAGCCGTCCTGTACTCCAACCTAACCATTTTACCAGTATGCTCATCTATTTCGTACTCACTGACTACGCCAATTAAATTGCCTTTGTTGGTCAATACCCGATTACCTTTTACTTCAATGTTTCTCTGGAGCAAACTGTTAGCAGTGGAGGTCTCGTTAATCGCTGTTAAATGGCTTTCGCTTTCAGTAGTAACTGCATGTTCTCCTACGCCCATGACAGCCTTGAAAGGCAAGACCCTGGCCCCCACATACCAACTACCATTGCTAACCAGAATAAATTCTACTTTAGCTTCCTCAGGGTTGATCACAAGATCTTTAACCTGTCCCAGCTTTCTACCATCCAAAATGGAGAATACCGGCAGGCCAAGGATCTCCTGGCTTTTTTTCATTGTTCAAACTCCCTTCATCCACTTTCTTATGCTTCTAATATCTCGGCCACGTTCATTCTCACCCAGCGCGGAACTTCCGCAATGGGTGTATTAGCCAGACCTAACCTGTTCAATTCTACACTCAGGAATCTGATATAAGAAAGCTGACGCTCTATTTCATACATTATATCAGTTCGCATATGAGATTTGCCAATGCTGCGGAAAAGAACTTCCTCAGCATGAGCATACATCCCATTATCCTTATAGATATTGACAATCTCCATTAGCAATAGATAACACAAATCTGGATCAACACTTAAATCCAGTGCTGATTCAAAATAGTTTACCGCTTCCATGAGACACTGATCATTCTTGAGACTAAAACCGTGATCAATCAACTGGTTGATTTTATCGTCCACCTGAGTTGAATCCGCATCACCTACATAATTATGAGATTCCTGGGGCAATTCTGACAACAGGGGCTTAAATTGGCTTAGGTTATCCAGCACTACCTCAGAACTCTCATCTATTGCATCCCGGCTTGGTCGGTCAAAAGCAATATTGGCCAGACCTGGTTCATCCTCATGGCGTAAACTTCGAACATCTTCCTGGCTCTCGTCAGATAGGATTTCCTCCCGGCTTATGCTTTCCGGATCTATTAAATTTGCTATATCCTTTTCAATTGCAGGTGCAACTATATCATTAACCTCCATCGCAGTATTTAAACTACTGCTCCGTGAATCTAGTGTGGCTTGCGCATCTTCGATTAACTGCCCGGTTAAACTGTTAGCTTCAATATTTTCTTGTTCTTCATCAATACCATCAAACCTTAAAACTTCTTCATTATCAAGATATAAAGATTCTGCTATCATAGCTTCGTTTTCAGATAGCTCTTCTTGGCTAACAAATTCCAGGGCCGGCTCCAGCTGGTTAACAACAAGACTATCAGCTTCTACTGTATTCTCAGTTGGTTTGCTATCTTCTGGCTGTATTGTCTGTACACTTATTTCTTCTTCATCATTACCAATGCGATCAAACCCTAGAACTTCTTCATTAGCCAGATATAAAGATTCTGCCACCTCAGCTTCGTTTTCAGATAGCTCTTCTTGGTCAACAAATTCCAGGGCCGGCTCCAGCTGGTTAACAACAAGACTATCGGCTTCTACCGTATCCTCAGTTGGATCGCTATCTTCTGGCTGTATTGTCTGTACACTTATTTCTTCTTCATCATTACTAATGCGATCAAACCCTAGAACTTCTTCATTAGCCAGATATAAAGATTCTGCCACCTCAGCTTCGTTTTCAGATAGCTCTTCTTGGTTAACATGTTCCAGGACCGGCTCCAGCTGGTTAACAACAAGACTATCGGCTTCTACTGTATTCTCAGTTGGTTTGCTATCTTCTGGCTGTATTGTCTGTACACTTATTTCTTCTTCATCATTACCAATGCGATCAAACCCTAGAACTTCTTCATTAGCCAGATATAAAGATTCTGCCACCTCAGCTTCGTTTTCAGATAGCTCTTCTTGGTTAACATGTTCCAGGACCGGCTCCAGCTGGTTAACAACAAGACTATCGGCTTCTACCGTATCCTCTGTTGGTTCGCTATCTTCTGGCTGGATTGTCTGTGTATAGTTTATTGTCTTGGACAACGGCTTATTCTCAGTCAATTCTTCAGCTGCAGTGGAAATACTATTATTCTCTTTATTTTCCTTTAGATTATCCTCATAGATACCGGTATTAATATCTGACATTTCCTTTTTTGCATCCATATACAAGTGGTCGGTCACCTGTGGCCACATAGCATCTTCAAAATCACCAACCGTTTGAATTTTGGTCATGTCAATAAAGCGATCCGAAACAAATACTTCATCACTAGCCGGAGCTCCAGCTTGCCTTAAATACCAAGCTTGGCTTTGGGTTGCCTTGATAAAATACAAGGTTAATCCTGCCAGCGCCAGTACGTACAGAAGCAGTGCTATTGGCAGGCCCATATTGGTCATCAGGATCGGAAAGGACATTATGATCGCTAAAGAAGCACTTATAATAACTAGTCTATACTTAATATCCAAACCCTCTTTACGGAGCAAATAGCTCATTAAAAAACCTATGGGGATAAAAATTAGTATGGCGTAAATAATATATTCTCGCATAGAACTCCCCTTATTTCCTTTTAGCCTGAAGAGTATATTTCGACATGAACATTCTATATCCTCTTATTTATTTAGAAAATTCGATGCACTTCTACATTAATTTATAACATATTTGCGACATTATATTATTTATATTGTTCAAATAGTTCAACCCTAATTTATTTGCATATTTTCCATTTTATTTTATAAAAAACTTTATTTATATCAAATGTAAAAAGAAGGTATTTTTTCCTTTGTATAGAATATTCATAGAGAGTGGTTAGGCTTTGGTTCTAACAGTGTAGAGACGAAAATATTTTAAAGGGGGATACTTAAAGTATGAAGGATGTATTTGTAGTAGAAGCTGCACGTACAGCTGTAGCTCGTGCAGGAAAACAGTCCTGGTTCACCAATGTCCGCGCTGATGAATTATCAGCTATCGTGTTCAAAGAGCTGAGGAAAAGAATTGATTGTGAAGACAAAGCTAAGCAGGCTCAACTGATTGATGATGTAGTTTGGGCAGCAACTGCCAATGCTTTCCTGGAACAAGGTCTCAACCAAGGTCGTATTTCTTGGATTCTTTCCGATGGCGCCTATGATGTTCCCGGATGTACCGTAGACCGTTTCTGCGCATCCGGCCTAAATGCTATTTCATTTGCCACCGCCAATATGATGTCTGGTTGGGGCGGCGATGTACAAATCGCTGGTGGAGCCCAACATATGTCCCATATACCTATGGGTGCAGGTGCTGATGTCCATCCCGACCTAGGCAAATATATGAACCTGAATTCCATCAATATGGGCTATACCGCTGAAATCGTAGCTCGCCGCTTTAACATCAGCCGGGAGGCCCAAGATCAATTCGCTATGGAATCCCATCTCAAGTGCGCTGCGGCTCAGGCTGCCAACGGCGGTCTCGGCAAAACCAAAGATGCTATTATTCCTATTATGGCTAAGGTTCCTGCCAAGAGTGCCAAAGGTGCACTTAATATTCCGGCTGCCTATGTAGCATCTGATTATTTAGCCAAAGCAGCAGCTGAAAAAGGTGAAGAACTGGTAGAAATTTGTGTAGCTCGCGACCAGGGCGTACGGCCTGAAACCACCATGGAAAGCCTCGGAGCTATGGCCCCAGTTTTCATGCAGGATGAACTGGCTACCGTAACCGCAGGTAATTCATCTCAGATTAATGATGCTGCCGCGGGTCTTGTTCTGGCCACTGAAGAAGGAGCCAAAGCCCTGGGCAAGAAACCGGTTATGAAGCTCTTAAGCTGGGCAGCTGTCGGCTTAGATCCTGATATCATGGGAATCGGCCCGGCTCTGGCTATTCCTAAAGTTCTGAAAAGAGCTGGGATGACTCAGGATCAGATTGGCCTCTGGGAAGTCAACGAAGCCTTTGCTTCACAGTCTGTATATTGCAGAGAGACCCTGGGCCTCCCGAAAGATCGTGTAAATCTATGGGGCTCCGGTATTTCCATTGGCCATCCCCTGGCCTGCACCGGTGCCAGAATCGCCTGTGACATTTTCTATATGTTCCAGGACCCCGATTTTGCTGATGTTGACTACATTGTAGAATCCATGTGTATCGGTCATGGTCATGGCGCAGCAGCTATCTGGCAAAGAGTAAAATAATCGTTAAAAATTAAGGCGGTTAACCGAATATGGTTGACCGCCTTTTTATACTTTAAGCAAGAATAACATGATCCCAATGGTCGCTAACAATGCCGCAGCCTTCAGGAATTACATAAGCTCCTGGCAGCTATGTCTTACTAATAGCTTATATGTTTTCTATTACTGCACTTATTGCTTCCAGCTTGGTTAAATTTTGATAATACTCAATTTCCCCAATATCCATCAACTGATTAATTTTACTATCCCACGGGATACTGCCCAAAAATGATAAAGACATTTCAGCAGCAACTTGCTTCCCTGAGGAATTTCCAAACAGCTCTATTCTTTTTCCACAATCAGGACACTCCACGTAACTCATGTTCTCAATTAAACCTATTATAGGAATATTCATCTGTTGGGCCATTTTTATAGCCTTTTTTACGACCATTAAAGAAAGATCCTGGGGCGAAGAGACAATTACTATTCCGCTGACGGGTAAAGTCTGCATCACAGTTAGAGCAACATCCCCGGTACCGGGAGGCAAATCAACTACCAGATAATCTAAATCGCCCCAGTTGGTTTCTTCCCAGAATTGTTTTACTGCCCCGGCTATCAATGGCCCTCTCCAGATAACCGGCTCATCCTCATGCTCTAAAAATAGATTAACCGAAATAATCTTAATTCCACCCTTGCTTAGCGGCGGATTCATTCCATACTCGCAAACCGTACAGGTTCCAGTAGCGATACCAAAAGCTTTTGCAATGCTGGGACCAGTTATATCTGCATCTAAAATTCCTACCTTGTAGCCATTTTTAGCCAGACTTACCGCCAGAAGAGAGGACACTGAGGATTTGCCCACTCCTCCTTTACCACTCATTACCGCAATCACCTTACCAACCTGGTTAAGGCTGCCCACCAGTAATGCCGTATTATCGATACGAGTTCCGTTCTGACCGCAGGAACTGGTATTATCACAGTTATTCATAAGCTGCTATCCCCTTTCATAATTGGGTATTAATCAAAAGATCCCTGCGATTCTTACTGCAAGCCTTCTTGTCTCCGCGGTTCAGATCTTTTCCGGAAAAAGCTCACTAATTATCGCCCGGCTTTTTATGAACATATGACCATTATTTTCTTTAGCATACTAGGCTTGTGAGCATATGTCAATTATCTTAAGCTTAATTAGTTTAATTTAGATATATTATGAACGATAATATAAATATCAGGTTATCAACAATAAGCATCGTCTTCAGATTGCCTGGAAAACATGTTTAGTAATATACTTGATTTATATATTGGTACTATAAACAGATCCCCTGTTAACGCCAATCATTAATAATACTGTAAGTGAGGTTTAGTATAATGCCGAGAGAATCTAAATGTAGAAGGGTCGCCTTCATGCCGCCGGTCAAGGCTTTCAAACCGGTGGGCCTGCCTTTATCACGCTTAGAAGAAGTTGTTTTTAAAGTAGAGGAAATCGAAGCTATTCGCCTAAAAAATCACCTTGGTCTGGAGCAGGAAGAATGCGCGCAAATGATGCAGGTTTCCCGCCCTACTTTTCAGCGTATATTAACTGAAGCTTACTCTAAAATAGCTGATGCCTTGTCAAATGGTAAGGCCATACGCATAGAAGGTGGCAGTTATTGCTTAGGACATGGTCATTGTCGCCGTCGCGAACGACAATTGGCCAATATGGAAGGCTGTAACCTGTATGATGCCGGATTGGAATTGGAAGTAAACACACAGAGTGATCTTATTGAAAATAATAAGATTGCGGTTTGTTCTGCCGGTACTGAGCCTTCAGCTCTGGTTCATGAACGTTTTGGCCGCTGTTCCCATTTTCAAATCTGGAGTCCCGACAATACTTTTACCCTCCTGAACAACCAGGATTTGACTAACGATCAGGGGCATGGAACAACTAGTGCCAAGCTGCTTATCCAGGCTGGGATCAAAGCAATAATTGTTAATCATATTGGTCCCAAGGCATTTATGATACTTCAAAGATCCAATATAGATGTATATACCGGAGCCGAGGGCCAAAGCATTGAGCAAGCCATAAAAATGTTGCAGGCCGGTGAGCTTAGGGAGTTGGAAGCAGCTAATATCTAGATTCAAATAAATCTGCGTTTATTTATTTCCGGGCATCCAAATACCGGGATAACAAGTTCCTAAATTATAGTTAACAACCAATAAGCACTTGCACAACACAAAGATATGCTTCACTGCATGGCGATGTTAGTCATTTTAAAAGCTCCACTTCCAGTTCTGCAGCCATGCCCCTTCCCAGAACAATTCGCGACTGCCCCACCTGAAACAGCAAGGGGCCTTTGAAGGGGTGTTTCTGTAGCAGCTCTATCTCAGTTCCCTGCATGATACCAATCTCAAACATCTTTCTTTCTATCGCCCTACCTTTTCGAACGGAACGGACAATTGCTCTTTGACCACGTTTCATTTCAGTAGAATTCATCATTAGTTCCTCCTAAATGGGCAGTAGTAAGTTAAGTAAAATCCCCACCATTGCCGAGGTTGCCAGACCCATCAACAAAATCTTGAGTAAGCTTTTCATGCCTAACTCTCTTACGGTTACTACCATAACCGGCAGACAGGGCAGAGATAATGCAATCATGGAAAGGGCTATGGTAGCTTCCCGTGGTGTTAGGTTAAGATTCAACAATACCAGAGGTGCTAAATATCTTTGAAAAATTGTTATTAGCACAGCTACAAATGCTTCCGCCGGAATCCCAAAAAACAGCCGAGTGAACCACTCCATCCCCTGAAACACCTGCAGAAGATTGGATTCTATAAGAGCACGAATCCCTATACTCATTACCAGTAAAAGAGGTAAAACTTCGGTGAAAAATCCTGAAAAACGCAACTTTATTTTGGTCCACACATTTTTTGCCAGAGGAATGCGTAATGGCGGCAACTCGTAAATAAAAACTTCCTCCTGGGGACTTAGTCGGCTTAATACTAATCCCAGTACCAACATAACCGTAAGCATGCTTGACACGATAACTGCCAATGATGCATTAAACTTGGCACTTATCATTAGTAAAACACCAACTGTAGCGGCACAGGGTATTACAATACTTAAGAGCGTAATAATAATAAATCTCTGGGTATCGTTAGGCAATACCCGGGTAGCGATAACCGCTGGGGTTCTACAGCCAAATCCCAGGGATAAAGGGATAACCGCCTGTCCGGAAACACCGAATAAATGGCCAAAACGTTCGAGAGCCACTGAATAACGCGGCAAAAGTCCGGTATCCTCCAACAAAGCCATTAACAAGCTAACCATCAGCATAGCCGGCATAATAATGGTAAAGGGAATAATTAGCCCTTCAGGGATTGCCCGGGATAACACAGTTGCTACAAAGCCGGCCGGCATAACTGATAGAATTAGGTTGTGCAGTATATCACTTAAAGGTTGAAGCAAGGCAGTGATTGGTCCTTCGCTCAGGCTAATGAACTTGGTCAGAGCAACCAGGGATAGATAGGCTAACAACAACAATATAACTGTCCCCAAAACCGGTCTGTCAATAAGGTTCTGGCAACTGCTCAAGAATTCAGTTGGAACAACTGATGCCTTAGAGCTAACCATACGGGCTGTTCTTTGGGCTTTTTCCGCCCTTGCCAGATCCAAGTCGGTAGTACATTTTTCCATAGCAATCGAACAACTACCACAATTCCCTGAACAAGCATGATTTTCATCCAATAAAATTCGGTGGACTGTTTCCGAATCCTCAGATAAAATTAAAGGCATTTGCTTAATCGCGACTGCCTTCTGCAAGAAATCTCGGAATTCACCTACGCCTTCGTTGGTTGTAGCAGAAAAAGCTATCACCGGTCTTTTTAATACTCGTGAAAGCTCTGGCACGTCAATAGTAATCCCCATCTCCCGAGCTCGGTCATACTGATTTATAACTATCAGCAAAGGATAACCTAAATCTAATAGTTCATAAGTAAGCACCAGGTTTCTCTCCAGATTGCTGGCATCGATAATATTTATAACCAAGTCTATATGTCCAGTTTCTAAAAGATTACGGGTAATATCTGATTCCTGACTATCTGAATAAATTGAATAAACACCCAAGGTATCAAAAAATTCAATTTCGGAGCTACCGAGCTCTAATTTGGCCTGTGCAATTTCTGTGGATGTTCCAGGATAGTTGGACGCAAATATTTGGCTGCCGGTTAGGAGATTTAATACTGAGCTTTTACCCACATTGGGGTTACCTACCAAAGCCATCTTCACAGGCCTCACCTCACCTTGCTACATTAATATTAATAATCATTCTCAAATGTGTTGCAAAACAGCTGCTTGAAAACTTGCTAACTGCTTATCGTCTTTATTGTCCAAGTTTACATTGGGGACAGTAAGCGTAAACCTTGAGGTGGTGATCAATCACTTCATATCCCTGATCCTCCAAATGCTGTTCCAGGTTGCTCAGCAGATCTTCTTCCACCTCGCTGATTTTTCCACAGCTGGGACAGATGATATGATGATGCCGATGTACCTCCTGATCAGACAATTCGTAACGATATTTACCCTCATCAAAGATTGTTTTATATAGGATTTCCATATTTGCTAGGCTTTCCAAACATCTGTAAACGGTGGCTATTCCTATATTAGGTGCTTTATGCCTGGCGGCTAGAAGAACTTCTTCAGCAGTAAGGTGCTTGCCTTTATTCTCTTTCATAACTTCAATAATCGCTTTTCTTGGCTGGGTGAGCCGAAAGCCCACTTTATCCAGACTTTCGATAATTCTTTTTTCCATTTCGGGCACCCCCCAAATGATAATAATTATCATTATTATCATTTTATTAGATAACTGCTTATATAGCAAGCAAAACCTTTGGTACGGATCAAGCTCCTCTTTACAACTTTAATTTACGCATAAGATTTTAAAAATACTCTTTTAACCTGCTTGACAATCAGGGATAAGAACAATAACATGGTGATAAGGTTATGGGCATATGTTCATAACCTCAGTTCAAATTCCAGTAAGCAGCATTAAGGCTGTTATTAAAACAAATGAAAGGAGTGAGCACATGTCTAAAAAAATTGCCATTTGTTCCACCGCTTCGTCCCCTTCTTCCCCGGTGGATGAACGCTTTGGCCGCTGTGCCTGGTTTATGATTTGGGATCCAGATACTAAGGAGTACACTTCATTATCCAACAGTGGAACTGAAGCTGCCCATGGTGCGGGAACCGGAGCCGTTCAGTCGTTGGTGCAAAAAAAAGTAGGGCTGGTTCTTGCCCAGCGGGTGGGGCCTAAGGCTTTTGTTGCTCTGGAACAGGCTGGAATAAAAGTATTCACAGGTGTTGCCGACAAAACAGTTGAGGCTGCCCTGCAAAGCTACGAGACCGGGGAACTACAGGAATTATCCGCACCTAATAATTAATCCTATATAAGTTTAGGTAGTGAAAATAAGTCGTATAAAAATGTTAGTTTATTTTATTGGAGGTATTTGTTATGTTAATAGCTATTCCCAGCGAAGCTAATATGGTTTGTCCCCATTTCGGACATTGTGAAGAATTTGCCCTGTATGATACCAATACAAAAGCCTGGTCTTCGGTACCTAGTCCCGGACACCAACCCGGTTTCCTGCCAGGCTTTTTAAAAGAACAGGGAGCCGAATTGGTTATAGCCGGCGGCATGGGTGGCAGAGCCCAGGAACTGTTTGCTATGCAAGGCATACAGCTAATTGTAGGTGTTTCAGGTAATCTAAAGGATGTTATTGCTCAGTATGAACAAGGAGAATTGAAAAGCAGTGGAGCGGTATGTTCAGAACACGCCCATGCTGGAGATTGTCATAGCTAAGAAGGGAGTCCGGCATGCAAATTGCGGTAGCCAGTGGCAAAGGCGGTACAGGTAAGACCTTATTGTCCACCTGCCTAATAAAAGTTGTGGCAGATAAAAATGCAGTGCTAATAGATGCTGATGTGGAAGAACCCAACGCAGGTTTGATGTTTAGGCAACCAGCATTGGAAACCATGGTTGTCAATCGTCTGGTTCCGGAAATAGACCCTCAGTACTGCTTTCAATGTGGATTATGTGCAGCCATATGCAAGTTTAATGCTCTGGTTGTACTGGCGGATAAGGTGCTTGTTTTTAATGAACTTTGTCATTCCTGCGGAGCTTGCGCCTTTCTCTGTCCATATGCGGCCATAAGAGAAAAAGAACATCCTATTGGGGTATTAGAAGAGGCTCAGTTACCGGGTTGCGGAACACTGCTCACCGGTAAACTAACGGTCGGGGAAGCCCAGAGCCCACCACTCATAAAGGCAAGCAAAAACCAAAAGTTAGATGCCGAAATAAGGATTGTCGATTGTCCTCCCGGAACTACCTGCGCCATGATCGAAGCTATAAGAGATAGTGATTATTGCTTGCTGGTAACTGAGCCCACCCCTTTTGGTATGCATGATCTGGAACTCTCCCTGGAAGCAGTCAAACTATTGGGTATACCCGGTGGATTAGTGATAAACCGTTGGCAGGAAGATGATCAGGAACTAGCAGATCTGGCCAATAAAACCGGTTTTCCCATCCTGGCACGCATCCCTTTCAGCTCTGAACTGGCTCGAACTTATATGCAGGGACTGGATCCTATGCAAGCCATGCCGTCTTTACACAATATTCTGACTGATATTCTTAGCCAGATTAAGGAGGCCTTATCATGAAGGAGATACTGTTTATCAGTGGCAAAGGAGGTACCGGCAAGACCTCCTTAACCTCTTCTTTTATTCAGCTGGCTGATAACTGCATCGCCTGTGATTATGATGTAGATGCCTCCAATCTGCCCATTCTCTTAAAGCCGCAAAAAGTAAACGGTTATGATTTCAGTGCTGGATATATTGCCTGGATAGATGAAGCAGCTTGCAGCAGTTGTGGCCTCTGTGCAGAAATTTGCCGTTTTGAGGCTATTAACTCGCAGTTTAAGGTTTTGCCCCTTGCCTGTGAGGGATGTGCTTTTTGTGAAAAGATATGCCCGGTGCAAGCTATCACTATGCATGCTCGGCCATCAGGACATTGGTTCAATGGTGTTTTCAATGAACAGCAACCAATATTTTTTGCTGATTTAAAGCCTGGTGAAGAAAATTCCGGTAAGTTGGTGGCTCAAGTCAAGACCATGGCTCGTAAACTGGCAGCCGAAGAACAGTATCCCCTTATTATTGCCGATGGTCCTCCGGGAATTGGCTGTGCCGTTATTTCTTCCATGGTGGGAGTTGACTTGATAGTTTTAGTAACCGAGCCGAGTCGTTCAGGATTACATGATTTGCAACGGGTTTATCAGCTAATGCAGCAGCGGTGTATAAAAGGTATATTGATTATCAATAAATGGGATCTTAATCCAGAGATCAGCCAGGAGATAGAAAACTGGGCATGGAAAAACGCTCTGCCCATGGCCGGCAAAATACCTTTTAGTACTCTGATTGCTCAATCGATTGCTAAAGCCCAAATTCCTGCCGTAAATCAGGAAGTACGAGAGATGCTTTTTCCCCTTTGGAAAAAAATCATAGAACAGTTGAGTATTGGTTAGAGGGAAGGAGTGAGGCTGATGCCTAACAGAGATGGAACTGGTCCTCTGGGGCAAGGATCTGGAACAGGTCGGCTCAGAGGGTGTTGTGCAGCAGGTCGTGGAAATAACATTAATAAGCCTGGCAAGGGACAAGGACGTAGAAATGGTGGCGGCAATGGTCCTGGAAGCACCGGAGTCGGCGGGGGTCGTGGCTTAAGCACCCCCAATACTATGCAGAACAAATAAGTTAAACAAGCGGGAGAGGGGCTATCCCCTTTCCCTTTTGGTCATTAAGATCCTCTGAACAACTGCGGGTGAGATACTAACCCAGCAAAATTCCATATACTTTCCCAATTTTATTTGATGTAGTAGCTTATTTTGATCCATTAACAGCGAAAAATGAGATACTTGCCCGGAAAGCGGTGAAAATTATATGATGGAAGAATCCGAAAACAAATTAACTGATAGCTCCCCTTCGCCAGACAGCAAAGACTGTTCTCTCTGTTTGAAGCAACGTTGTCGTAAAGGCGGGAATTGTTATCCAGATATAAATACAGGAATAATTAATAAATATAAAGAAGCTGAGAACCTCAAGCTCAGCCAAGCCTCAGCAGCTGTAGAAGCAAAATATTATCAGGCAGCTACTCGTTTGGAAGAGATTAAATATTTTGCTACGGAAATGGGCTATACAAAACTCGGCATAGCTACTTGTATCGGTTTGCTCGAAGAAGCAAAATTGATAACTCAATACCTAAAAAAGGATTTTGAAGTCTCTCTGGTAATATGCAAAAACGGTGGGCTGTTAAAGAGTACCCTGGATATAGATCAATTAAAACCAGGAACGAATGAGGTCATGTGTAACCCGATTGGACAGGCTCTTTTCCTTAATAAAAAGCAAACTGAACTGAATATCATCTGTGGTTTATGTATCGGACATGATATACTCTTTACCAGGTATTCTGCGGCACCCGTTACCACTATTATTGTAAAAGATCGTGTTCTGGGCCACAACCCGGCGGCAGTGTTATACAGCAGCTACTACCGTAGAAAAGTCTTAGATCTTTGAAATAACCAGGCATTATTTCAAACTCCGTAAGCCAGTGTTAAATTATAACAGGAGGTTATTCTAATGAAAGTTGGCCTAATTAGATGTATGCAGACAGAAGATATCTGTCCAGCAACAACTGACTTTATATTTATAAGAGATAAAAAAGGGGCCTTTGCAAATGTTGAAGGCGAAATAGAGCTAATAGGTCTAATATCCTGCGGTGGCTGTCCCGGCAAAAAAGCTGTTACCCGAGCTGCCGAAATGGTAAAAAGAGGAGCTGATACTATCGCTTTAGCTTCTTGTATTACCAAAGGAAATCCTATAGGTTTTGCGTGTCCCCACGCGGAGACGATGCAAAAAGCCATTGCCCAAAAGCTGGGGCCAGACATCAAAATATTAGATTATACCCACTAATTGCTGGTATGCCCACTATACAGGAAATAGACTCGCAGCATAAATTAGCTGGACAAATACCCGGCAATTCGCATCAAGGCACTTGTCCAGCAAAAATCCACTAACCATTCTATCAAATTAGAATTGAAAACTCATCGCCGTCTCACCCTTGATTACCCTATCACCCAGAGCATTACGCAGCCTTACCATGGCATCAAAGCCGGTACAGTGACAGGCGATAATCTTTTCTACATCTAATTCCTCGAGAGCTGTTATGGTTTTATTAATTCTGTCTTCAGATGCTCCATTTAAATGAGTGCCTCCAATGAAAGCCAATACTTTGTTCTGTCCAGTTTTCTGTCTTGCATATTCAATAGTGTTAATTATCCCTGAGTGAGCACAACCACTAATAATAATCAAACCTTCGGGATGATTTATCACCATAGACATATCATCAACAATTTTATCCGGGATCAGCTCATCTCCATCATCCACCCAGAAGCTTCCGCCTACATCTTCATAATCGCTAATCCTGGGAATCTCCCCGGTTACAAAAACCTCAGGATAAATTTCAGTAAAATCATCCGTACTAATAAACTCAGCCCCATTAGAGCTTATTTGCTGCTGCCCGAATGAGACCCCAAGCCCTCTTTTATATTCTCCCAGCACCACATAGCGAGGTATGAAAATATTAGAATGCCCATATACTTTCTTACTGTCTCCAGTCTGTAAAAACGGAATCAATGCACCGGTATGATCAAAATGACCGTGACTTATCACCAAATCGTTTATTTGCGCCAGATCTATTCCACCTGCGGCTGCATTTTTAATGACTGCATCTGCTGAACCTGTATCAAACAAGAACTTTTTATCATCCACCGCAACCAGGGCGGCAAAGCCAAACTCCCCTTGAAAACCAGGTGCCGGGGTTGTATTTTCCACCAGGATCATAATGTTGACTTTCATTCATACTCCTCCTTGGTCAAATATTAGTTACAGCAGCAATTAGTCCAGAAACTATGGCAGTCGGTTGATTACTACCTCACAGCAAGGGTCGCCATGATTTAGATTCTGGGTATGTTGCACGTCGATTTCGATTTCTTTATCAAAAAGTCCCCGGGCCAAACCCTGATATGTATAAACAGTTACAATCCCACAATCTGCCACATTGGCTTTGGCAATAGCTTTCTGCGTTTCACAATCAGTGACCCTAATAATAATATGATCCTGTTCCAGCGTCACTTTCCTACCCTCAATTTTTAAAACTTTGCTTAATATTTCAATAGCTTCAAGGAAACTATCCGGCCAAACCGGCTCGGTAATGTGGTCAGCTCTAAGTTTCTTGCCAAACAGGTAAGAAAATTGTTTCCATGCCTCCACATCAGCATCCCAGGCTGTTTCTATGCCATGTTTTTTAGCCAATGCTAAAAACCAGGCCCCATCCATACGCACAAATGAATACTGTAACAGATCAATGATCTCATTGTCGGTCAGCTTCAAATACTTCATCTCCAATCATATTTTTTAGATCTTGTATATGGATAGAGGCTATCTTTCAATAAGTTTAAGCGTATTTTTATAGCGTTCACAGAGACCCTGGTAAAGTCCTACGGCAACCTTGCTAAAAGTGCGATGTTGTTCTGTTACGTCCTTGATAACCCTGGCTGGATTACCAACTGCCAATTTATAGTCAGGTATTACCATATTAGGAGTCAGCAGACTGCCCGCGCCAATAAAACTACCGGTTCCCACCTCACAACCATTGCATATGATCGATCCCATCCCGAGCGTGACGTTGCTTTTAATAGTACATGGCCCATGAATGATAGCTCCATGGCCTATGTCGACATTTTCCTCTATGGTAGCAGTAGTATCAGGTTGAGCATGCAGAACGCAGTTTTCCTGTACGTTAGATCCATCACTGATCACAATACGACCGTAATCACCCCGCAATACTGCACCAGCACCAATGAAGCATTTTTCCCCGATGATAACATCGCCAATCAGAATTGCATCTGGGTGTACAAAGCTAGACGAAGCCAATCGGGGACTTTTTCCTTCGAATTCGTATAATGGCATAATAATCACTCCTTTTCCAGATTTTTAGGAAATTCAAAAATTATATGTTTATTTGCAATGAACGATACTGGAGATATTCCTGATAAAACGATAGAATAATGATGGGCATATGTCAACAACTCTATATTTTGTTTAGTTTAGGTTTTTATAGTAATCTTAATTAAATTGTAGCTAATAATAAAATAGGGATAATCGAAAATACATGAACATACGCAGACAGTCCATAGTGAAATTTCTGATAATACGATTAATCTAAAATATATATGGAGGAATAACAATGTACATTAGTGAGGAAATGCTTGATCGCTTTATCCGTGAAGATGTCCCTTATCTGGATTTAACAACATCTCTGCTTGATATTGGTCAAGCGTATGGGAAAATATCCTTTGCGTCTCGGGAAAATGGAATCCTTAGTGGTTCAGAAGAAGCTGCCAGAATCCTTACCAAGCTAGGTGCCAAACCCAGCTTGATTCTTGCTAGCGGAACGCCACTCGTACCTGGGCAAACCTTTTTGCAAGCCGAAGGAACTGCTTCCAGTCTGCATATGGCCTGGAAAATCTGCCTTAACATATTGGAATACAGCAGCGGGATTGCTAGCCGGACACGCCTCCTTCTTGATCAGGCTCGAACTGTGAATCCCCATATCAGCATACTCTCAACCCGTAAAATGTTTCCTGGAACACGAGAACTGGCTGTCAAAGCAGTGGTATCCGGAGGTGGTTTTCCCCATCGTCTGGGTCTATCAGAAACAATTCTGGTGTTTCGTCAGCACATGAATTTTCTGGCTGGTATAGAGGGTCTGGCCCAAAGAATACCTCAACTTAGGCAGCAGGCCTGTGAGAAAAAGGTTATCGTTGAAGTGGAAAAACTGGATGAGGCCCTTTTGATGGTTGAGGCGGGTGTAGATGGCCTTCAATTTGACAAGGTTCCACCCGGGCAATTGGGTAAATATGTTCCGGAAATTAGAAAACATCGCTCTGACATACTCCTACTTGGTGCGGGAGGAATTAAAGATGCCAATGTTATAGAATATGCTGCCACAGGCATTGATGCTATTGTAACCACTTCTATGTATTTCGGCCGTCCGTTGGATATCTCTGTCACTATGGAACCATTGTAAGGCCATCTTCAGTACAAGTAACTGCGTTTAAAGCCATTCATACCATTTTAGAGGTCAAAGAATTTAGCAGCTTTAGCATTGCCTGTTTTTTTTAACGAATTAATAGCTGTTTACAATCTGATACCGAACTCTTCCAGAAAAAACTGTCCGCCACTCCCTACCGCCGTTTCTAGTAAATCATAGGCTTCAGGCATTATTTCTCCCCTGCTCACTTGTTCACCAATAATTTTCAAAGCATCGACTGTTTCTAATGCTCTGCGATAGGGTCGGTTGGCTGTTAAGGCTTCATAAATATCAGCTACCGCAATAATCTGATCTATTATGTTCAAATCATTCCTGCCCCAGGGATACCCGCTGCCATCAATCCGCTCATGATGATTTCCAGCCCAGCGAGCTATATCCGCAAAGCCCTTAATTTCACTTAATACAGCATAGCTATCGTAAGGATGGGCATTTATAATCTGTCTTTCCTCTTCGGTTAAGCAACCCATTTTATTTATAATCTGTTCGGATACCGACAGTTTTCCCAGATCGTGCAAGTAACCGGCAATCGAGACCTTACGCACTATACCTGTGTCCAATCCATCAAGCTGGGCCAAAGATCCGGCTATCATCCCTACTCGTTGTGAATGCCGGCCAGTATAGGGATTTTTACGATCAATTAACAAGGAAAAACTGCGGCTCACCTTTTCTATGGCATCAATATCCAGTTGTTGTTGTGAATCAGGTGCCATTTGCCTGATGGCATTATATATACGATTTTCTTTTAAATCCTGCCAGAATGCCTCCTCAGTCATACAATTATGCAGGGCGTCACCAATATTGGGGTCAGTTTCTTTTACAATTTGATCCGTCCAGGAAGATAACGTCCGGCGCAGTAAATACTCGTTTTTATCGCCGCAACTATATATATCCTCAAACTGCTCTGCCAGGTATATTATCCGAGGAGAAACGGGCAGCTGTTGCGATAATAGTTTTCCAGGTTGATTCCTTTGCTTGTATTTCCACAATTTTGAAACCTGTTCAGCCACCTGCGGCATCAGCGGCAAATTATCCAAGATATCAAAAATAAGACTTTGATCAAAAAAACTCGCTGGCGGAATCAAATCGTGTAAAAGAGATGCAAAATATATATTCTCCGCTTCCTGTTCTGACATCTGCACTATCATCGCTATGCGAGTAGCAATATAGGCAGTGCGCAGTGAGTGCCGGCGATCAGAACTTTCAGCCAGGTCAAAGGCAGCGGAAAGGGCAGTAATTAATTCATTTAAACTGATTTCCATGGAATCCTTATTCTCATCAACCCCACAACTCAGTTTTTGTACAAACATCAGTACCACCCTCATTTTATTATTACTAAAACTTTTTCATTACCCAAAAAAATCAACTTTCCATCTTGCCAGCTTATACTGGTTACCCCAGATAGTTGCATATAATCAGGCCGTGGCAGAGTTCACAGTCAATCAATTATCATTTGTTTCTATACCCCTATACCCAGCCAGAGTCCTGCCCGATAGACGACGAAGGAGACCAACCAGGCCAATGTCAGAGTATAGCCAAAAGTAAAAATCGGCCATTTCCAGCCATTGGTTTCCCTTTTCATTACAGCCATAGTCGCCAAACAAGGAACATATATTAAAGTGAAAAGCATTAGCACGTAAGCCACTAAAGGGCTGAAGTTGGATTGTTCTTTGACCTTCCGGGCAAAACCCTTCACGGCAGTGCTTTCCTCGTCAGCCAGAGCATCACTGTCCTCCATGTTGTAGAGCGTGCCCATGGTACTAACTACAACCTCCTTGGCGCCCAAGCCACTTACCAGAGCAACCCCGGTCTTCCAGTCAAAACCCAGCGGCTTGATTAAAGGTTCAATACTCTTCCCTATCCTGCCAGCATAACTGTTCTCCATTTGCACTGCCGAGCTTATAAAGGGATCTCCTTGCGTATCCACGCTTGGGAAAGTGAACATTCCCCACATCAGAATGGACATGGCCAGAATAATAGTACCTGCTTTTTGCAAATAGAGCCAGGTTCTTTCCCACATGTGAATTAAAATGTTTTTCAAGGTAGGTAATCGATAAATAGGCAATTCCATTACAAAGGGCTCGGTTTCACCTGGTAACAAGAAAGTGCGAAATACACGAGCCATGACGATAGCCAGGATAATGCCGATAAGATATAAAGAAAAAAGGATGTTGCCGCCTGCCTGAGGCGTAAAGAAAGCGGCGATAAATAATGTGTAAACCGGCAAACGCGCCCCACAACTCATCAATGGAGCAACCAGCATGGTAACCAGACGATCCCGTGGATTTTCCAGGGTTCGTGTAGCCATCAAGGCGGGCACTGTACACCCAAAACCGATTAACATGGGCACAAAGGATTTTCCATGCAGACCTGCCCGGTGCATGACATCGTCCATTACAAAAGCAGCCCTGGCCATATAACCTGTACCTTCCAGCAAAGCTATTCCCAGGAAAAGCAGTATAATATTTGGCAAAAATACAATAACTCCACCTACGCCGCCAATAATTCCATCTGCCAGGAGAGAACGCAGCAAGCTATCCGCCATATTAGCCCTCACCCAATCTCCCAAAGCCGATACCCCGCCATCGATCCATTCCATAGGTAATGCACCCAACGTAAAAGTTAGTTGAAATAGCAGCCACATAATCCCCAGGAACATAGGTATCCCAAGTACTCTATTTAAGAGCACATTGTCAATCTTCTCGGTTAAAGACAAACGATCAATAGTACTGGTTTGGCAGGCCTCACGACACACACCCCGAATAAAAGCATACCGATCCTCCACCAAGCAGATCTCCGGGTCATCACCAATCACGTTCTGAATGCGTTTGCGACTCTTATTTATTTCCAAGGTCAGTTTAGGATCTAGAGATCCCACCTGTTTCATTATCTCCTGATCGTTTTCCAGGGCTTTTATTGCTAACCAGCGAGTGGGGTAAACCATTATCCCGCCACCCTCGGTCCCAGCCGCTATCTCCAGGGTATTTTGCCCGTCTTTAGACATCATTTCCTGTAAACGCAATAATTCGTCTTCAATTTCATGACGATAGCGTACTGGCCTTTCCGGGAGCTGCTTATCACTGTCAATAATCTTTACCACTTCTGCTAAGATTTCTTGAGTACCCAGGTTTTTGCTTCCCACTGCTCTTATCGTTGGTATTCCCAGGAGCTGGGCGAGCAAACCGTAATCTATTTTGTTTCCTCCCTGATCAGCCACGTCAGCCATATTCAAAACTAATAGCAAAGGTATGGACAATTCTTTCAGCTGACTGGTAAGATACAGGTTGCGTTCCAGATTAGATGCATCTACGATATTTACCAGAAGATCAGGCTTCTCGTTAATAATTACATTACGGCTTACCAGTTCATCAGGGGAATAAGCTGATAATCCATAGGTTCCCGGTAAGTCAATTACCGTAATATCATAGTCAGCGTATTTCACCAGACCTTCTTTTTTCTCCACAGTAACACCCGAGTAATTACCTACATGCTGATGACTACCGGTTAGGTTATTGAAAATTGTAGTTTTACCTGCATTGGGGTTACCTGCCAGGGCTATAACCAGGTTTTTTCGAGCCATTATTCTTTCCTCCTTATTCCAGGATTATGGTATCTGCTTCTTGCTTGCGTAAACTCAAATGAAATCCTTGTTTTTTTACTTCTATTGGATCCCCCATAGGAGCATACCTTTCCATGGTTAGTTCTGTGCCTGGTACCATTCCCATGTCCATTATTCTGCGACGGATGGGACCATTACCGCTAATAAGCTTGATCTTCCCAGTTTCTCCCGGAATTAAATCCTTTAATGTCCTTGTCATATTCTGCACACCCTTTCGATCTTCCTGACGATCACATCCCGAACTGCAACAACCACTACAACCAGCGCATTGATTACCTTCATGACTTCGTGCGAGCCCTCTGATGGTCTGCCTGGTTCGCTTAACAACGATTGTTAATGCGAATATTCCTAGCACCGCCAAGATTAAGTTTTCCATCAATTTCACCCCTCTTTTGTTAGTTTAGCCTAACTTTTTGTGGTAATTTTTTGACCCCGAAGGGCCATTCTCTTTTTGATAACGATTATCATTATTATGTAATTATCATAATGATATAATTAATTGCTGTCAAGTTTTTTATTGCTCTTAGTAACAGGATGCGGGTACCGTCCACGAGCATTATCTATGCCCCAGACAATCCTTACTGAGGTAGTTCAGTCTTAGCTCCGCATTAATCCTCCAGCAATTCAACCAGCAAAAATGCAGCTTCATCTTTACGCAGACTGAGATGGTAATCTTTGATGCGAATCTCCAGCGGATCACCTAGCGGAGCCAATCTTTCTACCTCTACTACCGTTCCAGGAATCAGGCCCATTTCCATTAAGCGTTGTCGGGCTTGATTTTTTGGGCCAGTGTGTTTTAAGATCTTCGCCCTTTGACCAGGAAATATATCCGATAATGTTGCCATCTGAATGGTTTTCTTTTCGACTTGTTGTTTTTCTGATAAACAAACAGCCATTCTATTTAAAGTTTCCTGGCTAATAACATGCTCCATCATACAGGCATCGTTCTCAGCTACGCTAGCTGATACTTTTAATACTTCCCGCAGAAAATCGCTGATTACCTGATGGCGCTGCCAAACCTCCCGGGCTTTGGCCTGGCCTTTTTCAGTTAGATAAACTGGCCCATACCGTTCCTGCGAAACTAGTCCGTCACGACGCAAACTGCTAATTGCCTGGTTGGCACTGGGTTTGGCAATATTAAGTCGGCGAGCGATATCACTGATTTTAGCTTTACCGTTTTCTTCTGATAACTGGAGGATTACCTCCAGGTAATCCTCCAGTGCCGGTGTTAAATTCTCTTCCATTGTTATTACACATCCTTGAAAACCAATCAAGATTGGCCGTTAATTCACTTATAATTGTAGCCAGATTGCATATACTCTAATCCTAATTATAGCATTAGGATATTAAACAAAGTCGTTGTTTAATGTTGACTTGCGATAGTATTCATACTACTATGTTTATAGAGTACTTTATGCAAGGAGTATATAAATGTTATCTAAAATAAGTGTGTTAATACTTGGTATTATTGAAGAAAAAGCGTCCAATCCATATGAAATAACTAAATTGCTTGATTACATTCATATTAAAGATTGGTTTCCGGTAGCTACTTCCTCTGTATACGCTACAGTAAAAGCCCTGCAGCAAAAGGGTTATATAAGCGGTGAAAGCAGAAAAGACGGAAACATGCCGGAAAAAACAATATATTCTATAACGGAAAAAGGAAAGAACGAATTACATGATTCAATTATTAATTATCTTGGAAGTACTGAACTTGATATGGTTAGTTTTAATATTTCCAGCATTATGATGTGTCACCTTGACAAGGAGGAAGTGCTAAAAATACTGCTAAAAAGACTTGACAAACTAGAAGCATTCCTAAAAGGACTAAGTGCTCAGCTCCGATACCTTGATACTAATGACTCAGTGCCGGCTTCAGGCTTAATACCCGTTAGACACAATCTTTATTTAATAGAAGCAGAAATAAAGACCACCCAGGAGTTAATATCTGAAGTCCAAACAGATAATGACTGGAATCATTATCTGGCACGGGAAATAGAAGTTAAGGAGGGTGCTGAAAATGGTAAGAAAAAGAGTGCCGGAAACAGACCAGGGTATTCAAGATGAGTTTAATGTTGAGTTATTCAATCAATTCGCCCAACACATGCGAAATAAGGGTTGGATTGAGACCAAAAGTATACTAACTGCGGGGATTTGTAGTGGCAATGTTCTAGAAATAGGACCGGGTCCAGGCATCAAGGGTTTAGAATGGCTAAAAAATACCAGCGATACCAAGCTCATCGGATTAGAGATTAGCGAGGCTATGGTAAGGATCGCTCAAGTAAATGCCAGGGAATACGCCCTGGAACATAGAGTGCAATATGTTCATGGAAATGCAACCTTAAAAATTCCTTTTGATGACGTTTCATTTGATGCTGTATTCTCTAATGGTTCCCTGCATGAATGGGAATACCCCGAAAAAGTGCTTAACGAGATTTACCGGGTCCTAAAACCTGGTGGCAAGATGTACATAAGTGATTTACGCAGAGATATGAATCCATTAATGAAGCTGATAATTAAAAAAACCACTTACCCTAAACAAATGGTGCCAGGCTTTATATCATCATTAGACGCTTCCTATACCGTTAAGGAAATAAAAAATATTGTAGAGAACACTTTGATAGAAAACTTCACGATTAGAAAAGATCCGGTGGGTCTATCAATCATAGTCAATAAGTAATTATCGGGGTTGTATTCCAGATTACAACCCTCCCAAATTAAATAGGGCCGGACAAGTTAAAGTAAGTCTTGCTTGACTATTTCAATCTTTTTTGCAATCGTACGGCCCTGATTTCCAGTTCATCAATCATATTGAACAACTTCTGTAGCTGGGCTCTTTGCTGCTCTATGAAATGCTCATCAACCTCTGCTTTTTCGTAATCTTCGATGGTTTTTAAAACCACCGGGATGTGGAATTCCTTTAAACCATCTATCTTTTTCCTGGTGTCTGCTAAAGCCTGTAATACATTTTCCTGGTCCACTTTGCACATCCTTTCTTTTTGCAGTTCCACCTGGCTTTGCGGAGAATTTATTCTTGCATCAACATGATATCATTTTGTTTTGCACCTAGCCTTTCCATGAAAAGACTGCATTTACAAAGGAATATGTAATACAGATTCTCTCTGCCGCATCCCAATAATGATTCAAAATTACCCTGTCCTTTGGATATTATGATATCTGCCTCAACAAAAATTTTTCTAAAATCAGATGAACAGTATTCCAGAACTGTTCCGGGTATATCAGTTCCGTTGTTAATGATCATGGCCAGACTATCCATCCCAACCAGATAAGCATCTTCTTCGGTAATATCGTTCAAGACCGGCTTGCCCCGAGTAGCAAAATACACTTCCCGTTGGGGATAACACTCCTTGATGGTTTGTATAAATACTTTGTCAAAAACGATCTCTCCTGCGTTATCTCCCAGGTAGAGAATTTTATCGGCGTGCTCTAAGGCAGCTTTTAATGATTCAGAAACCTCATGTTGATAGTCCTTGGCCAGGGTTTCTTTTATGGTCCTTAGTACCACATCTCTGGACAACTCGTAACCAGGACCGAAATCTATAATGTTGCCGGCAGCAGCCAACTTTAATCCAGTATCGAAAGGATTATCAGAGGACTCAAGCAGTTGTTTTAATTCGTTTTCCAGTTTGAGCATTTCTAGATTATAGTATTTTTTATCTTCCCGGTACGGATCCGGATTTTTCAAACTTTCTTTTAAAGCTATTTGTATTTTATGGGCGATATAAGGAGAACTCGCATCTTCATCTATACTTGCCATAGTCGCCATTATTTGTTTTACCAGCTCTATTTGGGCTTTTTCTGATGGCAGATGGTTTTTGGCTAACCTTACTGCCTGCTGCAGCAAACAGGGCAGGCAATCAATACTATGTTTCATTACTAACCTCCATTCAGCAATAAGATAAAACCGTTCTGGACATAGCTACATTAGTTTGATCATATGCCCATTACCGCTATACTATAGCCTCTCCATATTCTGGTGTCAATGTTTAGTCCTGCTGGCCTATGTGTCGTTCAACAACATAACAAGGACTGTCCTAAAATCAAGAACGGATATGAGAACGACACGATAATTATCTTGGTTGAAAGCTGTAGTAACCAACTTTATGCATGTCTTTACTAATCAGCTTAACTTTTAGGCTTACATAATAGCTGGCTATTCTTTGGGGTATGGTAAACTATTGACAGAACAATGACTGAGGCTAGATGCAAAAAAAGGATGTGATTTTGCTGAAGATTATTACAATAGTCTCTAATCATCCTGGCTCAGGGCAGACAACCATCACCATTAACCTGGCCAGTGGCTTAGCCCGCCAAGGATTTCAGGTGCTAATCGCTAATATGGGTAATAATGAAAAGCTTTATAATTGGTTGGGAATTATATCCGAATATAAAATGGAAGCCAATTCTAAGGATAATAATAGTAGCCCTATCCTTGCTTCCCGAATGGGAATAGACTTGCTAAAAATGACCGTAAAACTTGATATTTCCAGCGATACAAAATTTCTTTCAGCGGACCTGGAAGGACTAAATTATGATTATCTTCTGCTCCTGCCTGAGTCTCAAACAGATTGCTGCTTGCTTAATCAACTGTCTGATTATCTAATTGCTTGTACTGATCTTAGCCACCCCAATGAAGTTGCAGATTTAATATCGCTGGAAAAAAAACTGCATGAATCGGAGGGGGCAGCTAACCGTATTAGTCTGCTTGTTCTCAATAAAATCAACACCAAGGAATGGGAGCATAACAGCCAGCAATTATTTGCACTGGCTGAATATTTTGGGTATGAAAGAATAGCTGACCCCATTCCCCGTTGTGAGCGAATTCATGATTTACCCCTGACGGGGCAAACGGCTTGGGAACTAAATCAGCAAAATCTTCAGATTGCATTTATGGGCCTGGTCGAAGCAGTCCGGTTATTATAATCCATTAACAGCGGAGAGAATAGATTTTATCTTGATTAGGGTGAAGTACAAAAATTTCGTTACAGAAATAGCCAAGCTCATTTTTGCACAGTCACTGGTATATATATCAAATGAATATTGAATAATAACAAATAATCGGGGGTGCATAAATTGAGCAAGACAAGGATTAATTTTATCATCGATGCTGTTATGTTTTTGGGTATGATGGCTCTAACCGGCACCGGATATGTCCGCAAATACGTTCTTTTGAGCGGTTCCGCTGCGCGGGCGGAATATGGTCGTAAAATAGAAATGACTCTGCTGGGTATTACTCGGGATGACTGGGCTCAAATCCATCTTTATCTGGGTTATTTTTTACTTGCTATGCTCCTGCTGCACATCGTTTGGCACTGGAAGCAGATCTTGACCATTTACTACAAATGGGTTCCTGATTCGAATAAACGTTTATTAATAACTGCCCTTTTTCTTGCCGTTAGCTTCTTTTTGCTTTTATTCCCTTTCATTTTGAAGCCAGTTATCCTCTCATAGGGATAATATTTTCCAAGCTAATTTGATTCGACCTATCTCTGCAATAAATTTTAAGCTCTCCATATGCACAGTTAATAACACACTAACAGTCCTGTATATTCCAACAAGGTATCAACTACACCGACAATGCACAGAATACTAGTGAGGTGGTATATGATGAAATGTAACGTCGGTAGAACAGAACAGATTGTAAGAATTCTCGTCGGAATTGGGGTAGTTTTAGCCGGATTATACTTTAGAAGCTGGTGGGGTCTAATTGGCATTATCCCAATAATTACCGGTTCAATTCGTTACTGTCCATTAAGTGATGTTCTAGGAATTTCAACCTGCCGAGTTGACGAAAACAATTCATAGATATCAGATATTTGACCACATAAAAAGAATGGCACTAAGGAATGGGATCATAACAGCCAGCGATTGTTTCGCTGGCTGTTAATTTTGGTTATAAATAAAAAGTTAGCACTATCCTCATTTTTTAGCTAATTCATAATTTGTCCCTGTATTTATATGGTTTGGTTAAATAAATCAGCAGAATCTTAAGGAGCCTTATGGGCAAGGAAGAAGTATTGGAAAAACTCTAATCAGCAGCTAGGGAAAACTTCATAACACCCTCCTCCACCTTGCTTCGCACCCTTTTCTGATGGCATAGATAGGAAAGAAAGGCGGAAGCGGTGGAGGCAACGAGGTAGTACTGACCACTATTTACGCCGATTTTAAAGTGTTTTATCAAGTCAGCTACGACCTGCTCACGGGAACTGCTGGTTTTTAGCAGAGTCATGATCTGGACTATAATATCATCAATACGTTGCTGGTTATTACTTACGTTGGCTTGTAAATCATCAACCAGACCACCGTGAGTTAAAAACACCTTGGGCCAGCAGTTCTGCTTTATGTATTCAATGGTTTGTAGCTGGCTATCTATATCCACCATATACAAGAAAGGATAATCGGACAGCATTTCTTCATGCATAAGGCTGTCACCAAGGAAAGCTACTCCATCAGGATTAACCAGACCTAATTGCCCAATACTGTGACCCGGCAGATCGAGGATGATAAAATTCTCATTATTTATATGTAATGGGCCGGCTTGTATGATCTGATCCACTTTGCTTGGTTGGGGCATCAGGGCTCGGCTTTTCAATACCCGCAGTGGATAGGCGGAATACAGCATGGCCGGACCAAATAAAGGGTTTTCTATTATTGCTGCAGCCATTGCCGATGCCATTATACTGCATCCAGTTTGAGCTTGTATATAGGCATTACCACCGCTATGATCAGCATGGGCATGAGTACTAAAAATGGTTTGCACCTGCAGCCCTTCCCGGTCGATAACCTCCATTATCTTTTTAGCCCTGGCTTCTCCGGGACCACTATCCACCAGGAGGCAGGTATTATCAGGGAATACATATACCCCTACCGCACTATCCCCATCCAGGAAATAGGTGTTACCAACAATATGATTAAGCTGCATTCGAGAATCCTCCTAATTAACGCTGTTTTGTAGATGTTTCGTTCTCTATAGACGTCAATCAACTAAACTTTCGCAGTAGACTAATTATGCGACGTAAGGGGGAACCGGGTCTTGCTGTTGCCTGGAAGCTGGGTGGACAAATTCAGCAATTCTGCCTGCTCCAGACTCCGGAAGCTCGGGCTGTCAACTGCTTGCCAGGCGAGTTCCGGGGGGTGCCCGGCCAACCGCCCGTCCGTGGGCGGTGACCGGCTCGGAACGTCCTGTTCCTCGCCCCCCTCCACTCACCTGTCTTCGCAGGACAGCACGGCTTCCTGTGCAACGTCGCCTGCATAATTACTGAATTTGTCCTGCATATCCTGAAAATCTTGTG
>CAZEDT010000042.1:0-35576 GCA_964510795.1 uncultured Syntrophomonas sp.
TTCTGCTCCGGTTTGTCTGATGCCCACCGGGGTTACATCATCTGGATCAACCGACATCCCCCCGGTTGTGAAGATCATCTCGGCACCTTTCGCTAGCAGATCCTGAATGGCCCGGGTTATCTGGGTGGCATCATCAGGAACAACCACTTGCTCCAACAGTTCACAATTATATGACTTAAGCTTCTTCTGGATAACTGCTCCAAATCTTTCTGGTATTCTTCCTTTATATATTTCAGTGCCGGTAGTTACCAGGCCTACTTTGTATGATCTAAAAGGCTTTACTTTAATTACATCATCTCTGGAGGCAATATCTTCAACCAGGTGAAGTGTTTTTTCCTCAACTGCCAGGGGAATAACCTTAAGTGCTGCAATGACATCTCCCTTTTTAACCGGTTTACAATGATTACGCGTGGCCACGGCGACATCATCAATCATATTGATTTCCAGAAGGCTGGCTTCGTTAATAAAACACATACCATCGTACTCTGCTCGCAGAGATACTTTTCCCTCGCAAGGATCAGTATAAGTAAGTCCTTCTCCACAAACCACAGCAGCAATTCGCATAGCGGCCTCATGTTCATGTATTTTTCCAGGCTTAAGTTCGCCGACATAAACATGTTCTTTGCCCAGTTTCAGAAGCTCCGGAATATCTTCTTCCCTGATCATATGTCCTTTAGCGAAAGCACGTCCTTTAAATTCACCCGGTACAATTTTAGTAATGTCATGCATCAATACTGTTCCTATCGCTTCTTCAACTCTGATTTCCTGCATTGTTTTCACTCCTTTTAATTCGTCTACTATGCAGTTGATTTCGTATATTTCAATATTTTTAAACTTTTGTACGCTAGCAAATATCGATTTCCATGCCAGCTATGTATAACTGGATCAAGCGCTCATTAAGGTATGGATTCTGTTAGCCGAAAGATACCAAATCTTTTTTCGACATACGCAAAAGAGAACAAGTCCCTAAAAATTGTAGGAGCTTGTTCCCTTGTTTTATACAGCTCCTTTCCAAATCGGGAGGTAACATAATTTCTCATGCCACCCCGTGGGCAATGCCCAGGCTGCAACACCGTAGGATGACTCCCTTAGGTATTACTGCTCGGAGTTAAATATTTAATTACTGCGGCATCCGACTTTAAAATCTCCTCCTTAAAATCCAAGATTACTTTCTTATTCGAACTTGAATACTGGCTTTGTCATAATTAAGTGCAAATAATGTGCCAATATATTTTAAGTCGTAACAAAATAACAGAAGTCCTAAAAATAGGACTTCTGTTATTAACTGCGGGGAATTTTTATACTAGCATGGTTTCATATAAATAATATAATCCCAAAATGAGATTTTCTCTGCTCAGTCCTTAATCCTGCGAAGTTCTATTTTAACATTCCCCTTGTTGGGACAATCCCAATACTGAACATCAGGACTTTCAGGATCTAAAGTACCATCAAATTGTAATAGGCTAAGCCATGGGTATATGTCATGATAGAAATAGCCGCAAAAATCTCCGCACTTATAGCTGCTTAACTCAAATTCATCACCCAGCTGTATTCCAATGGTGCAGTCTTCCGATGCTTCAATCACCGTGGCAAAAACCTTTTTTCCCACTTCCGGATACTTTACTGCCATATAATCAGCTCCTTATATCTTAACAATCGTATAGTAGATGATTACATATATAATTCTTCCTACCCACAAGAGGAACATGACGAACAAGCTGAACTCCCGCAATCATTGGTATTTTTATAAGGTCTTATTTGCAGATAAACCTCACCCTCAAGTTCAATGGAGATAATCGTGAACCCCCTAAACTCTTTATAGAGTTCCTCAGAAACGATAAATTCAAGGTTACCATGTTTTTCCACTTTATCAGTTGACATTACCCTGTCCAGTTTTAATCCGTAGGAACCACCAGGATCTCCATTGGCTACGATCCTTAAGGTTCTGGATTTAAAAGTTGTCTCCTGCAGCATTTGCTCAATTTGTTGAATTACTTCAGTTGCTATACTAACCAGTTCCATAATTTAAACCCCCCTTTTTATTTCATCCAATCAATAAACTATAGTTGAATTGTCTTTTTTGACTTAGGTTATGATATACCCTTATTCAATCGGGAGAGATGCTTCATTAGTAAATAAATGCCTCAGAGTATACTATACTAGTTCGATACTCATGCCATCCCGTGCGGCCGCAACGTTCGAATACTGGAGAAGTTCTTTTTCTATCTCTACTGTAGTGATTGGTTGACTGTAGTGAACTGACAGATGGGTAAGAATTGTATGGCGGGCATTTATTTGCCGTCCTAACTCAATCGCCTGCTCAACTGTCATATGGCTATGCGGGTACAAATTTTCACCGTAAAAGGTTGCATCACAAATAAGATAGTCAATGCCTGCCAGCTGTTTAGCAGTTGCGGACGGCAGCCCAGCCGTATCCGGGAAATAGGCCAGCCGGCTTTGTCCCGATTCTACTAGAAAGCCGGCTGTTTCTATTCCATGATTGGCTCTAAGCGGCGTCAGGCATACATTCCCGAAGGAATACCTCTGTTGATATTCCCAGGGAATTAACTTAAAAACCTCTGTTAGGTCCGGAAAGGTCGATAGAAAGTCATTTACAGCGCTGACCGGCAGATATAATTGGACGGGTTTTTTGGTCAGCAATTTAACATAGTATTCAAATTCACCCAGGCCGCTGTAATGGTCAGCATGCCAATGGGTAAGGAAGATCGTATCAATTCCAAAGATTGATTCTCGCACCAGCTGACTGCGTATATCCGGAGAAGCATCAATTAATACCCGGCCTTGTTCGGTATCCAAAAACGCACCGGTGCGAGTTCTTGCATATGCTGGATTTTTCCTTGCTTCAGCGCAGCCTGAACATTCACAAAAGAAAGAAGGGACGCCAGTGCCGGCACCGGTTCCCAGTATTTTAAATATCATCGGTTTTACTCCCCTCCCTTTTTCCATAGTTATTATTCAAGTTTCGCAGCTGACTATTAATGCGCAGTAAAGGAGAACGTATTTAGACGCGGATTAACGCGGATATATTTGTGGAGCAAGTAGGAACGGTTAGGGGTTGACAAGGGGACGGGGTTGTTGACACCCCCTATGATACCGGTTGGGGTGTCAACAACCCCGTCCCCTTGTCAACCCACCCAGCTCTCAGAAAACCTGAAAGACAAAGCCCCCGATTAATTTCCACATCAATCGTCCCAGGCACCATCTTCTGAAATTCCTTGCTGCCCATTATCTATATACTGCGCAAGTTGAGTTAATGGACGACAGGTAGGTTTCTGCAGAGGAAATAACTTTTCCTCTAACAAAAACCTATGATAAACCTTAACTCCAACCCACCACCGGTTTAGCAAAGGACTGTAACCCGAGGTCTCTTAATACGGCGATGGTCCGCTCAGGAACGTCAATCTCACTGCTATAGGCAGCAGCCTGTTCCAAAACATTCAATATGGGAATAACACTCCCCAGGTCTTCGGTCAGGTCAATATCAAATACTATGTCCAACGGCAGCAGCGGTATACGCTTCTCTTTGGCCTTCTCAGCCAGTCCTTCCAGGGCGGTGATCCCCTGCATATTATAGAACACCGATCGAAAATCAAAAGGTGTAGCACAGGTGTAACCAGCTAGGTTAAAACCGCCTTCCTGGTCAGCACTAACCACCATCGCAGCACCAATTTCGCAATGGTTACGATCCAAATGAACCGCCGCTTGTTGACCGCCAGGACTGCTGCTGAGCATTTCCAGTTTGCCTATGGCGTCAGTGAGCGTATGCAGTTGCAGACCGCATAGGTCCCCCCCTACAATCAATATGCTGTCCGCCAGTTTTTCTTTTTGACCTGGCTTTAACAGAAAGTCTGCAGCGTATTGCATACATTCATCAAATGAACCACCCTGGTCTGGAAATATTCCCGCAATTCGATCCGGTTGTCTTAACTGAGAGATTATTGTAGTAAGGTTATTACGATCCCCCTCAGCATCATAACAAATCCAAACTCTAGCCTTTTCTACTGTGGTACAGACATCGATTACATCCATAAGACAAGCTTCATATAAAAGCTTGGCCTCCTCTGGAGTCAGTATTCCCCCACGTTCTTCCGTCAACCTGGTTTTGACTTTTCCGGCTTGGGGTACTTTAGTAAAAACAATTATTGCCTGTCTCAAGATTATTCGCCTCCCACAAAAACCATTGGGGTCGGACCACATGTCTCCCGATCTGGGCAAACATTACATTTTTCTACATAAGGAGCCGCCAAAAATGAATCTGGGCATGCTTGAAAACCATGTTTCTCATAGAAAGCATCCGCGTCTTCCTTAGCCATAAGAGTTACCATATAGGTTCCTGAAACTGCCGAAGTTTCAGGACGGCAGTATTTCCATGGTGTAGCAGTCAGGGCATTTAGCAGCAAGCTGCCCCACCCTGCACGGTGTAAATCATGCTTGACCCCGATAACTTCCAAATGATAATGATCATCTTTCGTTAGGGCTAGCTTGGCGGCTGCACAGACCTGGCCTCGTATTCTAAGCAAAACGTGATTTTCAATCTCACCTGAAAGATCCAGGCTGTTATCCAGAAGCAGAGCCCTTACTTCTTCTTCATCTGTTTGGCTGGCAAATAATATATCGTGACCCATAGCTCTTAACCTCCCTACTGATTATGAAGGACCTTGGCTTTTTCCTGCCAGCGCTTTTCTAATTGTATCTCCAGGTGAGCTGCCTCTTCATGACTGACCCACTCATTTTCTTCACCGGGTATTATTTTTCGAACAGCTGCTTGGAGGAATACATTTCTGAAACAGAAGCCCCCAATTAGCACCAGGATTGTTTTAACAATCAGCAAAGCCGGTGTGCTTTCCGGTAAGAACATGAGCATTGGAATAATCGTACCCAGTGCTACACTGCCAGCCCAGAAGCTGCCTTTAAATTCTCCCTGCAGAATATTTTCGGCGGTTTTTCTGGCCTCGGAGGCTCCATTGTTTTTCATCCCCCCAACATAAGCCAACACGGAGATAAACTGTAACACCAGGAAGCCGAACATTACCTGGTTCACCATGTTGATCGCCGGGTTTTGACCATAACCCATAATGGTCGCTGTCAGAACTACTGCTGCCAAACCGGTAGCCGCAGACGTAATAAGAAACACCGGGGTCAAGCCACTGGTATTCCAGAATGCTCTGGCACGGGATTCCCCCAGTTCAAAGGCCGGGATTATTACCGCAATGAATGCGGCCAGGATACCCAGGACAGCGATAATACTCTTAATACCAATCAGTCCAGCCCAGGGAATAAAATCGAAGAAAAAGCTGGCATAAATAAAAGCCAATCCCATAAAGGACGTCATCATAATAGCATTCTTGCTGGCTGCCGAGGACGGATTCGCGATGATAAGGTAAGCCTTCATCTTATTACCCGCTTCAACCATTAGGAGTAATCCCCCGATGGCTGCCATTACCACTGCCGTCAAACTAGCCCAACCGTTCATTTTAGCGGCTATTTCTGTTCCCGCAAAATCCAATGCCGCCAACACGATAAACATCATTGCAGCGGTAGCTACCAGAAAGAAACTTCCGGCCGCCAGGCCTTCCCAATATTCTTGTTTGGTTTCCATTTATCTCACCTCCTATGGAATTATATAGTAGACAGACGGTTTGGTTCCTAACTCTGCATGTAAAGGCTGGGCATTATGCTTGCGAATAAGCTTGGCAATCTCACTCTCTGGATCATCAAGATCGCCGCAATAGCGTGCCTTCAGTTGACAGGTTTCGGTACATCTGGTTAGTTGGCCTTGATCAAGGCGCTCCCAGCAGAACTTGCATTTTTCGACGATGCCTTTATTTCCATTATACAGACGTACGCCGTAGGGGCAGACGACCATACAGAACTTACAGCCAATGCATTTCTCTTCATTTACCAGCACTATGCCGTCTTCTCGCTTAAAACTGGCACCGGTTGGGCAACCCTCTACACAGGGTGCATCCTCACAATGCATACAGGGAACCGGCATAAAATATCCAGTTAGGTTCGGGTACTCCCCAACCGGTCCTACCCGTAATACCTTAGTCCATTTGTCTGCCAGGGCTAAATGATTCACATTCTGACAGGCGACTGTGCAAGCATGACAGCCTACACATTTCCTGAGATCGACTAACATTCCCATACGCATTACTATTCACCTACCTTTGCTATCCGACACATTACACCACGAGTACACCAACTGCCACAGCATTCATCCAGAGTATCCGGATCATCATCCAGGATCACATTGACATTGGACTCAAATACCCCCATAAGACAAGGATCTTGCATATCTTTTTCGGGGAACCACCAGCCTCTTTCGGCTTGAATAGTGTCGGGCGCTACTCCAGTCGTCAAGACTGCTCTCTGCTTGATTTTTCCAATGAGTGTTTCTATCCAAACCCAATCCCCGTCCTTAATACTATGCTTTGCGGCCAGGATAGGATTGATAGCTACGCGAGGGTCCGGGCTAAGCAGTCTCAACCGGGTTATTTCGCGGTGCTCGGAATGGAAAAAGGGCATGTATCCACCACCACCAATCAAGGTAACGGGATAGTTCTTGGCCTGTTCCGGTCTGGCTTCAGCGCTAAAGGGCGGAGCAACATAATGCGGCAATGGGTCATATCCTAATGCTTCCAGGGTTGAGTTTTTCAGTTCCGCTTTTCCGGAAGGAGTTGCAAAACCCTTGGTTAGATACTTCTGGTATTCTCTGGGTGCAAAGTCCATCCTCACCAGCTCAACAAAATCATCATATGAGTCCAATCCATAGCCCATATTTTGCATGCGATAATGGAAGAGTTCTTCATCAGTCTTCCATGGCCAGTATTCAGCCTGGCCCATTTTATGACCTAATTCGCTCCAAAAGTCGACATCAGTTTTACGTTCAAACAATGGTTCAATCCCCCGCGCTGATGCGATGAGCCAATCTGAAACGCCATAGGTAGTGGTTAATACCGGTCTTTCTATCCAAGAAGCTGCCGGCAGAACATAATCTGCCAGGGCTGCGGCAGGTGTCATCCAGTATTCCATCGCTACAACTAAATCAAGGTTTTTCAAGGCTTCATAAACCAGCTTGGAATTACCATAGGATATCAAGGGATTATCTGCCAGTATGATGGTTGCTTTAACCGGATAAGGTTTACCGCTTATCATAGCCCGGAATAGCATGGAAGGATTCGCTTCACAGAACCATTCTGCCGGAATGCTTTTTCCCCATACCCGCTCCAAATTTTCAGATAAAAGCTTATACCCTGGCCAACTATTTAACTTAAATCGATCGGACCCGATTTGCTTGGCCCGTTGCTCTTCGGTCAAAAGCTCATTGAGTTCCAATTCCCAGTCAGTAATAAACGTAGGATGTGGTCCAGGCATGACATCTCCACCAGGTACGTCAACGTTTCCGCAGATGGCCCGCAGGCAGGCCCTTGCCTGGGCACCGGCTGTACTTCCCTTGCCCAGTTGATCGGTGGCTACACCCCAGGCAATGCAAGCTGGCTTGGCCTCCGCATAGATCCTGGCTGCCTCCGCAATCAGTTCTGCAGAAATACCGGTTTTCTCAGCGGCCCATTCCGGCGTATATTCAGCCACCCGATCCACCAATTCATCGAAACCAACGGTCCATTCTTCAACGAAGTCCCAGTCCCATAGACCTTCCTGAGTTATGACATGCAACCAGGCCAATGCCAGCGCATTATCACTACCAGGCTTTATAGGCAGCCATAAATCTGCTTTAGCAGCTGTTTCACTGAAGCGCGGATCAATAACGATTATTTTAGTGCCAAATTTTTCCCGGGCCTCCAGCATGGTTCTCATTTCAGGCAAGTAAGAAGATCCCGGGTTATGTCCCCAAACCACTACGCACCGAGCGCCACCGCCTGCTTCAGCATCAAACGCCCCCCATCCAAAGGAGGAGGTCTCCGTTAAAAAGTTGGGAATCCAGCAATCAGGTGCTGTATGAATAACGTTGGGACTTCCCAAAATGTTAAAAAAACGTCTTCTAGCAAAGTCATCAGTACGGTTGGTCCCACCAATAGTTGAAATGGTCTCCGCTCCAAATTGCTTCTTAAGATCAGACAGGCGAGCGGCGATGTCTTCCAGGGCTTCTTCCCAACTTACCCTCTCAAATTGGCCCGATCCTCTGGCTCCCACCCTTTTAAGTGGATAGTTGATACGGTTGGGATGGTTTAAATGATCCATTGCTGAATTCCCGCGTGGACATTGGGCGCCCATGTTAAAAGGGTGTTCCGGGTCACCAATCACGCTGGTTAAAACTCCATCCTCACTTTGGGCAAGCATACCACAATTCATATGGCAAAAATGGCATGCTACTTTCTTGATTTCGCTCATTAAGCAGACTCCTTTCGCTGCGATAATCCTGGTTTTTTATAAGAAATTAAACACACTTAAATCCGGCCAAATCAAACCATTGCCAGTTTCCAAAGTGTGACGATTGCTGTTCCTCCTTTCGGACTGATTATTGGTTCCTGCAAACATAATTTGCAAAAAACATGCCAGCAAACGGAATCCTTTAAAATCGGGGTTATCTATCCTTTTTTTTATCAGGTTCTAGTTTTAACCTTTTCATTTTGAAAATTTATTCTTATTATGAATGTAGTTTAAAAAACCTCTTGTATCCTAAAAAAGCTGTCCTAGCGATGAGGTGACGTATAAATCAGTGCATCTTTCAGGAATTTAGTGGTATTGATTCAGAAACTAGCTGCCTCAGCTTGAGCTTAAAAAAACGAAGGGCAATAGCCAGGCTGCCCTTCGAATAAAAATTCACTATTTACGTAGGCCTGCATATTAGGTATCAACAACTGCTGCAAGCCTGTTTATGCTTTAACTGTATGGCTCTCGATGGGCACTGGCCGACGCAGGTATAACAAGCGCTGCAAGAATCAGCATGGCTTACCTTTAATATCTTGGCACCATTTTCTGCACTCAGCTCAAAAACGCTGGCCGGACAGAAAGCCTCACACAAGCCGCAGGCAGTACAGCGCTTTTGATCAACCACGACTTCCATTTGCACATTGTCCTCTTGACCTGGAATAGAAACATTATCCATGACCGGGGGCATGTAAATCTTGCGCCTTTCTTCCGGTATACTTTTTACGGCTAGCTTTTCCAAAGACTCAGCCAGTACAGGTAGTTGATCGTAAGGCAAAGAAACATACTGTTCAAAATCATCAATCTCGCTGGAGGCCCTGGCACCATAGCAACCAAAAGAAACGTTCATTTCGCCAGTTTTCATCACCTGTACGGTTAGGTCAGCACAGGTGGAGTTATAACCTGAGGTTCGAAAGACCTGTCGCTCACCAGTCGCATATGTCCTGGCACAACATAGCCACATTGCTTGTTCCGGCCAGAGCGTAAAAACCACCACATCCGGTTCAAAATTTGCCATTTCCAGGGGCGCAACCAGCGTTGCGGAATAGGTCCCGGGATCAAATTCAGGACGGGTGGAAATCATTTTTTGGGCACATTCAAGATTGGGCAGCTTTTTAAAGAGGAGATACAAATCACCCGATCGTAATTTCGCAGACATTTCTACCAGTCCCAGTATACCTGCTCCATCCGGGCAGGCATGCTTACGAGGCGGCATATAAAGGCAATTTCCTCGTCTGGCTACAATAATGGATTGACAATGTCGCAACGGAACGGAGGGCTCCATAACGCCCTCCGGAATTTTTTCACCCGGTCTCATTAACCGCAGCGCTACGGGAGACCATCTCAAATTGAGAGTACGTTTAAACAGCTCGGAAAGTTCAGCATTATTCATCAGTTTTAAACCTCCCCTGACTCTTCCATAATCTTTTGCCAGTTCTCATCACCATCAGGTCCTGCAAACATCTCGCGGGCTCGGTTTTTAACCCCACTATAATCCTCCTCATAGCCCAGTAAAAGATCGAGTGCATGGCTAACCTTGACCCCCGCTGGAAGCTTAGCAAAATTCAATACGCAGCTATGGCAATATGCCACCAGCTCATCAGTGCCAGTTGCAGCCGCTTCTTTTAGCCTGAGTTGCACCAGTTCATCGGCGAAATCAGGTCGAAAATGACTCACCTGTCCCCCGCTGCCGCAACAGGGGGCGGTTTGCTGGTTGTGTTCCATCTCCACGAGCTGGTAACCAGCACCTTTCAGGGCTTGTCTTACCTGCCGGGCAAAAACTCCCTCAGAACGGTCCGGGCAGGAATCATGCAGTGTACACCTGGCATTGTTCCCCTCAGCAATAAATGCATCTTTTAATCCTTCATAAACAGTTATCAACTCAATTCCTTGATCCGCCAGGGCTTCCCTTAACTCGTAATAACAATTGGGGCAGGCCACTACCAGGCGTTTAATCCCCAGTTGCTTTATTTTCTCTCTTAGCTCGGCCCGATTCTTTTCTCCTCGGTTCTCCATACCTAACTGGTACAATGGTTTGCCGCAACAGTCCATTAGCAGCAGCAGGTTGGGATAGCTTTTCGCTAAGCTCGCATATACTCTTCTAGTTAAAACCGGTGAATAAGTCATCATCGTACATCCCGGGAAAAAAGCTGTTTGCCCGGTTTCGTGGGGCATCAAATCTGCATAATCAATACTATAAACCTGACGAAATAGACTCATCACATTCACTGGACGATCTGGGAACAGGTATCGGTATTCATTTATATCGATTTCAGAATTGGCAACTGCCTCGTTTCTTCTTTGTTGGAACATCCGGACCGGACTTAGATTCAGCGGGCATACCGCCTCACACATACCACAGAGGGAACAAGCAAATGCTTCATCTGCCGTAGCACCCCGGGCGGCTATTGCAGCAGGATCTGCATCAATCTCCTTTAACAAGATACAGTTTTCGCTGCAATTTCCACAGCCAAAGCATTGATCTATTAGTGCCTGGATGGGGTCTCTTTTTTTCTCATCATGCATAGATAAAAACTCCTTTGCGCAGTTACCACTTTTAGAGCTGATCGCGGTGGTTTATGGCTGTAGAAGCCTCAATTCCCATCTCTTCCAAAATGGCCAAGGTTCTCCTGGCTGGCATAATGGCATCATCATACTGTGCTGCCAGCTTCAGTGCTCCCAATTCCGGAATAATACTGGCCAGATCAACCGGCATATCCACATCGGGAATGTTTTGTATTACCCCAAAAGGTATTTTCTGAACGGCTGCCTTCTGTACCAGCATGTCCAAAGCGGTTGCTCCCTCCTGATTATAGAAAACTCCCTGGAAATCGAACGGGGTTGTACAGGTGAAGCCCACCATGGAAAAACCGCCTTCCTGACAAGATCCTTCGATAATGGCAGCCCCTATTGATGGAGCTGTGGTTATTTTTCGTGCTATCTGCATTCCCTGCGGGCTACTAGCCAATTTGTCCATTTTGGCAAAGGCTCCGCGGATATATTCAGGCTGCAATCCTGGAAGGTCTCCCCCGATCAGCATTAGGGCATCAGCCAGGCGGTCCTCCCGGCCACTTTTTAAAATGTAATCAGCAGCAAACTGAATACATTGGTCAAAGGTTCCACCCTGGTCAGAGAAAATCCCTTTTATAGCGCCGGGGTTAGTTAGACCAGTCAGTAAGGTATCAAAATAAGCCCGATCGCCGCCATGATTATGACAAATCCAAACGTCGCCGCTATCAGCCGCGATACAGGCATCAATTACATCCAATAAAAATGCTTCATAAAAATCTTTGGCTTCTTCAGGCGTCAAAATTCCGCCTTTATCGGTTGTAAGACGGGATTTTATATCTCCAACTTTAGGTACTTTAGTAAATACGATGATTGCTTTATGCATCTTTATTACCTCCTACTATGCTTGCCATCACTTTGTTAACTCGTGCCGCTTGGAAAAATTGTTTACATATTGGATAATCACACAGACAACACCCTCAACATCATCGATATGATGACAGGGAACACCTATATCCCATACAATATCGCTGGCGATTGCCAAGAGTTCCCGTGGCTCGCACACCAGTTTTTGGCTGACTGCTGATCTGAAGACTTCTATTTTTGGCTTGTCGCTGCGTTTAAATCCTTCGGTTAAAATGATATCCACCTTGGGCAGCGCAGCGATAACCTCATCAAGACTCTTTTCTTCGTCAACTTTTTCAATAATAGCCATCTTCTCCGGGGAAGAGATGGCAACAATATCAGCCCCGGCCTGTGACATCCGCCAGCTGTCCTTACCCGGTTGGTCTATATCAAAGCGGTGCGCGTCGTGTTTGATGACTGCCAGTTTATAGCCTTTGGTTTTTAAACTCACAATGACTTTTTCTAATAAAGTGGTTTTACCGGAGCCGGACTTGGCAGCAAACGTGATTACCGGTGTATTGTGGTTACTCATCATGGCCTACCTCCTTTGGCTGCCGTCTGATTGGCATACACATTTAATAGCTGATTAACTGTTTTTCCTAGCTGGTTTTAGCAGTCGGGCCCTTTCATTAAGAGATCCTGATAATCCTCGGGGGTATTGAGGTTGCAAAAAATATTCTCAATTTTCCCCATTTTGATAAGTTCCTTTTCTTTAACCTTCAGTACTCGTACACTTGGATAAAATGCGTACACTTTTCGAATATCAGCTACCAGATATTGCTCAATTGGTTTTAGGCAATCTTTTGAATAAACTGCGCACAGGGGTTCCCAGTAACCGTCAATTTCGGGAGCTACCACGTCATAACCGGCACTTTTGGATAATAGATAAGTTGCCAAATCGGCTGTAAAAAAAGGCATATCACCTGCAACTACAAATGCCAGCGGGTAGCTGGCTGCTAATAATCCGGCATGGATTCCTCCAAGCGGTCCTCTACCTGAAAATACATCTGGTATTTCAACTGTACCGGGAATGTTGTATTTACATTTTTGGTTACTAGCGATAATGATTTCGTCAACTGCTTTGCGCATTTCCTTGACCGTCCTCTCAATTAAGGACTCCGCATTAACGGATAACAATGTCTTGTCCTGGCCCATTCTTGAACTGCGCCCTCCAGCCAGCACGATCCCGCTAACTTTCATAATGATCCCCCTCTGCTTTTGCCCATAAATTTGATGGTTAAACTTAAAGCTAAAAAGGCTTCAGTTTTACTTTCCCTAATCAAAAATATTTGCAATAAACATGCCATGGGGTAATTAAAATAACAAAGCCACCATAGCGGGCTTAAAAACGAAAATCCGCGAAATATTACATCGTAATCTTTGCAAAATAATATGCTTCGTTCCAATATGAGACTGATTTCTCAACTTTCGTACAGTAAAAGTGAACAAGGGGACGGTTCCCTTGTTCATCCTGTTAATGGGTTAGGAGATGAACAAGGGAACCGTCCCCTTGTTCACTTTTTCAGCCTCAGCTACTGTAATGACGGCATGGTCCAGTAAATATTGAATGGCTTTTTCAATTTTCAGTTCATACATTACATTTTCCACCATCGGTCCCAGGTTTGCTTTGGCATTTTTGGTATCCATGCCGATTTTAGCAGCAAAGGCTTCCAGACCCTGGTTTAGTTCGTCATCACTCAACTCAAAGTCCTTTTCAGCTACAATCTTATCCAACATGAAACTAACTCTGGTATGGATTTTGGCGTCTTTCCAGATTTCCCTTTTCAGAGATTCCTCGTTACTATTGGTCATCTGCAAATATAAATCAATGTTCCCTCCCTGGGAGGCCAACTGTTTTGTAAACTGTTCCAGCATCAGCTTGGCACGCTCCATGACAAGATATTCAGGAACTGTAAACTCACATAGCTCCAAAGCGGCTGCAATAACTGCCTGCCTCTGCAGTTCGACTGCCCGCTGAGAATTGATTGCCAGCAGCTGGGTCTTGACCTGTAGGCGTAGTTCTTCGATGTTATTGACATTGGCAGCTTCCCGAGCGAATTGGTCATCTAAATTTCTGTTTTGAATATTTTCCACCTTTATTACCGTTACATTGAACACTGCATTCTTGCCGGCCAGGGTTTGAGCCGGGTGCTCTGGAGCGAACTTTATCCTAACCTCTACCTGATCGCCCGCTTTTACGCCAATTAATTGTTCCTCAAAACCGGGAATAAAAGTGTTAGATCCCAGCAGTATTTTGAAATTTTCTTCTCCTTGAAATACGGTGTCTTCCACGTAACCTTGGTAATTAATCGTTACTGTGTCTCCTATGGCTGCAGGTTCGTAGGTTTTCTCTATAACTTTCCTATTCTGGATGCATAAGTCTTGCAAGTACTTCTCCACATCTTTTTCCTTCACCGGATCTACAGCTGGTACGGTAACTTCCAAGCCTTCGATTTGTCCAAGCGTGACTTCAGGCCGAAGCGGTACGATAGTCTTCACCATAACCGGTTCTCCACTTATTACATAACCCACCTCAATATCGGGTTCGCCTATCGGGTCTAGTTTTAAGTCCTTAATGGCAGCGTAGTATGCTGGGGGTACAACCTGGTCAATGGCGTCTTGTAAAAGGATTTCCGTACCATAATTGGCTTCCAGAACTGCTCGGGGTGCACTCCCTTTCCTGAACCCGGGGATATCCACTTTTTTAATGACCTTATGGTAGGCTTTTTCCAGACCTTCCTCAAATACCTCGGCTGCAATCTCAATTTCCAGATAAGCTTCACTATTTTCTACTTTTATTAACTTGGCTATCATAAAAATATGCTCCTCCTAACAATCTATAATTTTTAATATTTAAGCATTGCCAGAACATTTCAACTTACGAGTTGATTACGGAAAATGTCGGGCTGGTTAACCTGTTCAATGACGAGATTTAGAATTTCCGTTTTAAGGGCAGCAAAAGCCGATGTCCCTCGTAAAAATAGGGTGCGCGGTTTTTCAAAAGGAACGCTTATTTCGCTAACAATCGTTCCCGGACGTTGGCTCATTACAAAAACTCTATCAGCAAGATATATAGCTTCTTCAACGTCATGAGTTACCATTACGACAGTTGTTGTTAACGATTGCCGAATTTCCGCCAATAAATCTTGCATTATAAGTCTGGTCTGAGCATCCAGGGCGGCAAAGGGTTCGTCCATCAATAACACCGGCGGTCTTAAGGCCAGCACCCGCGCTAAGGCTACCCTTTGCTGCATTCCTCCGGAAAGCTGTTCCGGATAATAATTCTCAAAACCCTGCATCTGCACCATGCGCAAATAATCTTCTACCCTCCTATTACAGTCAGCCCTGCTAACCCCATTGCGTCGGAGACCGTACAGAATATTTCCACGCACTGTAAGCCAGGGGAAAAGGGCGGCACTTTGAAAGACCACTGCCCTCTCCGGCGACGGCCTAAAGAACGGCTCTCCGTGATATAAGACCTCACCCGCTTGCCCTGATTCAAAGCCGGCGATAATGTTCAAAAGGGTGGTTTTTCCGCATCCGCTGGGACCTATAAAGCTTATGAATTCACCCTTGGAGGCGGTAAAGGATATATTATTAAGCACATTTAATATTGATTTATTATCAGGACTGGCAAAACTCATGCTGACTTGATCTACTATCAATTCAGGCTGCTGGCTGATCATTCTTACACACCACCCATTCTTGATTTAAACAAACGAAATAAAGCCATTAGAATAATGTCGCTTAGCCACCCCAGAACGGCAATATAAATCATAGCCACCATAACCATATCTACATGGCCCAGCATTCTGGCATCCATCATCACTGCACCTAAACCCCTGGTGACCCCGGTAAGTTCTCCCAGGACTAAATAGGCCCAGGATAATCCTAAGCCCAGTCTCAAACCGGCTTCCAATGAGGCCAGGGAGGCAGGTATGATTACGGTTGTAATGATGCCTATTTTACTTGCTCCCAGCATCCTACCGGCTCGCAGCAATAAAGGCGATATAGCACTGGCTCCCTGAGCTGCATTAATGTAAATCGGAAAAAAAGCAGCCAATGCTATTAAAAACAAGGTTGTACTCTCACCTACACCAAACCAGACCATAGCTAGAGGAAGCCACCCAATACCAGGAACGCTTCTAATCAGATGAACGGTAGGATCAATAAATCTCTTGACTGTCTCTACACGTCCAGTCAGTAATCCCAGGGGTAACCCAATTACCGCCGCCAGTGCGAAACCTCTATAAACCCTGCAAGTACTTTCCAGCGCATGCCCCCATAAGGTTCCTGCAAAAGGGGTTAGATGCATGTTCCCCAGAGCAAAATCTACAGCCACCCGGTACAACTGCTGCGGAGACGGCAATAAATACGGCGGTACTTTTCCCTCGGTCGTTATAATGCACCAAACCGCAATCATGAGTCCCGGAAATATTATTCCAAGCACATCAATTTTTTTCATATTCAAATTAAATATATCCGCAGCGTGCAATTTATTCATCTTACTGCTGCAAATCTTTTCGAGCCTGTTCAACGAAGCTCAAATCAAATAACTTGTCCATATCGGGTATATTGGTTATAACACCCAGATCTTTCATTTGCTGAGCCAGGACTTTGGCTTGCTCTATATATTGCTGATCCATATCCCAGGCCAATTCTATATTTTGGCCGGCAGTATCAAGAACTGTGCGTTCGGTACCAAATTCGGCAGCCTTCTGCAACCATTCCTCAGGGTGCTTCTTCAGATATTCGGTAGATTTCGCCTGGGCAGTTACGAGTTGCTGAATGACTGCGCGATTATTTTTAATTTCATCGGTGGTGGTTAACATACCAGCATTGATAGTACCAATACTCTCACCATAATAAGGGTAGGCCAAAATGCGTCCATAACCATTGGCAACAGCGATGGACGGGTAGGGTTCACCACTGCAAAATGCATCCACCGAGCCCTGGGCCAGTGCCTGTCCCATATCAAAGAAATCTATCCTTATTAACTCCACATCCTTCTGGGGATCAAGTCCTGATCTTAGCAGGGTTTCCAAAAGCAGAATATGGTGCATAGTACCTGGGACATAGGCAATTTTCTTACCCTTCAAATCAGCCGGGGTATTGATATTGGAGTCCTTTTGCACCACCAGCGCTGAACATTTATTACAGAGACTGCTCACCACAACTACTGGTTCTCCTTTGGAGGCTGCAGTGATGGCCGTTACCAGGGTCGTCCCGCAAAGATTCAGATCGCCGGCCAGCAGGGCTGTTTTTTGGTCGCCCGGGTTAGTAAATGGCAGCACCTCAATCCGGGCTTGTTTGGGTAAATATTTTTGATACGTAAAAGGCTGTATCGTCTGAGCCGTTTTCCATGTTCCGACCTTAGCTGGCATAGTCGCAGCTGGTTCCTTTGGGGTACAACCAGGCAAAATAAAAATAGCCATAATACCTATCAGGGTTAGAATTAATTTTGGAAGTAGGCTTTTTTTAGTTTTCATATTTTGCTCCCTGCTTTCATGTTATTTCTAAATGCTTCTAATCAAATCGATTCCCGGGAAGCGAGATTCATCAGTTCTTCTGCAATTACTGCTTGGAATTCCAAATCCGCGAGGGGCCATTCAGTACTTCCCAACCAGCCTCCCAGTACATCGTGCGCAGGTCTGCCACGGAGTGTCCTCGAGTAGCTTCGCAATCCTCATTAATATCCCGTGGACTGGAGCCAGTTTCAGCCCACATGAGATTAGCACCTATCATAGGTCCGACTATACTGGGCTCATGCCAGCACATACCGAGCATATCGTGCTGGGTAGATAATCTTATCACAGCATGGATATGAGCCATGCGCGCCTCATTAAGCATGCCTCGTTGGCCTATTTCTGTTCCCGGGATGGGGATGCGTCGCATGGTACCGCTAAACACAGCGCCACACTCCCTGGCAATCAGAGTAGCTTTTACCAGTTCACCAGTGCTATGTTCAGGTCCTACTGGTTCTACACACGTTCCTAAGGCAAGTCCAACCGAATGAGCCGCCCGCATGGTTGCATATCTCTTTTCTACCGGAATAGATGATTCAATTCCTTCCCTAAAGCGAACCGCGTGGTAAACACCATTCAAGCCGGCATCTTTAAAGGCCTGGGCTTCTTCCAGGCTAAAGTCATCCGCATTAGCAATTAAAACAGTGGCAGGCGCCAGGTTGCTGCGCACCTCTTGAATGGTTTCCAGCAGACGTTTAAAAGGGTATGTTCCGGTGCTCACCAGATAAATGGCATTAGCCCCATCCTCTTCGAACTTCTTACAGCGCTTTACAATTTCTTCCACAGGCAGAGTGCTGGCTTTAGGAAACACCTTGTTCACAGCGGCAAAAGAACACCATTTGCAGTTATGGCCGCAAAGCCCCAGATTGATTCCAACATGACAATGTATCTCCGCTTGATTGTTATTTATTCGAGCACTAATTTGTCTGGCTGCAACCTGTATATAGGCTGATTCTGGTGTTAAAGGGGAAATCTCAAAAAGCGATGCCATATCATTCTCAGCTAGCAACTCTCCTGCTGCAGCCTTGTCTACAATGCTTGTAATAGTGGCGTTTATCATATAAAACCTACCTTTCCCAAAAATACTTTCTATTTTTAATTGTGATCTTAAAACAGCTGCGTCTCGCCAAGCTTGATTAGCTGGGTAAATTCGTATTCTTATGATTTCTGGATAAAACCAGTCTTTCCACAAAGGCACTGTTGTTAGGATGTTCGACGTTATCCAGGCTGGGGTAAATCGCGTAGGATTTCAGCGCCTGCTCAACCTGTTTTTTTACTACGCTAGCAATCAGATCGGCATTTTCTTCATAAAATCTCTCGGTTAAACCCTGATTAACCAGCCGCCTGACAACGTCAGATATACTTTCTCCGGTTTTCTCAGCTATCACTTTAATTTGTTGGAATAGTTCGGGCTGGATTTTGACCGTAACTGATCTTAATGCTGACATGAAACCCCCTCTTTACAATCGTCTTACCCTATGAATCCTTTATTATCGAGGCCTCAATAATAATAATTGGATTAATGTCTTACCCTATTCATTGCAACATCCATGCCAGCATCTCGTGAATCCCCCTATCCCTGATTAGATTAGGCCTGCTCGTAAAATTTCCTTAATTTGCCTGGATGAGCTGCTTATCTTTTTGGCATCAAATTCTCATTATGAAACCGTTCCAGGAAATATTATTGTTGATGACGATAGCTACAGTCACCAATAGTTACTTGAGGACAAGCAAAAGATCGGCAACTTGATAGAACTGCCGACCTTTAAAAAATAGCCTATGAATAGCTTGGATATCGTACCCGCTAACCTTAGCAAAGTCTCTAAAAGCGCTTTATCAGCTTAAGAAGCATAAAACTCCAATATCATTCCCTCGTTTTAAATAAATACTGATATTGGTACGTTAATAGTAAATAGACAGGCTTTTTAATGGCTGGATAGCCAGGCCCGATTGGCCCAATCAGGATCAGTCAACAGGGTACGACCTACACCAATGAGGTCGGCATTTCCTGCGACGACCATCTGGTTGGCAAATCCTGCTGTTTTAATACCTCCGGTCAGGAGTACAGGAACTTCAGTGACCGCTTTGATCGCATCAGCCATATATCCGAAGAATCCCTCGGGGCCACTGCGCAGATAGCCGCCGAGCCCCCCCGAAATATCCAGGCAATCAACGCCCGCATTTTCAAGAATTTTTGCAGCAGCTGCTCCCTGCCCGATCTCATTCCCTCCCGGTAAGAGGTCGTCAGCGCCCAGACGGTAAAACACTGGGAAATCAGCACCGACAGTATCGCGAATCGCATGGATTATTTCCAGTGAAAGTCGCAAGCGATTTACAAGGGTTCCACCATATTCATCAGTGCGTTGGTTGGTAAGAGGAGAGAAAAACTGATTTAGCAGATAACCATGCGCGCCATGGATCTCCACCAGGTCAAAACCTGCCATTTGGGCACGTGCAGCCCCCTGGGCAAAGTCTTCAACTACCTGGAGGATCTCTCTGGTACCCATTTGCCTGGGAATATCTGCTGGCGTGCTGAGGCTATCATCCAAGCTTTCACCACCAGCAAATCGATGGAGAAAAGGTACCGGAATACTTGAGGGACCAGCGGTATATTCCATTCCCCTTGCGCCTGCATGGCTTAATTGAATTCCTACCGGAACACCGGTTTTGTGGATACAATCAGCCAGTTTCTTTAGCCCAGGTATTTGTTTATCGTCATATATCCCTAACTGACGTGGATGAGCTTTCCCGAATTTACTGACATAGCTGTGCTCCACTATGATCAATCCCAGTCCTTGAGCTCCTGTTCCCCTGGATATACTGAAAGGTGTTCTGGCCGTATAATGATCGATCATACTATTTGTTACTTGCCCTGTTTCACTGGCAATATCCAGCGCCATGGGAGGCATTACCAGGCGGTTGGCTAGATTCAAGTTTTTAATTTTTAACGAAGACCATAAATTCGCCATGTTGCCCCAACCTTTCTTATACTATCAGTTAAAACACATTGACCGCCGTACTTTTAAAAGCAGCCCAGACAGAATCACCTATTTTAATATCGAGCTCTGCTGCGGCCTGGAAAGTAACCAGAGATTGTAATTCTATACCGCAATCCAGGGTTAATTTGAAAAGCGGGCCTTGGCAAATCATGTCGGTAATTTTGCATTCCAGATTGTTTCTGGCACTGGAATGCAGAAGCGTCCTGGAAATAATAATATCCTCCGGACGTATACTTATATTTACATAGCCTTGCTTATTGGTAAGAGCGGAAATGCTTTTGCCATCAGCAAGACGTATATTACCCTGGTCGGCTATCCCTGCAAAAATATTGGTGGCACCCAGAAAACTAGCCACAGCAACGGACTTAGGCTGCCTGAAGACCTCTATGGGTGGTCCGGTCTGGACTATCTGCCCTGCCTGCATCACAGCGATTCGATCCGCCAGTGCCATAGCTTCTGAAAAGTCATGGGTGACATGGACGGTAGTCATCCCCATCAGGTTATGCATTCGCCTTAATTCTCCCTGAAATAATTGCTTCGTACTGGGATCAAGAGCACTCAGAGGCTCGTCCAGCAGAAGAATTTTAGGATAGGTAATTAGCGCCCGTGCAATTGCGGTCCGCTGTTGTTCGCCACCACTTAAAGTCCCCGGATAGGCACCCAGTAAATAGTCTATTTTTAAATTACTTACAATTTCATCGAAGCGTTCTTTGGCCTGGCCTCGACCTAGCTTGCGAAAACGCAAACCAAACATGATATTTTCTTGCACATTGAGATGTGGAAAAAGAGCATAATCTTGATAAACAAAAGCTATTTCGCGTTGCTCTGGATCAAGCAGATCAATTCTTTTATTATGAAAACGTATTTCTCCCTTATCAGGACGATACATGCCTGCAATAAGTTCAAGGATCACCGTCTTGCCAGTTCCGGTAGGACCCAGAATAATAAAGTATTCACTTTCCTCAATGGTAAGATTAAGATCCTGCAACTGGAAGCTCCCGAGTCGCTTGGAGATTCCTTTTAATTGCAACATTTTCATCACCCCTATAATCTGCTTCTGCTAAGTTCATCTCCGCTGTCACTTAGTAATTCAAAGATCGATAATGATACAACTGAGATGATAATAAGTATGGTTGCGGAGGTAAGGGCCTTCTCCAGATCTCCCGTTGACATGTTCAGGTAAAGAGAAACTGGCAGAATATCCGTCTTCATCCGAGTTGCACCCGCGAGCATGAGCGTTGCCCCAAATTCTCCCAGGGCGCGGGCCCAGGTGATAACCGTACCAGCCACCAGGCCCTGCAAAGATAAGGGCAAGGTAATGGTAAAGAACGCCTGAAGTCGGTTGCTTCCCAGGGTCCTGGCAATAAATTCAAGCCGGGGATCAATACTGTCAAAGGTGCTCCTGCTAATCTTGATCATGTAAGGTAAATTCACAAAGAACTGGGCCACGATGATTCCCAGGGGCGTAAAGACAACTTTTATCCCATATGCCGCCAGGGTCTTGCCCCACTCAGTGGTTCCAAATAGCAAGAGCAAGGCTACCCCGGAAACCAGGGGCGGCAATGCCATTGGAACCGACAACAGAGTACTGATTAGCATTTTTCCCTTGAATCGATACCGGGATAAGGTATAGGCTACTGGAACAGCCAGGAACAAACAGAGTAAAGTTGAAACAAGAGAAGTAATTAGGCTTAACCTAATCGAAAACTGTATCTCCGGACTAAATATACTCCTGGGAATGCCAGGCAGGCCACGCACCAGAACCATTCCTATGGCAGAAATTATTAAAATGCCTAAAATAACGGTGCATAGAATTACAGCCCCTGAAAACAGACTGTTCTGAATATTATGCTTCCTGGCTGTCATAATAAAACTTCCTCTCCTGCTTGATCTAGGGATATCCGAATCAAGCTCCTTTATAACACCAGCGTTCCAGGTTCATGAGATGGGCAACAGCCGCACAGCTGGTTCCATAGAACAATGCCGGTTTATTTCCTATATATTTGTTAATCGTAGCGTTTACTGAAGTACTTCCAGTTGCAATGATCAAATTGCACCAGTCTATAACCTCCTGGGTATGTTCAAAGCCTTCAATTTCAACCCCGTGCTTAGTCTTTCCAATGTTTTCGACATCCAGATCAACAACCCGGACAGAGAAGGCCTGAGAGAGTTTATCCAGCATGGCTGGCTGTAGACCAATCAGGGCAATTCTGGGATGATTATACTTTTCTTTGATATGCGCTACCAGCGCTGCCGCACATTCCTCTGGTTCTTCGTCATGACAGTGAACGGTTCCCTCAATCAGGTTCAGATATCTCATAACTGCATTTATAGAAGCAATCAAAGTAGCGCGATCGCAGTTGTCTGAGGGCCTCTTCTCCAAAACCTCGGCCAGGCTGCCCCGAAAGCTAGCTGACATATCCGTGAAAGCCTGTCCTTTAGCACCCCGAAATTCGGCCTGCATGAGTCTTTCCTTACCGGCTTGGATGGGATAATTTTGCCGTTGGGGCTGCCCTATCGCTTCCTCTGTTGATAGCGCTTTGGCGCTAATGATTATTTCTTCCTCTAAAAGATGTTTCTCATTGATAATCTCCCGAAAATTGATAATGAGTTGTTCATAAAATTCATGATCGTTCATGCTCTTGTACTCCTTCAGTTCAAATTATTACTGTTGCTGCATACAAAATGAGATTTACCTAATAAATTCCAATTCATCTAGCACTGGTTCAAGTGCACTTTATAGCCCTATTCTATGGGTTTAAACCCATACTTCGAAAATATCTTTAGACCTTCTTTCGAGGCCACAAAGTTACTAAATTGCTGTGCCAGTTCCTTTTTTTGAGTAGTCTTCAATACAGCAACTGGAACGGTTTTTATCTGATTGATCTCTTTAGGAATTTCAATCACCTCAATATCCTGGTTGCCGACGGCCTCATCTTCCCAGATAATTGTCGCATCAGCCTGCTTCAGCTGCATATAAACCAGAAGTTCGCTTACATTGGCTGTTTTGGCCAGTATGTTGGCTGCCACACGCTCTTTAAGCCCGTTATCTGCCAGCAACTTGCTGCTCACTTTGCCTATGGCACAGGATTGTTCATCCCCCAGGACTATTTTCACTCCGTTTTTGCCTAAATCCTCCAGGCAGGTAATTCCGGCTGGATTGCCCTTCGGAACGGCAATTATAGGGATGTGATATACAATTTCCTTTTTATTATCAATTAGACCTTTCCCCTCTGCCACTTCACAATCAGCCATCGAACCGGGTGTCCACACATCTCCGTCTCTTACTAATTCAATCTGGGACAAATTTTGGCTGGACCCCCCATACACCATTTCTATCTTAATATCCTCTTTCTCTTCAAAAACCTTAGCAATTTCATCCATGGGCTTGTTTAGACCAGCACCGCTATATACTCTTAGTGAAGCAGTTTCTTTGGTCTCTTTATGGTCAGCTTCCTGACTGTTGGAACAACCCGATACTATTAGCATTCCTACTGACAAAACGAATAGCATAATGAGTACATAAATTTTTTTCATTTTTTCTACTCCTTCTAGTTTTAATATTTTATTTCACTTAAGCAAAAAAAAACCCATGCATAAATACGCACAGGAGTTGTCGACAGTGACACCTCCTTTCCAATCAGGGAGGTAGCAGAATTTCTTCGACTACCCCGTGGGTTTTCGGCCCAGGCCTCTGAATCCATAGATTAATAATCCTTAGGGTTCAGTGCTCGGAGATCTATGATATGCAATTCATCTCTTAAAACCATTAATAGCTTTCTTGTAATAATCTATATGCAATGATCATGCCTGGAGGCGAAGTAAGCAAAAACAAGCTTTATCTCAACGCTAACGTAACGGGTCAGTCTCAAGCCTGGTTTCATAATGGAACTCCTAGTCTCAATATAAAATGTCCTCATCGTTCTCTGCCTGGATCGGTTGGGCAAAAAATCCATACCGGATATTTAAACTGGTAGGAATTCCTACTTCTAGTCAAATTAGATCTCTAATAGCAAAAACGTAATTCCCTAATATGAATTACACATGTTATAATCAAAATAGATTTATATGTCAGTTTGTGTCTCATTATGTATTAATATAAATATACGGACTAAAAACAAGCTTTTTTAATTAGATGACGACAGTTTTTAGAAGGAGGTCACGCACGACATGAATTCTTCCTTATTCACTAATAAAGAACAGGTGATGTCCCGGGAACGTTGGGAAATAATCTTACAGTCCAAACAGAGTTTTCTTCAGGATACTGATCATGATCTGATTGAATTACCTCAATTAGACCATGATATACTCGAATCATGGATTAGATCCCGTAAGATGCATGTCGACCCATATAACCCCCATGTACCCAAGCCTTTAACTACTATGGAATACAGCAATATCCTTGCAGAATATCGTCCTCTTATTGATACAACCAGACCCCTGCTTAACATATTAAAAGATATGATCCCTTCAGATTATTTTCTAGAGATCATCGACCAAAAAGGGGTATCCTTGCTACAGGAAGGCGAATTGATATTACCTCCCATTGCCGCTCAAGGACGCATTTTTAATGAAAATACCATGGGTACCAATGCCCATACTTTAAGCATGCAGCTTAAGCGACCGGTACAGCTTTTCGGGCCAGAACACTATTGCGTAGCGTTAGAAAATATCATCGCTTCAGCAGTTCCCATTATGAATGAATCCGAAGAAGCCATTGCCAGTCTGGTTTTAACTCAACCTATGGTTAGTGAGCCATGGGAATACCATTTTGCAAATCAATTATCCCATACCATGAGTTTGCTTATTTCTATCGCAGCAGCGGTTGAGACCCAGATAAAACTTAATAACTGCAACGACAAGCTCAAATATTTAAGTGATTGCTATTTCGTCACCAATAATACACTTGAAGCCACCCTGACCAGTATCGATGAAGCTATCATTATACTTGATCGAACCGGTCAGATCATACAGATTAATCCTGAAGCTGCCCGTATTTTGAAACTAAAGGCAGAGGATGTCGGGAAAACAAATATTGAAGAGTTTCTAAATAGCAATTCCCGTCTACTGAATGCAGCCAGCAAGGGGGAATTTCTCACCATTGAGGAAACAATTTCGGTGGGTAATGATGAACAGTCTTACTGTATTAAAGTACGCTCGGTATTAAGTCAAAATAATCAAGAATCAGTGCTGTCCGTGCTAAGGCTCAGTCCTGTCGAAAAATCCAATTGCCAATCCAACAGCCGATCTGGAGCCACGACTAGTTTCCATTTTCATGATATTATCGGAGAAAGCCAGACCATCAAACAAACCATTGAAACAGGAAAACGCTTTGCTAATACACCCGAGAATATCTTATTAATTGGTGAGAGTGGTACGGGTAAAGAGCTTTTTGCTCAGGCTATTCATAACCAGCACCGTCCCAATGGCCCGTTCATGGCAGTCAACTGTGCAGCCATGCCCCGTAACTTGATTGAAAGCGAACTCTTTGGGTATGAAGGTGGAAGCTTTACTGGCGCAGAACGCAGCGGAAGGCCTGGTAAAATTGAGCTAGCCCATGGGGGCACTCTTTTCCTGGATGAAATTGGAGATATGCCGGTAGAACTTCAAGCAGTTCTACTCCGGGTCTTGGAAGACAAGCAAGTTACGCGTATCGGCAGCCGGCGCAGTAAGAAGGTTGACTTCAGGGTCGTAGCTGCCACCAATAAAGACCTATATCAAATGGTTAAAGAAAAACTCTTCCGCGAGGATCTTTATTTCCGGTTGTCGGTTTTACCCATTACCCTCCCTCCCTTGCGAACCAGAGGGAACGATACTGAAATACTATGCAAGTATTTTATTGACAACTATTGCCATAAATTGGGCTGGAAAGTTCCTCGCCTGAGTCCGGAGGCGTTGAAGCTAATAACTGAATATAACTGGCCAGGTAATGTCCGGCAGCTTCAAAATGCTATAAATTATGCTCTCAACACTACCCAAAGTGAAGTTATTGGCACTAATAATTTACCCAGTTATATTATCTTAGATAGCAGTCCCGTAAATTTGGGTGGCATTTCGAATGAGGGAGGAAAGATGGAGGACATGCTTTCCATCAAAAAACTAGAAAAAGCAGCCATTGATCTAGCTCTCTTGCAGTCCCAGAATTCAATTCCCCGTGCTGCTGGTTTACTGGGCATGAGCAAGGCTACCCTATATAGAAAGCTAAAAGAATTTAGCAACGAACAGGTATAATAATAGCCCCTAAGGGCCACTGTCAAAAAGATTCCGAGGTTGAATGCGAAATTGAATAGATTATAAGTATGGCCGGTTGAGATTGCTTTAATGCGATGTTGACCGGCTTTTTTCTAATAGTGAGCTACATCAGCTCTTCTTTTCAACTGTTAACTTTTGGGTTACAAGTTCTAATTTTTTCGTGCTTCTACATAGGTAAGCGGGAAACTGGCTTTCAGTACCTGCTTCTGTTCTATGTAAAATCCGTTATTTTCAAGGAATAAACAGTACTGTTCGGTTGTCCATTTATGATATGTCTTAAAACCGAAAAGCTCCATAAAATGCGCCATTAGCTTGCCTTCTCTGCCATTCCCTGCGTGAGTATATGTCGGTGCAATCAGTACACCATCATTTTTTAACACGCGTCTGATATTTTGTAGTGCCCGCTCAGGATTAGGCATGATATGCAATGCATTTGAAATAATGATTGCATCAAAGCTGCTATCTGCATAAGACAGGTTACAGGCATCCTGCACTGAAAAATTCACATTGCCAGGTATCTTTTTCTTTTTTGCCTCTGCAATCATCTGGGGTGAAAAATCGGTAGCCTCAACACTGCTTACTTTATCGGCAATTGCTATGGAAATTAAGCCGGTGCCTGTAGCAAGCTCTAAAACATGCATATTGGTAGTCAAACGTGTACGAATGAGCAAGTACATTTCAGCATAGGCTTTATTGTCTTTCTTAATAAACGTATCATATAGGCCTGCAAAACGACCCCAAAAGCTGCGGTTGGTTATATCTTTCATAGCTACTTATCCCTTTTTTCTAATAAATATTTTAAATACTATTTGTGCAATCTTTAAGGGTAGTCTCTATAGCGCCATTTAATGACGTTCCTGATGGGAATAGATTGTTGGTCTCACCACTAATAGTGACACCATTTCTTTCGACTACACTAGCTTGATATGGATTGAGCATATCACAAGGAACTCCATTGAGATATGTTTCTAAGAAGAATAGTCCTTTGTCCCCAACCATTAGGTATTTTATTCCGTCTGTCTCAACTATCTGTTTATCAGTTTCCCCGCCTTGTTGTTTAATAGAGATGATATCACCAACAGCCACATCACCTTTAAGTAGCTTATCAATTTTTAAATTTGATACTGTATAAACTCTATAAATTGGGTTTTTATCTCTATCTTCAGCTCCATTTATATTAATATCTTGAGGTTTTTCAACACCAACAACAGTGCCAACAACTACAAGACTTGACTTATCTAACATCTCGTCAATACTACTGAAGGAAGGATGCAAAGCACTAGTTTTTATTACCTCTTTGCTATGTCCAATACCATGAAAACTAACAATCCCTACCACTAAAAGTACAATCGCAAGAAATGACCCAATACACCATTTCTTCATTGGTTTTGAACTCCCTTCATTTATTATTGGTTTGTTATTGGTTAAATCGTAGTTACCAAATTGCATTTACACCGTCAATGTCATACTCCACGTTTTTGGGCAGCAGTAAGGAACCGCCTCCTCCACCAATGTCGCCAGCATAATCACTAAATCCGTCAGCCAAGTTCTTTGTAACAGAGGACCAGGTTATTCGCTAGAATATAGCTCACTCTAACTCGATCGAAAATCTAGAAAGAAAAGGAATCATTTGACAGCCCGAGCAATGGGGACATTCGCTTGTGGGGGGTGTCCCCATACCTTAAATGCCTGGAGTAGGCATTATTAGCCTAATTGGCAGAACAAAATTTGGATAATGTGCAGTACATAAATTTAACTCAGCTTCCTAGTATGCTCATAATCAAATCGATAAATTGGAAATTTATTGATATTATCTGGAAACAAAAATAAATTTATCAGATCCTACAACTCTTTAAAAAAGCGTGATGCATTCCTAAATATATTTAATAATCTTCCGATACAACCCGTTTAATCTCGGCTGGCACATACTACCCAAGGCATCTAATCCAATATTTTCACGAACATCCCTATCTTCAACTTCAAATAGTCTATGAAAATCGTCCTCTGCTCCGACATAGATTGATTTATCATAATTCAAAAAATCCGGATTATCTCTAAACTGATCGCCAGTGATATCTATAATAGTTTGATTATCAGTCAATAACCATGCATGAGACTGAGAGTTTTTAAATAAACCATCTCTATACGTACCACAGACATAATATGTTCTGATACCGTTTTCCAACAAAAACTGAGCTAACAAATCACTAGCATCACCACAGCATCCACGCGGGAATTTGTAAAATGAAAAGTCCTTATCAAACTCCCCCGCATCCCTAGCTACATCAATAGCATTCCGAAATTGATTGACCAATCGTTTAATATCCTTCATCAATATCCTCCGACAAATTCCCGTTTATCGGGTAGTTCTCATTATATAAATAATAAAATCTTCTTTTGGGTTCGCATTATTAGCCTAATTGGAAGTAACGCGGCATTGAATTGTCATGCAAGGCAAGAACCGTCCCCATTTGCTCTTGAAGGCTACTTTATAGGAGTTATTCCTTCTTCACCTGAAAAATTGTTCGTACGAGGCATGTCGCAAGATAATAATAAATTCGATCTCCTGGTTACATATGCATTTTCTATCCTGTCCCCAGGCATCAAGCCTACTGCTTTCGATGCACATTTGACATAATCCCCATTGTCGGTTTCTATCTCTAGCGAGTAGTAAAAATCTATTTCAATTGAAAATAATTTTGTGGGTGTATCCGCTTTAACTACAGTGCCACTAAAATATAAACCATCTTTAGCAATAATATCTAGATATATTTTATAGTTATCTTTGACTAATAATATCAATACAAAAAGTGCTGCTAGCGCAAGTGGCTTAGCTTCGTAAAAAGTTATTACAAGCATAAATGACAGCCCAACTATTGTCATTATTGTATATAAATAATATTTAAACATACTATTCCTAATCTTCTGTTTAACCATAATGTGCTCCTTGTTTGTACGCCGTGTGCGCCGGGACGTTCTTCTTGTAACAAGGTTTATGCTCTTTGTATATTCATTGGGTTTAAACGTCGCTCTCACTCTCACACCGTTGTCTCGCCAGTCTAACCACACAGAAAACCCATACATTTATTTCCATTGTACCGAATTCAATAAAAATGACCCACCGATTTTCCCAGCGGACTCCATTATTCAAGTTCATAAATTTTGCTGTTACAGTAAGAACGTCCCGGTGTAACGGGTGTAACGAAATGAATATAGCCGCCGGCTTTTAATAGTTCTTCACCAGCTAAAGATTGAGTATCAGACATTTAAACATCTTCTATGCTTACGATCTTCGCTATAAATACATTATTAATTATCAATAATTTCACATTATTAGCCTTATACAACTTACTTCATCCAAACCCATATCAAAGTAAAGACCAAGTCAAGAAATATGCACTTTAGGTGCTTTTATTATAACGTCATTTCGCCGTCAGCTAATTTTCTCTTTATTAGCCTAATCAGAACTGTCCGTGTGACAGCAACCCTGTCTCCTTGGCACTTTGGCGCAGGTCACTGCGGGTGCAAAGCAGAATAAACATTTTCAATAAATGCAGTAGCAACTTCTTCGTTCAGGCATTGCTTATGCCATTCCTCAATCAATATTGACCATACGACATCCTTGCTCTTTTTAACGTGGTTGCCAATATATGTAGTCCATTCATGGTGGTCTGGCAGCAAAACAGCATCATCCAAATATTTAAACAACGTTCCCGCGCCTATACCGAATCGCTCGTCGAGACGATTCCATCCAATGTTTTTCAAGTCCATAAGAACTTGTTTTTCTGGAGCTGAATTACCCGGAAGACTCAGGCAGTTAGGGAATGCAGCTTTTTTATCTCCATCAACGATTGCAAGGCTGCTATATGGCAATTTGTGGTTTTGGCCTAATTCGTTGAGTGTTCCCACAACTGAACAACTACCTACTGCGCGTGCAGATATTTTAGTGCAGAACTCATCATATCTGGCATTATCTTGCTTAATGATTTCCCAAAATAGAGAAACCGCCTCTTCGTCTTCCAAAAAGGCATACAATTCAGGATGCGCCCTGTCATCGATTGTGGAAAGTGCAAATTTGCTGGAGACTTCGTACATAATGTCTTTTCTATCAGACAACCGCACTAACATGATTCTTGCTATTTCCGGTAGCTCTTCCAATACAAATGGGCTATGTGTAGATAGAATGATTTGCAACTTCTTAATTCTCGCCAACTTCAACAAATATTGTACAAAACGTCTTTGCGCTTGCGGATGCAGAGAATTTTCCACTTCATCAATCACCAATAGCGATTGATTGGGAATGGTTTGAAGCAGTTTAAACGTATCAAGCATAGAATCTTCTCCTGCACCTTGATGAAATTGAGAGATTTCACCATATTCTTTTGTAAGAAGACCTACTTCACGTGATACATTAATATTAGTTCCGATAAATCTCGCACGGGCATATTCTTGCCCTAACACATATGAGAGATTTAGCATACTTTCATCGTTAAGTTCGATTTCGTTGCCCATCTCTTCACTGGCTATTTTAGCAATTTTTGCATAGCCAGCTGTTGCGTCTAAGGGTAAGGTGCGGGAAATATCCAAGAAAAAGACCTTTCTTTGGGGCTTCCCTTTTTTGGGTTTAAATCCCCAGTCATTTGTTTTGCGCCATCTGAGAGATTTTTCAGTCACTCCTTGACGAATCTTATATTCAATTGTTGCCCCAGCCATCGCTGCTGCATCCCACTGTGTGCTCATGAACATGTTGGATGGGTAAAAGTTTTTTGCATCTTTATTCTCATAAGCGCAAACTGCTGCTTTCAAAAATGTACTCTTTCCAATTCCGTTTTCGCCCACAACAGCTACAACCGGGAACCTGAAAAACATCTCCTGATCGGTCCATCCATGAATATTATTTATTTTAATCGACTTGATGAACTGGTGCCACTCACCATTTCCATGGTCGAATTGCCGCATTATTTCCTGAATTTCACCCATTTGTAATCCCTCCTGCGTGTTATACCGGGACGTTCTTCTTGTAACAAGGCTTATGATCTCTGTATATTCATTGTGAAAAATGACCCTCTCCCATCGTTTTTACCAACGAACTCCATTGTTAAAGATTATAAATTATCTGTGTTACGATAAGAACGTCCCGGTGTAACTGGTGTAACTCCGGTGTAACTCACAATAATATCGACTGGGAATAAACATATCGGGTAAGCAATTATGAAAAGGTGAAGAATTATTACTGCCATTTCTTGTAAAAGTAGCACCCAATATTTTAATACCTTTTCTGAAACACCCGGTACATTTGACATCTTCATTGAGGTAATCCCTGATGACTACCTAATTGGTGAAGTCTGTTCCAAATACCCGCAAAGGTTTCTGGCATATTTAATTAATGTATAATGAAGCTAATGTTTTAGGCATGATGTCAACAACCTTGTCCACCTGACACCACCTTATGAACCGGTCCCTGCACGCCCCTGAGTGAAACACAAGTAATATGCTCTGTTGTCCCACACATAATAAATGCACCTAATATCTATAAGGAAGATTATATTTTTTTGATTCTTTTTCCCATTTATATAAAATGCCACTATCTTCATTCAAATTAAATTTATGTCCGTCTTCTCTCATAAAAACAATATTTATATTGTGTTCTTCTGCAATATCTAATAGTAGTTCAATATACCTTTTCTCCATTCTGCAACCTAGATAGATTTTCTTTATATAAGGAAATGGTATTTTATTATCGTAGTAATCACATATTTTATCGTCAAGTATAAACCGCCATTCCTTCTCATAACTCCAAACAGACGATTTGGTAATATAAGTTTTATACAAAATTTCATCGTAATAGTTATCATTGTATAAATCATGCTGCTCTGCAGTATGCAATTTTACTAATCTGGATATAGGAATTGATACTCTATTTGAAGTATAAATTAGTGGAAATAACCCGCCTTTAAGTATCACTTCTATCCTTTCATCAAGATATTCTTCCTTTGTATCATCATATCGAAAATAATCATGTTTGAACGACAATTCGTTCTGTAAAGGTGATATATCGTACTCCACACAAAATCCTCTATGATTATCTGCATAATGAGCCCACATTTGATTTTTCTTATGAAATTCTTCATCACTTAGATTGCAAAAACAAGCCACACGAATATTTGTTTTTCTAATCTTAGCAACCTGATTTTCTATTCCTTCATTTATGCTCTGAATAAATGTTCTGATCTCTCTCTGAAATTTTTCGTCTTTTTTTCTCAATAACTCACCAAATAAAAATTCATAGTAATCTATTCTTGAATAAATGGAATTATAACGTTCCCATGAAGTAGTGGCTCTTGATAGTTCTTCTATTTCTGATTTTGTAAAGCCAAAAAGATTGTTATCCGACTCTACACAGTGCTTTTTAAAAATATAATCTAGAACAATAGTCTTTTCAAACCCTAGACTGTCATACCCTACTTTACAGTCATATGGATCATTAAAACTATCAGGATGTGATAACCATAATTTTTTATATTTTATATCTAAAATATTATCAGATGTAGAAGAATAAAACTTAAATAGTCTCTTTGGAATGTACGTACTCTTTTTATTAACAATCTCTAAATTTTCCATTAATACATTTGTATATTTTTCTTTTTTGCTTTTAGCAGACTTAAAAACACTTTTAATATAACTCTTCTGCCATTCTTTCTTTTCCAATCTAGCATATTTCATTTGTTATCCCCTCATTATTTAAATGGATAAATGACAAAGTTAAATGTAGAAAAATAGCCTATAAAAAGACAAATAAATGTGGGGTAAATGAGTATAACACTAAAAATACACATTTATTTCGTTTATCTTCACACAATCAATAACTTCCACTAATAGACATAATCATCACATACAACTGCCCGTTCCAATGCATTTAAATTGGGTTGTCAAAGCAAATTTGCCCACCGCAGAATTATAATTAAATTCCAGCTTTTGCATAGTAATATTCTTGTATACTTCTGTATGAAAATGGAATATCCTGCCTAATAACTAAGATATATTGCCTGTGGAGTTATGTCTGGGTGAGTATGAAAGATGGCAGTGATTAGGATAATCTTATTATCCAGGTGGAGATGGCATAGAGAGGATATATTCAGCAATTTGATTTATTTTGTGATTATATTTTCTACCATCAGCATATTGCTGGAATATGCTGAAATTACTAACCGATGAACGCTTTTCATTTTTATTTTGGGGTTGAAAGTTTGTTAATGGAAAATATGGCCGATTACGGATGAACAGTTAAGTGAGGTTAGCGGAGGCAGCCCTGCTTATCCTCCTGAAGTCGAATGGATGGGTAATCCTATCCGCCCATAAAAGCACTGGGAATATCAGCATCATATTAATTCGATAACTGCCTAAAGAGAGCGGTTATATAAAACAGCACAAAAAAATAAGAACTGGCCCATTTACTCATTGAGACCAGTTCTTTGCAAAACACATATAATCTATTTGAAAAGTTTAATGATAAAACATTATTTATCGGTTTCTTTGGGGGCTTCCTTGGCCTCGTAGGCAGCGAATTCTTCTGCTGTTAAACCGCACTTGGTACACTCGTTATTGGTAGGTTTATTCCAGGTGTTGCACTTAGGACATTTGACTGGTTTGTTAGCGCCTGCTGGTCTAAAACACATCTAAATTCATCTCCTTTCACAAAGATTTGAATATTAGGCCCACCCTTCTATCATTAGAAGGGCGGGCTTTCGTATAAGAAAAGAAGGAATATCTTTTATTTAGGGGTAAACATCACCATTTTACTTTTTCCTGCCATCTTGGCAGCCAGTTCTTCAACGGTCCCATATTCCATTACAGCGGCCTGACAATGGTGAACGCAGGTCGGCAGTTTGCCCATTGCTACGCGATCTTCACAGAGATTACAGAGTGAAGTAGGAATGGGAAGATAAGTGTATTCCCATTTACCGTTCTCCAGCTGGCGTGGTCCATCTTGAACAATTTTTATTCCGTATTGGCCCAGCGGCAGTCCTAACTCGACTTTGCAAGCTGTTTCACAACTGTGGCAACCAGTACAGAATTCATAATCAATTAATAAGGCGTAACGACTATTTGACATTATTAAAACCTCCCATCCGTGTAACGATCTCTGAACCGGATATCTTGTCGTTTTCAGGGGTAACTTTGTAAAGTGTACAGATCTGATTCTTATACGGAGCGCCATACAGTGTTGGTCCAGTTACACCCTGTTGGGTAAGGTTATTGATGTTGCTATCAAATACCCCAAATAAAGTAGGCTCTGCCCCCTCCATTTCCGGGAACCACCAGCCGTGTTCGCCACGAACAACTCTCGGATCCAGGGTAACGTTATAGTTAACCTTTAGTTTAGCTCTACCACGCTGATTCTCAACCCATGTCCAATCGCCTTCTACCAGCCCATATTCGGCTGCAGTCTGAGGATGAACGTCTATGAGAGGATCTGGATGAGATTCACGCAGGATCGGCACCTGACGTTGTTCTGAATGGAAATATTCCCAGGTCCGTTGTCCAGTGGTCAAAACCAGAGGATACTTTGCTGCCAGCTCTGGTGTTGAATACGGACTTTCTCTGGGTTCTTCGTAGTATGGCAGGGGATCGAAGCCCCATGCTTCAAACAGGGTCATGAAAAGCTCGCATTTTCCAGTATTGGTATTAAAGCCGGGCTCTCCATCGTCACGCAGCCAACCTTTTTCGTATTTTTTGTAGCCCCAATCTTCAGGCCAATCCATAACTTTTTCTTTTAGTTCATTGAAAGTCATGTCGGTTTTGGCAGGCCAGCCGGCATGGAATCTATTTCCGCTCTGTAACCACCAGTCCATCATCTCGATATCTGTTTCCCATGGGAACAGTTCAGGGTTCAAGCGCTTCCCGATGTCCAGAATAATCTGTTCGTCGGATTTTGCTTCATAGAAGTCGCTGACCTTGGTAATCGCTCTTAGCG
>CAZEDT010000043.1:0-34444 GCA_964510795.1 uncultured Syntrophomonas sp.
AAGGGTGTTTCCTTAATTGCGACCACAGGGAGCATATGTAATACCCGAAGGGTGCGACCTTAAAAAACTTATACTTTCTGATACGGTAAGAAAACTCGGCGTACGCCGAGGCAGAGTGTCAAAAAGGACGAATACTGCGTTATACAAAAATACCGTTTCATCACGGCATGTAAGCCCAATCACGGCATTTGGCATGCCTTGCTCTTCGCCTTTTGGGCTCGCTCAGTTTGTTTTAGACTTAAAAAAAGGATGCAGACATAGTTATTGCTCATATATAATGCCAGTATATTTAATTACAGCTTGTATTAATTTAAAAACTCTTAATTGGGGGCGGGCATATTTATCTCCCTAAAAACGTTTTTAAATTCTCGAAAATTCAGGCATATACAACGAAATTAATCTATAATGGGAATATATCAAAAGCTAATAATTTTGAACAAATATTGGCCGAAATATCACACAGCACTGTAGGTGGATTATCCCTGGCGTAAGCATTTCCTCATGCTAATAAACCAAAGATATTTAATTTGCCAAGCAAACTTGGCTATAAAATATTTAAGAAAAGAAGGGGTAAAGGATGTCTTCTAGTTTCTTACATTCAAGTCGGGACCACAAGTTTATTCTCAAGGAATGGTTGGATTTAAACAAGATTTTTGCCAGCCCGCGTTTTAAGGATGGTTATTCGGTCGAAGATATTGATTTCATCCTGGATAATGCCTTGAAAGGTGCCCGGGAAGTCATTGCTCCCAGCTGCGAGGAATCTGATAAGCTGAGCTGCAGCTACGAAGATGGCCGGGTTATAACTCCACCCTCCACTAAGACCAGCTATTTCTTCATTCAAAATAACGGTTTTTGCAGCAGTAACTATAATCCCCATGATCCCTCCGCAGTTCCCCTGTGTGTATTGTGGTCTATGCTGGAATATATCATCGGCGCCAATCCTTCGTTGGGGACCCTTTACCTGGCAACCGGGGGAGCTTCCGGTCTGATCGAGGACTTTGGCAGCGACTATCTCAAACAGACCTATCTGCCTAAGATGTATAGTGGAGAATGGGCTGGAACTATGGATTTAACTGAACCGGGAGCTGGTACTGAGCTGGCCAATCTCAGCACCCGGGCTACTCCCACAGCAGAGGCCGGCGTCTATAAGATTAAGGGCAGCAAATGCTTTATTAGCGGCGGTGAACAAGACATAACAGAAAATATTATTCACCTGGCTCTGGCGCGGATTGAAGGCGGAGCGCGGGGAACCGCAGGTATATCTCTGTTTGTTATACCCAAGTTTCTGCCGGATGAAAATGGTAAACCCGGCAGGTTTAACGATATAAATTGCGGCGGGATAGAACACAAGCTGGGATTAAAGGGCAATCCCACCTGCATTATCAATTTTGGCGAGGAAAACGATTGTATCGGTTTTCTGCTGGGAGAGGTTCCCGGTTCAGACGGCATAGGCCAGGGCTTAGCCCAGATGTTCAACATGATGAATGAGGAGCGGTTGATGACCGGACTATCGGCTACCGCCTGTGCAGCTGTGGCTTATTACAATGCGGCTGATTACGCCCGCCAGCGCATCCAGGGTAAATCCACCCAACAGCCCCGGGGCGAACAAGTAGCTATTATAAATCATGAAGATATTAAACGTAGTCTAATGTTCCAGAAGTCATATATTGAAGCCTTCCGGGCCATGGTCATCAGTACTTTCTATCTGGTGGATATTAAAAATAGTGATTTAGATGCTGAAACTGTTAAAAAATCCAGAAACCGCATTGAAATCAATACCCCATTGGTAAAAGCCTTTTGCTCAGATATGGCCCTGGAATGCATCAGCTCAGCTTTGCAGATTTATGGGGGCTACGGCTTTTCTGAAGAATACCCCTGTGCTGAATTATACCGGGATGCCAGGATCTATCCTATCTGGGAAGGTACTAACTATGTTCAGTCCATGGATTTGGTAGGCCGGAAAATGAGCATGAAAAACGGACAGTTATTTAAAGATTGGCTGCAGGACATCAAGGATCTCATTGTCAATAACAAGGATGTCTCTGGCTTTGAGAAGGAATTAGCTTTACTGCAGAAGGCGGTGGAAAACTGCGAAGCAATTGCAACCGTCCTGGACTTTTATCGCAGCGAAGGCCGCGAGGATATTATTAAACTGCTTGCTACCCGAACTCTGCATGCCATGGGCAAGTTGTATAGCGGCAAACTACTATTGGAAATGGCTCTGATCGCCCAGAATAAGATAGATCTACTGGGTCAGGAACACCATGATTATATCTACTACCATGGCAAAATTGCCTCGGCTCGTTTCTTCATCAGGAATGTTCTTCCGGAAATAGCCGCGGTATTGGAAATAGTTACTGAAGCGGATACTACCGCCATTGATGTAGATGATAGCATACTGGGGCTGGGTATTTAATATGACTAGGTCTGGGGGATAATGTCGGATACCTTATGACAGGTAATTCTCCCCGGCCGACCCGGTCGAATAAGGAGGAATATTTTAATGGCAGCAACGAATTTTCTATATGATACCCGGGACATTAAGTTTGTTCTTAAGGAATGGCTGGATCTGGATAAACTATTGAATTTTGAGGCCTACCGGGATTTCTACACCAAGGAAGATGTGGATTCCTTCATTGACGTAGTCTATAAGATTTGCCGGGATGTGGTTGCTCCTGCCAATGAAGCCAGCGATAAAATAGGCTCCCAGTTCATTGATGGTAAGGTAGTTACCCCGGATGCCATAAAAGAAGCCTACCGCGTAGTAATGGAGGCTGGTGTCGGACCCCAATTTGCTGATCGGGAAATCGAAGGCCATCTGCCCCGGTGTATGAGTGCGCCGCTTACAGAAATGATCAGTGGGGCTTCCGCAGCCATATTTACGTTTTGGAGTGCGACTGATGGAACCATCGGGGTCATCCAGGATTTTGCCCCACCAGAAATACAGCAGCTATTCTTACCCAAATTATATAATGGTCAATGGGGCGGCACTATGAATCTCACCGAGCCGAGTGCCGGCTCTGATGTAGGCAATACTGCAACTAAAGCATATCCCACAGATAAAGCGGGCATTTACAAAATCAAAGGCAATAAGATGTTTATTACCTCTGCGGATAATGATATAGCTGAGAATTTCATTCATCTCGTTCTGGCTCGTGTAGAAGGTGCTCGGGAAGGAACGGCAGGCCTTTCCCTCTTTATTGTTCCGAAGATTTGGGTAAATGAGGATGGTTCTCTGGGCGAATTTAACGACGTAACTACGGTAGGTATCGAGCATAAAATGGGTCTGAAAGGATCAGCCACCTGCAGCATGGCTTATGGCGAGAACGATAGTTGTTATGGAATCCTATTTGGTGAACCCCCTGGAGAAGATGGCAAAGGCAATGGTTTGGCCCAGATGTTCAAAATGATGAATGAGGAAAGATTGGTTACCGGTCTAATGGCACTGGGTATTAGCGCTGAGGCTTATTATAATTCCCTGGATTATTCTAAAAATAGAATCCAGGGCAACAAATCCACCGATCCCAGGGGACCCAAAGTAAGAATAATTGAACATGAAGACGTACGACGTATGCTCCTTATGCAGAAGTCCTGTGTGGAAGCCATGCGGGCCCTGATTCTAAAAACCTACTATTATATGGATTTATCCAATGATAGTCCTGATCCGCAAGAAAGAGCCTATGCCAATGCTATGTTCCAGTTCACCAACCCCCTGTGCAAAGCTTACGTATCTGACATGGCCTGGCCTTTGATCTCCGAAGCCATTCAGATTTATGGTGGATATGGTTTTACTGAGGAGTATCCCTGTGCTCAACTGGCTCGTGACGCTAAGATTTTGTCCATTTGGGAGGGAACCAACTACATTCAAGCCAACGACCTGGTGGGTAGGAAGTTTACCATGAGCAAGGGCCAGGTGTTGGCAGGATTTATTGCACAAATTAATCAGTTTATTGTAAACAACCAGAGTACGGCAGGTTTCGAAAGCCAGTTTAAAATGCTGGCTGAGGCCCTGGCAGATTTTAAGGCTATTATTAAACTGTTAGATAATTATTTCGAGCAGGGCCAAAAAACTATGACGCCCTTGTACTCAACCCGCATCCTGCATGCTACCGCCATGATTTACTGTGCGATGTTAATCATGGATCAAGGCTTGCTGGCTGCCAGCAAATTAGAAGATTTGGACGATGGTCATTTTGATGCCAATTTCTATAAAGGCAAAATTGCCAGCGCTAAATTTTATGTAATGAATGTGCTGCCCCAAATCTTTAGTATTAAGAAAATCTTTGCAGCCGGCGACACTACTGCGGTTGATATGTTGGAAGAAGCTCTGGGCTAAGCCAACCGCAGGAATACCAACCATGGCAGACTTAAAAGCTTAATCGATTTTAGATAAATACCCAAAAGCATCCCGTATAAACCTACTTTATATGCTCCCCTTAAAGTAGACAGTTGAAATAACAAAATTTTGACTGTGAACCGAGAGGGGAGTATTTTTTTGCCACACAAGGGTAAGCTGCCACCCAAACTGAAAATTAAGATAGTAGTGAACTTTCTTGCTGGAAAAAATGGAAAAGCTGAAGCTGCACGAAAATACGATATGCCCTATAGCACACTGCGTGATTGGGTATATCTGTATCAAACCCAAGGCCCACAAGGACATAGAACATGCCTAAATATAGCATAATAGAATAGATAAAATCAGTCGGACCAGATGGTGGCACCCTGTGCCATTGCTGTCTTATCGGCACAAAGGAACTCAGGGAAGATAAGATCTTTCTCGATCAACAATCCCTTACCCCTTCGATCCAGGGTAGTTCCGGCTGTAGCTCAGGCTGTTATGGAAGATCTGGTTCATATCAAATGACCAGCCCATTCAACGGCTTCTTTCACTGTAAATACCTCGTCGTTAATACCGCTGAACAGCTTCCTTATTTGAGGGGCATAAAACATGGAATTAGCGAGAACATTGTGCTTCTCCCCGTCACAACTAATCCTTCCGTCAAAAATCATTACCAGGCGATCTGCATACTCAGCTGCAAAATCCACATCGTGAGTAACCAGGATTACGGTAACTCCATTTTGGACGAGTTCAAACAATAGTCGGCCTAATTTGGCTTTTAAACGATAATCAATGCCACGGGTCGGTTCGTCTAATAACAACAGCCTGGGACTGGCTGCCAAAACAGATGCCAGCGCTACTCTTTGTCTTTCTCCACTACTTAAATCCCGGGGATTGCTGTGTCTATGCTGAGCAAGATCCAGCTTTTCCAATAACTTTGTTACTAGAGCAGGGTTGATTTTTCCCAGGTTGGTCTGGGTAAATCGCAATTCTTCTTCTACGGTATCATGAAAAAGATGATCATCCGGGTTTTGGGAAAGATAGCCTACCATGCGGGCGAGTTCTTGCGGTGAGCTGCGGGTTGTATCCATACCCGCAATTTTCACTTGGCCACGACCTGGTTTAATAATCCCGGCCAGTTGTTTTAGCAGGGTGGTCTTGCCGCTGCCATTCTCCCCTACGATGGCCACAGATTCTCCCGCAACTATCGAAAGGTCAATGCCGCGCAGCGCTTCCCGGCCATTGGGGTAAGTAAACCACAGCTTCCTGATATCAATAAGGGGATTATTATCCTGCTCCACCTCATTATTCCGAATCGAGCGGGGAGTAAACCACTTGGATTTCAAGGCTTGTACTCTTGAACTTGTAGCCGGGGCTGCGTTGGGCGGAGTAGGGTGGACTATATTTATCATCGGGTCCGATTCAGTCAGGGGTAATCGTGGCTGCGCCAATCTTGTCGGTGCAGCAACGCAATTTGATTTTACATAATGGTCTTGCAAAAGTTTGTGGCCGGCTTTTATGGTCAAGGGTACATCAGGCGAAGCAATAAAGGCAAAAAAAGAGGGGACAATCGGCACATAAGGGAAATTGTTTTGAACTTCCCAGGCAGCTACCTCAGCTGCTGCACCCAGCTTCACGATCCGGCCTGCTTCCATCACCACTACCCGGTCAGCCAGATGGAAACACCGCTCCAATCGCTGTTCAATTAAGATTATCGTGATATTCAGCTCTTCATTCATACGCTTAACCAGGTTTAATATTTCTTCCGCAGCCAAGGGGTCCAGTTGCGAGGTCGGTTCATCCATAATCAATACTTGTGGCTGCATGGCCATAACCGCGGCCAGGGCCAGCTTTTGTTTTTGCCCCCCCGAAAGCTTGGCCGTAAATTCTCCCTGCAGTGAGGTCAAGTCGAAAAAACTCATAACCTCGGCAATCCGCCGCAACATTTCCGGTTGGGACAGCGCCAGGTTTTCCAGGCCAAAGGCTATTTCAGTTTCCACACTGCCCATCACCAGCTGTCGCTCTGGATCTTGAAAAACCATGCCGATGGTTCTGGCCAGGTCGCGGGCTTTTATATCCCTAAGGTCTTGCTCCTGGTATATGATCCGGCCCCCTATTCTGCCCCCGTAAAAATCAGGAATCAAGCCGGCCAGCGCCCGAGCCAGCGAGGATTTACCAGAACCAGAGCCCCCGGTCAGCAGCAAAAATTCACCTGCTTGCACCTGAAGATTGATAGACTGCAAGGCTGGACTTTTGGCTTCGGGGTAATAATAACTTAGATTTTCAACGTGAAATAGTGACAAATATAGCACCCCCGGTAGCATTTATTTCAAATCCTGAACCGCAAAAAGGTTGAATGTTTCCACACCCTGCTGAGTACGACAGGGCCTGCCAGGCAGGTCAAGATTAATCCCAGCCAGATTGATGGCACGAGGTTTCCCCCAAGGTTCCCCAGCCGGGGATAATAGTTAAAGTCACAGTAACCCTGTATTTTGGCATAAACAAGTATAAGCAGGGCCAGCAAGCTGGCCAGCAGGCAGAGCAGGTCTCGTGGTCTCCACAAGTCCCGGCGGTAGCAAGAACGTGGGCCACTACCGAAAGCTCGGGCCTGCATCGCTTCAGCAGTTTGAAATGATCCTTCCAGCGTGGATACCAGCACAGCTCGGAAAATCCAGGCGTATTTGCTGACTCGGGTGGGCAGTTGGCCGGAATTGAAATTTACACCCCGCAATTCCTGCACTTCGCGCGCATTGGCCAAGTCCCTTACCACCACAGGAAACAACCTGGTCGCCATCGACAGCATCAGGCCCGATTTATAGGCTAAGCGAGCCATATTCCCGAGCAGCTTGTCGGGGTTAATCATTTCATGGTAGAGACAGAAGATCATCAGCAGGGTCATCAGCCGAATCCCCATCGCTGCCCCGTAACAAATCGCCTCCAGGCTAATCTCCATCCGCCTCAGGAGCGGCAATTCCGGGCTCATCCATAGGATGGTCTCTCCGGCGTGGATAACCAGCGGGTTTACGATCATGATTAGCAGGGTCAGTCCGATTCCAACTTGCAGGAGTTTCTCTCCTTTGTCCAGAGCATCCGCTTCAGCCAGTTCCACAAGCGTAAGCAGAAAAATCCCGCCAACAAACAAGGGATGATCTGAGATCATGCTGGAAACGAAGAGTACACTTATATAGAACAGGCTAATCAGGGTATGAAATGACTTTAAAAAGACTTCTCGCTGTTCATATGCCAGGCTATTCCACATAATCGTCGCTCCTTTCTCATTGATTACGAAGTAAAATGGTACCTGATAAGGGGCAAACCCTAAAATAAGCATACTCCTAAGACCTGGTTCTTCTCATCCTGGCCCTTAGCCTATTGTACTAAAGGTTTGGTCTTATTCTTCAGGAAATTGATTATCATACTGCAGGCCTCAGCTCGGCTGGCTTTGCCCTGCGGATTAAAGCGCTGATCTGGATACCCATTGATCAATCCTTGCTGGGCGGCTACAATAACATAACCCCGGGCCCAGTTCGAAACACTGGCATCATCTGTAAAGCTGCTCTTCTCCTTCATATTGGTTTGCACCTGATCCTTCTTGGCCAGGGCATTGACAAGTATAGTTGCCAGTTCCTCCCGGCTTATTTCCTGGTCAGGCAAGAATTCCCTGCCGTATCCTTTCACGATACCACTATGTACCGCATTTTCAACTGACTCATAGAACCAATCCGAGGAGGAAACGTCTTTAAAGTCGGCCTGGACAGGTCGGTAAGTGGATAACTTAAGCATTTTATTCATGATTGCAATAAACTCTGCTCTGCTTATATTATTATCCGGCTTGAAACTACCATCTGGATAACCGTTGATATAGCTACGACTGTATAAATCCTTAATTACCTGGCTGGCCCAAAACGAGGCGGGAACATCCAAGAAGTTCTTCTCAATCGCTGGTGCAGCGGTAATTTCCTTTGCAAACAGAGCATACTTGGTAAAGTGATCTACATCTACGGAAATAGTCGTTCCGGAAACGTTGCCACCCAGATTAATCCACTGCAATAATTTTTCATCATAATAATATATTGATGGCGTTTGCCCGGAGGGCAGGCTCTTGGGATCAAATATAAAGCTGAGTGTCACCGGCTGATTAAATTTATAAGCTGCGCTGTCGCCTACGCTGAATTCAAAGACGGAACCCAACAAGCTAAAGCCGGCTGGTGCAGACGACGGACTGCTCCGCCTCTGTACCACCACATTCACTGCGTTAGCTCCTACTAAGGCACCGGCGGGAATCTTAACCACTGCTTCACTGCCCAGTGCGACTGTTCCTCCAGCAGCAGGATTTACGGCAGCGTTTCCGCTGGTACTTGTAACAAAACCAGGAGTAGTAGGAACTGGCTGATCCATGCTTCTACTGTAATACCAGATCACCTTGTCAGAACTTGAAACCGTATAGTCCTTGGAAAGAACCATGGGCGTAATGCCGTTAACTGTGTACATCCAGCCTTGGCTACCGCTATTGGCCTGACCGGCAATTGATTCTACGAAACCCGGCCATTTCTGAGACATAGCATAGTCTAATCCGGTAGCATCCAGAGTACCCAGCACGGTTAGTCCCCATTTATTAGATGCGGGGACGGTTACATTGGAAGGCCCAAACAGTGTTTCACCATTCATGCCTATCACTTTAATGTTCGGCGAGCAGCTTGAAGGAGGGGCTCCACCTTCACCAGTGACGCTGATTCCCGCACGGTAGGGAACAACATTGGGGTAGCCGGCACTGTTTTGATTGATGATGACATAATTCAGGGCACCGGCGTTGACATTCGGGATGCACACCTGACCATTGCTGCTGGTATAGGTAGTATCCCCTATAGTTACGGTGTAGTTTCCGATAGCGCTAGTCTCAGCGCTGGATAGATTCTTTACTCCCTCAGCCCAGTCATATTTCTGAGCTGAAATATTCAGGGTAACGGTCTGACCTGCACTAGGTGCTTGAGGAGAAATGCTTACCACCGGGAAGTAGGTCTTGGGCGCATAAGTGGTGTGGCCATAAGCGCCAATGTAGAAGACTATTTGATCGCCATTGGCGACATTGTAGCCGTTGGCAGCACTACTCAATGATAGGGGATCAATCGCTCCGTTTCTAATCACATAATAAAACCAGGCAGTATCCGTATCCGCAGCTACAGACGCATGTCCGCCCTCTCCATTAATGCTGCTGATAAATCCGCCGGGTGCCGTTACATGGCTGCTGCCTACCGCAGCCTGTAAAGCATTAAGAGCGGTGCCGGAGACCGTCACCAAAGTATCTGCCAGGTTGCTGCTGGCTCCCTCGACCCTTACCCTAACATTACTGTTTACCGCAGCACCAATGTTGAGGCTGCCTCGGTAGGGTACTATGTTGGGAAAACCGGCACTGTTCGGGTTGCTGATGACGTAGCTCAGGGTGCCAACCGTTACATTGGGAATGGTCACCTGGCCATAACTGCTGGTGTAGGTCGTTCCTCCTGCGCTTAGCTTATAGTTTCCGATAGTACTGTTCTCAGCAGCAGACAGATTCTTCAGCCCCTCGGTGTAATCATATTTCTGAGCTGAAATATTCAGGGTAACGGTCTGACCTGCACTAGGTGCTTGAGGAGAAATGCTTACCACCGGGAAGTAGGTCTTGGGCGCATAAGTGGTGTGGCCATAAGCGCCAATGTAGAAGACTATTTGATCGCCATTGGCGACATTGTAGCCGTTGGCAGCACTACTCAATGATAGGGGATCAATCGCTCCGTTTCTAATCACATAATAAAACCAGGCAGTATCCGTATCCGCAGCTACAGACGCATGTCCGCCCTCTCCATTAATGCTGCTGATAAATCCGCCGGGTGCTGTTACATGGCTGCTGCCTACTGCAGCTTGTAAAGCATTAAGAGCGGTGCCGGAGACCGTCACCGAAGTATCTGCCAGGTTGCTGCTGGCTCCCTCGACTCGGACTCGGACGGTGGCGCTGGTGGGATCTCCACCACCGCCGCCACTACCAGTTGGCAGGATGCCTAATAATTTGCAGCTATCCAGTGCCCAGGCAGCATCCATAAGGTTTTGGCTGGAACCCAGGCTGCCATTTGCGTTCACTACGCCATTATTTAAATAATCCACGGCACTTTTGCCATTATTGGTCCAGGCAGCCGCCGGATTCAGCCCCAGCGCTTTCTGGGTAGCAATGGCTTCAGCAGTATCAATCAGCGGATCATCTAATGCTGCTTGGAATCTGCCTTCTGCCTTTTGTTGTTGTTTTAACCAGTTGCATGCCGAGCTGATGGCCAGCCCTATCGTGGAATTAGCAGCGCTTCCTGGCGCAAGGTAATTAAGTGCCCGCACCGCCTCAGCCGTTGTCATGAAATCAGGCCAGGCTCCGCTGCCCGCATTTTGCTGACTTAGAATATAAGTCTGCGCAGCTGCGATATCTACAACACTGAGTTGGCCGGCTCGGCCCAGAAGTTCATAAGCAGCGATAATGCTGTAAACATTGCTGTCGTTCTGGAAAGAACCATCAGCCTTCTGTCGGTTATGTAAAATCGTTTGTATTTGACTGACCCGGTTATTATTTCCCCAGGCTTGCATGCTGATTAAGTCTTGCGCCAGGTGTTTGACAGGTACCGTGTTATTGACAATATCAGCATCTACCAGAGCATAATTGGCATCGCTTAAAGCCAGGCTATTGTATATCCAGCCGCTCAGGTCTACCCCGGCTGATTTCAGGACATAAGCGACATAAGGATAATGAGTACTCGGATCATTTTGGGCTCCGTTGGCCTGGTATTGCGTTTTGATAAATGCTACGGCTTTATCAGCCAGATTACTCGCATCCGCCTGGACTGGTCTGATACCAAATTGCAATACCAGGTTCATACATAACATCAAGGTAACGAGCAGTATCGCCAGGGGTCTTTGCAATCTATGGTTTTGTCTCATCTTAAATTCCTCCCCTTCACAATCATGTAAGATAATACCCCTAAAAAATATACGCACCGGTCTACGGTCAGACCGGTGCGCTGCTTGCTCGATAATAATTGAACATACTGACGCCCCCCTATCTCTCGTAGGATCAAGGTGTCTGGAAACAGGCTGGTATCCTGGCTCGGCTTCATCTCCTCCTGGCGTCTTCCCAGGCTTAACCCAGTGACTCGTTGCAGGAAGGATCACCCTTACAGTGGCGGGACCGCTCCGGAATTACACCGGATTCCCATTTAGCTTGCGATTAACAAGCCACCTGATTCCTACTCTTCATCTTAATCATTCAGAATTTGATATCACCTTCTCCCGTCAAGCTAAAGCCTTACAACGATTTAAAAGATAATCCTTTTTCCAATATACCAATATTAATATTGCAGTGCTCAGGATTATCAAGCCCAGCTGAATGAGCCAATTCCCATGACGTTCCGCTACCAGCTTTATTAGCAGGATTTGCGGTTGGCCAGATTGCGAGCCGCTCTGTCCGGCCACGATATATCCGCCATCTCTGCTCTGTAAGCCCGCATAAGCACAACTCCCCCCTAATCCCGCCATGGTTTTGGGCTGCCCTGACTTGCCCGTAAGATCTGTCTTTAAGATGTACAGATCATGACTCCTCCCAGTAGATTCTTGCTTGCCCAGCAGGAGAGCATCTCCCTCCCTGCTCTGCACCAATGCATAGGTGGCGCTATAGTAATTTTCGCCGTAGCTATGTTCCCAGACCAGCTTGCCCTGAGCATCGGTCTTCAACAGATAACTTTTAAAACCGCCCCCCTGGGCAGTCAATTCTTCCCTTTCTCCGGCGATGATGCAGCCCCCGTCAGCGCTTGGTTCCAAAGACCAAGCGTAACAATTATGGCTGCCGCCATATTTTTTTTCCCAGAGCAAAAACCCCCTCTTATCAATTTTGACCAGATAAAAGTTGGTTTTCCCTGATTTTGTAGAGTCGGTATTGCCTGCCAGCAAATATCCCCCATCGGGGCAGGGCACAAGCGCATATCCGCAATCAGAGCCTTGGCCGCCATAAGTTTTCGTCCAGACTGCCTGACCCTTTTTATTTAATTTTATAAGGTATACATCATAGCAACCCGCACCATAGGACTCAGTTCCGCCCGCTACCAGATATCCTCCATCATGATCGGGAATTACCGTTGCTCCATAATCACAGTAGGGGCCGCCAAAGTTTCGTTCCCAAATTTTATGGCCGCCGGCATCTACTTCAGCTACAAATACATCATGGTCAGAAGCCGTTTTTGACTTGGTGTCCCCAACCACGATCATCCCACCCTGGCTGCTGGGGCAAAGCGCATAAGCACAGCTAAACCCGTTGCCGGGTAAGACGGTTTCCCATGATTTGTTACCTAGCTCATCGGTTTTCATTAAGAAGATAGTCGAACCCTCTCCCGGCTGGCCTTTTTTCCAGCCACTTAGAAGATAACCTCCATCCGGACTGGGCTTAACACAGCGTGCAGTACCACTGCCCAGTTTTTGTACCCACTGGATACTAGGAACCACATCGACCGCCGCCTGAACTTCTCCAAACCAGGCCAGGATTGTGACCAGTCCCAGCAATAATCCCCCCACTATAATTCTCACCCTCATCTAGCTCACCTTTCCTGCCGGGAGGAGATAACCGGTGGTAAATCCAATTCCTCCAGGTACTGAACGTTCATCTTTTTTTGGTAGTAGGCCAGAATTTTCAAGGTCTGCGCTCCCAGTACGCCACAGAATAAGAGGTTGCCCACAGCCCGCAGACTATCAAAACCAAATCCCGCCAGCCAGAGCGCCAGATAGCCCTTTAGTGTCAAAGGATGCATAAAAGTAGCCCATTGCCAGATATCCATGATAGCTCCATAAAAATATCCCCAGATACAGCTCATAAGGGTCAAGTGCAATAGTCCTGCAGCGGGACAGACACGCTTAAGCAAGGCTCCGGATAATCCAATCAATCCCCAGGCCAGCATTTGAAAAGGTGTCCAGGGTCCCTGACCCATAAAAAAATTAGAAACCAAAGGCGTCATCGCTCCCACAAAAAAAGCAATTCTGGCTCCCATTACCCAGCCCGTGATTAAGGGCAGGAACATGGTGGGCTGGAGAAAAAGCATTCCTACCCCGGTTACCATTCGACCCGCTGCAGCAAAGGCAGTCAGGGCCGCCACCAGAGATATCTGCCGGGCATTAAAGCTGCTTTTCTCCAGCTGGTAAAGCCATAAAACAATGGTAGCGATGGCTGCGGCGGTAGTAATTATGCCCCAATCAAATTTCAACGCCAATTTCCTCTCTTCAGCCCAGCTACATTAATGCTGTGCTTTGGCTAATTTATCCCATACTGGCGGCTCCTGATCCATGCTTTCGCTGTACCACCAGATCACCTGGTCACCCTCCTTTACCGGATGCTTGTCAGCCAGGTGCATTGGTATCTCGCCATTAACCATATACATCCAGCCCGCCACCCCCTGGCACGACTGGCCGCCTATCGAGTCCACAAAATCAGGCCATGTCGACTTCATGGCATAAGTCAGGCCGGTGGCATCAAGCGATCCCAGTGCAGTGATCCCCCATTTGTTCTGGGAGACGACCTTCACATTCGCCGGAGCGTAGAGCAACTTACCGCCCGTCCCCACTACCGCGATGCCTACCTGGCAACCCTGCGCTTCTGAGGAACTCGGAACAGGGCTGGCAGCAGGCGCAACTGCCTGACCTGGTAGGGAGGTCTGCGGCTGCTTTTTATCCTCAGCCACCACCACACCCTTTGTCTCAGTGGCAAACTTTTGCTGCTGGTCATCATTTGCTGCTAACTGAAGCTGCTCAGTCTTCGCCTGAGGAACTGTCTTTACTGCCGAAGAATGGGAAACAGAGTGCTTATCATGCGGCAGCAGCACCGGCACGATAAGAGCTGCCATAATCACGATAAGCGCCAGAAGAGTAACCGTTCTTTTTCTATTCATTATCACAACCCCTTATTATCCCATGAGCCTTTTTACTGCTATTTTCACCACTTTTGCTATTATTTCTTCATATCTGTGATTTGATGAAAGCAAACAAAAACTCCTCCCATACGGAAGGAGTGCAATTCCCTTTGGTCAGCTGAAAATTCAAGCACGATAACCAAATCAGATCTAGCATCACCACCCTATCATCCGTAGGTTTAAGTTTATTTGATGAGTTAGAACAGGCAGGTCTCCTGACTCGGGTTCATCTGCGTCCTCAAGCCTTCCCAGCAGACATACTGCCAGTGGCATACTTGAGAGGCATCTCCCTTACAGTGGCGGGACCGTGCCGGATTCGCACCGGCTTCCCTTTTCATTTACCCCACCAAGGGGTAAACACCTGTCCTAGATTATTCAGTTTTAGTACCAGTCTGCTCTATAAACTACCATTAAAACCCCCTCCGTACCATGGAAGGAGTGAGATTTTCTTTAGTCCAGCAGGCATTTCCGATATAACCAAACAATTTAGCATTACCATGCAATCAGCTGTGTGATTGGCTACCGGCTAGTATTTTAATGTTCAAACGTAACTATATAATTAATATATACAATACATAATAACATTGGTCAAGCAAACATAAGAACTCATCAAACAAAGAGACTTCAAACCCTTCGAGTATTATCGAATCATACTGTATTGTAATTATCTACTATAGAATTCTGAGGTAGCGACCTTTTTATTAAATCGTAGACTATAATATTACCAGACAGATGGTATGTGTGGCCACTCTTTCTGGTATTTTTCTTCGCAAAGTCTTCCATACATTGAGTGAGATGATCTTTATTCTTTTTTATAATTTTATAACCCCGGAATGTATGGAACTCTTTACTATCCACTTTTTTCTCCCTTTCCGAAAAGCTTTGTTTTCATCTCGCAAAAAAGTCCTTCAGGTGATCCGATCGCTTATGAAATCCGCGGAGCAGTCATCGCACTCCGTTCTGAAGAGGCTTCCCAAATACTCGTAGAAGTGGTTTAGGAGAAGTGGAGGACGATAAATCGTGAGCCTTAGAGAAGAATCCAGGGAGCGATTCGTGCAAGAAACGGTTAGGATAGATTTGAATCACGAGACTTCGGTAATTGCTTTAGCCGGCAATCCAAACACAGGTAAAAGCACAGTCTTCAATAGTTTGACCGGTCTAAACCAACATACCGGCAACTGGCCTGGAAAAACAGTGGCAAATGCTCGCGGGAAATATGTTCATAAAGATAAAAACTTCATTCTGGTCGATTTGCCCGGAACTTACTCCCTGTTCGCAAACTCAATGGATGAGGAAGTTGCCCGTGATTTTATTTGTTCGGGAAAACCTCGGGTAACGGTGGTAGTTACCGATGCTACTTGTCTGGAAAGAAACCTGAATTTGGTATTGCAGGTAATGGAGATTACTGATAATGTTGTGCTTTGTGTAAATCTATTGGATGAAGCGAAGCGGAAGAAAATTCAGATTGATTTGCCCGCACTTTCAGAAATACTAGGCGTACCTGTGATTGGAACCAATGCGCGGGATGGGGTTGGTTTGGAAGCCTTAAAAGATGCAATTTACCAGGTGGCGATGGGAGAATTAAAAACAACACCTTGGCGGGTTACCTATGGTGATGGGGTTGAAAAATCGCTTCACTTCCTGGAACCATATGTACAGGGATTTGTAAAAGACGAAGTGAATAACAGGTGGGCTGCCCTTCGGCTACTCGAAGGAGATCATAACATTGAGGTTTCACTTCAACAGTATCCCTTTTTAAGGATTAGTGAAACCAAAAAAAATTCAGATGCTTTGGCGTTAGTTGATCAAATGCTTCTGGAGGATCATCTGGATAGAGACACCCTGCGTGACCATATTGTCACCTGCATTGTTACCCGTGCTGAAGAGATTACCCAAAAAGTATTCAGCTATGAGAAGCAAAATTACAACGTTATGGACCGTAGGATAGACAGCGTTCTCACCTCTAAAATATGGGGTATTCCAGTTATGCTCGCTCTGTTAGGCTTGGTCTTCTGGATCACCATCAAGGGCGCGAATTATCCTTCCCAGGCTTTAGCGTCTGGATTTTTCTGGGTAGAGGAACGCTTGACGCAGTTCTTTTTATCTACGGGCTGGCCGGATTGGTTGCACGGGTTATTAGTTTTAGGGATGTATCGAACCCTGGCCTGGGTGATATCAGTTATGCTGCCCCCCATGGCAATCTTTTTCCCTTTGTTTACCTTTCTTGAAGATTTTGGATATCTGCCACGTATCGCCTTCAATCTGGATAACTATTTCAAGAAGGCTTGCGCCCATGGCAAGCAAGCTTTAACCATGTGTATGGGCTTCGGATGCAATGCGGCAGGTGTGATTGCATGCAGGATCATAGATTCACCCAGGGAGCGACTTATCGCCATTATTACCAATAACTTTGTTCCCTGTAATGGGCGTTTCCCAACCTTGATCGCTTTGGCTACCGTTTTTATTGCGGGGGGTATGGGAGGCTACCAATCCGTCGTGGCTTCGCTGAGCATATTGGCAACGATTGTTTTGGGTGTTGTAATCACACTCGCCGTTTCGAATTTTCTATCGAGGACGATTTTGAAAGGGCTTCCCTTATCTTTTGCACTGGAACTCCCCCCTTTCCGAAAACCTCAACTCGGGAGAATTATTGTCCGTTCTCTCTATGATCGTACCCTATTCGTTCTTGTCAGAGCAGTTGTGGTGGCTGCACCAGCGGGCATGATTACCTGGCTGTTCGCCAATATGTATGTCGGAGACCTCAGCATTTTACAGCACGGAGCAAATCTGCTGACTCCTTTCGCTCATTCATTAGGCTTGGATGGATTTATATTAATGGCTTTTTTCCTTGGTTTACCGGCCAATGAGATTGTCATACCCATCCTGGTGATGAGCTATATGTCTACCGGACAGATGATTGAATTAGACAGCCTGCAAGCCCTGCGAGAACTATTTATCTCTAATGGATGGACTTGGCTAACGGCAGTCTGTACGATGCTATTTTGTCTGAACCATTTTCCCTGTGGAACGACGCTATTTACAATTAAAAAGGAAACCCAGAGCCTGAAATGGACCCTCGTGACCTTTGTTGTAACGACTGCCACCGGGATCATCTTATGTTTCGTAGTCGCTCAGAGTGCTCGTCTGTTAGGACTAGTTTAAGCAATCTTATGCATTTTTCATCCTCCTAAATAAAGACAAAGAACTCCTTGCATAGGTTGTTTCTTGCAAGGAGTTTTTTTGTGTTTAGTATCATATATATCGTTTCATTATTATTTTAATATTTACACTTTTATTTTAATAGTTTTTCGGCATTTTTATTACTTTGATAGTGCTGAATCAAAGGTTTTTCTTTCCTTAAACTCTTCCTGTTTGCCGGCATTCCACTGGTCAATGGGGCGGATATAGCCTACCACCCGCGAGTATACTTCACAGGTAGTCTGTATTCCCTCAGCTTCGCAAATGGGGCAAATATAGTTTTCCCCACTGATATAGCCATGACTGGGGCAGATGCTGAAGGTCGGTGTAATGGTGAAATAGGGCAGCTTAAACTGCTCACATACCTTGCGAACCAGCTTTTTAACCGATGCCACTGAGGATATAGCTTCGCCCAGGAATACATGGAAGGTAGTCCCTCCCGTATAACGGGTCTGCAGCTCATCCTGAATCTGTAAGGCCTCGAACAGGTCATCGGTATAGTGCACCGGCAGCTGGGTGGAATTCGTATAATAAGGTTCAGCCCCATTTTTACATTCGGCTTCATTGGCTACTATGATCTGCGGATAAGCCTCCTTGTCCTTACGGGCGATACCATAGGAAACTCCCTCGGCCGGAGTGGCTTCCAGGTTATATATGTTGCCGCTTTCCTCCTGATACTCCAGCAGCCTGTCCCGCATGAAATCCATAACTTCCTTGGTAAACTCCATGCCTTCAGAACTGGCCAGATCATGTCCCAGGAAGTTCAAGCAGGATTCATTCATCCCTACCATGCCAATAGTAGAAAAATGATTTTTCCAGTACTGTCCGAAACCTTCCTTTACTCCCCGCAAATAGAACTGGGAATAGGGATATAGGCCGGATTCAGTTAAATTTTCGAGTATCTTGCGTTTTATTTCCAGACTATCGCGAGCCACATCCATGATATCAGCTAAACGGCTAAAATAGTCCTCTTTGTCCTTAGCCAAATAACCCAGCCGGCTCATATTGATCGTAACTACTCCGATAGATCCGGTTAGAGGATTGGCCCCGAACAGACCACCCCCGCGTTTTCTTAATTCACGGTTGTCCAGACGCAGACGGCAGCACATGCTGCGGGCATCTTCCGGGCTCATATCCGAATTAATGAAGTTGGAAAAGTTGGGGATACCGTATTTGGCGGTCATCTCCCAGATTTTATCGTAATTGGGGTTGCCCCAGTCAAAATCTTTAGTAATGTTGTAAGTAGGAATCGGGAAGGTAAAGACTCTTTCTTCGCAATCCCCATCCATCATAACTTCAGCAAAAGCCTGGTTAAATATGTCCATTTCCGTCTGGAAATCGCCATAGGTGTCCTCCATATATTTTCCGCCTATTATTACCGGCTCATTTTTCATGAACTCAGGCACCTTCAGATCCAGGGTAACATTGGTAAATGGGGTTTGGAATCCTACCCGGGTAGGAACATTCATGTTAAATACAAATTCCTGCAGACCTTGTTTGACCTGTTTATAATCCAGGTTATCGTAACGAATAAACGGTGCCAAGAGGGTATCAAAGTTTGAGAATGCCTGCGCACCAGCTGCTTCACCCTGCAGGGTAAAGAAGAAGTTTACTATTTGTCCCAGAATGGAGCGGAAATGCTTGGCCGGACCGCTGGCTACCTTACCGCGCACGCCCTTGAAGCCTTCCATCAGTAAATCACGGATATCCCAGCCCACGCAGTATACGCCCAGAATGCCCAGGTCATGTATGTGGAAATCTCCGCTGCCCTGCATCTCTTTCATCTGGGGAGTATAAATCTGATCCAGCCAGTACTGAGAGACTATTACGGAGGATAAATGAAAATTCATGCCCTGCAGGGAATAGGTCATATTTGAATTCTCTTTAATTCTCCAATCATTGCGTTCCAAATAGTTGGCAATAATCTGATTGTTAAAGAGAAGCTGATTGGTTTGTCTGATATCATCATGTTGTTTGCGGTATAGTATGTAGGCTTTGGCCGTCTTATAATGGCCATTATTAACCAATACTTTTTCTACTAAATCCTGTATGCTCTCAACAGTAGCGATTTCATCATCATCCACATATTGAGCAATCTCCTCTACTTTATCAGCCAACGCTAATGCTACTTGATAATCTTTACCACCCACAGCTTTGGCCGCCTTAAAAATGGCGCGGGCTATCTTATCTTTTTCAAAATCTACTACCCGACCATCTCTTTTCTTGATCTTGCTAATGTCCACAAGCATCCTCCTTAAAGCTTCATACCACAATATATATGGTGATTCACATAACCAACCACTATATGCGGTATAAATATTATGTACTTAAAGGCTGGTAAACTCAAGTACTTAATTTAACGCTCTGGATATGTTTTATAAAAATATTAGCTTCTTTAGCTGGTTTTTTAGGCAAATGCTCTCTAATTCATTTAGCACCAAGCAAAAAAAGAGCAGAGTACGGATACTACTCCTCTCTGCTCCATATTACTCAAAAATAATCCTGCCAAGCTCCTAGTGTTAACCCGGACTAAGGGACTATCAAAAAATAAACTAGTCATTTACGACGGTCTTTTTCGCGCTATACTTCGTTGTCAAATCTTGCACCCTTCGGGCACTACAGATATTCGCTACTGCTCATCAATGACGTAGAAATACGTCCTGTATTACTGCGCTTTGACGCCTGTCTAGCGCGAAAAACCCTCGGCCTATTCTGCCTTGTTTATTCCTTGATAATCCCTAACAGCTATTTATCCCCGGCCAGTTTTCTGTTTAGCAAGGCTTGTACCTTGAGCGGAAGTCCGAAGAGATTGATGAAGCCCTCAGCATCCTTGTGGCTGTAAACATCATCAGCGCTGAAAGTAGCCAGATCTTCCAGATAAAGTGAATAAGGAGACTGCGAAGCCACCGCCACACAACTGCCCTTATACAGCTTCACCCTCACTTGACCGGTAACCGTTTTTTGGGTTTCATCTACAAAGGCATCCATAGCTGCCTTGAGCTTGGTAAACCAGTTGCCATCATAGACTAATTCAGCATATTTGACCGCCATTTGTTCTTTGAATTGCAAGGTTCTGCGATCCAGAGTTAAGCGTTCCAGTTCCTCATGGGCAGTATAAAGAATCGTTCCGCCGGGAGTCTCATAAACACCACGGGATTTCATCCCTACCAGCCGATTTTCTACCAGAGATGTTATACCTACCCCATTGGCACCACCCATGCGGTTTAGCTCTGTGAGAAGCTCTACCGGTCCCATCTCCTGCCCGTCAAGGGCTACCGGGATACCCTCGACAAAGCTGACCTCTACATAAGATGGCTGATCGGGAGCTTCTTCCGGAGGAACGGTTAACATATACATATGGTTCTGAGGCTCATTAGCCGGATCTTCCAGATCTCCGCCCTCGTGGGATATATGCCAGATATTGCGGTCCCGGCTGTAGATCTTTTCTTTGCTGACCGGTACTTCAATCCCATGCGCATTAGCATAATCTATCGCATCTTCCCGGGATTTGATATCCCATTCACGCCAAGGCGCAATTATTTTCAAGAAAGGATTAAAAGCTTTTACCCCCAATTCAAAGCGCACCTGGTCATTGCCTTTACCGGTAGCCCCGTGACATACCGCCACAGCCCCTTCTTTTTCAGCAATCTCAACCATTTTTTGGGCCATCAGCGGACGGGCAAATGAGGTCCCCAAGAGATATTTTTTCTCGTAAATAGCACCGGCTTTCAAAACCGGAAAAACATAATCTTTAACAAACTCCTCCGTCAAATCTTCAATGTATACCTTGGAGGCTCCAGATCTCAATGCTTTCTCTCTGACCGGTTCCAGTTCATCTCCCTGTCCCACGTCAGCACAAAAGGCAATGACTTCACAATCATAATTTTCTTTTAACCAGGGAATGATGATTGAAGTGTCCAATCCACCCGAATAAGCTAGTACAACTTTATCCACTATATTTTCCTCCCAATTTGAATCTTTTGGACGCGGACGGCTACGCCGCACACGGATTAAATGGATTAACGCGGTTTGCTTGGAGAGCACTACCGCCATACCATGCCGGAACGAATGTACCCCTCCCTTTTCAATCAAGTGAGTCCCATCCGCAGCAGCTCTAAGCCGCGTTTATCCGTATAATCAGCGTAATTTGCGTAATCCGCGTCAATTATTATCTACAGCACCAGAGCCATGATGGCTTTATGGGCGTGTAAACGATTTTCGGCTTCCGGGAATACCACTGACTGAGGACCATCCATAACTTCATCAGTAATTTCTTTGCCTCGTTTGGCGGGCAGACAGTGCAGTACAATGGCATCCTTATGAGCATGACTCATGAGCTTTTGGTTAACCTGGTATTGCCGGAATTTCTGTTCCTTTTCTTGCGCTTCATCCTCCTGGCCCATGCTGGCCCAAACATCGGTATAAACAACATCAGCTCCGCTGACGGCTTCGGTGGGATCTTCCACTACCCATATTTTAGCACCGGTCGCTTCTGCATCTGCCTGGGCTTTACGCAGCACTTCCGCATCCGGACCATAACCCTGGGGACAGGCTATAACCACGTCCATGCCGGTTTTGGCACCACCATACATCAGGCAATGGGCTACATTGTTACCATCCCCTACATAGGCCATTTTAATGCCCTTAAGACCACCTTTATGCTCGATGATAGTCATCATATCTCCTATCACCTGGGTCGGATGCAGTAAATCGGTTAAACCATTGATTATCGGAATAGACGACCATTGGGCCAATTCCAGCACCTCATCATGGGAAAAAGTACGGATCATGATACCATCCAGCATTCTTTCCAATACTAAAGCGGTGTCTTTTATCGTCTCTCCGCGGCCCAGCTGAATATCCCGCGGACTCAGGAAAAGAGCATGCCCACCTAACTGATACATACCTACTTCAAAAGCTACCCGGGTGCGGGTAGAGCTTTTTTGAAAAATCATACCCAGGGTCTTGCCTGCCAGAACGGGATGGGGAATACCCTTCTTCTGCGCCTTTTTGAGCTCCAACCCGGTCTCCAGCATTAGGGCGATTTCGTCTGCGGTAAAATCATGTATACTTATAAAATCCCGGCCTTTTAATGATTGATTTACCTCCACCACATAACACTCCTCTTCTCGAATAATATTCCTGTAAGCAGACTTGGTCCGGTCAATTAAGTCGAGCCGGCAATTAAACCTTATACTTGTCAGTACTAAGCTGCACTTCTAAGGCGCTCACTTGCACTTCGCAGTTACCATTCCTTTAAGGCTTTTTTAAATATGCCTACAGCCTGATTAACTTCTTTTTCATTGATGTTTAAGGGCGGTACAAATCTCATCACCTGTGGTCCTGCTCCCAGCAGCAGCAAACCATTTTGGATACAGATGGGTACCAAATCCTTTATAGGCGTATTAAACTCAATACCTAACATTAGACCTTTGCCCCTTACCCCCACTATTCTTTCGTCCTTAATCTGTTCGAGAGATTCCTGCAGATATCCTCCCATTTTATTAACATTTTCTAAAAACCCTGCTGCTGATACCAGTTCTACCACTTTATCCGCTACCGCGGTACCCAATGGATTGCCCCCGAAGGTGGAAGCATGGTCACCCGGCGCAAAACCCGTCGCAGCATTATTAGTGGCTAACATAGCCCCAATGGGAAAGCCTCCTCCCAGGCCTTTCGCCAGAGTGACTATATCCGGTTTGAGTCCATAAGCCTGGTAGGCCATAAAATGCCCGCTTCTGCTAATTCCGCATTGTACCTCATCAAATACCAGCAGTATACCTTCCCGATTACAAATACGGCGCAGGCCATTCAGAAAAATTGGATCAGCTGGATGCACTCCGCCTTCACCCTGCACCGGCTCAATCATAATGGCAGCCGTCTTATCACTGACCAGTTTTTCTACTGACATCAGGTCATTATAATCAGCATAGACAAAGCCATCTGGCAGAGGAGCAAAGCCTTCCTGATATTTGCTCTGTCCGGTAGCCGTAAGTGTAGCCAGGGTACGCCCGTGAAAGGATTCCTTAAATACGATAATTTCGTAGCGATCGTATTCCTTTTTCCGGTAGAAATATTTACGCACTAATTTGATAGCAGCCTCATTAGCCTCGGCTCCGCTGTTGCAAAAAAAAGCTTTTCCCAATCCAGACAGCTCGACCAGTTTTTCAGCCAGTTTTACCTGGGGCTCAATCCAATACAGATTAGAGACATGCCATAGCTTATTAGCCTGCTCCTGGATTACTTTTTGCAGTTCATCATGACAATGTCCCAGGGCACATACAGCAATACCCCCCACAAAATCCAGGTATTGTTTTCCGCTGGCATCCCAAACATAAGAACCCTTTCCCTTGACCAGGGCAATGGGAAACCGCCCATAGGTATTCATAACTACTTCCTGGCCCCGGCTCATAATTTCATTATTAGTCATATCTTATCCATCTCCCTCTCGGTCGATCATATAAATTTGCCTGTCCCCGGCAACTTATTCGTTGACTACCATGGTGCCGACCCCTTCGTCAGTGAAGATTTCCAACAAGATGGAGTGGGCTACCCTACCATCAACGATATGAGTCCGACTGACTCCTCCAGTTACCGCTTCCACACAGCATTGTACCTTGGGTATCATTCCACCGGCAATTATACCTTCATTAATGTAATTAGCCACATCACTCACCTTTAAAACCGATATAAGTGAATCAATGTCCTTGGTATCCTCCAGTAGTCCGGGTACATCAGTCAGCAAAACCAGTTTATCAGCGTTCATAGCTACGGCAATACTAGCCGCTACCAGGTCAGCATTTATATTATAGCTTTGCTGGTCGCCATCTATTCCAATCGGAGCTATGACTGGTATGTAACCGTTTTCTATCAGAGTTTCAATTATCTGCGGATTTATTTCTTCCACTTCACCTACAAAACCCAATCGGCCGGAAGAATCAACCGGGCAAGCCTTAATTAATTGTCCATCTTTACCAGAGATACCAATTGCCTTTCCCCCGGAGGCATTGATGCCGGCCACAATCTCTTTGTTTACTTTGCCCCCCAGAACCATTTCTACTATTTCCATGGTAGCCTGATCGGTTACCCTTAGGCCTTGTACGAACTCGGTTCCTATTCCCAACCGATCTAACATACCAGTTATATCCGGACCTCCCCCATGAACTACAATAGGATGCATGCCTACATATTTCATTAAAACAATATCCTGCATGACTTTCTTCTTAAGATCACAATCTTTCATAGCTGCTCCGCCGTATTTTATTACCACGCGTTTGCCGTAAAAATCTTTAATATAAGGCAGCGCCTCCACTAAAACCTCGGCCTTTTCCATTGCTGAACAAATCACCCTGATCCCCCCATTCCAAAAGTGAACAAGGGGACGGTTCCCTTGTTCACTTTTCAAGTGTTAGAAAGTGAACAAGAGAACCGTCCCCTTGTTCACTTTTATTAACCATCAAGTCCGATAGGCGGCATTGATGCGTACATATTCATAGGACAGATCACAGCCCCAGGCAGTAGCTGAATAATCCCCGGACTTAAGATCCAGTTTGATTACTACGGTATCTTTCTGCAATTCCAAACGTGCCCGATCTTCGTCAAATGCCAGCCCCATACCATCCTGGGCCACCATTTCTTCCCCCAGGTAAATGTCTGCCTGGCTGGGATCAAATTGAGCTCCGGAGTAACCGGCGGCCGCCAGAATCCGTCCCCAGTTAGCATCCTCTCCAAATACAGCAGCCTTGGTAAGACTGGATGATGTAACCGACCGGGCTATAGTTCTGGCTATACCCTCATCCGGAGCATGGTCTACCTGAACTTCGATCAGGTGGTTAGCCCCTTCCCCATCCCTGGCAATCATTTTCGCCAGACTGATAGCTACATGATCAAGAGCTTGCTTAAATATCTGCGCATCCTTACTCAGCGGATCATTAATGATAGGGTTGCCGGCCTGACCATTTGCCAGAACTAAAACCATATCATTGGTAGAGGTATCCCGATCAACGCTAATCATATTAAAAGACCGATTGCTGGCTTCTTTTAGCAGGCTATCTAAACAATTGTTGGTTATATAAGCATCTGTAGTAATGAAGCAAAGCATGGTAGCCATATTAGGATGAATCATCCCGGAACCCTTGGCGATAGCCCCAATCCTTACGGGATGGCCGGCTATATCAATCTCCACCGCCATTTCCTTAAGCACCAAGTCGGTGGTCATTATTGCCTGGGCAGCCTGGCTGGAACCCTGAATGGAAAGCGAATTGGCTGCTGCTATGATACCTGTCTGGATACGATCCATGGGCATATAGACGCCTATAACGCCGGTAGAGGCCACCAGAACCTCCTCTGGCTGAATATCCAGGCATTCGGCTGTAAGCGCGGCCATGGCAAGAGTATCTTCCCAGCCCTGTTCCCCGGTGCAGGCATTGGCATTGCCACTATTGACCACTATTGCCCGGGCTTTGCCATCCTGTAATTGAGACCGATCAAAATCTACGCAAGCTGCCCTTACCTGATTAGTGGTAAATACCCCCGCAGCTGTGCAAGGATGTTGTGAATAAATAATAGCTACGTCTTTTTTGTCTTCTTTTTTTATCGCAGCACTGACTCCCTGGGCTAGAAAACCCTGAGGGCAAGTGACTGAGCCTTCTAATATCTTCATATATTTTAAAACCTCCATAAAATATATCTATTCGCCCACAGCGGGCAGGTAATAAAATGTTTAGTAATTATTGGCATATTCTTACATATAATTTATAGCCTCAACATTTGTTTAGACAACTCTGTGCCAAATTTTAAAAGATTGCGGTTTATTCCCGCTCTATGGATGGATTCCGGTTCCCTGCAATCCTTTAGTTTCATCTATCCCCAGCATTAAGTTCATATTTTGTATAGCCTGCCCGGAAGCCCCTTTGCATAAGTTATCCAAGGCTGATACCAGAATCACATTACCACTTTCATCATCAGCATATATGCCAATATATACGAAGTTGGTTCCATACACCCATTTTGTATGGGGCATAATGCCGGCGGGCAATATCTGCACAAAAATTTCCTGCTGGTATTTATCCTCAAGCACTTCTCTGACCTGCTCAGCTCGCAAGCCTCTTCGCAAGCGGGCATAACACGTGCTTAGAATTCCTCGGTTCATGGGCACCAAATGCGGGGTAAAAATCATCTCTACCTTGTCTCCGGCAGCGCGGCTCAGTTCCTGAGCAATCTCCGGGGCATGTCTATGGGTCCCAACCCCATAAGCTTTGATCCCTTCATTTACTTCACAGAAATGGCTGGTTGGCTTGGCAGCCTTACCCGCTCCGGATACCCCACTTTTGGAATCAATGATTATCCCCTGTCGTTCAATCACACCCGCCTCCAAAAGAGGGGCTAAAGGCAATATCGCCGAAGTAGGGAAACAACCAGGATTAGCCACCACCTGGCTGGCCTTGATATCTTCTCTATATAATTCAGGCAGACCATAGACTGCGTTGCTAAGCATCTCAGGAGCTTCGTGCTGAAGCTCATAGTATTTTTCATATACATTGACATCTTGCAGACGAAAATCCGCACCTAGGTCCACACATTTGATTCCGGCAGCTGATAGCTCCTTGACTATAGGTACAGAAAATCCATGGGGTAATGCCAGGAAAACTGCTTCACAACTGCTCTTAATCAACTGCAAATCAGTAGGCTGGCAGGTTAAATCATAATAAGCCCTCAAAGGCGGATATATATTACTGATATTATTCCCAATATTTTCAGTTGAGGTTATCAAAACTGGCTGCAATTCATCGTGCCCGACCATAAGTCTGAGCAGTTCAGCAGCAGTATAGCCATCTCCAATTATTCCTACCTGAAACATAACGCAGGACCTCCTTTTTTGGATTCTATAATTATACATATTCATGCATAAACTTTCAATGTCTTTTTTAATTATTTTTAACTAAAACTCAAGGATCTATGCTCTCAAAAGTAATGTGCCAAAAATCGGTTCAATTACCTCTGCTGGAAGGCTCTGATACAAAAATGCAGACCGATGCGGAAGGTCAATTACCTCCCTCTTCTATCCGAACTCATAGCTGATGTAACACTTTGGACTTTTTCTGCATATCCTAGATTGCAAACTTGACGGAAGCTTGAACAGCCTACCGGGATTTATCCTGGGGCTTTCATATAAAGGGAGGAGAAGAGCTTAGCCTCTTCTCCTCCCTTACATTTTATTCGTTTCACCTGGTACATTCCCCAAATACACATAGTTCAGATACTCCCGAGCAATATCTCGAGCATTATTGAGGGTGGTTACTGGAGTGGGGGGTAAATCCATTTGGTAAGCAGGAAAATAACGGGAGAGGTGCAAAACCAGGTTGGGGTCCAGGCTGGCCAGCCAGCGAGCTAAATCTCGAATTTCCTGGTTGTTATCATTTTCTCCAGGGATGAGCAAAGTAGTGACTTCCAGGTGTGACTTCCCCACGATTTCCTCAACCGTCCTTTTTACAACATCCAGTTTGCCTTTACATAAATGCTGGTAGAAACGCTCGTTGAAGGCCTTTACATCTATGTTGAAGGCGTCTACATAAGGCAGCAGTTCCAACAGGGGCTTTTTTTTAATATAACCGTTGCTGACCAGAACTACTTTAAGTCCCTGCTCCTTTAGGGCGGGAGCCAGATCCATAATATACTCGAACCACATAGCCGGTTCATTATAGGTGAAAGCCAGGCCTATTGAGCCCTGCTTACTAAATTCCACACTAACCTTGAGCAGGTCATCCGGAGATAGGAAGCGGGTCTGGGGAGTATGATGGGCAATGCTGTAATTCTGACAAAAAGGGCAGGACAGGTTGCAGCCAAAGCTGCCTGCGGATAGGATCAGCGAGCCCGGATAGAAATGGTAAAGCGGTTTCTTCTCTATAGGGTCCAGGGCCAGGGATGAAACCTCCCCATAATTTACAGCTATAAGTCTATCATCCCGATTAATCCTAACCCGGCATCGGCCCGTCTGTCCATTCTTTAACTTACATTGATGCGGGCATACTTGACATCTTAATACACCGGCATCTTCTTGTTTATAATGCTTGACCGGAGCTATCGCCAAACCACCCTCACCTCTTGTCCTTACTTCCTTGTATATTCTGCTTAAAAATAACGCTTTACCTCAAACCGTTCTATGGTATAGGCTTCCCTATTGGAGATATTCGCTTTCTGGCAAGCGATACCAAGCTGTTTTTCCACTGTATCCACGCCTTCCAGATCAGGCAGGAGCAAGCCTCGTTTGGAACCTGATTTTACTATAACCCCATATTTTTTAGGGTCAAGCTCATCCCGGTTACAGGGTTCAGGTGGAGCTAAAATATCCACTGAGTACTCTAACTCCAACAATTCCCGTTCTTCAACCGGCGGAAAACGAGGGTCCTGTAAACCAGCCGCCAATGCATTGTGAGCTATTTCCTCGGCCAGATTATCATAGCTGGGTAAAAATGTACCGATACAGCCCCGTAGCTGACCTCGCTTTTTAATTGAAACGAAGGCTGCTGATCGCTGGTCCAGCAGTTCCTGCTGGGTATTATCCAACCGGGGCGGCTCCTGGTGCCTTACTGCGCTTTCCAGGTTGAGCCTGGCCCATCTGACCAAGGGTGTTTCCCCGGCCCGGCGGGCAGTCATTTTTTCTGCCTGGTGAGCCTTCATAATCTGCAGCAGACTGCCCTTTTTCCCGCCCGGTTTTATACCAGCCGTCAAATATCCCACCCCAAAAGGTCCCTCATAATTAGAAAGCTCATTCTCGATTTCCAAACCGTCCATAGCGCCCAGCATAATCACCAAAGAGGGATAACCACATTCTCCGGCATTACTTCTTAATTCGGAGGGAATATCCAGGATGGCTTGTACATCTCCAGCCATCAGGGATTTTTTTATACTTAAGTCAAAGCGGCTTCCGTCTGGATGAAAAGTATATGGCCCCTCCTCTTTCAACCGATGGGACATATCTCCGGATGCCACGATAGCTATCCTCTTATTCAACCTATTACTGGCCTCCTGAATCATCTGTCCGAAAGAATACAAATTATAATTGTCCAACATTCCTATACTTATAGCGATAATAGGCAGTTGTCCCATGCCGGCTTGCTCCAGGAAGTGCAGAGGTACAAGGATGCCGTGATCAAGTCGTGTCTTGAGTTTGTGCCGCTGAGCCATAACTGGAGTAATACCGATAAACTCAATATTACTCTCTGCCGCCAGATCAGCAATAGTCTGCCCGATGCTGGTGTCATTTACATGGCTTGTCCTGATATCAGGACGGCCAAAATCACCCAAATCCCCCGTCAAATCCGGCCCCGTGAGGTAAGTAATACAATCCGAAAATACATTACCATGCGGAGTCAGAAACAGCACCGCATCAGGCACACTGGCTAGGAGTTTATGGGCTATTTTCTGCATCACCTCAACTGTACCTTGAACCTCCTGCACCCTATCCCCGCCAATTTCTCTGATCAATACTGGAGCATGCGGCACCAAAGCCCCATAGGTAATCATATCTTCACCTCCAATTATAAAGTTAGCATTTATCACTTATTTTGCCGTCTGAGTCTCTGGTTTATCTTTCTTCTTCTCCACCTGAGATTTCACTATGCCGCTAAAGATAGCGTAGGCAATCTTGTCTTGATAAGCATCAGAAACTAGCAGCTTAGCCTCCTGGGGGTTGGAGAGGAATCCTACCTCTACTATAACTGCTGGCATAGCTAACCTATCCAGAATATAATAGCTCCCCGTTTTAGCTTCACGTTTAGTATTCCTTAATACACTAATAAATTCCTCCTGAATGCTGATGGCGACCACCTTACTCCTGTCATTACCTGCTTTATAAAAAGTCTGCGCCCCTGACCATTGGGGGCTCACATCGGCATTAGTATGGATGCTGATGTATAAATCAGCCTTCTTGTCCTCAGCCCTTTGCACTCGCAGTGATAGATCTTTTCTTTTGCGCTCACGAATTCTTCCCTTAAAATTAGGGCTGCATAAATCCTGATCGTTATTACGCAGGCTGATAACATTAGCCCCCGACTGGCTCAAATACCTAACCAGTTTCTTGCTAATTGCCAGAGTTATATCTTTTTCTTCATGTTTAGTCTGTGATATAGCTCCAGGATCCATCCCTCCATGACCGGCATCAACCACCACCACTTGATTGGCTATCGGATAAGACATGACCGGCTGTTCCTGCCGATCAGCGCTCTTTATAGCCAAAAACGACAGGAGCAATACTAATATACCGGCCGTAATTATAGCCGCTGGTCTTTTCTTGATATATATCATTCTATCTCCAAGCATTCCCCAACCCCCACGCCATAAATTGATACTTATTATATATGCTTATAGAAAAAATAATATAATGCTAGATTACAGTTACCTGCGTGGGGCTTCCTAAATAGCAAATTTCACTTCAGCAGTTCCCATGGATGTACGTCCTTCTTAGCGTTTAAGAGTGATAGGTTAGTTATTACCGCAGAATATATAGCTGCCCAAACAAAAAAAAAGCCTCCTGATGGAGGCTTTTTTCATTAACGTTTTGAATACTGTGGGGCTTTTCTGGCTTTATGCAAGCCGTATTTCTTTCTTTCCACCATACGTGGGTCGCGGGTAAGAAAGCCTGCTCTTTTTAGAGCCGGTCTCAATTCCGGATTAGCCTTGATGAGAGCCCGAGCAATACCCAGTCTCACTGCGCCAGCCTGTCCAGTAACCCCGCCGCCGTTAACACGACAAAGTACATCAAATCTAGCGGTAGTACCAGTTAACTCCATCGGTTGCAAAACAATCAAACGGCTGGTTTTATTAGGAAAGAAATCCTCAAAAGTTCTGTTGTTTATAAGTATATTACCAGTACCAGGAACTAATCTTACCCTGGCAACTGCGGTTTTTCTTCTTCCGGTTCCCCAGTATTGTACACTAGCCATATCGATCCTCCTAACCTCTCAGTTCACGAAGTTCTGGTTTTTGGGCTTGATGCGGGTGATCAGTACCTCTGTAAACCTTAAGTTTCTTATACATTGCCCGGCCCAGACGATTGTGGGGAAGCATTCCTTTGATAGCTGCCTCGATAGCCTTTTCAGGTTTCTTGGCGAGCAGTGTGCCGTAATTTACTTCCTTCAGTCCACCCGGATATCCGGAATAATGACGATACATTTTCTGGCTAAGTTTGTTGCCGGTCAGCTGTATCTTTTCAGCGTTTATTACAATGACAAAATCCCCGGTATCCACATGTGGAGTGTAAGTAGCTTTATGTTTTCCTCTCAGAATGGAGGCAACTTCTGAAGCTAATCTACCGAGTGTCTGGCCTTCTGCATCTATCACGTACCATTTGCGGTCTACTTCCGCTGGTTTCGCCATATATGTTTTCACGAATTTCCCTCCTGTAGCTCTTGCATAACGAGCATAACTTAGCTCCGCTCTCTCTGCTTGTCAACGGGGCTGGAGCCAAACAGGAGTTTAGAGACTGCCTTATTATTTTATCCATATTTTATAGTGTTTGTCAAGGAGACACTTCTTATATTAGTTTAAAAACAGCTATCCTCGATCTGGTAATGATCTGTTTTAACTGACGGGTATTCTACCGAACGGAGGTATAGGCCCTGCGGGGCTGCGGTTGGACCTGCTTGACTTCGGTCCTGGGAGGCTAGAATGTCGATTAAGCTTTCAGCCTTAATTCTCTGCCGCCCAACTTCTAAAAGGGTACCCATGATGATACGCACCATGTTGTATAGAAAACCATCGGCTTGTATATCTAAACGCAAGCAGGCGTGCTGACTTTCCAGCTTGCAGATGCTAACGGTTCTCTCCCAGCTTTTGACCGAGGAACCGCTGGCACAGAAAGCTTGAAAATTATGTTTTCCCTCAATTATTCGACAAGCTCGCTGCATTTCACCAAGGTTAAGATTTTCGCTGTTAAGCAAGGCAAATCTTCTATAGAAGCTAGCACCTTGTTTTTGCCTATATATCAAGTAGGTATAGCTTTTCATGAGGGCATCAAACTGGGGGTGAAAATCCGAGGCTGCTTCCTGGCTATCCAGGATGCGGATATCTTCTGGCAGGAAACTGTTTAAGGCCAGGGTCCATTTGGGGGCGGGTATGCTGGATGAGGTGTTGAAAGCTACTACCTGTCCCAGGGCATGTACTCCTGCATCAGTGCGCCCAGCACCGCAAATGGATACTTTCTCCCCGCTCAGTTTATAAATACAGTTCTCAAGCTCGGCCTGAATGGTATGTGCATTTATCTGTTTCTGAAAACCATGATAATTACTTCCGTCATATTCAAGCACCGCTTTGATACGCTTCATCCCTGCATTCCCCTCCGCTAAGGCAAAAAAGGCACTTCTTGCAGCGCTCTGCGCCCCCGGGGAGTGCCTTTTTAGTCTATGTGTTCCCTCTATACTTTTCGGGGGATTATATTTTGGTTTATTTCTGAATTGTACCTGGATAAAAAGATTAGGAGGATATTTTTCATAATCCTCCATAGATACCATTCTAGAGCAGTATCAACTCTATTATAAGCTGAAATTTTAATGTTTTGTAACCATATCTCCCCCGGTTAAGCCAGAAGCTCATTCTGACCATTTCCAGGTTATATCTTGCCCAGCTGGATGTTCATCCCCACAGAAGGTATAACGAACATCCCTCTGCCTGTGTGTGGACTAATCCACTAACTCGATAATGACCATAGGAGCTCCATCGCCCTTGCGGTATCCGGTTTTGATAATGCGGGTATAGCCGCCAGCCCGGTCTTCATAACGAGGGGCAACAGTATTGAATAACTGAAAGACCACGTCTTCTTTCATCAGGTAAGAGTCGGCCTGTCTTCTTGAATGCAGGTCTCCTCTTTTACCCAGAGTGATCATTTTGTCAACTACTCTTCTAATATCTTTAGCTCTGGTCTCAGTAGTGGTTATTTTGCCATGTTCTAACAAAGAGGTCACTGAGTTCCTGAGCATGGATCTACGATGATCAGCTAAGAGCCCGAATCTACGATAACTCAATGGATATCCTCCTTTCTACTCCTCTGTTTTCTTAAATGTTAGTTCAAGTTCCTTTAATTTTCTCTCGATTTCTTCGAGAGATTTTTGTCCCAGGTTCCTGATCTTACTCATTTCTTCGCGGGTTTTCTCGATCAGATCACCAACTGTATTAATATTGGCTCTCTTAAGACCATTGGAGGCTCTTACTGAAAGCTCCAGTTCCTCAATGGACATCTCAAGGACCTTGTCTTTCTTCTCTTCCTCTTTCTCAACCAATATCTCTACTTCGGCATAGGTGTCATCGATTTCAGTAAAGAGATTTAGGTACTGAATTAGAATCTGCGCTGAAAGACTAATTGCTTCTTCAGGCTTAATGCTTCCATTGGTCCAAACTTCCAATACCAGCTTGTCGAAGTCGGTTCTTTTGCCCACCCGGGCATTATCTACTACGTAGTTAACCTTGGTAACCGGTGTATAAATGGAGTCAATAGGTAATAAACCTACCACTTCATCACTTTTGTAGGGTTGCTGATCAGCGCTTACATAGCCGCGGCCTCTTTCGATGGTCATCTCTATTTCCAGCTTGCCATCTTCATCCAAGGTGGCAATATGTAAATCTGGATTGAGAACCTCTACTTCAGCATCTGGCTCAATGTCTCCGGCACATACATCTTGTTTGCCTTTTTTTTCAAGACGGATAATTTTGCGTTCATTGCCATCGTAACGTAAAACCATCTGCTTAATGTTTAGTATCATCTCGGTGGTATCTTCCAGCACACCTGGAATAGTGGAAAATTCATGCAGGACTCCGTCAATTTTGATGGACGTGACGGCAGCACCAGGCAATGAAGACAGCAGCACACGACGCAGGGCATTGCCCAGAGTGGTACCGTAGCCTCTCTCCAGCGGTTCAATAACAAATTTACCGTAGTTGGACGAAAGGTCCT
>CAZEDT010000044.1:0-4975 GCA_964510795.1 uncultured Syntrophomonas sp.
CCAATAAATCGTACTAAGCACTAGACTTTCGAATTATCCTTGCTGCGCATCATCTGGTAAAATGTGTAGCTAAATAGTTATAAGACTTTTTGGAATAGAGGTGAATTTATGTTTTTAACGGTTTATGCAAATCAAAAAGGTGATGTTTTGGAGCATCCTGGTATGAATATGCTGGGCCGCAGTGGGCTGGATTGGGTGGTGCCCGAAAAGGAAGAAATGATCCCTCTGCCGAAAGGGGCCTCATTGGTATCTATTCCGGCTTATATACCTGTGGGATTAGATTTTCAAGATAATATACAGTACTTTAAAGAGGACCCAGGCGATGGGTCAGGACCCGTTGTGGCAGTAGCGGCCCTCTTGCCCCAGGGTTTTACCCGTACCCTTCTGCCTGCTTGTGTAAGCCCGGAAGCAGGGATGACCTTACCGCTTTTTGGTTATGCGGCGGTCGGGTTAAAAGACGATGAGATCTGGGTGGCAGCTGTACAGAGTGATGAACATCGTAAATGGCATCCTCAATATTACAATACCGCTGGGCTGCCTGGAAAAATATCCCGAATGCTGAAAAAATATCCTGATAATCGAATTCTGCGGCAGTTGGCCCGTTGCTCCATGGAATACAGTTGTTACACGGCGCAAAATTTATTCTATGGTCGTTGGGAAGCGGGGATTCCTACCATGACTGCCTGCAATGCGGATTGTATAGGCTGTATTTCAGAAAGTCATCTGGATACCGATTCTCCGCAAAATCGCCTGGACTTTTCACCAACAGTACAAGAGATCAGCGAATTGGCTATTAATCACCTCCTTCACGCCAAGGAAGGCATAATTAGTTTCGGTCAAGGATGTGAGGGAGAACCATCCTTGAATGCCGACAAGCTATCTGCAGCTATACGAATTATCCGCTCGGAGACCGGACAGGGCACCATAAACATGAACAGTAATGCCGGCTATACTGAAGGCATTAAAAAAATGTGTGATGCGGGGCTGGATTCTCTGCGAGTTACCATGTTTTCCTGCCGGGAAGAAAATTATAATATCTACCATCGGCCCAAAAGCTACTGCTTACAGGATGTCAAAAATTCTATCAGTTATGCCCGGGACTGCGGCTTGAAGGTGTCCTTGAACCTTTTGACTTTCCCTGGATTTACTGACCGGGAAGAAGAGACAGAAGCACTGTTGGAATTACTTATGGAAAAGCATGTGGATATGGTACAATTGCGTAATTTAAATATTGACCCGCAGGAATTGTTTACCCGTTTACCCGCAAGTAGTGAAGCATTAGGGATTACCAGCTTTATCAAAATCTTGCAGGAAGAGATACCCCGGTTGAAGCTGGGGTCCTATAGTCATCCTGTACGCTAGTAAGTGTAAGGAGAGTCTGTTACTAATATAATCCTAAATGTTAATGGATTTTGGCGTATCTTAGTAGTAAGGAGAGAGAGTTTTGGAAAGTAATAAGAAACTATCAACTGTGCAAGAGTTGCGAGGGACCAGTCAGGGTCAGCAGGTAGCAGGCAAGTTTTTGATTCTGGATAAGGTCTATCGTAAAACCAAAGATGGCAAAGATATGTATAATCTCAAGCTGGGTGATAGCACCGGCGATATCAATGCGGTGGTATGGGAAAACTGTAAGCTTACCGGCACTCTTGAAAATGGTATTGTCATTGGAGTTCTGGGAGATATGAGTAACTTTTCCGGCAAAATGCAGATAACCGCCAAAATAGTCAAGGTTCTGGATGAAGATCCGAGTGTTTATTTGAAGCAAGCAGAAAATATGGATGAGTTGATAATTCATTTTGAACAACTGGTGCAGTCTATTGAGGATCCTTACCTTAAGCAATTAATCCAGCAAATTTTTACTGCGCATCTTAAGGAGCAATTTTTTCGTACCCCAGCCGCCAAGAGAATTCATCATAACTATCCGGGAGGGCTTCTCGAGCATACCGATCGGGTGGCAGATCTATGCTTAAAGGTAGCTGATTCATATCCGGAACTGAATAGGGACCTTTTACTTTGCGGGGCCTTACTCCATGATATTGGCAAAGTAGCCGAATACCAAAATGGGATTACGCCACAGTATACCACGGAGGGTAAACTACTGGGGCATATTGTCATGGGTAGTGAAATGATCAGCCAATGCATTAGAGAATTACATTCAGCCGGTCTGGCCTTCCCTGAACGACTGGAATGGATGATCAAGCATATGATCCTAAGCCACCATGGCAGTTTGGAGTTTGGTTCACCGGTTATTCCACTTTTTCCAGAAGCCTTTGTGCTGCATGAGGCAGATAATCTGGATGCCAAAATGTACGTTTTTAACGCTAAGATAAAAGATAATGATGGTGAGGAAGAATTTTTTACTAATTATGATAGCTTCTTTGCCCAACAATTTTTTACTTATCGATATAGCCCTGATAAAGAGAACGAATAAGCATAAACGCATTGAAGCCCTGGGCAGATTGCCCAGGGCTTCAATGCGTTTATGTGACAAGTTTTTTATGGTCATATCCCTTATTGGTTAGACCCATAAAGGTTTTAAAAATCGGCTTAATGACATTTTGTAATAATAATGGCAAAAAATGTAAAATCAATGTTATAATATTCTTAGATGGGAGATTAATATTTAAGAAATTATATTGTTGGCTGGCACTCTCGTCTACCATAAATAAATAGGGGGAAATTGGCATGAGCACATATGTGGAGAAATTGACCATGAGTGAGGCCTTTTATAATACTGTGGCTACATTTCCAAAGCGTACCGCCCAGGTTTTTAACCCGGATCTTTATGGTGGTGATAACCATGGACACTTCAACTGGCAGGAAGTGCAGCAGCGGGTAGAAAATATAGCCAGCGGTCTGCTCTCCCTGGGGCTGGATAAAACCGAAAGGGTGGCCATCATGTCCGCCAGCAGCCCCTATTGGACCCATACCGATGTAGCAGTTATTAATTGTGGAGCTGTCCTGGTTACCATTTATCCGACCTTATCTTTACGTGAAGTTACGTATATAATTAATGATTCATCCAGCCGCTATCTTTTTGTTGGGAGCGAACATATTGCTGAGAAGGTTTTAAAAGGCATGGGGCAAATGCCAAGTTTGGAAAAATTGATTGTTTTGGACATAAAATATAAATCTCCGGACAAACGCGTGATATCTCTGTCTGATTTAATGGAATTGGGCCAGCGGGATTGGGGGGAAAACCAGAGCGACTATGCGCAACGATGGAAACAGATCAAAATGGAGGATTGGGCTACTATTCTCTATACCTCCGGTACTACTGGCCAGGGCAAAGGGGCAATTCTAAGCCATGAGTCTATGTCTACCCGCATGGATGGGGCCTTCAATTACTTTATTAAAGTGGGGCATCCACTGAGTCCGGAGGATAGAGTTCTGTCTTTCCTGCCACTTTCACATATTTTTGATCGTTCCTGCGCTCAATGGCCGGCCATCTATACGGGTGCAGCCATCGCTTACGCAGATAGCCCGGCTACCATTATCGCCGATATGCAGAAATACAACCCAACCTGGTTCAGCTGTGTACCCCGCTTGTACGAAAAAATCTATATGCAGTTTCAACAACAGTTGGACGCCAGCCCGTCCAAAAAGCGTCTGTTTGATTGGGCTTTGGCGGTAGGGGACAAAGCCTTGACATATAGAACTGACAGCCAAGGCTGTATTGACATGCGGCCTATGAAGCTAAAAGCCCGTTTACCCCTGGGACTACGTATTCAATATACCGTAGCCGATAAGCTCTTCGCCAAGGTACGGGCTTTATTTGGGCAGCGGTTTCGATTTTCCTTCTCGGCTAGTGCGGGCATTGCCCCCGATTTGTTACGCTTTTTTTATATTGCCGGATTGCCGGTGCTGGAGGGGTATGGATTGACGGAAACGGTGGGCGCCTGTGTTTACAATCCTATGTATGCTGCTAAGCCTGGCAGCATTGGACCCCAGGCCAATGATTCGCTGGTGCGGTTAGCAGAAGACGGGGAACTGGAAATTTCAGGAGCGGGTATTTTTGTCTCTTACCTTAACCAGGCTGAAGAAAATGAAGCTGCCTTCACTCCGGATGGTTGGTTTAGAACTGGAGATTTGGCGCAAAAAGATACGAACGGATATTACCGGATTGTAGATCGCAAAAAGGCTATAATTTGCCTGGCGATAGGAAAAAATGTAGCTCCTCTCAAGGTAGAGAGTCTATTTACTATTAACATTGGAGTAGAACAAGTTTTTGTAGTTGGGGATGAAAGGAATTTTATCAGCGCTCTGATCGTACCGAATTTCAACTACTTTATTGAGTATTTTGAGCGCAAGGGTATTGTTTATGATAAAAGCAAGCTGAAATACTCTACTGCTACTGGTGTGTCCATTTGCATTGAAGTAGGCGAGGAATTTATTGCCCAGCCAGATTTACAAGAAAAGGTTGCCATAGCTGTAAACGAGGCTAATAAACATTTAGAAGAGTATGAGGCTATTAAACAATATGCCATTATTCCCCGCCGTTTCACCGAGGAGAACGATGAATTAACCCCCACCCAGAAAACCAAAAAGCGAGTTATTTTAGAGCATTATCAGGATCTCATTGAAGAATTATATCAGAGAAAGAAGTAGCAATTTAAACTTTTATTTGTCTTTTATTAGCTTTATTGATATAATATTTCTCGCAGTCTGCTATTAAGGACTGTTACTGGTTTTTATGAATATTTGGCGATATAATGTACCAAAGCGAGGTGAAAACATTGAAAGAAAAAATACATCCTAAATATGTTACCACCACTGCCAAATGCGCCTGCGGCAGCGAGATGGAGATCGGCTCCACTAAAGAAAATATAAAAGTGGAAATCTGCTCGAAGTGCCACCCCTTTTATACTGGTGATACACGCCGGATCGTAGATACCACCGGAAGGGTAGAGAGATTTAAGAAAAAGTACGGTTTAAGCTAGTAATTAGCAGGGCATTGTTCCTGCTTTTTTCTTTA